>CAVQDO010000038.1:0-51165 GCA_963711255.1 uncultured Gammaproteobacteria bacterium | reverse complement strand
GCAATCCGTCGCTGGGCAATAACGCACTGGAAGCCATGCATAAAGTAATCACAGAGTTGATGCTATGGCGTGATGAACTGCAGCACAAATACCATAACCCGATGTTTGAAGTACCCGTACCAACGATGAACTTCGGCCACATTCACGGCGGCGACAACCCGAATCGTATCTGCGGTAGTTGCGAACTACAAATTGATATCCGGCCATTACCCGGGATGAAAATCGCCGAGTTACGTCACGAAATGCAGCGGCGCCTGAAAAAGGTTCTGCATGAAACGGGGATTCAGCTTAAAACAACACCGCTGTTCGACGGTGTGGAAGCCGTTGAAACCGGAAAGAATGCCGAGCTGGTAAAACTCGCGGAAAAAATGACCGGCAGCGAAGCACAATCGGTTGCCTTTGGCACCGAAGCACCTTATTACAATGCACTGGGCATAGAGACAATCATAATGGGCCCGGGAAGCATCCGGCAGGCGCACCAGCCGGATGAATACATCGAAATGAAATCAATCAACCCGGCGGTGGATATTATCCGGAAAATGATCCTGCATCATTGCTGCTGAAAAACCCGCCATTGTTTATGAATGACTTTATTAGCGGTATTTTCTCAAGTAAAGCCATTCAAACAGGCGCTTCAACCAGTGGAACAGGCGCATATCAGGTAACAAAATATTGCGCTTTTCGGTGCGTGAAATCATCATGCCTTTATCATAACTGTCCACAATACAGACCAGTTCAACATTAAAGCTTGCGTTGGCCGTCTGCCCGTTAAATTCTGCCAGCAGATTTTTAGCTGCCGCTACCGCCTGCAGGTCGGCCATATGCGCCTGTTTGGGCATCCATTCCGGCCCGGGAAAACTCCCTGAATCACCCGCTACATAAACATGCTGCATACCCTCGATCTTACAATGCCGGTCAGCTTTGAGCAGGCCGCCTTCTGAACGCGGCAACTCGCTATTATCGAACCATTTATTGCCGGTCATGCCCGGCATGAAGATAATCAGGTCAGCGTTAAATTCTGCACCCTCGGTAACAACACGGCCAGCTTCAAACCTTTCCATTTTATTGCCAAGGTGAACGCTTATCTCGCGTTTTTTCATTTCAGCCAGCAATTTGTCTACCGCTTTCGGGCCAAGTCGATTGCCGGGTTTGGCCGCCGGTGTAAAAAATACCAGTTCAAATTTATCACGCCTGCCCTGTTGCCTGAGCAGGGTGTCGGTACCAAATAGAAACTCAAACATCGGCCCGCCGCGCATGGCAGAAGGTTCTTTCGGGTTGCCGGAAAAACCAAAAGCAATACTTCCGCCTTTCATTACTGCAAGCCGGTCGCGAATTTTCTCCACTGATTCAATACCTTCACAGGGCGTAATTGCATGCTCAATTCCCGGCAGCTTTTTAATAAATCGCCCGCCGCAGGCAATTATCAAGCCGTCATTAACGACTACACCATTACTGGTTTCTAGCGTGCGGCCATCATCGCGCAAACCGGTCACGCGGCCGCGATGAAAAATAACGTTCTTTTTTCTGAAAAAGTTATCCAACGGCACAATGATGTCCTTGCGCTCACGCAGTCCGGCAGGGACCCAGATAAGGCTGGGCAAATAATGCAGCTCAGCCTGTGGCGCAACAACCGTGATTTCGCACTTTTTATCCAGTTTACGTAACTGGCGTACAGCAGTTAAGGCAGCAAATCCTGCACCGATTACCGTTATTTTTTTCATTAGTATTACTCTGAATTAAACGTGCTTTAAATCACGAGAGTTCTATCGAGGGATAAAACCATGCGGCACTGAGCCGACACAGCACTGCAATTTTATATAATTAAGTGTCGCGGGGATATGACAATTATTAAACCAGCCGGTTCCAGTTGAGGTTTTTACTTAATAATTTTATAGCACGGCACGTATTCCGTACCCGGTAATTTCATACGCTTTTGCTCAACGAACGCTGACAGTAAGGCATCCATCGGCTCCATTATTTCACTGTCGCCACGTAATTCGTAATGGCCGTGCTTTTCGATTGCGAGAAGCCCTTCTTCCTTGACATTACCGGCAACCACGCCGGAAAAAGCGCGCCGTAAATTTGCTGCCAGTTCATGATTCGCCTGGTCCTTATGTAAAGCCAGGGCGCTCATGTTTTCGTGTGTCGGCTCAAACGTCTGTTGAAACTGCTCATCTATTTTTAATGCCCAGTTATAGTGATAGGCGTCTTTTTCCTGCTCACGATATTCCCTCACCTGCTGCATACCTTTTTTCATCTCAATAGCAACACGCGCAGGATCACCAATAATGATTTTATAGCGCTGCTGCGCTTCAAGGCCAAGGGTGTCGACGATAAACTGATTAATTTGTTTAAAGTAATTTTCGGCAGATTTGGGGCCGGTAAATACCAGCGGGAATGGCACCGATGCATTTTCCGGATGCAGCAAAATGCCCAGGATATACAGTATCTCTTCAGCGGTTCCTGCACCACCGGGAAAGACTACGACACCATGACCAATTCGAACAAAAGCCTCCAGCCGCTTTTCGATATCAGGCATAATAATCAGCTTATTGACAATCGGGTTTGGCGACTCGGCGGCAATGATACCGGGTTCGGTGAGACCAATATAGCGGCCAATGCCGCTGCGCTGCTTGGCATGCCCGATGGTGGCACCTTTCATTGGCCCTTTCATTGCACCCGGCCCGCAACCGGTACAGATATCAAGGTCACGTAAACCCATCTGGTAACCGACTTCCTTGGTGTAATCGTATTCTTCCCGCCCGATTGAATGCCCGCCCCAGCAAACCACCATGTTTGGCTCAAGACCGGGAATAAAAACCTGGGCGTTGCGTAATATATGAAATACCGCATTGGTCACATCGACTGAATTACCCAGGTCAAATCGCTGTGAATGAACGACCTTGTTATGCACATAGATAACATCGCGTAAAACGGTAAACAAATGCTCATTAATACCGGTGATAAGCTTGCCGTCGACAAAAGCAATGCCGGGCGCATTTTTTAACGACAACTTGATACCGCGCTGGCGCTGAATAACCTCAATACTAAAATCTGAATATCGAGCCAGCAGTTCCTTGCCGTCATCCAGCGCGCTGCCACTGTTCAGTACCGCCAGTGCACAGTTGCGAAATATCTGGGAAAGTTCACCCTGGCTGGTCTTTAACATATGACCAACCTCAAACTGTGAAAGTGTTTCGAGTTGGCCTACGGGTGATATAACAGCATCAACGACTTCGTATTTCATGATTAATTATTCTTTGTATTTTTCATTAAGGGAGTATAACTGATGAAACCGATTTCACTGCATCAGGACTGGTGACAAATGCCCAGCCAGCAATTCAGACCCGATTATGAGGCTTTAGCGCAAGCAGTATAAAAACCCCGGCAAACAGAAAACCAGCGATGAGAAACAGGGTGTAGTGATGCACTACCGTCATGACCAGACCAGAGGCAAGCAGCACAGTCAGGCCAGGACCAGCACAGCCTGACAGTGAAAATAATAAGCAAACAGGCCGGCAACGATAGCGTTACCCCCCTGATGTTATTATTCATCTTACTCACAAATCTATTCGCTGCCCATTTTTTGATTATAGCCTGGCCGATATAACTCAATCACTACAAGCCATCCAATAAGTTTTAAAACTTGTCAGTTACCGCGCCTTCCGAAGCTGAACATACTGTCCTGGCATATTTTGCCAGCACACCGCGTGTTTCTTTCGGCGCTGGTGCAGTCCACTTGCTCAAGCGGTCATCAATTTCCTGTTGCGGTATATTAAGGTTAAGTGTGCGGTTTTCAGTATCAATGGTAATACTATCGCCATTTTCGATGATTGCTATCGGGCCGCCTACAGCTGCTTCCGGCGTTACATGACCAACAACGAAACCGTGGCTACCGCCGGAAAAGCGGCCATCAGTAATCAACGCCACATCTTTACCCAGACCCTTACCCATAATAGCGCCGGTCGGACTAAGCATTTCACGCATGCCCGGCCCGCCAATCGGCCCTTCATGACGAATAACCACCACATCATCTTTTACTACCGTGTCATCAAGAATGGCTTTCAGTGCGTCTTCTTCCGACTCAAAGACACGCGCATTACCAGTAAAGCTCAAACCTTCCTTGCCGGTGATTTTTGCTACTGAGCCGGTGGTTGCAATATTGCCGTAGAGCACGACCAGGTGACTGTCTTTCTTGATCGGGTTATCCAGCGCACGAATAATATCCTGGCCATCGGGATAAGGTTTAACATCAGCAAGATTTTCGGCCATGGTTTTACCGGTAACGGTCAGGCAGTCACCATGCAGCAAACCTGCATCCAGCAACATTTTCATCAGTGGCTGAATACCGCCAATGGCAATCAGTTCTGACATTAAGTATTTACCACTGGGCTTCACATCAGCCAGTAGAGGCACATTGGCACCGATACGGGTGAAGTCATCCAGTTCAAGTTCCACATTCGCAGAATACGCCATAGCCAGCATGTGCAGTACCGCGTTAGTCGAACCACCCAGTGCGATAACCACCGTGATTGCATTTTCAAATGCCTTGCGCGTCATGATATCGCTGGGCCTGATGCCTTTTTCAATCAGGGCATGCACTGCCGCGCCGGCACGATGGCAGTCATTTTTCTTGTCTTCAGAGACTGCTTCCTGCGCCGAGCTGTTGGGCAGGCTCATACCCAGTGCTTCAATCGCGGAGGCCATCGTATTAGCGGTATACATACCACCGCAGGAACCCGGACCCGGAATTGCAGTATCTTCGACTTCTTTCAGCTCCGCTTCGGATACGGTACCGGCAGCAACTCCGCCCACTGCTTCAAAAACAGAAACAATGTCACGACGATGGGCGCCCGGTTTAATGGTACCGCCATAAACAAAAACTGAAGGCCGGTTCAGCCTTGCCAGTGCAATCATGCAGCCCGGCATATTTTTATCACAGCCGCCAATGGCAACGACACCGTCAAACCCCTGTGCACTGGTAACGGTTTCAATCGAATCAGCGATCACTTCACGGGAAACCAGTGAGTAACGCATACCCGGCGTGCCCATTGATATGCCGTCAGAAACGGTAATCGTGTTAAAGATAATGCTTTTCGCACCGGCTTCGTCTGCACCCTGGGCAGCATCTTCCGCCAGCTTGTTAATATGCATATTACATGGCGTCACCATGCTCCAGGTTGAAGCAATACCGATCTGTGGTTTTTTGAAGTCATCGTCTTTAAAACCAACCGCATGCAGCATGGCACGACCGGGAGCCTTAGCCACACCATCGACGATTATTGATGAAAATTTACGAGTTTTATCATTTGCCATGCGAGTTACCTTCTATAATACTTACCAAACACTCAAAATCTGCCGCTTAATTTAACGAAATAACAGATTGAAGAGAAAACAGAATCGCGTATATTACTAGGTATGCCGTTACGAATGAAGTACTGAGACAGAACCTTGGACAAAAAGACTGAAAACAACACAAGCATTAACGATGACCACGTGGACTGGTTCAGGCAATCTGCGCCCTATATTCATGCTTATCGCGGCAGAACCTTTGTCATCCTGTTTGGCGGAGAAGCTGTCGATCACAGCGGCTTTGCACACTTTATCCATGATATCGCACTGCTGGGAAGCCTCGGCGTGCGCGTCGTGCTGGTACACGGCGCTCGTCCACAAATCGAACAGCAGCTAAACACGCTGAATATCAGTTCAAAATTTGCTGATGGCATGCGCATTACAGCCAGTGAACACATGCCTGCAGTCGAGCAGGCGGTGGGTCAGGTTCGCATGCGTATTGAAGCCCAGCTATCAACGGGACTGCCAAACACGCCTATGGCGGGGGCTTCGATACGCGTTGTGTCCGGTAATTTTGTCACCGCGCAACCTTTCGGTATCCACAATGGTATCGATTATTGCCAGACCGGCAACGTCAGGAAAATTGATGCCAAAGCCATCAGCCAGCAGCTTGAAAATAGTAACGTGACTTTGATTTCACCCATTGGTTATTCATCAACGGGTGAAGTATTCAACCTGCGGGCGGAAGATGTTGCCACGGAAGCGGCTATTGCCCTGAATGCTGACAAATTAATCTTTGTCATGGAAAACAACGGCGTCACCGATAAAAAAGGTGAACTATTGCAGCAACTGGATTTACCCCACGCAGAAAACTGGTGCAACCTGTACTGCACCGATAAAAACGACAGTGACAGTATCGAGACCCAGTCACACCTGAATAATGCGGCACAAGCCTGTCGTGGAGGTGTACATCGAGTGCATTTGATCAGCCGTCAAATTGATGGCGCGTTATTGCTGGAACTTTATACCCGCGATGGCATTGGCACACTGATAACATCGGGCAACTATGAAGGCCTGCGCACTGCAAGCATTGATGATATCGGCGGCATTATGGAACTCATTTCACCGCTGGAAGAAAATGGTGTACTGGTAAAACGCTCACGCGAACAACTGGAGCTGGACATACACAATTTCACTGTCATCGAACGCGACGGTATGATTATCGCCTGCGCAGCTATCTTTACCTATATGAAAGAACAGGCAGCAGAACTGGCCTGCCTAGCCGTACACCCCGATTACCAGGCACAGGGCCGCGGTGATGACCTCTTGCAGCACCTGGAATGGCAGGCAAGAAAAAAACACATGAAGAAGCTGTTTACTCTAACTACGCGGACAATGCACTGGTTTGTTGAACGCGGCTTTGTTGAATGTAACGCAGATGACTTACCTATAGAGAAAAAATCGTTATACAATTATCAACGAAACTCAAAAATTTTCTGCAAGCAATTAAACTGATTCGCAACAAACAAGCGGCAAGATAATCTATGGCTTTCTTACAGGTACCCCAAAGTATCATTGAAGAAAATGTATTCAATGCAATCAAGGAAGATTTCGGTGACGGTGATATAACGGCCGAATTAATTCCAGGCGACAATATCTCGCTGGCCACTGTCATCAGCCGTGAAAACTGTATTTTTTGCGGCCTTGACTGGTTTGAAGAAACCTTTCGCCAGGTAGACGACCAGATATTAATCGACTGGTGCGTTGATGATGGAGATGCGGTCGAAGCCGATCAAATCATCTGCACCATAAGCGGCTCGTCACAGAATATCGTTTCTGCTGAGCGCACCGCACTCAACTTTATACAGATGCTGTCAGCAACAGCCACCCTGTCAGCACGATACGCAGAACAGGTTGCAGGCACAGACACGCGTGTACTGGACACTCGAAAAACCATCCCGGGTTTACGTATGGCGCAAAAATACGCGGTTTCCTGCGGCGGCTGCGAAAATCATCGCCTGGGTTTATTTGACGCCTTTCTCATCAAGGAAAATCATATCAATGCCTGCGACGGTATTGCCAACGCGGTCAGTGAAGCTCGCTTTCGCAACCCTCAACTAAATGTCGAAGTGGAAGTTGAAAACCTTGATGAATTACAGCAGGCACTGGACGCCGGCGCTGATCGAGTATTGCTCGATAACTTTGACATTGAGACCATGCGGCAGGCCGTAAAAATTTGCAAAGGAAAAATAATCACTGAAGCCTCCGGCAATATCACTATCGACAATATCGCTGAAGTCGCAAAAACCGGGGTCGATTATATTTCAACCGGCGCACTGACTAAAGATATTAAAGCCATAGACCTGTCGATGCGTTTTGATTAGTTTAGATAAACCTGAAAACAGCTCAATACACACGAAAAAATAAATGTCAGCTATTCGATTACTCATCCGTTCAATTTTACTTGTTCTGTTAATAATCATTGGCATTCTGATAACTATTATTTTTCTACGAAATAAACGCAGACCAGATAGCCTCGCTGACACCATTGCCGGCAACTGGCTGGGAGCCGCTGCATGGCTGCTCGGCGTAAGGATAAAAACCAGCGGCACGGCATTACCGGAAAGAACACTGTTCGTCGCCAATCACATATCATGGCTGGACATTCTGATTCTCGGCCATTTACTGCCAGTTCATTTTTTATCAAAGCATGAGGTTAAGGAGATGCCGGTTATCGGCTGGCTGGCAACACGCGCGGGTACGCTTTATATAAAACGTGGAAACAGTGATTCTTTATCCGGTGCCAGCAGCGAAATCACTGATGCATTGAAACAACAGCATAACTGCCTGGTTTTTGCCGAAGGTACGACTACCGATGGCCACATTAAACGATTTCATAGTCGCATGATGCAAAGCGCCATAGATGCAGAAGCCATGGTACAGCCGGTTGCTATTTTTTTTCCGGTAACAAACCCCGAAACAAAACGACAGCAAATAAACCCCGCGACATTATTCCTGGACGATATGCCCATTGGTAAATCTTTTAGATTAATTGCGCGCGAACCTCATATCAATGTCGAAGTTCATTACCTCGCGCCGATCAACAGCAGCGGTAAAAGGCGCGATGAAATTGCCCGCCATGCTTATGATGAAGTGGTTGAAGCGATAAAAGCTATAAAGAAAACCAGACGTTAAAACTTTTAACCGCAGAGGCACGGAGGCACAGAGATGAACATTTTAAGTTTTATAGAATACGCCTGCGGCGTATTCTAATTAAAGTTAAGATGTTTTTCTCTGCGTCTCTGTGGTTAATAATATTTTTTAACGAACCAGTACACGCGAAACAAAAAACAGTACAGAAGCACTAACAACAATGGCCGGCCCTGTCGGAAAATCCCAGTTCATTGATGAGAAAAGCCCCAGCACCACGGCGGCAATAGCAACCACTACCGACATAAAAACCATTTGCTTTGGCGATCTGGAAAAAAGCCTGGCAGTCGCAGCCGGAATAATTAACAGGGCTGTAATTAACAGAATACCGACAACCTTTAATGCCACCGCAATAACAATCGCCAGCAGTATCATAAAAATAAAACGGATCTTTTCAACCGGCACACCATCAACCCGCGCCAGCTCTTCATTCACCGACATAGATATCAGCGGTGATAATATCTGCGAAAAAATAATTAAAATAACAATAACAGCGCCGTACATCAATATCAGGTCAGACGGACCGATCGCCAGTAAATCGCCAAACAGATAAGACATCAAATTAATGTTAAATCCCTGCGCCTGGATGACAGACAATACGATTAAGCCCAGGGCCAGCGCGCTGTGAGACAATATGCCAAGCAGTGTATCCGTCGATAAATCCCGCTGCTTCTCCAGCCAGAACAAAATAAATGCAATCAAGATACCAATTAAACCGACGCCAGCCATCGGCAACTGGTCAGCAGCAACCGCGAGCGCAACACCCAGCAGTGCAGCATGCGACAGGGTATCACCAAAATAAGCCATACGTCGCCATACCACGACACTGCCCAGTGGTCCGACAACCAGTGCAAGAGCGAGACCGGCAGCCAGCGCATATAAAATAAAACTATCCATTACTTCTTACCATGCTCGTGTTTAGTATCCCCGGGCTCATGGTGTTCACAGGTCTGGCAATGTTCAGAAGTAATAATATTACCGTGTATATCATGCTCATGATCGTGATGATGTGAATACAGCGCAAGGCCATCGATTGCATCACCAAATAATTTTAAGTATTCCGGGTGCTCACTAACATCATCCGGGTGCCCGGTGCAGCAGATATGCGTATTCAAACAAATGACCCGGTCGGTAGCCGCCATAACCAGGTGAAGGTCATGCGACACCATGACAATGCCGCATTCATGCTTTTCTCGAATCGCACTAATGGTTTCATACAGAGCCTGTTGACCAATAACGTCCATACCAGAGGCAGGCTCATCGAGCACAAGTAACTGTGGCTTTTTCAGTAGCGCCCTGGCCAGTAATACACGCTGCATTTCACCACCCGAAATATTCTGCATGGGCGAGTTCAGCAAATAGTTACAACTGACTTCTTCCAACGCCTGCTGGCACTGCTCAGTGCTATAGGCATTAGTGACATTCAAAAAATCATAAACTCGCAGCGGCATTACTTCCGGCACATTAATTCGCTGCGGCACATAGCCAATACGTAAACCCTGTTTTCTTGTAACGCTGCCGGAAGTCGCCTTGCTTAGACCAAGAAGAATTCGGATAAGACTGGTTTTACCCGCACCGTTTGGCCCAATCAGTGTAATAATTTCTTTTTTATTGACCTGCAGGCTGACATCACTCAGTATGATTTTGTCACGTACACTAAAACCAACATCGAGCGCAGACAGTATGACCGGGTCATCTGCTTCAGCGCGTTTTGACATTGTTTCCTGTGATTGCGACATAATAATATGGATTTAGATTCTGTATGATTGTTACATGATAGTATAAACATTTTATACAATTCAGATGTTGTAATTTCCTGGCTTTCGGTAAATAACTCTGCACTATGCGATACCACAATAGACCTATAATTTCTCTTTATAACCTTATTATTACAGGGTTTCTAATACTCGGCTTTAGCTCATCGGTGGTTGCAGCCAGCGCCCGGTCCCAGGCAGGCCCCATCGTTGTGTCCATTAAACCACTGTACTCACTGGTCGCACATTTAACGGAAGGTATCGAGCAACCCGTTTTACTGACAGACTCAGCCCAGTCACCGCATCATTTTAATTTACGGCCATCACAACGCCGCGCACTGTCACAGGCGAAAATAATCATCTGGGTAGGCCCGGAACTGGAACCATACCTGGAAAAAATTATCGCACAACAACATCCACGCAGCACCATCGTTTCTGTAATGCAGTCTGCCGGACTTAAACAACTAGACCTGAGAAGCCGGCATTCTCATGCTAATAATGCGCATGATGAACACGATACAACAAAATCAAAACACACTATCGATCCGCACATCTGGCTTTCGGTTGAGAATGCGGTTGCCATAAGCAAACACATCGCTGGCCAGCTAATTGCCAGCGAACCAGCAAACGAAAAGCTAATTACCAACAACCTGAATACCCTGTTAACTAAAATACAGAAAACCGGTGAAGCTATAAATGCGCGCTTACTGAACTTGAAACAACCGTTCATTGCCCATCATGATGCATTTCAATACTTCGAAAAAGAAAATGCCCTTAACTTTATTGACGCTATTAGCAGCAATGAAGAAGCCGGCAGCAGCATGAGACATATGCGTGAAGTTATCGCCCACATAAAACAGGATAATATTCAATGCCTGGTTTACCAGCCACCCAGACCGGCGATTATTGATACCCTTGAACAGCGCACATCAATTAAGGCCGTTGGCCTGGATCCTCTTGGCCTGACTGTGAGTGATAATAAAAACGCCTGGTTTGAATTAATGCAGCAACTGGCATCTGGATTTAGTCAGTGCCTGAGTTCTCAATAAAATTAATTTAAACTAGAATGTAACAGAAACTTTGCCTGGCCTTCAAAGTAAAAGGCTTTGTATTCATCAGCAGACAGGAGCAGACAAATGTTGCATCAACAAAAATTACGTTTTTCCACAACCGGTCGCGGGACTTACAACATCACCAGCCAGGTCACGGAAACCATAGAACGATCTGGCATTAGCAACGGCATCTGCCACCTTTTCATTCAGCATACCAGTGCTTCGTTAATACTCTGTGAAAACGCGGACAAAACGGTGCGTGAAGATCTTGATGCCTATATGGCGAGACTGGTGAAAGACGGGGACAGCCTGTTTAAACATGTCGATGAAGGGCCAGACGATATGTCTGCACATATTCGAACCATCCTGACACAAAGTTCATTAACCATTCCCGTGCATAAAGGCAAGTGCGACCTTGGTATCTGGCAGGGCATCTTTATGTGGGAACATCGCACCAACTCGCATAAGCGAAACGTCTCAGTAACCATCATGGGCGAATAAACAATAATTATAATTATGGCTAAACCAGGTTACGTTCCCTGCCATGCAAATAGGCCTGTATATTTTTTGCGATTTCCGTTATTAGCCTTTGCCGGGACTCCCGGCTTGCCCAGGCAATATGCGGTGTGATGATCAGGTTAGGCTTTTTATAATTGATCAGTGGATGGTTAACTGAAGGCGGTTCCTTTTCCAGCACATCCAGACCCGCCGCGGCTATCTGCTCATCCTTCAATGCATCAAGCAGGGCATCTTCATCGACCAGTCCGCCGCGTGCCGTATTAATCAATATGGCACTGGGTTTCATCAATGCCAGTTCGCGCCGGCCGATCATGTGATAGTTATCTTCAGTCAGCGGACAATGCAAACTAACCACATCCGACTCTGCCAGCAAAACATCCATAGCCACTCTTTCTTCGCCACCCGGGGTCATATCGGGATTATGACTTTTGGCGACCAGTACTTTCATACCAAAACTTTTAGCAATTTCAGCAACAGCTCTGCCTAGCTCACCGTAACCAATAATACCGATAGTCTGCCTGGCAACGTTGTGAACGGGTAAACCGAAGCAACAGAAAAAATCGCTGCGAGACCAGCTGCCATTTGTTACCGACGCCCGGTATTCATTTAATTTTCGGTTAAGCGAAAGAATCAGCGAAAAAACATGTGGAACCACGGAGGAAGTAGCATATGAACGAACATTGCACACTGTAACACCGTGCGCTCTGGCTGCCTGCAGATCAACATTATTGACACCCGTGGCAGCAACACAAATAAGTTTCAGCTGCCTGCAGGTATCAAATAATTTCTTATCGATAACCACTTTATTGGTCACCAGAATTTCAACCTCTTTGAGCGAGTGTTGAATATCAGCAATATTTACATTATCAAACCATAACCAGCTGGCTGAGACTTCTAGCAGAGAAAGATCAAGATCCTCTGGAAACAACGACGCTTTATCTAAAAAAATAGCATTTGCAATATGCACGATATACACCTGACCGGATAGTATTACTGCATACACACTATGATACTACCGAGGCAAACAAAAAAGGAGAGCATTTTATCACCCTTTTTTGCAACTTCATCGGTTCATTTTATCAGGCAGCGAGGCTGCACTACCCATAAAACCTGCAATTTGCGAAATCTTCGTAGCTATTTGAATAGAAACTTATTATTTCATAAAAACCACTGATCGATAACAGCAAACTACCAGCTCAAATGAAAAAGAGCGTCAATATTAACGCCCTTCTAGAAGTAACAGGCCCCTGAATTAAGCCAATGTCAGCCTTAAGACCAGCTTGTTCTATTCATACGACAGAACACCCGATAGTGACAGCGAGCCGCCGGCTGAACACCAGGAACTGGAATCGGGTAATAACAAACTCTTATCGAAAGACTATTTCTCTTCCATCTCAAAATCGTCCTTTCCGGCACCGCAATCAGGACATTCCCAGTCATCAGGTACATCTTCCCAGCGCGTACCTGGCGCAAGCCCATGCTCTTCATCACCTAACTCTTCGTTATAAACATACCCACACACGATGCAGGTTAAAACTTTATATGACATACTTACCTCCAGAAAATAATGGCGCTATTCTACACGTACTTTATTACGTTAGAATAGCGTTGTATAAAAATCATTATGTGTACATATTTGATGAAATCAACATCAAACTCAGTTCGGCGATAAATCTTATGACTACAAATAACCCTCCTGTCGTATTATGTTTCTCCGGTGCCGACCCAACAGGTGGTGCCGGCATTCAGGCAGATATTGAAACACTCTGCAGTCATGGCTGCATGGCAGCCCCGATAATTACAGCAGCAACCGTGCAGGATACGGTTGATGTTATTTCGTTTGCACCCATGCCTTCCGATTTAGTCATCGAACAGGCTCGTGCTGTGCTGGAAGATATGCCGGTTGCCGCAGTTAAGATCGGTGTCGTGGGCAGCGCTGAAATTGCTATGGCGATCCACTCGATCCTGGCTGATTACCCGGATTTGCCGGTTATTTATGATCCCGTTTTCAGTACTGAAACAGATGGCGCGTTAAGCACCGAAGACCTGGTCGATACCGTTCGCACCCTGCTATTACCCATCACCAAAATACTGACACCGAACATTCACGAAGTGCACGCCCTGGCCCCCGGATCGGATACACCGACTGCGGCTGCAATGGGCTTACTTGAAACCGAGGTGGAATACATCCTGCTGACCGGCACTCACGGTAAAACCAGCGATGTAGTACACACACTGTTTAGCAATAATCGCGAACTGGAAACCTTTCATAACGAACGTCTGCCGCATAAATATCACGGCTCCGGCTGCACCCTGGCATCCAGCATAGCGGCACAAATTGCTCTCGGCCAGGATGTGCTTGGCGCGGTAAGAAGCGGCCTGGAATATACACACAAAGCCCTGGCAAATGCACATCGTATCGGTATGGGACAGTATCACCCCAACCGTTTTTTCTGGGACAAGAAGTGACACTGGCTCAATCCGTCACTACTCATAACAGGGAAGCAAAACTTAAAGGACTTTACGCCATCACCGATTCACGGCTGATACCCGACGGACATTTTTCAGAAACGGTCGAATCGGCGCTGTTGGGCGGGGCCAGCATAATCCAGTATCGTGACAAGTCCGGCGACCACAAAAAACAATTACGCCAGGCCCACATCGTACGTTCATTATGCCTGCACTATCATGCGCTTAGCATAATCAATGATGACATCGCACTGGCAAAAGCTGTTGCTGCAGATGGCGTTCATATTGGTAAAAATGATGGTTCTTTATTGAAGGCACGCCAGCAGCTTGGTGAAAATGCCATTATCGGTGTTTCCTGTTACAACAATATCTCACTGGCTATTGAAGCGGAGAAAAATTCCGCCGATTATGTCGCCTTTGGTGCGATGTTTTCATCACCGACAAAACCTGAGGCAATTGTTGCAGGCCCGGACATTATCACCCGGGCAAAACAGCAACTATCGATACCAGTCTGTACCATAGGCGGTATTGATGAATCCAATATCCAGCAGCTGATACTACGCGGCGCTGATATGACGGCCGTTATCAGCAGCCTGTTTTCTACTGAAGATATCCAGCAAACCGCTAAAAAACTGAGTAAAAACTTTAGCTAAATTAAGCGCCACTATAATTCTGGTCTACTATAATTCATAAAGGCCTGATTTACAGACCTGATACACCATACTTTCTAACATGAACGGCCTGCAATCTTATGTCCCAGCTAAAAAAAATATCATGCACTCTATCTATCGCTGCATCTGTATTACTGGAAGCCTGCAGCAGCGGTGGCTCAGATGCCTCGCTGTCACTCACGGCTAACACTGTAGCACCTGAACTAATCGGCAGCTGGCAGTCAAGATGTACTATTACGCCCACCTCAGCGGGACGTTCTGAAACCTATGCCATGGCCTCTGGCGGTGGCGGCAGCGGTGGCTCGCCCAAGGGCGCGGCATATATAGAACTGGCTATTTTTGAACAGAGCGGGCTGGTTAAACTGATTACCGAAAATTTTGCCACGACCAACTGCAATGCCAATACGTCAACCGGGCGCGACTATTTTGAAGCCGCCTATATAACAGGTGGCGCAACATTTGCTAATGACGGCAGCCCGGCAACACAAATCAATTACAACACAACCAGCTCATCCACTTTTTCCATCTTTCAGATTGTGGATAATGTAGATTTATACCTGGGCAATATACAATCCAGTACAGCAGGTCACGACGGCAGCAGCGAAGCTAACCGGCTAGACGGACTTGGCGTTAAATTATCGAAAATATAACAATAGCGAACAGCTTTAACCTTTTTGTTAAAAAGCTGGCCTGTTAACACTTATTCTTCCGATTTAAAGCCAATACCATTATGGCTGCCATCGCAGAAAGGTTTGTTATTGGAAGCACCGCAGCGGCACAACGCCACTTTGCTGCCACGCCATGCGGCCCTGCCACTGGCACTATGAATTACCATGCTGCCACTCAACATAAGCGGGCCATCCTTTATCGGCATAACTTTTAATTTCCGGCCTCCGGAATCAACCACCTCGCCTTTTTCACCCACAGCGCCATAATCCTTGAAACTAATACCCTCATGACTGTTATCACAGAACGGTTTGTTTTTTGAAGCACCGCAACGGCATAATGCAGCACGAAATGCGACACCAGGCATATCCTCAGCCGCACCCCCTATATCGAGGTCACCGCTAATAAAATAAGGACCGTTATAAGTCACCGTGATTTTGTTCACTATCGCCGCTGTTTCTGCAATTGATGCATCCGGCGAATCATAGCTCAGCGCGCCCGATGGACAGCGTTTAACCACATCCATGACATCATCAGGCGATGTCAGGTCGGGCTGACACCAGGGATCGCGCCCGGCAACAAACAAATCACCTTCTGACTGCCCGCATTCACCGAGGTGAATGCAAAGCCGGCTATCCCAGTCAACATTGATCTTGCCACCTTTGTATCGTGTCTTTGCTTCGCTCATAATACCTCCCCTGTTTATGAGTAATTACCATACCACCAACACATATTGAAGCCAAAATATGTTATTCAATTTCAATTAATGTAAAATTCCAGCCCTTTTACAAACCATACAAAAGAATCATCTTATGTCAGAGCAATTTCAAGCCGCACAAAACCATATCCCCGGTGGGGTCAATTCACCCGTACGCGCGTTTGCCGGCGTAGGCGGCGATCCGGTTTTCATCAAACGTGCCATGGGCGCTTATATCTTTGGCGAAGATGACAGACAGTACATTGATTATGTCGGCTCCTGGGGGCCCATGATTCTTGGCCATACCCACCCTGAAGTCATAGCTGCCGTGTGTGAAGCTGCTGGTAACGGCCTGAGTTTTGGCGCACCCACAGTAATCGAAACCATCATGGCCGATAAAGTTTGCGAACTGGTGCCCTCCATGGACATGGTGCGCATGGTCAGTTCCGGCACCGAAGCGACCATGAGTGCGATTCGCCTTGCCCGTGGTTTTACCGGGCGCGACAAACTGATCAAGTTCGAAGGCTGTTATCACGGCCATGCTGACTCATTATTAGTCAAAGCCGGTTCTGGCGCATTGACCCTGGGCCAGCCGAGCTCACCGGGGGTGCCAGCGTCACTGGCCGAGCACACCGTTACCCTTCCCTATAACGACCTTGATACATTTAACAAAGCCGTAGCAGAAATTGCTGACCAGGTGGCCTGTGTCATCATCGAGCCGGTCGCCGGCAACATGAACTGTATCCCGCCCGTTGCAGGATTTTTAGAAGGCGTACGCGAAACCTGTACTAAACACGGCATCGTGCTTATCTTTGATGAAGTAATGACCGGTTTCCGTGTCGCCCTGGGCGGCGCACAGGCACACTATGGCATTGACCCTGATTTAACCACGCTGGGAAAAGTCATCGGCGGCGGTATGCCGGTTGGTGCTTTTGGCGGCAAGCGTGAAATCATGGAGTACATTGCGCCATTGGGCCCTGTTTACCAGGCCGGCACCCTGTCCGGTAACCCTATTGCGATGACTGCCGGCCTGAAAACACTGGAGCTTATCTCGGTACCGGGTTTTTATGACGAACTGGCCAGTAAAGTCGTCCGCCTGACCGATGGCATTCTGGGTGCGGCAAAATCGGCAGGAATCCCCATGACCTGTAACCGTGTCGGCGGCATGTTCGGCCTGTTTTTCAGTGAGCAGCAGGTCAATAGCTTTGAACAGGCGACGCATTGCAATATCGATCAATTCAGGGCATTTTTCCATGGCATGCTGGATGAAGGCGTGTACATGGCACCATCAGCCTATGAAGCTGGCTTTGTTTCTGCCGCTCACACTGATGATGACCTGCAAAAAACTATTGATGCTGCAGCTAAGGTACTGAAAGGATTATAAAACCATGCTGAGTTTTATCTACCGTTGCAGCCTGAAGCCCGACATGTATATTTTCCTGGCCGAAGAAGATGTTTTTGATAATGTTCCCAAAGAGATTTTCAGCACCCTGGGCATTGTTGAATTTTCCATGGAACTGGAAATCAGCCCCGATACAAAGCTTGCCAGGGAAGATACCGACACCGTTCTTAACAACCTGAAAGAGCACGGTTTCCACCTGCAATTACCCGGCGAAGAGACTGTTGAAGCGATTATGGCCCGTATCGCGGCACGCAATAATTCAAAAAAATAAAGTCAAAACATCAACTTAAATCACATACAGGTCTACACGGAGCTTTGCAGCTCAGTTATAATGGGGCTTGCCTTGCATTTTACAAAATAGAATAAGGCAAGATAAACCCCGGAAATAATAAATCATTTCCGGTATCAATCATGTATATATTCGGAGTCACTAAATGTCATTTATAAAAATACTAATAATCAGTTTACTTGTTTCAAGCATCGCATCAGCAATCAGCATCCAGGCACATACAGCAACCGGTTTTAGTGAAAGCTTCGCCCTATTGATAACCCCTGACTATGCCAAACTTTGGTTAATTTCTTTTCTTAGTATCCTCATCGCAGCCATCATCTCTGTCAAAATGACCGCTTCATCATCACGCCGCCCTGCCGCATCCATTGAAAGCGGGCAGGAACGCGGTACCGTCAAGTGGTTTAATGCAGCGAAAGGTTTCGGTTTTATTACCCGCGAAAACGGTGAAGATGTGTTTGTTCACTTCCGCTCTATCCAGGGCAAGGGCCATCGCTCACTGGGTGAAGGCCAGGCCGTTATCTTTTCCGTTGCAGAAGGCGACAAAGGTCTACAGGCTGTCGACGTTACCAGCGCCTGACCTGGTCTGAAAGCGCAATAAAAAAACGGCCCTGGTGGCCGTTTTTTTATTGCCTGAAATTATTTCCAGGGAATATTACTCGCACGATTACTCAGGCAACTTTTATCCTGACCACATTCATCACTTCCATTTCAATACCGGCCACTATTTCAACACCCGGGTAATAAGTCAAATTCACCCGCTTGCCTTTAACATTTTTATAGCCCTGCTTACGCTTAAACTTGAAAGGCACATCACAACCCTCAATCATTAAGGTATTCAACACCCAGTCAACTGAATCGACTTTAATGTCACGCTGCACATGTGACAGCACTTTCTGATTATCAGAATGCGTCAGCACCTGGTGTTTCTTTAGTAATTTATCGACGGGTGATTTCATAACAATTATTCTACAAAGAGCAAAATACAATAGTACGTAAACGTAATATTAAATTATTCCAGCAGGAAATCCTGTAACTGGTCAGGATGAATGTACTCTTCGGATTGTGCAAACCATTTAACAGAAATTCCGGAATCATGCACTGATTGTTCATTTTTTGTTAACAGCGGGTGCCATTCTGGCAGTTGCTTACCTTCGTACAGGCGCTTATAGGCACAACTTTCCGGCAGCCAGTCCAGCGTCGGTAAATTATCCAATGTCAGCTGCAAACACATCGGTACTTTAGCCAGCCTGTTTGCATAATCACGGCAACGGCAGCTTTCAATATCGAGTAACTGGCAACTGACACTGGTATTGCAAACTTTTCCGCTGTCTTCGTCTTCCAGTTTAACCAGGCAGCACAAACCACAACCGTCACATAATGATTCCCATTCATCGTGACTCATTTGTTCCAGTGCTTTTGTTTCCCAGAAGTGGTTCATTTGCTTACATCGGCAATCGCGGAATAAATTCCGCTCCTACCGGGATAGCTTATCTGTAGGAGCGGAATTTATTCCGCGATGCTGCCAGTACATCATTCACCCCAGCGAGGCTGCAGCTGATGCTCGACCTGTAACTGATCGAGAATTTTTGCCACAACAAAATCAATTAAGTCATCGACGGTTTCAGCCTTATTATAAAAACCTGGATTAGCGCATAACATCACCGCACCCATACGGGAAAGTTTCAGCATGTTTTCCAGGTGAATATCGGAATAGGGAGTTTCCCTCGGCACCAGGATTAACTTGCGCCGCTCTTTCAAAGTTACGTCTGCCGAACGCTCAATTAAATTATTGCTGGCACCGGTTGCAATCGCAGATAGTGCGCCCATCGAACACGGACAAACCACCATAGCGTCTACCAGCCCGCCACCGCTGGCAGTCGGTGCGGTCCATTCGTCTTCACCAAAAACATAAAGCTGTTTTTCTCCGGCGCCGTATTTTTCCGAGAGAAACACCTGCATATCCTTACAGCGGCCGGGCAATTTAATATCAGTCTCCATACCAATAACTACCTGCGCTGCTTTACTCACCATAAGATATACGGTATTTTTTTTCTGCAACAGTATCTCAAGCAGGCGAAAACCATACTGCACACCCGAGGCACCCGTTATAGCAAGAGAGATTGTTTTATTTGTGTCTTTCATAAATTACTTCAGTGTCTTATCGTCATGAGATTGCTTCGTGCCTCGCAATGACGCATTAAATTACTCACTGTCCTGCCAGCGCGTCCAGCAGGCGCTGATGAATTGCTTCAAAACCACCGTTGCTCATTATTAAAATATGGTCGCCCTCTGCAGCCTTTGATACCAGGTGGTCAATAAGTTTTTCGGTACTCGAAAAAATGCTTGCCGGCTTGACGGATTCCGCCGCGACATCATCAAGCTTCCAGTCCATACCTTCAGCTTGATACAGGCATATTTCATCGGCCAGTTGCAATGAATCACTCAGCTCTGCCTTGTGGGTACCCATACGCATGGTATTTGATCGCGGCTCCAGCACCGCAAGCACTTTGCCATCACCACGAACTTCACTCATGGCAGCCAGTGTTTCGGCAATGGCTGTAGGGTGGTGCGCAAAGTCATCATAAACAGTGATACCGTTAACCACGCCTCTAACTTCCAGACGGCGTTTAATGCCTTTAAACGTTTTAAGTGCTTCACAGGAAAGCTCTACCGGCACACCGGCATGCTGAGCTGCTGCGATGGCGGCCAGCGCATTCATCCTGTTATGTGAACCATGCAAGGTCCAGTCCACACTGGTAACCACCTTGCCATCTAACAGCACCTCAAAATGTTTACCGTCTTCACTGGCTTCTCCGATCGACCAGTCATCATCACTGTGACCCGGATCATGATCTTTATGAATCGCCGCAGTCTGAGACCAGCAACCCATATCCAGCACTGCACTGATATTTTCATCTTCACCATTTTTAATAATCAGGCCATCACCCGGAATAGTACGAACAAAATGATGGAACTGTTTTTTAATGGCATCTAAATTTTCAAAAATATCAGCGTGATCAAACTCCAGGTTATTCAACACCGCTGTTCGCGGGTGGTAATGAATGAACTTCGAGCGCTTATCAAAAAATGCGGTATCGTATTCATCGGCTTCCACGACAAAAAACGGCGCATCGCCAATGCGTGCCGACAGGCCAAAATTGGCAGGAATACCGCCAATCAGGAAACCGGGGTTCAGGCCCGCATATTCAAGCATCCACGCCAGCATGCTGGAAGTCGTGGTTTTACCGTGTGTTCCAGCAACCGCTAAAACCCAGCGATCATTCAAAACATGCTTTGACAGCCACTCCGGGCCGGATGAATAAGCAATATTCCTGTTTAGTATATATTCAACTGCAGCATTACCCCGCGACATCGCATTACCGATAACAACTTCGTCTACATCCTCAGGAATATCTTCCGCCTTATAACCCTGGCATAGCACAATACCCTGCTCTTCCAGCTGCGTGCTCATCGGCGGATAAACATTCGCATCACAGCCGCTGACTTCATGGCCGGCCTGTTTCGCCAGTAAAGCAACACCACCCATAAATGTGCCGCATATACCTAAAATATGAATTTTCACCTTTAAATGGCCCCTTCAGTCAAAGTCTTTAGCCTGCTGTCTCAGCAGGAAAAAATAGTTGCGATAATGCAAGCGAGATAAAAAATAATGAAAAGGATAAGGCCATGGCACTAAACATTTTCATTTCCAGTGCATGCCTGAATATATATGCCTTCACCAGGACTTCCCAGCTAAGCAGCATCAAAAACACTAACGACATTGATACTTTCAATGAATCGCTGCCTAGTTCACCCGATAACACCAGAAATACAGGCCATGAAATCAGGTTAAACAGTATACCAACACCGATAACTGCACAAAATGTCTGCAGGAACCGAGGCAGCCGATCCAGCGCTTTCAATACCAGGTAAATAAAAACATATTGCACCAGGAAGCCAAGAACCAGACCTGCCATCATATCATCAGGGCGCAGACTGGTTTGTAGAACGAGCACCCCTGAAAACAGGTAGGCGATAACCAGCCGCACTGTCAAAGACGATGAATACGGTAAATCCTGCGGTGCGGATTTAAGAAACAGCAATAAAGTTAATTTTTGAAGTACAGACATCTCAACATAGTGCATAATATGGGACGAGCACATTGCACCATATAGAAATTTATTCTGGGCAAGGCGAAATTCGTCAAGAATCACAGTTTACACAAAGTAAATCCGTATTTTGAGACAATTTTCAATACGCCATACGCTACAAATACTTTTGCAATTCGCTCGGACGGCCATTATGACGAAAACCAGCATAACAATTACCCAGCCCGATGACTGGCACTTACACCTGCGCGACGGTGAAGCGTTAAACAGTGTCGCTGCATTTACCGCAAGACAGTTCGCCCGAGCCATCATCATGCCAAACCTGAACCCGCCAGTCACCACCGTGGTGCAGGCAGTAGAATACCTGGATCGTATACTTGCCGCAGTAGAGGGCAGTGACTTTGAACCTTTGATGACGTTGTACCTGACAGACAACACTTCCCCTGAAGAAATCATCGCGGCTCGAAAAAGCTGTTTTATAAAAGGGCTGAAACTTTATCCTGCGGGTGCAACCACAAACTCTGATGCGGGTGTCACCGATATTCGACACTGTGATGCTGCGCTGGATGAAATGCAAAAGGCTGGACTGCCATTATTAATCCATGGCGAAGTAACCGAGCCGCATATTGATGTATTTGACCGGGAAAATGTTTTCATCGATGAAGTAATGCAACCATTGAGCCAGCGTTTTCCAGAATTAAAAATAGTCTTCGAGCATATAACGACGAAAGATGCAGCTGACTTTGTTATGCAGTCAGGTGACAATATTGCGGCCACTATCACGCCGCACCATTTACTGTATAACCGCAATGCCATGTTCCAGGGAGGCTTGCGGCCACACCACTACTGCCTGCCGGTACTAAAGCGTAATACACATCAACAGGCGCTGCTGGATGTTATTCGCTCTGGCAACAAAAAATTCTTTTTGGGCACAGACAGCGCTCCGCATGCAAAATCTAAAAAAGAAAATGCCTGCGGCTGTGCCGGTATTTTCTCTGCACACGCAGCGATAGAAATTTACACCTCGATTTTCGAACAGCAAAATGCGCTGGATAAACTTGAATCCTTTGCCAGTTTTAATGGCCCTGACTTTTATGGGCTGCCCCGTAACAGCAAAAAAATTACCCTGGTAAAAGAAGACTGGCAGGTACCCGATGAGTATCCCATGGGCAGTGATAAACTAGTACCCTTTTTAGCTGGAGAGAAAATCAGCTGGAAACTTGTCGACAATAATCACTAACACACCCTTTCACATTAGCAACAACAGGCCACTGCGGCTACAAAATTATCATGAGTGACGAGCAACTTAAATTAATGTCCCGCCGATTCCGCGGCTTTTACCCTGTCGTTATCGATGTGGAAACGGGTGGCTTTGATGATAAAAAGGATGCCCTGTTAGAAATTGGTGCCGTCACCCTGAAAATCGATGACGACGGCAAAATGACAACAAACAATGAATACCAGTGCCATATCAATCCGTTTGAAGGAGCTAACATGGAGCCTGCTTCGATGGAGGTCAATGGTATTGACCCCTATCACCCGTTCCGGGTTGCCGCCGCAAAGGATGAAGAAACCGCTATTACGCGAGCTATTTCGTTTTATTCATAAAGAAATGAAACCAGCGAAATGTAAACGGGCTATTATGATAGGGCACAACACAACGATGGATCATAATTTCATTTTTTCCGCCGCTGTGCGTAATAAAATCTCACGCAACCCATTTCACCCGTTCAGCACTTTTGATACCGTCAGCCTGGCCGGACTTGCATTTGGTCAGACCGTATTATCCCGTGCTGCACAGGCAGCCGGGCTAAGCTGGGATAATGAAGAGGCCCATACCGCTTTATACGACGCCAGACAAACAGCCGAATTATTTTGTATAATCGTGAACCGCTGGGCGGAGGCTGCAGGACCTGTCTGGAGTGATGAAAACACCAGCTCTTAATTGCAAGCTATTGAAAAATAAAACAGCAAAGTCTTCTTGACGGCAACTGAAGAGCGGATTCTTCGCAAAAAAACAGGGACTTTTCTCAAATCTTGGCTATAGTCAGGACTATATTAATAAATAAAAATAGACTCACTTCTGGGAACACCTCAGGGGCTACTAAAAGGATAGCAGCAGCATTCATGAGCAGCAGAGACCTCTCGATAATTATCGTAGACGATTTACAGTTTAGCCGCATCGTCGTTAAAACCGCATTGAAAAAAGCCGGGTATAACGGTGTCCGCATGGCTGACTGTGCAACAGAAGCCTTACGCATGATAAACCAGCAGCCAGCTGACGTTGTCCTGGCCGACTGGATGATGCCGGAAATGGATGGACTGGAACTCACCCAGCGCATACGCCAGGAAGACGAGGAAAGAGGCACCTACACTGCCATTATATTATTTACCGCGCATGATGGTGTTGAATACCTGGTAAAAGCCTTTGAACACGGCGTCGATGACTACCTGTGCAAGCCGCCTAACCCGCAGGAGCTTGCCGCGCGAGTCAATGCCGCAGCGCGCATTGCCGCATTACAGAACGATTTACTGGAAACCTCTCGCCAGCTTCAGCAAACCATCCGGAACCTTGAGAAAATGGCACTGGTTGATGAAGTAACCGGTGCCGGCAACCAGACATTCCTGATGAAATCCCTGAAAGCACACCTGCTGGAAGCGTCAGCACGACGTGGAGGGGTTTGCCTGGCTATTGTCGAATTACGTGAACTCGACAGCATAGCCGATGCACATGGCGACTTCATCGTGAATGAAATATTAATCAGCCAGCACCGGCGATTACGTCGTACGGTCAGGCCGACCGATGTCGTTGCGCGACTCGATAACAATGTATTTGGCATCATCATGCATCACAGTAATACCAAAGATTACAGACCTTCAACCATCGAACGTATCCTCACCATGATAAACAACCGAGCCTACAAGACTACGGCGGGCAACTTATCAATAACCGGCTGTATCGGTGTGCATTACTACCGCGGCAATGAGGAAATTATTTCGGCCGATGAGATGGTTAAAATGGCGGGAACAAAACTGGATGAAGCAAGGGATAATGCAGCTTTGAGCATTGCCTATTAATCCCGGCGCATAATTATTAGCAGCGCCTTTTTTACTGCAAACATAAAAAAAGCCACTCGATATTGAGTGGCTTTTTTGTGACTTATTACTAATAACTATGCAGCTGTCGCTTCATCAATCATTTTTTTCAAATCACCATTTTCAAACATTTCCAGCGTGATATCACATCCGCCAATCAGCTCACCATTCACATAAACCTGCGGAAATGTAGGCCAGTCGGCATAACGCGGTAGATTCTGGAAAATTTCAGGATCAGCCAGAACATTGCAGTAGCCAAACTCTTTGCCTACCTGTTTCAATGCTTCTACGGTACGACCGGAAAAACCACACTGCGGAAATTGCGGTGTGCCTTTCATATAAATCATTACCTTGTTGCCTTTAACCTGTTCGTCAATTCTGTCTAAAACATCAGCCATATCAAATACCTACCCCAAATAAACCTGTTTAAAATATCAGGGAATTATACCCTGATTTGCTCCTGAGTAACCCTAACGAGTGTTGGGTGAAATAAATATGGGGCTTAAGTAAGAAAATACAAGGGATAGGAAGTAGTTGGCAGCTCTCAGTTGGCAGTTAGCAGGCGGCGGTAAAACGTCTTAGGAGCTTTATAACTGCCAACTGAGAGCTGCCAACTATTTTTCAATATTCTGCTGCCACCACAGCTCCAGCGCCGCCAGGTGCCACAATTTACTGCCCTGTAGCCGCGTGTGGTAGTCCTCTGGATTTTTTAGTAGTTTTTCAACATAAGCCGGGTTGTATAAGCCACGCTGTTTGGCTCCGTCCGATAATAAAATATCTTTCATAAACTCAAGAAATTCACCACGTACGTATTTTAATGCCGGCATCGGAAAATAGGCTTTACTGCGATTAACCACACTATCCGGCAGAAAACCGCGCGACAGCTCTTTCAACACATGCTTACCACCATTTGGCAATTTCATTTCCGGCGGCATTGAAGCGGCCAGTTCAACCAGCTGCGTATCAAGAAATGGAACCCGCGCCTCCAGACCCCACGCCATGGTCATGTTATCTACCCGTTTTACCGGGTCATCAACAATCAGCGTGGTAACGTCAGCCGCCAGCACCCGGTCAATATATTCATCGGCTTCGATTTCATCAAGCAGATCCTGCATTAGTTGTGACGTCACATCCTCTGTATGAAAACGGCTATCGACGGTTTCCAGGTACTCGTCATGGTCACGATCAAAATATTCATCAGAAAAACGTTTAATGCCCGGTGTAATTGAATGGTGCATGCGCGGGTACCAGAAATATCCACCGAATACTTCATCCGCTCCCTGACCGCTTTGCACGACTTTAACTTCTTTCGACACCACTTCCGATAGCAGGTAAAACGCCACGGCGTCCTGGCCGAACATGGGCTCCGCCATATTTGAGAAAGCTTCTGGCAAGCGGGGTAAAACCTGGTTGTTTGGCACCATCAGCTGATGATGTTCGGTGTCGAATTTTTGCGCAACCGCATCTGAATATTCAAACTCGTTGCCTTTTTCTTCCGGCGCATCTTCAAAGCCCACAGAAAAAGTTTTCAGTCCTTTCTGCCCTGCCTCGGCAAGCAGGCCAACAAGCAGGCTGGAATCGATGCCACCGGAGAGCAGCACACCAACCGGCACATCAGCAATTTTCACGCGTTTTTCTACCGCAAGCCGCAAGGCATCGTGTGTTGCAGTAATCCAGTCCTGATCGCTCATTTTTTTGTCTGGCCGTTTTGCACGTAATGACCAGTAGCGTTTTTCTGTGACCTTCCCCTGCGCATCAACAAGCAGGTAATGCGCAGGCTTAACTTTTCTAATACCTTTAATAATCGTACGCGGCGCGGGCACAACCGCATGCAGACTAAACAGATTGTGCAGCGCCGAAGCATCTATCGACGTATCCAGGTTTTCATCAGCATGGATCAGGGCCTGCGTATTTGAAGCAAACAATAAGCGCTCTGGAGTTTGCGAATAATATAAGGGTTTAATGCCGGAACGGTCACGCGCCATGAGCATACGCTGCTTCTTATTATCCCAGATAGCAATGGCAAACATGCCCTGCAGGCGAGCCACACAGTTTTCACCCCACTCGATATAGGAGCGCAGGATAACTTCGGTATCACCGGTCGAGACGAAGGTATGCCCCAAAGCCTGCAGTTCTTTACGTAATTCCGGAAAATTATAAATCGTGCCGTTAAAAACCAGCGCAACTCCAGCAGTTTCGTCCTTCATGGGCTGCGCTGCTTTATCAGTGAGATCGATAATAGCCAGGCGGCGATGCCCCAGGGCAATCGGCCCCTCGGCATAAAAACCCTCAGAATCCGGTCCACGTTTCCGCAAACGGTCTTTCATTCGTTCGATGACACCGGCATCCGGTTTTGACGCATCGAACCTCAACTCACCACATAAGCCGCACATATTAATTTTTCACTTTGCTGTTAACCATGACTCTGGATAGTATCACTGGAATGACTAATGCCGAAATCACCAGGCACCAGACAATGACCGCGCCGCTGGGCAGATCAAACAAAGCTGACACGATCAAACCGCTTAAGTACCCGCTTATACCGATCAAGGCCGCGACGATATACGCGGTTTTGCCGTTATATCTGACCGTTGCCAGTGCGGGAACAATTAAACTGCTAAACACCAGGTAAACCCCGATCATTTGCACCGATAGCGTAATAGAAACCGCGAATACAATATAAAAGCCGATATTACCTATGCGATGCTTAAAGTTGAACCAGGTAAATATGACCACCGCGGTAACCACGGCAGACAGCAGTATCTGTGACCAGTCCACCCATAATATCTGGCCGACCAGTATTTCCTTCAGGTGCTCGCTGCCATGCGGGTTATTAGCCAGCATCAGGATACTTGCTGTCGCTGCCAGTATAAAACAGATGCCAATCAATGCCTCAAGGTGCTCACCGGAAACCTTATCCAGATAATGAAGCAGCCAGGCACCAAATAATGCACTCGTCACTGCAACCAGCTGTGCTTCGATACCGTGCATTTCAAAACCAAACTGGAAGGCGACAATAACACCCAGTCCGGCAATTTGCGCAATGGCCAGGTCGATAAAAATAATACCGCGCTTAATCACTTCGCGGCCCAGTGGAATATGCGTGATCAGTACAATCATACCAGCAATAAATGCCGGCGCCAGGATGCTGATATCAAGCCCTTCGGCCAGGTTGTCCATCGTCAGCATTAGATCTTCACCAGTTTTTGTATGACATCATCAAACCATTGCGTCAACGACTGACCATTCTGATAATCAACCGTCGCGGGCAATGCAACAACTGCGGCGCCCGTTTCTTTCGATAACCATTGTGATGGACGTTCGCTGGCATAGGAAACATGCACAATCATCTTCACCTGTTTGCCATCCAGCCGTTTTTTTATTTTCGCCAGGTGACTGCCGCTTGGTGATACGCCCGGAAGCGGTTCCAGTGTCGCAAGCACATTCAGCCCCAGCCACTGGTTCAGATAAGTCCAGTAGTTATGATGGCTAACAATATTGGCGCCTTTCAATTTAGCCGACTGCAGCTTCCAGTCACGCATCGAAGCCTGCCATTTATTTTCAAATATTTCATAGCGTGTCGTATAGTGCTGTTCATTGCCGGCATCAATACTAATTAGCCGCTGCTTTAATGCGGCCGCAACCCGTAAAATATTTTCCGGGCTTGTCTGTATATGAGGATTACCCTCGGCATGTATATCACCCATGCTTCTATCCAGTTTTTCCGGCACATCAACTTTATTAACCGCATCCGCAGCAACAAAATTTCCCGCCTGTCCCGGCTGAATTTTTGCGTTACCTGACTTGCGAAGCAATAATGGTAACCAGCCTGTTTCCAGTTCAGCGCCGGTACACACCAACAAATCGGCACGCCTGGCTTTTGCAATCAAACTGGGCCGTGCCTGTATGTGATGAGGATCCTGCATGGCGGTAGTCGCACTGTAAATAGTCAGTTTTTCACCACCCAGTTCCTCGGCTAACGCGGCCCATTCCGGCTCGCAGGCAAAAATATTCATTTGTGCAGAAGCCTGTGAAACCATCAGTAAAGGCCATACGGCAAATAACCGTAATATAACTTTAGTTTTATCATTCATTAGCGCATACCCTTAGTATGTATGAGCGCCATGAGCGCCCATGGAAAAAGTGTATTGCACAAAGAACTGGTCATCGGACACCGGGTAGGAATCATCACGGTTATACTGGAAACGAATTCTGCTGTACTCACTGGGCAGCCATTCCGTCATCAGGCTGATACGATCAGGTGTGTGCCCATTATTAATTAAACCGGCTTCTTCGAGTACCGCGATATCTGATCCGCTATTCTCACTATCAACCCGGTCATAGCGGATACCCGCTCGCCAGTGGCGAACAAACTGCCAGACTGCCTGCGTATACCAGCCGCGCTGCTCTCCATCCAGGGTACTCGTTTCAAACGGATTACTGTTGATTAAACCGAGATTGCCATCATCCTCTTTGGCAAAGTACTCAAACTGCAGTTTGATATTTTGCTCGCGAGAATTTCCCATTGGCGCCCATTTGTAGACCGCATTCAAACCGATGATTTTGCTATCACCCTCGAACAGGGGATCCTCACTAACTGCCTCATGTGCATGACTGCTGTATTCGCGCGAAATATTATCCGCCGACCAGTAGCTAAGACCCGACTGCCAGCTGTGGCTGACACCGATATCACCACCCAGGTTAACAAATGCAGTCCAGCTGCCAATGCCGCTATGCTGACCGCCCGCCGGGTATTTACCGCCAGCAAACACTTCGCCACCCAGCTCGACAAACAGGTCCGTCGGTAGCAGGTAGGACAAACGCAGTCCGTCATCAAAATACTGGTTGCCAAAAACACCACGGTAAATTAACGGCGCATCATGAAAATCCCAGGCATGCTGGTGCTGCTGGTTAAGATACCCCAGTGCCGAATAAAAACGGCCGCCTCGAAGTGTAAAACCATCGGCCAGTGCCAGCGTTTCAAAAAACGCCTCTTCCAGTTCTATTTCTGTGGCGCCTTCATGTTCAGCTACGGCCAGTGTAAATTTTGCAAAAAATTTATCATCAATATTATTGCTCAATGATATTTCCGAATGCCCCAGTGAAAAGCCTTCGCGGGCCAGGCCAGCTTCACCACCAGGTGCATAACCTGGTAGCTGGTAGTCTTCTGGGTTATTTTTATAACTGGCGTAAACACCATCAAAGATGACGCTGATAGCCGGGTTAAAACCATTATTGGTAACGCGACTTTCGCCAGCAACTAAAAGTTGTTCAGACGACAGTGACGCATCAGACTTTATTTCAACGTCCTGTAAACGCTGCTCCAAATCATCCAGCCGTTCTGCCATAGATTGCTCGGCAATACTAACCGTCGGGATAGTGTATAAAAATAAAACACAGGCAACTGCGTTTTGTAACTGTAATTTTTTCATCGAAATAAACCATATAAATATTAAAACGGAACATCAAAATTTTGATATTCATAAATCAGACTTTGACGTCTGCTTTTAAAATTTAAACAGTTTGAGCGGGCGGTGCTCTTGATGAATAGGCGGTGAATATCGAGGCGACCGGGTGATCGCTAAAATCCGCGATAACATGATAGCTAGCAACAATGTTAAATATTGCAGCGCACGGCGTTGCTGCCAGTAATTTATTCTGTTCGGCATTCTGGTAAACAATACACAGTGAATCTTCAGCGTGAAACGGGTGCTCCGTAGCGTGCGCGTGCGCAGCAAACTGCGCCAGTAAAATAACCAGCGAAGCGACTATTGTGATGAACTGTTTTTGCCTGAACTTAAACACCTGACTACTATAACTCTTTTCCTGTGTGTAACCCAAATCCTCCGCCGCCGGCTGATGCAACGCGAACGCGGTCACCGGCAGAAACAAAAAAGGACTGCTTTGCTGCAATGACTTTATCATTTAATGTATTTACACCCGGCTTCGCGTCACCGCCCCCGTTTAAACCCCAGGGTGAATGCCGCCGCCTTTCTGTCAACAGTGTGACCTGCGCTGGCGCCAGAAATTCATATTCACGTATCAAGCCCTCGCCACCCTTGTGAGCCCCTTCGCCTGCTGACGACCGACGAATAGAATATTCAGCAATACGAAGCGGGTATTTCATTTCCAGTGACTCGATCGGTGTATTTAGTGTGTTTGTCATATGTGTTTGTACCGCATCAAGACCATCGGTATATTTACCTGCGCCCATACCGCCGCCAATGGTTTCATAATAATCCCACGACGGATGTAACTCATCACCACAATACCCCATCGCCAGGTTGTTCATACTGCCATGACTGGCCGCTGGAATTCTATCCGGTAAAATACGCGATAGCGCACCCAGAACAACGTCAACAATTCGCGTACTGGTTTCAACATTGCCCGCCGCCACCGCAGCCGGAAAACTGGCATTGACTACACTATTCTCCGGCGCAAGTATCGTTATATGACTAAAACTGCCTGCACACGCAGGCGTTTGCGCCGGCATCAGGCAACGAAAAACATAATAGACTGCAGCGGCTGTTACCGATAACGGGCAGTTGATATTGCCAGCGACCTGGCTCGCGGTGCCGGCAAAATCCACCTTTATGTGGCCCTGCTCCAGCGTCACTGCGACCTTAATCAATATATCCTTATTTCCCTGGCCGTCATCATCCAGTACATCACTAAAACTGCAGCAGCTATCATCGATAGCTGACAGGCTGTTTTTAGCCAACGTAGCCGCGTATTGATTCAGGCTCTCAAGGCTGAGCAAATAGTCTGCTCGCCCCATTTTCGTTATTAATGCCTGCAGACGATTCAAGCCTCGGCGGTTAGCCGCAATCTGTGCAATAAAATCACCGGAGGATTCCTGCGTATTCCGCATATTTTTCATCAGGCCATCAAAAAATAATTTTTCCAGCTCATTATTCTTCACGATCAGGCTGGGTTCAATCACTATTCCCTCATCCAGCAGACTCGATGCCAGTGGCATGGACCCGGGCGTTTCGGAGCCAATATCAGCATGATGCGCGCGGTTAGCAACAAATCCCGTCAGTATGTCGTCAATGAACAAGGGCGCAATAATACTTACATCGGGTAAATGAGTGCCCCCTTTATAGGGATCATTAAGCACGATCATATCGCCCGGCGACCACTCGACAGAGGCAACCACATCACGCATGGCAAACGCCATACTGCCAAGGTGCACCGGGATATGGGCCGCCTGCGCACACAATTCACCCTCTGCACTAAAAATGGCACAGGAATAATCAAGACGATCACGGATATTGGGGGAAAACGCCGACTTTCTTAAAGTAACACCCATTTCGCCACAAATCGCATCAATACGATTAGCAAAAATACTCAAACTGATGGCATTCATAATGTTCCCCAAAAGGCCTAATAACACTTAAAAAACTATGGAAAAGACTGTTTTTACTAAGAAAATAGCGTTTTTTTGGTAAATTAGAGTTGCATTATACACCTGACTACCCTATCGTTAGCGGCCAGCGGAAAACCAAAAAAACTATTTAGATATATACATTTCCAGGAGAATATAATGAATCCATTACTAACTATCAAAGGCACCTTGGCCGTTGGTTTAGTTCTTGCCCTAGCAGTAGCCTTTGGCATTGGCAGCGGCGCAGCCGGTTTAAAAACCTCAATGATGGTCTGGGTACACGTTATGGCTGGCGTAGTCTGGATCGGCTTACTGTACTACTTCAACTTCGTTCAGGTGCCAGGTGTTGGTAAAGCCCTGGCTGATACCGATGGCCCGGGACCATCTGCGATCAATAAATACATCGCACCACCCGCACTGTTATGGTTCCGCATGGCGGCTGCAGTTACCTGGTTAACCGGTCTTAGCGCGTTAGTCACTGTCGGCGGCGGCATGCAGGGCATTGTTAATGCATTCATGCTTTCCGATGGTATGGCCGTTATCGGTGTCGGCGCATGGTTAGGCACTATCATGCTATTTAACGTATGGGTTCTAATCTGGCCTAACCAGAAGAAAATTCTTGGTCTTGACGGTAAAGAGCACGATGCTGGTACCATCGCCAGCGCAAAGAAAGTCGCACTATTAGCGTCACGTACAAACACAGCATTATCTATTCCTATGCTGCTTTGTATGGTTGGTTTTGCACACGGTTTGTAGCCAGCAACGCTAACTAGTCGCTTATTGAAAGCGGCTTATTAAAAAAGGCGGTTTACTGTTTAGGCAGTGGCCGCCTTTTTTGTTGGTTATCGTTTATTTCTATTTACGGTTGGTACTTAGTTAGGCTTGCGGTTCTCGCACCGCGGGCAAGTTACATTTAATTGTTATCTCCTTATTTCATTGTTGCGTTGGTTTTTAGCATTGACGATTATTACTATTGTTCCTGTGGTTTTGCGTTTTCTGTTTGATATTGGCGTTAATATTTTCTTTTGGTTGTTTACTTTGACATTGCGGTTCTCGCACCGCGGGCGAGTTACTCTTTTGTCAGCAGCAACAAAAGAGTAACCAGAAAAGTGCCGCCCCGACTTGTTTGCCCCGGGAGAAGCGTCCGGGGTTCCTGACTTTGGGCGCATTGCCTACGAGCCCGTGCTGATGCGCCGTCCAGGCGCAGCATCACTAATTTCGCCGTCCATGGCGAAATTGCTCTACCAATGCCCCCAAAGTCAGCAAACAAAAGGGGAGATAAACAAGAAACGAAACAAAAGCTTCTCCAGCTATGGCGCTGCGCGCCATGTTTTTTGCTGTGTTCTAGCTGGTGCTGTTGACTTTGTTTTTGACCTTGACTCTTCCGCCTTCGATAGCTGAATTTGCCAACTCGTAGAGCAAATCCGCCATGGACGGCGGATTTAGCCCCGCTACGCCCGGACGGCGTATCGGGGCGGCTCGGGCCAAAGTAAGCAATAACACTTTAAGCAAACACCAACGCCAAAAGAACAGATACCCTCAAATTCAGGTTCCCCGGACGCTTCTCCCGGGGCTATCGAGTTCAGCGGCGGCCTTTTCTGGTTACTCTTTTGGGCTGTAGCAAAAGAGTAACTCGCCCGCGGTGCGAGAACCGCAATGCCTAAGTAAACAACCAACAGAAAATATTAACGCCAATAACAAATAAAAAACGCAAAAACAATAACAAAATCATACCAATAAATCCGCACCTTCAGAAAAGTAAAAAAAACACCTGAAATAGCGAAAAATACCCCTAATTCTAATAGTTGCTTTACACAAAAGTGCGAGTATAATCAGACCTTTAAAAGCGGTAGCCATGGCTGCCGCTTTTACTTTTTATACGATTTATTAAAAGTTACTCTATTTACAGACAAATACAGAATCATGACCTCAAACGAACACCTAATGAAAACTTATGCCCCCCTGAATGTAACATTCGAACGCGGCGAAGGCGCCTACCTGTGGGATAGCAATAACAGACAATACCTGGATGCATTATGCGGTATCGCAGTTTGCGGTTTAGGCCATGCGCATCCGGCAATAACAAAGACCATAAGCGAACAGGCAGCGAAGTTACTGCATACTTCCAACCTGTACCAGATAGACAAGCAGCAGCATTTAGCCGATCAGTTATGCGAAGTGTCTGGTTTGGACCGTGTGTTTTTCTCAAACTCCGGCGCAGAAGCAAACGAGGCTGCAATTAAAATTGCCCGCCTGTATGGTCATAACAATAAGGTTAAAAAGCCGAATATTATTGTCATGGAAAACAGTTTTCATGGCAGAACGATGGCGACACTGAGCGCCACCGGCAATAGAAAAGTGCAGGCAGGTTTCGAACCACTGGTTCAGGGCTTTATACGCGCGCCTTACAATAATATTGAAGCAATAAAAAATATCGCGGAAAACAATAAAGACGTTGTTGCCGTTTTAGTTGAACCGATACAGGGAGAAGGTGGAATCAGGATACCCGACGCCGATTATTTAAACCAGTTACGAACTATTTGTGACGACAATAACTGGCTATTAATGCTTGATGAAATCCAGACCGGCATGGGTCGTACGGGTGAATGGTTTGCTTTTCAACACAATAAAATTCAACCTGATGTAATGACCATTGCAAAAGCACTGGGTAATGGTGTGCCAATCGGTGCCTGCCTTGCCAACGAGAAAGCAGGTGAAGTTTTTCAGGTAGGCAATCATGGCTCAACGTTCGGTGGAAACCCGTTGATGTGTGCCACGGCTTCAAGTGTTATTAAAACTATCCAGGCGGAAGGACTGATTTCAAACGCCAGGCAACAGGGTGACTACCTGTTAAAAAGCTTTAAAGAAAAACTGGCAGGCCTGGATGGTGTTCGTGAAGTGCGTGGATTAGGACTCATGATTGGTATTGAACTTGATGCAGGACAATTACAATACGACTGTTCAGAACTGGTCAAACTTGCCCTGGATAAAAACCTGCTGATCAATGTCACAGCTGGCAACACTATCCGTCTGCTACCGCCATTAATACTGGACCAGCAACAGGCCGACACAATTATAAATACCGTTAGTGACCTGGTTATTGATTCGCTACAAACCAGTTCCGCAGCATAAATTATGATGAACAGAAACTTAAGACACTTTTTAACTCTCACCGATCTAAATTCGGCAGAGTTTAGACAGATAATCAATCGAGCTATTGAATTAAAAGCCATGCAGCATCGTGGTGAAATATTTGAACCGCTGAAAAATAAAGTACTGGCAATGATTTTTGAAAAGTCATCAACACGCACACGCGTTTCATTTGAGTCAGGCATGGCACAGTTTGGTGGGCACGCAATTTTTCTCTCGTCACGTGATACACAACTTGGCCGCGGCGAACCTATTGAAGATAGCGCAAAAGTATTATCAAGCATGGTTGACTGCATTATGGTCAGGACCTTTGAACACGAAAAGGCCGAATTGCTGGCAAAACATTCATCGGTACCTGTGATCAATGGCCTTACCGATGATGTCCATCCCTGCCAGTTACTGGCAGACATGCAAACCTATTTTGAAAAGCGCGGTGACATTAAAGGCAAGACGGTCACCTGGGTTGGCGATGGTAATAATATGTGCCACTCATATATGCGCGCCGCCAGGTTACTGGAATTTAAATTGAATATTGCCTGCCCAGAAGGGTTTGAGCCAAAGCAGGAATTTATTGACGAAGCTGGTGATTTTATTGAAATAACACAGGATGCTGCAATTGCCTGTACCAATAGCGACCTGGTAGTAACCGACGTCTGGGCAAGCATGGGCCAGGAAGAGGAACAAAAAATTCGGGAAGAAGCTTTTAAAGATTACCAGGTTACAGCAGAATTAATGCAACTGGCGAACAAAGATGCCGTTTTCATGCATTGCCTGCCTGCTCATCGTGGCGAAGAAGTTAGCGCTGAAGTCATTGATGGAGAGCAAAGTGTAGTCTGGGACGAAGCCGAAAACAGGCTGCATGCACAAAAAGCGCTTCTTGAGTTTCTACTGGTAGACTAACCTTATTAAACAAGCTGTTAAATACTAAGATTGTTATTCTTAAAACCATTTAAAAAATTCATTCATCAAATGTGCGTCAACGACTCGCGCCTTAAATGTGTTTTATTATTTTTTAGTATCTCAGTTAGCGGCTCACTGCCGCTAACTGTCCTCGGCGATACAGTTACTGACGACAATAACAACACAGCCGATAACATCACCGATTTATGCTCTGACATTAAAGGCTCTTCTACACCCTATATTGCACCGCGCAGTTTTCCAGAAGACTCCAGGGATAATACAGAAATTAGTGCGGACTCGACCCAAACCAGTAGTGACGGAACTACATCACTGGACGGCAATGTCATTATCGAAAAGCATTTATTACGTGTTTCCGCTGACCACGCCCATTACAATACACAACAGGAAGAATTGCAGGTTAATGGCAACGTTCATATTGATACCGAAGTGCTATCACTGGATGCAGATGCCGGTACAATTAATATGCAGCCCGGTGGTGAGCAGAGTACAAACCAGGGACAGTTTAATAATATAAAATTCTATATTCCTGACAACAACATGAAAGGCATGGCCGAAAGGATTTTGTCCAGCAATAACTCAAATGAAAAAATATCCACTTTGAACAATGCCAGTATCACAAGCTGTGACCTGTTTGACCCTGACTGGCTGCTTAGCGCTGATGAAATTCGTCTTGATCACATAGATGAATATGGTTCCGCCGATGATGTTGTTATTCGTTTTAAAGATGTGCCTTTTTTATACACACCCTATATAGAATTTCCGACAAGCGATAAACGCCGCAGTGGTCTTCTATTCCCGGAATTAGGAACGTCTTCGTCCAGAGGCGTTGAAATTGCTATTCCATGGTACTGGAATATAGCACCTAATCATGATGCCGTTATCACTCCCAGGACTATGGTCAAACGCGGACTTGAGCTGGGCGGAAAATATCGTTATCTAACCAGATCAACCAGCGGTGAATTAACAGGTGCCTACCTGCCGGATGACAAACTTACTAACGAAGAGCGCTACCAGGTACGCTATCAGCAACAGACTAAAATTCTTTCAAACCTGGTATTTGATGCAGATATACAGGATATCTCCGATTCAAATTATTTTAATGACTTTTCCAATAACCTGGGCAGCACCAGTCAAACACATTTGTTTCGCAACGCCAGCTTACGCTACAACTTGAATAACTGGCAGGCCCGTATACTGGCACAGGATATAAAAACAATTGACACAACAACACCAACCAGCAGCCGGCCCTATGAACGACTGCCACAGTTAACTTTCAATGGCGATACTGATATCGCAGAAAGCCCGCTGCTTTTTACTTTTGATTCTGAGTATGTCGACTTCACGCATGAAGATGACAGTAAAATTACCGGTTCACGCTTCAACGCAGCACCCGGGCTAAGCCTGCCATTAGTGGGCACATCCTGGTTCATTACACCAGCCATAAAATTCAGCCATAGCCAGTATGATGTTGGTATTGATTCGGGTACTGCAAAGTCTGTGGATGATCGCAACCTGCCGATAAGCAGTATTGATGCCGGACTGTTTTTTGAACGCGACCTCGAAAATGGTTACCAGCAAACGCTGGAACCACGGCTATATTATTTAAATGTACCCTTTAAGGACCAGACTGATACACCATTATTTGATACCAGCGTTCCCGAGCTCAGTATTGATCAGATGTTTCGTGATAATCGTTTTATAGGTGGTGACCGAATTGGAGATGCCAACCAGTTAGCATTTTCCCTGACAAGCCGATTTATAAACCCCTGGTCAGGCCATGAGTTTCTGCGTGCCAGCATAGGCCAGATATACTATTTTGAAGACAGAAAAGTAACCCTCAATGGAATCACTAACACCGCAAAACAATCCGATGTAATCGCCGAACTCGATATTAAATGGACACGCTGGCAAAGCAATATAGACCTGCAATGGGATACTATTGATAACGAACTATCCAGGGAGAACTATTTCCTGCATTACCGCTCTGATGATAGACACCTGTTTAATATTGGGTATCGAAAACGCCTGGAAAATAGCAACCTGGATATTGAACAGACGGACACCTCGTTTGTCTACGCAATTAATCGGCAATACAGTGCGTTTTTTCGCTTGAACTATTCATTAAGAGAAAACAAGAGCATAGATACTATAGGTGGCATTGCTTACGATAGCTGTTGCTGGTCAATACAGCTTCTTGCGCAACGCCGACTACAAAACTCCGTCACCGATAACGATAACTATGATAATTCAATACTGGTACAATTTGTCTTCAAAGGTTTAGGCAGCCTGTCTGGAAACAAGGCCAGAACGACTCTGGAACAGTCAATTTATGGTTATACCGACGTACTTCAATAATCAATACACAATATTTCACCTTATGAAAAGTAAACAATTCTTTAAGCTAGTCACCCTGGGCATCAGCAGCATAATTGCAGGCAATTCTCACTCTGCCTTAAAACCACTGGATCACATAGTTGTGGTAGTTAATGATGATGTAATAACCAACACCATGCTTGAAAATCGCGTGAATGACTTTCGCAAAAAGTTAGAGCTCAGCCAGCTTTCGCGCATAGAACCGGACGCCTTGAAAAAACAGGTACTTGAAAGAATAATACGTGACACCATACAGTTACAACAGGCAAAACAATTCGGAATAACTGTTGATGACCTAATGTTGAACCGCATGCTGGAACAGCTGGCTAAAAGTAACAGCATGTCTCTGGATACTTTTCGTGAGGCCATTGAAACAGAAGGCCTGGACTATACCCGCTTTCGCGAACAGACACGTGATGAAATCATAATAAAGCAACTGCAACAACGTTTGGTTGCCAGTAAAATCAATGTCTCTGATCAGGAGGTACGTCAATACATCGAACAGAATGAAAATCTCGACTCATCAAAAACCAGCTACCATCTGCGTCACATATTAATTGCCATACCGGAATCCGCCACACCGGAAGACATACAAACAGCACAATTGAAGGCCGAATCAATCTACAAAAAAATTGAATACGGCAGCAAGTTTGAAGATTTAGCAATTAATGAATCTAGTGGCCGTAACGCACTCCAGGGCGGCGACCTAGGAGAACGCAAGGGTAATGAGCTGCCGCAGTTATTTGTTGATGCTGTAGCTGGCCTTAACCCGGGTGAAACGTCCAAACCTGTCAAAAGTGCCAGTGGTTTTCATCTGATCCAGCTTGTCAGCAGCTCTAACGACCAGCAAATGATCAAACAAACGCACGCCCGTCATATACTCATCAGGACAAGCAGTGAAATAAATGATGAGCAAGCCAGAAAATTGTTGCTTGATTTAAAACAGAAGATCGAGGCTGGCGACAGTTTTGCTGATCTTGCCAGCATACATTCAGAAGACCCGGGCTCCAAAATAAAAGGCGGCGACCTTGGCTGGGCCGGTCCCGGAGACTTTGTTACTGCATTTGAAAATGTTGCTAACAGCCTGGAAATAGGTCAGCTATCAGAACCGTTCAAAAGCCCTTTTGGCTGGCACATATTAGAAGTACTTGAGTTTCGCGACCATGACAAGGCCAAGAGCAACAAAGAAAACCAGGCTCGAAGCGCTATTGAGAAAAGAAAAGTTGATGAAGAACTCCGACTCTGGTTGCGCCGAATACGAGACGAAGCCTACGTCGAGTATATAGACCAGTAACGCCTCTTATAAAAATTAATACCATTACTTCAATGACTAAAATCGTTATTACCTCCGGAGAACCTGCCGGTGTCGGCGTTGACCTTTGCGTGACATTACCCGCAGCTAAAGACCAGCTAATATCCAGTGCTGAGTTATATATTATTGCTGACCCGGCCTTAATCACGGAACGTGCGGCTTCTCTCAATGTGACTACCGAGTTACAGATACACCACGACCTGGAACATCTATCGGATAATTACGCAGACAATAAACTTAACATTATTCCTTTAAGCTTAAACAGCCAATCGATAGCCGGCACACTGGATACCAGCAACAGTCTTTATGTGTTAAAAATGCTGGACCTTGCCACTGATCTTTGCAACCAGAAAAAAGTTGATGCCATGGTCACAGGCCCCGTACAAAAAAGCATCATAAACGAAGCAGGTTACGCTTTCACCGGACACACCGAATACCTCGCCGATAAATCATCTTCTACTCCTGTTATGATGTTAGCGACAGCAACATTACGTGTCGCACTTGCAACAACGCACCTGCCTTTAAAGGATGTAAGCCGCGCGATTACAGAAGAGTCACTGACTGAAACACTGGAAATATTAAATAACTTCCTCAAATATACTGTCTCGATCGAAAAACCGAGGATACTCGTTTGCGGGCTGAATCCTCATGCGGGAGAAAATGGCAACCTGGGTGACGAAGAAATAAACACCATCATTCCGGTTATTAACAAGCTCAAAAAAAAGGGCATGAACTTAACGGGCCCGCTTCCAGCTGATACATTATTTACTCCAAGGTATCTCGATAATGCAGACGCTGTACTCGCCATGTATCATGATCAGGGGCTACCTGTTCTAAAATACAGCGGCTTTGGTAAAGCAGTCAATATTACACTAGGCCTGCCTTTTATCCGCACATCGGTTGATCATGGTACTGCCCTTGATCTTGCAGGCACGGGGAAAGCAAGCAACAGCAGTTTAATCGAAGCTATAAATACTGCCATCACCCTGAGCGCTAATAGTTAATTCACAAAGGCCAGTATAGTAACCATGCAACATTACGCAAAAAAAAGGTTTGGCCAAAATTTTCTGGTTGATACATCCGTCATCAATCACATCGTTGACAGCATTCAACCCCAGCCCGATGATGTCATGATTGAGATTGGCCCTGGCCTTGGCGCCATGACAAAGCCACTTTTGTCACGCTTAAACAAACTCAATGTCATTGAACTTGACCGTGACATCATTCCCAAGCTAATTAATAACTGTGTTTTTTCAAATGCAGAAAACAAACACAAATTAATCGTCAATCAAAGTGATGTATTGAAATTTGACTTTGCCGACTTCCATTTAAATAATGAAGACACAGCCGGGTCACAGGAAGTAAAGCTGCGTATTGTCGGCAACCTGCCATATAACATTTCAACACCTGTCTTATTTCACCTGCTAACTTTCCGCCACCTCATACAGGACATGCACTTTATGCTGCAAAAGGAAGTGGTCGACCGAATAGCTTCATCGCCCGGCAACAAACACTATGGACGCTTAAGCGTCATGATTCAGACCTTCTGTGATGTACAGGCACTATTTGAGGTACCGCCTTACGCATTTGAGCCGGCACCCAAAGTGGACTCTGCTATCATACGCCTGCAGCCCGATGCAAAATTTGAAAAGCAGGTCGACGATTTTACTGCCTACGAAAAACTGCTTAGACAGGCGTTTTCCCAGCGGCGAAAAACATTAAAAAACACCCTTAAAAACACCTGCTCCGTGGAACAGATGGAGAGTGCCGGCATACATCCAACACAGCGAGCAGAAGAGCTATCGGTTACCGACTTCGTCACTCTGTACAATGCCATCACCCACAATAATATTGCACAGACCTGACATTTACGCATTCCAGCCGACCAGTAATAACCACTTATCAGTTACTTAAATCATTCCACCGACTAGTGGTATAATATTTCATGATCATAAAACCGTTAAGCGTGGGGGTAATCAAAATGAACAAAATAGACATACAAGTTCAGCCTGCTTTCATTGCCGAACAATCAGACCCGTCAAATAATCATTACGTATTCTCATACACTGTCACTATAAGAAACAATGGCTCCACACCGGCCAAGTTATTGACCAGGCACTGGGTCATTACTGATGGCGACGGCCTTATTCAGGAAGTACGGGGTGATGGCGTAATTGGCGAACAGCCCCTTCTGCAGCCTGGCGAAGGTTTCCAGTATACTTCGGGTACTTTTATGAATACGCCTTTTGGTACTATGCACGGCAGTTACCAGATGATTGCAGATTCTGGTGAAAAATTTGATGCTAAAATCCCCAGCTTCCAGCTGGCAGTGCCCAATACACTGCACTAATATTTTGACTTTGCATGGCTTTAAAGCATAGTTATACCTTATTGGCGCCTGTATATGATGCCATTGTTTCAGGTCCGATTGACAGCTATCGACAAATTAGCCTGTCGCGAATAAAAGATGCACACAACAGGAAAATTCTTATCAATGGAATTGGCAGCGGGCTGGACATTCCATATCTGCCGGAAGGCGCTTTTTATACCGGTACTGACATAACACCGGCAATGCTGGAGCGCGCTAAAGCCCGTGCGCATAAACATTCTATCGACAAACGAATTAATATTGAATTTCAAATTGCTGACAGCCAGGCATTGCCATTTGAAGATAACAGCTTTGATGACGTTATCATGCACTTGATTCTAGCCGTTGTACCCAATCCTGAGCTGGCACTGCAGGAAGCATGCCGCGTGGTAAAACCGGGTGGTAAAATTTATATTTTCGATAAATTTATACGTACTGGACAACTGGCAATTGTGCGGCGTTTACTGAATATTTTCTTGCGCCATATTGCAACTCGCACGGATGTCATATTTGAAGCCACATTACAATCATGCCCGCAACTAATAATCACTAGTGATGAGCCTGCACTTGCTAAAGGCTGGTTCAGACTGATAGAGTTAAGAAAACAATAATAAAATAACAAACGGGGGTTCAACCTATGGCAACCTATGCCATCGGTGATGTGCAAGGATGTTACGATGAGTTAAAAGAACTGTTAACTCACATAAAATTCAAAAGCGACCGCGACCGTCTCCTGTTTTGTGGTGACCTGGTTAACCGCGGCCCTAAATCACTTGAAACGCTGCGCTTTGTCCGCTCACTGGAAGATAATGCGGCAACAGTATTAGGCAACCATGACCTGCACCTGCTTGCAACAGCCTACGAACATAAAAAGCCCGGTAGAAAAGACACGTTTGATCAAATATTACAGGCAAAAGACGCTGGCGAACTGCTGGACTGGCTGCGCCACCAGCCGCTTGTGATCCATGACCAGGAAAAAGATGTCACATTATTCCATGCCGGAATCCATCCGGCATGGAGCATCAAAAAAACATTGAAACTGGCTAATGAAGTCGAACAGATACTACGAAACGATGACCATATCAATTTTTATAAAAACATGTATGGAGACAAGCCTTCAACCTGGAGCAACTCCCTGTCCGGCTGGCCACGCTATCGTTTTATAACCAATATACTAACCAGGCTGCGATATTGCGACTTGCAGGGCAGACCGGCATTGAATGCAAAAGGCGCACCCGGCAGCCAGGCCAGTCATTTGATTCCCTGGTATGAAGCACCCAACCGTATAACAGTCAATGACACGCTCATTTTCGGACACTGGTCAACTCTGCCGCACGCCGGAAGAAAGGCAATAAATAACACCTATGCCATCGATTCAGGCTGCCTCTGGGGTGGTTATTTAACGGCGATGGAAATTGGTAAAAAGAAAGTCAAGTACACACGCATGAATTGTCCCGGCGCACAAAAACCAACCGGGAGATACATCAAAAAATAGGAAAATGTAAGACAGCTATATCAAGCAGTTCTTTCTAGTGTAACGAACCTGCAGTTATATTTATTGTTTTCATCGGCCTGACGATTTACAGCTTCAATTTCCCGCCACTGATTTTCATCAAATTCAGGAAAACACGCATCTCCTTCAAATTCGCCGTCAACATAAGTGAGATACATACGGCTGGTTCGCGGCAACAGCATTTCATATATCGTGCTGCCGCCAATTATCATGACCTCTTCCGCATCAGGCACAACACTTAAGGCTTGCTCAAGGCTGCTTACACATACAGCACCCTCAAACTGAATTTCAGGATTTCTGCTTAATACGATATTTGTCCGTCCAGGCAAAGGCTTACCGATAGACTCAAAGGTTTTTCTCCCCATAATGATGGGTTTACCCATAGTTACCGATTTAAAGTGCGCAAAGTCTGCAGGTAAATGCCAGGGCAGCTGGTTTTTATTTCCAATCAAACGATTACGATCCATTGCCGCGATAAGCGAGATAATCAATTAATCATGCTCCACTAAAAAATATTCTCATAACCTTTCTATTATCTCTACACAGAAAACGGGTAAGCAATGGGTTCATGATGCTGATAACCCGTCACTTCAAAATCATCCATTGTTACCCATGTTTCGATATCTTCCAGTGATTTAATATCCGGGTTTATCTCCAGGGCAGGCGGAGCATAAGGTTCCCGTTTTAGCTGCACATCTCTCATAAGTTCGAGCTGGTCTTCATAGATATGAGCATTTACAATTTTATGGTAAGCCAACCCGGGTTTATTACCGGTAATCTGCGCCATCAGTTTCAGCAGTGTAAACACCTGCAGCTGATTGAAGTTTTGTCCAAGCGGCACATCACATGAGCGCTGATAAGAAGTTAAATAAAGTGTATCACCGAGTAATGAAAATGTATGGGTATGCATACAGGGCCTGAGACAACCCATGTGAAATTCACCGGGATTATAAAAGCTAAGAATCTCCCCCCTGTCATCAACACCACTAGCAAGGTTATCAACAATTTTTCGCAGCTGATCAACACTGCCACCATCAGGTTTTTGCCAGCTTCTACCCTGCACACCATAGACACGGCCCATGTCATCCTCACCCTTTCGATGCGGATTATTCAGCCAGACGCTATTTTCATTGGCATTGGCATCCCATGTTTTTGTACCAATTGCTCGAAAATCCGCCGCACTACTATAGCCACGCAAATAACCGATCAATTCTGCAATTGCTGATTTCCAGTAGCTTTTGCGTGTCGTTACCAGTGGGAATTCATTCTCAGCAACATTGTAGGTGAGGTCAGCATTAATCACGGTAAGGCAACGTTTACCGGTACGTTTATTTTCTATCCAGTGGCCTTCATTAATTATCCGTTGGCACAGATCCAAATATTGTTTCATACTGATTATTCTCTACTCTGGTGACCTGTTTATTTTTATCGTCTGAATCTTATTTATTCTTGTTAGCCAGCCAGTACACAACCATGCCAAATAATATCATTGGCACGGATAACAGCTGCCCCATCGTTAACCAGTCAAATGCAATAAAACCAAGATGCGAGTCCGGTATTCTGAAAAACTCGGTAATAAATCGGAAACTGCCATAACAAAACATAAATACGGCAGAAACTGCCATTAGTGGCCGTGGTTTAGATGAGTACCACCACAATATAAGAAACAGTAACAGCCCTTCGCTGAGTGCCTGGTATAAAGATGATGGGTGCCGTGCAATATGATCGCCGTAATCAAATGCCCAGGGCATAATCGTTTCCATGGGTCGCCCCCACAGCTCCTGGTTTATAAAATTACCAACACGTCCGGCGCCCAGCCCGATCGGAACCCAGGGCGCTATAAAATCTGAAACCTGGAAAAAAGTCATGCCATTATTACGGCCGAATAAATACAACCCTATAAATACGCCCAGCATGCCACCGTGGAAAGACATGCCGCCCTGCCATATGTAAAAAATAGAAATCGGGTTTTCGATAAATGCAGAGAAGCTGTAAAAAAGCGTATAGCCAAGGCGACCGCCCAGTATTACGCCCAGCGCCCCATAAAAAATAACATCTTCTACCTGTTTTCGCGTCCAGTTAATATCTTCACGTTTTGTGCGTTGTACACCATAAAACCAGGCACCAACAAAACCAGTGAGGTACATCAATCCGTACCAGTGGATTTTTAAAGGGCCAAGGGAAAGTGCGACTGGATCGATTTCGGGGTAACTAATCATGGTGTTGAATTTTAGCAGAAAAGATTGCAGTTTAAGAAAGCATTAGCTGGAAACGAAAATAATATTTCTCTTTAGTTACGCATATAGCAATTATTAATTTAACTGTCGTCATTGCGAGCAAAGCGCGGCAATCTCTTTAAGCGATGGAGTCGTCTACATGGGCTTGCCGCGCTTCGCTCGCAATGACGGTAAATTAGACAAAAAACCCCAATCAGTTCTGATCGGGTTTTTCGGTATTAAAGCCTGGCGTTTATTCAGGCAAAAAAAAACCCGATCATTTCTGATCGGGTTTTTCGGTATTAAAGCCTGGCGGTGTCCTACTCTCACATGGGGAGACCCCACACTACCATCGGCGCTAAGTAGTTTCACTTCTGAGTTCGAGATGGGATCAGGTGGTTCCTACTTGCTATTGCCGCCAGACAAACTGGTTGCAAAATTGGGCAGAGTCAAGACTCTGACCCCAATTTTAGCGAAACTGGAAAGCCAAATTTGATATTAATAAATACACTTTATATTCTAGTGTTACACCCAAATAAGCACCTTTGTGTTTTATGCTGCTTTTTATTACAGCGAAAACACTTGGGGTTATATGGTCAAGCCTTACGGTCAATTAGTACAGGTTAGCTTCACACATTACTGTGCTTCAACACCCTGCCTATCAACGTCGTAGTCTTCGACGGACCTACAAGGACCTCAAGGGTCCAGTGAGAACTCATCTTTGGGCCGGTTTCCCGCTTAGATGCTTTCAGCGGTTATCCGTTCCGTACGTAGCTACTGGGCAATGCCATTGGCATGACAACCCAAACACCAGGGGTACGTCCACTCCGGTCCTCTCGTACTAGGAGCAGCTCCCATCAATTCTCAAACGCCCACGGCAGATAGGGACCGAACTGTCTCACGACGTTCTAAACCCAGCTCGCGTACCACTTTAAATGGCGAACAGCCATACCCTTGGGACCTGCTTCAGCCCCAGGATGTGATGAGCCGACATCGAGGTGCCAAACACCGCCGTCGATATGAACTCTTGGGCGGTATCAGCCTGTTATCCCCGGAGTACCTTTTATCCGTTGAGCGATGGCCCTACCACTAAGAACCACCGGATCACTATGACCTACTTTCGTACCTGCTCGACGTGTCTGTCTCGCAGTCAAGCGCACTTCTACCATTATGCTCATTGCGCGATGTCCGACCGCGCTGAGTGCACCTTCGTACTCCTCCGTTACTCTTTTGGAGGAGACCGCCCCAGTCAAACTACCCACCATACACTGTTCCCAACCCGGATTACGGGTCTAGGTTAGAACATCAAACATACCAGGGTGGTATTTCAAGGTTGACTCCACGATATCTGGCGATACCGCTTCAAAGTCTCCCACCTATCCTACACAGGTAGGCTCAATGTTCAGTGCAAAGCTATAGTAAAGGTTCACGGGGTCTTTCCGTCTAGCCGCGGGTAAACTGCATCTTAACAGCTATTTCGATTTCACTGAGTCACTGGTGGAGACAGTGTGGCCATCATTACGCCATTCGTGCAGGTCGGAACTTACCCGACAAGGAATTTCGCTACCTTAGGACCGTTATAGTTACGGCCGCCGTTTACCGGGGCTTCGATCAAGAGCTTCTCCGAAGATAACCCCATCAATTAACCTTCCGGCACCGGGCAGGCGTCACACCCTATACGTCCTCTTACGAGTTTGCAGAGTGCTATGTTTTTAGTAAACAGTTGCAGCCACCATTTTATTGCAACCCCCAACAGCTTAGAGAGCAAGTCTCATCACCGCCAGGGGCGTACCTTCTCCCGAAGTTACGGTACCATTTTGCCTAGTTCCTTCACCAGTGTTCTCTCAAGCGCCTTAGAATTCTCATCCCACCCACCTGTGTCGGTTTGGGGTACGGACGAATTTAACCTGAAGCTTAGGGGCTTTTCCTGGAAGCATGGCATCATCTACTTGGCTCTCCGAAGAGAGTTACGACATCGTATCTCAGCATTAAGGACCCGGATTTACCTAAGTCCTCTGCCTACTTACTTATACCGGGACAACCAACGCCCGGATAGATTAGCCTACTCCGTCCCCCCATCGCAGTTAAATTCGGTACAGGAATATTAACCTGTTTTCCATCGACTACGCCTTTCGGCCTCGCCTTAGGATCCGACTAACCCTGCGCCGATTAGCGTTGCGCAGGAAACCTTGGGTTTTCGGCGTGCGGGTTTCTCACCCGCATTATCGTTACTCACGTCAACATTCGCACTTCTGATACCTCCAGCAAACCTTACGATTCACCTTCACAGGCGTACAGAACGCTCCTCTACCACTCATACATAAGTATGAATCCACAGCTTCGGTATATAGCTTAAGCCCCGTTACATCTTCCGCGCGAGCCGACTCGACCAGTGAGCTATTACGCTTTCTTTAAAGGGTGGCTGCTTCTAAGCCAACCTCCTGGCTGTCTGGGCCTTCTCACATCGTTTCCCACTGAGCTATATTTAGGGACCTTAGCTGGTGGTCTGGGTTGTTTCCCTCTTGACGACGGACGTTAGCACCCGCCGTCTGTCTCCCGTGCTCGAACTTGTCGGTATTCGGAGTTTGCAATGGGTTGGTAAGTCGGGATGACCCCCTAGCCATAACAGTGCTCTACCCCCAACAGTTATACACGAGGCTCTACCTAAATAGATTTCGAGGAGAACCAGCTATCTCCGGGCTTGATTAGCCTTTCACTCCGATCCACAGCTCATCCGCTCATTTTTCAACATAAGTCGGTTCGGTCCTCCAGTAGGTGTTACCCCACCTTCAACCTGGCCATGGATAGATCGCCCGGTTTCGGGTCTACTCCTAGCGACTCGACGCCCTATTAAGACTCGATTTCTCTACGCCTCCCCTATACGGTTAAGCTTGCCACTAAAAGTAAGTCGTTGACCCATTATACAAAAGGTACGCAGTCACCCACGAAGGGCTCCTACTGCTTGTACGCACACGGTTTCAGGTTCTATTTCACTCCCCTAAAAGGGGTTCTTTTCGCCTTTCCCTCACGGTACTGGTTCACTATCGGTCGGCAACTAGTATTTAGGCTTGGAGGGTGGGCCCCCCATGTTCAGACAGGATATCACGTGTCCCGCCCTACTCGATTTCATTGAAAACGTCTTTTCGTGTACGGGGCTATCACCCACTATGGCCACACTTTCCAGAGTGTTCCACTAAAACGTTAACAACTTAAGGCCTGGTCCCCGTTCGCTCGCCGCTACTAAGGGAATCTCGGTTGATTTCTTTTCCTCCGGGTACTTAGATGTTTCAGTTCCCCGGGTTCGCCCCATTAACCTATGTATTCAGTTAAAGGTACCTAATAAATTAGGTGGGTTTCCCCATTCGGAAATCCTAGGATCAAAGCGTGTTTATCAGCTCCCCTAGGCTTATCGCAGATTACTACGTCCTTCATCGCCTGTTGCCGCCAAGGCATCCACCATGTGCACTTATTCACTTGACCATATAACCCCAAGCATTCTGAAGCACCTGACCTTTTATCAGTTATGCGCTTCAAACAAGGTTATAGGCTTATTTGTGAGTAACACTTGAATATAAATTACTATAATAATTAACGATAACTATTACAGATGTATCATCATATTCAATTAAATCAATTACATATAAATATGTAACATCATTGCATGTATATTGTATTACTTTGGCTTTCCAAATTGTAAAAGAACATGTCATAAAGACAGTTAACGTATGCCCAGAATTACTTCCTGGATTCACGTTAGGTAAGAACACAAGTTATTATGCTCTTATCTAACATGGTGGAGCTACGCGGGATCGAACCGCGGACCCCCTGCTTGCAAAGCAGGTGCTCTCCCAGCTGAGCTATAGCCCCAATATCTGGGTGATTTTCGGAGGACAAAAAAACCATAACGTTTGTTATGGCTTCTTTGTCGTCCGGAAACTGGTGGGTCTGGGTGGATTTGAACCACCGACCTCACCCTTATCAGGGGTGCGCTCTAACCAACTGAGCTACAGACCCGGTATTTACAAACCAGGTCTGCACCTAGTCGTCTGCCATCATGGATGACAGCATGTTCTTTACATAAGGATCAGATAGCTTGTGTGGGCACTTGCGCCAACTTAGTCACTCTTTAAGGAGGTGATCCAGCCGCAGGTTCCCCTACGGCTACCTTGTTACGACTTCACCCCAGTCATGAACCACAAAGTGGTGAGCGTTCTCCCGAAGGTTAAACTACCCACTTCTTTTGCAGCCCACTCCCATGGTGTGACGGGCGGTGTGTACAAGGCCCGGGAACGTATTCACCGTGACATTCTGATTCACGATTACTAGCGATTCCAACTTCATGGAGTCGAGTTGCAGACTCCAATCCGGACTACGACCAGCTTTGTGGGATTTGCTTACTCTCGCGAGTTTGCGGCCCTCTGTACTGACCATTGTAGCACGTGTGTAGCCCTACCCATAAGGGCCATGATGACTTGACGTCATCCCCACCTTCCTCCGGTTTATCACCGGCAGTCTCCTTAGAGTTCCCACCATTACGTGCTGGCAACTAAGGATAAGGGTTGCGCTCGTTGCGGGACTTAACCCAACATCTCACGACACGAGCTGACGACAGCCATGCAGCACCTGTCATTCAGTTCCCGAAGGCACCGAGTTATCTCTAACAAGTTCTGATGATGTCAAGGGTAGGTAAGGTTCT
>CAVQDO010000037.1:0-25681 GCA_963711255.1 uncultured Gammaproteobacteria bacterium | reverse complement strand
AATAATAATCTTGAGTTAAATAACGGTGACAAGGTTGGCTACGACTATCTTATAATCGCCACCGGCCCGCGCCTGGCATTTGAAGAAATTGAAGGTTCTGGACCAGACGGATTTACCGACTCTGTTTGTGTCACCGATCATGCTGAAGCTGCCTGGGCTCGTTACCAGAAGTTACTGGAAAAACCGGGTCCAATTGTTATTGGTGCGATGCCATTCGCCAGCTGTTTTGGACCCGCTTATGAATTTGCCTTTATTGTCGATGCTGATCTGCGTAAACGCAAAATACGAGATAAATTCCCAATGACTTACGTGACCTCAGAACCTTATATCGGGCATCTGGGTCTTGGTGGTGTCGGTGATTCTAAATCGATGCTGGAAAGCGAGTTACGCAACCATCACATTAAATGGGTAACTAATGCCAAAACGACAAAAGTAGAAGATGGTAAGTTGTTTGCCGATGAGCTCAATGATAATGGTGAAACCATCAAGCAACATGAAATCGATTTTGATTTTGCCATGATGCTGCCCGCTTTCAAGGGAGTCGACGCGGTTGCTGCTGTACCGGATTTATGTAATCCACGCGGTTTTGTCATCGTCGATGAGCTGCACCGAAACCCGACTTACACTAATATTTATTCTGCCGGTGTATGTATAGCCATTCCACCTGTTGAAACTACGCCGGTACCTACTGGCACACCTAAAACCGGTTATATGATCGAGTCGATGGTCACAGCGATAGTGCATAATATTGCCGACGAACTTAATAATGTTAAACCGTCAACGACTGCCACATGGAACGCTATCTGCCTGGCTGATATGGGCGATACTGGTGCTGCATTTGTTGCTTTACCGCAAATTCCTCCTAGAAATGTCGCCTGGTTCAAAAAAGGTAAGTGGGTGCATTTTGCAAAAATAGCGTTTGAAAAGTATTTTATTCGTAAATGAAAAAAGGTACCTCTGAGCCGGTTTATGAAAAATATATACTTAAACTGATGGGTATTAAAAAGCTGGATGAATAGATTTCATAAAAGTATATCAATAAAAAAGCCCGTTATATAACGGGCTTTTTTATTGATATAGCTGAAGTTATCAGGCCACTCTGTTTTTACCTACATTCTGTAAATTGTACTGTTTAAGTTTGCGGTACAAAGTACGCTCGCTGATACGCAGTTCTTCAGCAACTTTTGCACGGTGGCCATCGTGCTGATGTAATAATGATTCTATATGCATAGCTCAACATCCGTTAAAGACTGGTTCGTGCTCGGTGACATTGCTTTCGCGTCGCGGGAGGCTTTACGGCGGTCAGCCAGCGGATTGATGTAAACATTGGTGAAATTATTTAACTGTAACATCTCGACCGTAATTAATCCGCCGGTAGAAATTGTAATCGCTTTTTGCAGAATATTTTGCAGCTCACGAATATTGCCGGGGTAATCATAGGTCTGTAGTAATTCCATGGCTTTTTCAGATGCCCGCCCGACGCTGCCATTAGTGGTTTTCATTTTTTCCAGCATGGCTTTAACCAGCGGTTCTATGTCGCCTCGGCGTTCACGTAAAGGAGGAATAGTGATTGAAATACCTGCGATACGATAATACAGGTCAGCTCTAAAAGTCCCTTGCTCGACCATTTGTCTTAAATTATTGTGCGTTGCGCATATTACGCGAACATCAACGTGCAGGTCTTCACGGCCGCCAAGACGTCTATAATTTCCGGTTTCCAGCGCGCGTAGTAAACGTCCCTGCAGGGCAAGTGGAACTTCGCCTATCTCATCAAGAAACAATGTGCCGCCTTCTGCTGATTCAATTAAACCATGCCGGCGGCCGACACAGCCAGTGAATGCGCCGCGTTCATGGCCGAATAACTCACTTTCAAAAATACCTTCTGAAATTGACGCGCAATCGATGGAAACAAACGGCTGTGCTTTGCGACTGGATTTCTTATGCACAAACTTCGCCGCCAGCTCCTTGCCTACGCCACTTTCACCATTAAGCAGGATAGGAACATCAGAGGCCGATGCGCCGGACATTTCTTCTATACATGCCAGAAAGGAAGGAGAAGTGCCCAGCATGCGCTGCTTGTCGCAACCCATGTCATCTGATTTTGCTATTGGAAATACCGCTTCACCAAGATACAGTTCGCCATCGGTGCCGTAAACCGGAGAGCCTTTGATACGCACATGCTCTTCTTCATTATTGTGGTCATAGTGAATGTGTAGCACCTGGTGCGGTGCCGGGTTTCAAAAACTTTTTTGTGTGGACAGTCTTCTCCGTTAAGATGACAGGGGACGTCTGAATGGTGTGAAACCTGGTGGCATTTATGGCCGATAATTTCAGTACCGTTTACACCATAGGCGTTGCAATATGCCGTGTTTGCCGCAACGATGTTGTAATCTTTGTCGATCACTACAAAGCCGTTATCAGAAGCATCAATAACACTTTGTAAATTAAAGGGGATACGGTTTGTGTATGGCATGTCTTCTCCTGCAGCTGTCATAATGACACATGGCTCCACGATTGTATATTATTTGCCTTATTAAATCAATATGTTAGTGCCGTCATATATCACTTTGGATATTGCACAAATTATTGTTTTTTGTCAGTAAATAATGATAACGTATCTAAATTGTAGTGAGTTTATCGTTAAAGGTTTATGTGTTTATGGTTATTGCCTGGCAACTGAACAGGGCAATTTATCCAGACTTTCAGAAAAATTAAAATTAATAGAAAAATAGTCGCTGTTGGTCATTGAATACTTTACGAAATCACGTAATATACGCGCTTCTTCGAGTAAGCGCTTTGATAGCCATTGAGAATCTGGAAGGGTGGCTGAGCGGTTGAAAGCACCAGTCTTGAAAACTGGCAAGGGTTTATAGCCCTTCGTGGGTTCAAATCCCACCTCTTCCGCCATACAACAAAAGCCTCCCATTTTTGGGAGGCTTTTTTGTATGTGGAACAGGATGGGTGAATGAGCCTACTGGTTCAACAAATTTGTCGGGAACAAATTTGAACATTTGCGTGTTTTGCAAATGACCCGAAAGATGGAGGGCAGGAGGCCCGGAATAATCCCACCTCTTCCGCCAAACATAAAAAAGCCTGGTGAATGGACTCACTGGGTTCAACAAATTCGTCTGGAACGATAAGTGGCAGATGGATGTGGCGCTTACGAACCTAAGGATGAAATTTACACATTTGCGTATTTTGCAAAAAGACCCGAAGGATAGAGGGAAAAAGGTCCGGAATAATCACCAACTTATTGTGGCTTTCACTTAAGCCCGATGGCCAGGCAGGTATTTTGATATTCACGTGCGGTATTGATAGCCTAATGCTGATTGTTGACGAATAAATTTCCTGTTTAACCGTCAGTATTTCTAGTTCAGATTTTTCTCGATTTTCTAAAATTGCTAATGAGATTCGTTTTGTGTAATCTCGAAGCGGAATTTATATTAATCTTCAAGTGCCTTGTTTAGTATTTCAATTTAATCTCTGTTTTCTCAGGCACTGACATATATGCGAGAGCCCATCAAAATACCTGTTTACAATGTGTACCAGCATTTCTTGATTTACCTGCCGGTTTTTCTTGTTGGTATTTGTCTGCTAACCATTGGCCTGTACATTGACCGTCTGAATCTTCATGCGGAAAAACAGGAGTTACGGCACACATTACTGAATAAAGTGAGCGCTGTGAGGGCGCGGCTGGAAGGTAATATCAATAATAACGCCATGATTGTTAAAGGACTTGTCGCCGCGTTTAGTATTGAACCTGATATGTCTAAAGAGCGTTTTATAGCATTATCATCGCCTTTGCTTGCGGGACGTTCACAAATACGTAATATTGCAGCGGCACCCAACCTGGTTATTCAATATATGAACCCGATCGCTGGCAATGAAGCAGCAATCGGTCTGGATTATCGCAGTATTCCTGATCAGTTTAATGCGGTGAAACGTGCCCGTGACCACCCTGAACCAGATCAACCGGGCCCGCCATAACCAGTTCACCGGTGTCACGGGCACGTTTCACCGCATTAAACTGATCAGGAATACTGCGATAATCCAGACCGATTGCTGCTTCATTGCCAGCGACCGGGTTCATATATTGAATAACCAGGTTGGGTGCCGCTGCAATATTACGTATTTGTGAACGTCCCGCAAGCAAAGGCGATGATAATGCTATAAAACGCTCTTTAGACATATCAGGTTCAATACTAAACGCTGCGACAAGTCCTTTAACAATCATGGCGTTATTATTGATATTACCTTCCAGACGCGCCCTCACAGCGCTCACTTTATTCAGTAATGTGTGTCGTATCTCCTGTTTTTCCGCATGAAAATTCAGACGATCTATATACAGGCCGATGGTTAGCAGACATATGCCAACAAGTAAAACCGGCAGGTAGGCCAGGAAATACTGGTACACATTGAAAACAGGTATTTTGATGGGCTCTCGCATATATGTCAGTGCCTGAGAAAACAGAGATTAAATTGAAATACTAAACAAGGCACTTAAAGATTAATATAAATTCCGCTTCGAGATTACACAAAACGAATCTCATTAGCAATTTTAGAAAATCGAGAAAAATCCGAACTTAGAAATACTGACGGTTAAACAGGAAATTTATTCGTCAACAATCAGCATTAGGCTATCAATACCGCACGTGAATATCAAAATACCTGCCTGGCCATCGGGCTTAAGTGAAAGCCACAATAAGTTGGTGATTATTCCGGACCTCCTGCCCTTCGGGTCTTTTGCAAAACACGAAAATGTTCAAATTCCATCCTTAGGTGCGTAAACGCCACATCCATGTGCCACTTCTTGTTCCCGACAAATTTGTTGAACCCAGTGTGTCCATTCACCCGGCCTTTTCACCCAAACATAAAAAAGCCTCCCAAAAAAATAGGAGGCTTTTTTATGTTTGGCGGAAGAGGTGGGATTATTCCGGGCCTCCTGCCCTCCACCCTTCGGGTCATTTGCAAAACACGCAAATGTTCAAATTCCATCCTTAGGTGCGTAAACACCACATCCATGTGCCACTTCTTGTTCCCGACAAATTTGTTGAACCAGTAGGCTCATTCACCCATCCTGTTCCACATACAAAAAAGCCTCCCAAAAATGGGAGGCTTTTGTTGTATGGCGGAAGAGGTGGGATTTGAACCCACGAAGGGCTATAAACCCTTGCCAGTTTTCAAGACTGGTGCTTTCAACCGCTCAGCCACCCTTCCAGATTCTCAATGGCTATCAAAGCGCTTACTCGAAGAAGCGCGTATATTACGTGATTTCGTAAAGTATTCAATGACCAACAGCGACTATTTTTCTATTAATTTTAATTTTTCTGAAAGTCTGGATAAATTGCCCTGTTCAGTTGCCAGGCAATAACCATAAACACATAAACCTTTAACGATAAACTCAGTACAATTTAGATACGTTATCATTTTTTACTGACAAAACAATAATTTGTGTCATATCCAAAGTGATATATGACGGCACTAACATATTGATTTAATAAGGCAAATAATATACAATCGTGGAGCCATGTGTCATTATGACAGCTGCAGGAGAAGACATGCCATACACAAACCGTATCCCCTTTAATTTACAAAGTGTTATTGATGCTTCTGATAACGGCTTTGTAGTGATCGACAAAGATTACAACATCGTTGCGGCAAACACGGCATATTGCAACGCCTATGGTGTAAACGGTACTGAAATTATTGGCCATAAATGCCACCAGGTTTCACACCATTCAGACGTCCCCTGTCATCTCAACGGAGAAGACTGTCCACACAAAAAAGTTTTTGAAACCCGGGCACCGCACCAGGTGCTACACATTCACTATGACCACAATAATGAAGAAGAGCATGTGCGTATCAAAGGCTCTCCGGTTTACGGCACCGATGGCGAACTGTATCTTGGTGAAGCGGTATTTCCAATAGCAAAATCAGATGACATGGGTTGCGACAAGCAGCGCATGCTGGGCACTTCTCCTTCCTTTCTGGCATGTATAGAAGAAATGTCCGGCGCATCGGCCTCTGATGTTCCTATCCTGCTTAATGGTGAAAGTGGCGTAGGCAAGGAGCTGGCGGCGAAGTTTGTGCATAAGAAATCCAGTCGCAAAGCACAGCCGTTTGTTTCCATCGATTGCGCGTCAATTTCAGAAGGTATTTTTGAAAGTGAGTTATTTGGCCATGAACGCGGCGCATTCACTGGCTGTGTCGGCCGCCGGCATGGTTTAATTGAATCAGCAGAAGGCGGCACATTGTTTCTTGATGAGATAGGCGAAGTTCCACTTGCCCTGCAGGGACGTTTACTACGCGCGCTGGAAACCGGAAATTATAGACGTCTTGGCGGCCGTGAAGACCTGCACGTTGATGTTCGCGTAATATGCGCAACGCACAATAATTTAAGACAAATGGTCGAGCAAGGGACTTTTAGAGCCGACCTGTATTATCGTATCGCAGGTATTTCAATCACTATTCCTCCTTTACGTGAACGCCGAGGCGACATAGAACCGCTGGTTAAAGCCATGCTGGAAAAAATGAAAACCACTAATGGCAGCGTCGGGCGGGCATCTGAAAAAGCCATGGAATTACTACAGACCTATGATTACCCCGGCAATATTCGTGAGCTGCAAAATATTCTGCAAAAAGCGATTACAATTTCTACCGGCGGATTAATTACGGTCGAGATGTTACAGTTAAATAATTTCACCAATGTTTACATCAATCCGCTGGCTGACCGCCGTAAAGCCTCCCGCGACGCGAAAGCAATGTCACCGAGCACGAACCAGTCTTTAACGGATGTTGAAGCTATGCATATAGAATCATTATTACATCAGCACGATGGCCACCGTGCAAAAGTTGCTGAAGAACTGCGTATCAGCGAGCGTACTTTGTACCGCAAACTTAAACAGTACAATTTACAGAATGTAGGTAAAAACAGAGTGGCCTGATAACTTCAGCTATATCAATAAAAAAGCCCGTTATATAACGGGCTTTTTTTTCATATACTATTATGAAATCTATTCATCCAGCTTTTTAATACCCATCAGTTTAAGTATATATTTTTCATAAACCGGCTCAGAGGTACCTTTTTTCATTTTACGAATAAAATACTTTTCAAACGCTATTTTTGCAAAATGCACCCACTTACCTTTTTTGAACCAGGCGACATTTCTAGGAGGAATTTGCGGTAAAGCAACAAATGCAGCACCGGTATCGCCCATATCAGCCAGGCAGATAGCGTTCCATGTGGCAGTCGTTGACGGTTTAACATTATTAAGTTCGTCGGCAATATTATGCACTATCGCTGTGACCATCGACTCGATCATATAACCGGTTTTAGGTGTGCCAGTCGGTACCGGCGTAGTTTCAACAGGTGGAATGGCTATACATACACCGGCAGAATAAATATTAGTGTAAGTCGGGTTTCGGTGCAGCTCATCGACGATGACAAAACCGCGTGGATTACATAAATCCGGTACAGCAGCAACCGCGTCGACTCCCTTGAAAGCGGGCAGCATCATGGCAAAATCAAAATCGATTTCATGTTGCTTGATGGTTTCACCATTATCATTGAGCTCATCGGCAAACAACTTACCATCTTCTACTTTTGTCGTTTTGGCATTAGTTACCCATTTAATGTGATGGTTGCGTAACTCGCTTTCCAGCATCGATTTAGAATCACCGACACCACCAAGACCCAGATGCCCGATATAAGGTTCTGAGGTCACGTAAGTCATTGGGAATTTATCACGTATTTTGCGTTTACGCAGATCAGCATCGACAATAAAGGCAAATTCATAAGCGGGTCCAAAACAGCTGGCGAATGGCATCGCACCAATAACAATTGGACCCGGTTTTTCCAGTAACTTCTGGTAACGAGCCCAGGCAGCTTCAGCATGATCGGTGACACAAACAGAGTCGGTAAATCCGTCTGGTCCAGAACCTTCAATTTCTTCAAATGCCAGGCGCGGGCCGGTGGCGATTATAAGATAGTCGTAGCCAACCTTGTCGCCGTTATTTAACTCAAGATTATTATTAGCGGCATCTATTTTATCAACGCGTGCAGCGATGAAATTAATTTTCTTTTTAGACAGGTAAGTTTCAATTGGCAGCGTTATATCCTTACGCTCTCGCCAGCCAACCGCTACCCAGGGATTCGAGGGAACAAATTGAAAATAATCTCGTTCATTGATGACGGTCACGTCATGATTTTTACCTACAGCAGCTTTCATTTCATAAGCCGCAGGCATACCACCTGTACCAGCACCCAGGATTACGATATGAGCCATAAAAACCCCCAATAATGTAAAATTCAGAATAACCTGACAATACAAGTGTCAATAATTTGACATTATAATACTAATGTTAGGCTTTATACTGCCAATGTGTCACACTTGAATTTGTAAGTTTCGCCCCAACAGTACCTGTAAATAGCCGACTTAATGCAACTATTTTCTGAAATTTGAGTCGCAGTATGTGGTGAAAACCTCATATAAAACAGGCTTTAATAAATATGCTGTAAGTTTTCAAAGAATAACAATAGAGCTTAATTGATGCTAAGCTTACTCAAGCTCATAAACTATAAACAAATTGTAAAAAGGTAAAAATATGCAAACTATCTCTACCACACGTTCAGAATCACAGATACTGGCAACCAATAAGGTATTAAAGAACACCTATGCCTTGCTTGCCCTGACACTACTGTTTAGTGCGGTCACTGCCGGCATCTCTATGACCATGAACGTCCCTCATTTTGGTCTATTTACACTGGTTGGCTATTTTGCCCTGCTGTTTTTAACCGCTAAATTCCGCGATAGCAGTCTGGGCTTATTATTTGTCTTCCTGCTAACCGGTTTCATGGGACTGACACTTGGCCCAATACTGAATATGTACCTGGCGACAGCTAATGGCGGACAGTTAGTAATGACTGCACTTGGCGGCACCGGCGCAATCTTCCTGGCACTGTCAGGTTACGTACTAACCAGTCGTAAAGACTTCAGTTTCATGGGCGGCTTCCTGATGGTTGGTATCCTGGTTGCCTTCCTTGCTGGATTAGGCGCGTTCATCTTCCAGATGCCGGTATTGTCACTGGCAGTTTCAGGTATGTTTGTACTGTTGATGTCAGGTATGATTTTGTACCAGACTAGTGAAATCATCCATGGTGGTGAAACCAACTATATTATGGCGACGGTTTCTTTATACATTAGTATTTATAACCTGTTCCTGAGTTTGTTACATATACTGGGTGCGTTCTCTGGTGATGATTAGACTTTCATCGTTTACGTTTTAATTAAAAAGCCTCGCTAGCGAGGCTTTTTTTTGGGTGTTTAGTTATTTAGTTATTGCTTAACCTTTATGGTATTTCGGATTAGCTATCAGTTTGAGGCTTTACATTTTCTTTTGGTATTAATATTTTCTGTTGATTGTTTACTTAGGCATTGCGGTTCTCGCACCGCGGGCGAGTTACTCTTTTGTCAGCAGCAACAAAAGAGTAACCAGAAAAGTGCCGCCCCGACTTGTTTGCCCCGAGAAAAGCACTCGGGGTTCCTGACTTTGGGGGCATTGCCTACGAGCCCGTGCTGATGCGCCGTCCAGGCGCAGCATCACTAATTTCGCCGTCCATGGCGAAATTGCTCTACCAATGCCCCCAAAGTCAGCAAACAAAAGGGGAGAAAACAAAGAAAAAGCAAAAAAGAAACAAAAGAAGAAAGAAGAAACAAAACACCCGATTCTCCAGCTATGGCGCAGCGCGCCATGTTTTTTGCTGTGTTCTAGCTGGTGCTGTTGACTCTGTTGTTGACCTTGACTCTTCCGCCTTCGATAGCTGAATTTGCCAACACGTAGAGCAAATTCGCCATGGACGGCGAATTTAGCCACGCTGCGCCCGGACGGCGCATCGGGGCGGCTCGGGCCAAAGTAAGCAATAACACTTTAAGCAAACACCAACGCCAAAAGAACAGATACCCTCAAATTCAGGTTCCCCGGACGCTTCTCCCGGGGCTATCGAGTTCGCGGCGGCCTTTTCTGGTTACTCTTTTGGGCTGTAGCAAAAGAGTAACTCGCCCGCGGTGCGAGAACCGCAAGGCCTAAGTAAGCAAACAACAAGAAAATATTAACGCCAACTAATGAATAAAAAACGCAAACGAAAAATCACAACACCTCAACTTCAACAATCCACCCCTCTTCACCTTCAGCAACAACAAACCCCTTACCATACCAAAGCCCAACAACCGCAACCAGTTCATCACCCGCATATAACAAAGGAATACTATCCCTCTCCCATGGCGGAATATTCTCTTCCTGGAAAAGTTTTTTTAGACGCTGTGAATGCCCCCTGCCTGCAGGATGAAAAGTCTCACCGCCCTGGCGATAGCGAATACTTAATTCATCTGCCAGCAGGTTTTTCTTTAAGCCTGAAGAAACCACCATCCTGGTATGCAGTTTTAGACTGGCCGCATCAAGTCTAAGTACAGTAGCAGTATTCCAGCCGACGATTTGTTCAGGTCCAGTCGGCTTAACACCTGGACGCAGAGCCAGCAGATACAGGCCATCCTGAAATCTTCGAATTTCAAAACCATTTAAACTAATAACCGCGTTTGCATCCTGTTGTGAATAAATCAAGGAATTTTCTATTTCTAACAGTAATTTTCGTGATAAAACTTTATTGAGTTTTACATTTTCGCTTGATCCGTCTTTTACTGCCGACCTGATCCAGTAGCGTAATAGATTAAGCCGCCGTGATGCTGATAGCTTATTGATGCGCTGAACAGATAGCACTGAAATAACATTATAGCGACTCGATACCGTACTGCTATTTAGCTTAATTAAGGCATTTGCGAGGTCTATCGCTGCCATGTCTTCAAGAACCTGCAGATTATTCGATTGCAAAGCAGCAACTGTTGATAGTTGTGCGTTTACTTCCGGCCAGCGTTCTTTTAATGCGGGTAAGATGGTATTTCTAATATAATTTCTATCATAGGATAAATCAGCATTGGTTGGATCTTCTACCCATTGCAAAGCGTTGTCTTTAGCGTACCGTTCAATTTCTTCTCTGGAGAAATTTAATAATGGACGGCAATGAAGATAACCACCGAAGCGCCGCACAGCGGGCATCGCAGATAAACCCGCAGCACTCGCTGTTCGGAACAATTGAAGCAGGAAAGTTTCTGCCTGGTCATTAAGATGCTGCGCGGTTAACAGGCAGTCGTTATCGTTAAGATTTTCCTGCAAGGCCTGGTATCGGGCAATACGCGCAGATTCTTCCGGGCTTTGCCCACTCTTTTTTTGCGCATCGACATAGATGACATCCAGCGCGACATCCAGTTGCTGACAGATCTGTTCACAGTGGACCACCCAGTCGTCAGCACAATCCTGTAGTCCATGATGAACATGAACAGCACGTACTGGAAGCTGTAGTATATAGCAGCAATGTAACAAGACATGCGAATCCAGACCACCGCTAAAGGCAACAACATATTTAGCGTTATCGGTTAGCGCATGTAACGACTCCAGCTCTTTGAGGAATCGTTGAACGAATGGCATGATTATTTAAGGATAGAAATTAAACCTGAACAGAGACGAGAAGATTTAATCACTCGATTCTTCAAGGAATTCACCGTAAGAAGTCAAACGTTTATAACGCTCTTCCAGCAGTTGCTCCAGGCCCATGGTTTCAAATGTTTGCAGGCTGTCGACCAGGGCCTGTTTAATGTTGCGTGCAGTCTCATCAACATCACGATGCGCACTGCCCAGCGGCTCACGAATGATATGATCAATCAGCCCGACATCTTTTAACTTTTTAGCAGTAATGCCCATGGCTTCAGCCGCATCAGCCGCCTTATCCGCACTTTTCCATAAAATTGAAGCACAGCCTTCGGGAGAAATAACAGAATAAGTACTGTACTCCAGCATCATCACTCGATCACCGACACCAATCGCCAGTGCACCACCAGAACCGCCTTCGCCGATTACAGTACAAATAATCGGCGTCTGTAAATCAGACATTTCAAACAGGTTGCGTGCAATCGCTTCTGACTGGTTGCGCTCTTCAGCACCAATACCCGGGTATGCACCCGGTGTGTCGATAAAAGTAATAACGGGAATGCGAAAGCGTTCTGCCAGCTTCATCAGGCGCAACGCTTTACGATAGCCTTCAGGCCTCGGCATACCAAAGTTACGTCGAATATTTTCCTTGGTATCGCGTCCTTTCTGATGGCCAATAACCATTACCGGCATACCATCCAGACGCGCAAGACCACCAACCAGGGCCGCATCATCAGAAAAAGCGCGGTCACCATGAAGCTGCTGAAAATCGGTAAAAATTCGATCGATATAATCTAACGTGTACGGCCGCATCGGGTGACGTGCCAGTTTTGAGGTTTGCCACGAGTCCAGTTTATTGAAGATAGTATGCGTCAAGGAACGTGACTTTTCTTCCAGTTTGCTTATCTCATCACCAATGTTTATTTCACTGTCGTCACCGACGAAACGAAGCTCTTCAATCTTTGCTTCCAGCTCTGCAATGGGCTGTTCAAAGTCGAGATAATTAGGATTCATAAATCAAACCTGTATATGATTGTTTCTTATAATTAAATTAGCTAACTGGATAACTATTACCTGAGGCTAATCTTAGCATATACCACCGCATTTTTTGTTAACTATCGGCATAATACTATTGCAAAATTTCAGTAAACATCTCGACCAGTACCATGGTGGCATAACTGCCGGATGGCAAACTGAACGACACCGTAAAATTGTCTTGCTGGCGCTGACATCGAAGCTGTTCAGGTATTACACGGCATGAGCGTCGCTGCGCCTGCAACCTGGCCGCCACCAGGCCATCTCGATATTCGGGAAACTGGTTGATAATTTCAGTCTCCAGCGCAAGCGCCTGCGCACTCACCATCGGATCACCCTCTCCCCATAATGCGGCTGTCGGGTGTATCTGGTTTGCAGCCAGACGCTGCTCAGTCAAGACTAACTCACCGTCCTCTGCTTCATCTTTGAAACAGGCCGACTTGCCATCAAGCATAAACACATCACCCGCTATTCGCCGATGCCATGTTTCGTTGCTAACACGTGCAGAAAGGATACTGTTAAACAGCCAGGATCTGGCAGCCGATAAATAAATGCTACGCTTATTTCTGGACACTTTATGTTTAGCATTTGAAAACAGTTTAAGCGCCTGTTCAAGGTTATTTAAGTTGCGACCAAATCGTTGTTGACCAAAATAATTTGGCACACCATTTTTAGCGATGAGGTGGCATCGCTGCTGCAATAATTCAAATGCCTGATCACTGGTATCGCTCAACCCGCGCAGGGTAATATTAAAGCTATTACTTTTAAGTGCGCCGCGCTGCAACTTTCGGTTATGCCTGAAGCTTTTTAATACTTTAATCTTTTCCTGCGAACATTCAGCTTCCGAGCCATCCTGTTCTGAGTTATTCTTTTTTAATGCATTCTGTTTTGAAACATAATTAGCAAAAGATAGTTCAAATTTTTGCCAGTCAGGTGTAGGTTTCCCCGGCAGCTGTATACTGAACCACTGCGAGGTAAGCGCATGACGGTCTTTTAAACCCGCATAAGCAACCGCCACTTGTTTTACACCACAATATTTTGCCAGTTGCAGTGCCAGCCAGTCAGTGTTGCAGCTACTTTTTTGAATATATACCCAGCAATGTTCGCCATCACCGCTAAATTCAACAGGAATATTTTCTTCAACGATAAAGTCTTCTACATGCTGTTTAAGTTTTGCTGTGATACCTGTAGCTTGATATGCTTTTGCAAAAGAAAATTTTCTATCCATTAATTCGTTACCAGCCAGATTGTTTCATGCATAATTGATCAATCCAGAATCGGCCTGAAATCTAATGATGAAAAAGAGTCTATTAATTATACTAGTGAGTATCACTGTCGCAGTCATTTCTGGCTGCAGTGATACACCTCAACTGCAGCCACTGACTGAAAACAGTACCGTGTTAGCCTTCGGCGATAGTTTAACGTATGGCACCGGCACCAGTCGCGATAAAGCTTACCCGGCAGCGCTGCAGGCATTGATCAAACGCAGAGTCATTAACGCCGGCATTCCCGGTGAAGTCACATCCAGTGGCCTGATTCGACTACCCGGCCTGATCAAACAGCACCAGCCCGAACTGATTATTATCTGTCACGGCGGCAATGATATTTTACGCAAACTGGATATTAAACAGACCCAAAATAATATCCAGCAAATGATTGATCTGGCAAGGCAGAATAATAGCCAGGTGCTATTAATCGGTGTTCCGGAATTTGGCTTGTTCCTCAACTCTTCTCCCATATACCAGGCACTGGCAGAGAATAACCAGGCTCCTATAGCAAACGAAATACTCGGCGACATCCTTGGCAAACTAGCGCTTAAATCGGATCATATACACCCAAATTCAGATGGATATCAAAAACTTGCTGAACATTTATATGTATTGCTCAGGGACACGGGGGCACTGCCGGAATTCTAAAGCGAAAACTTTGTCAGACGTCTGATTAACAAACTTGTTGACAATTTTTGACGCATCGTCATAATACTCGCATGTCAATCTCAGCAGAAAAACTGCCTCGTAAACAGCGCGAATTAAAAGAACGTGAGGAGTTGATACTCGATACCGCTCAAACCATGTTAAACGAGCACGGTTACAACTATGTAACCATGGATCGTATTGCTGAAACCGTCGAATATTCAAAAGGCACCATCTACAATCATTTCACCAGTAAAGAAGACCTTATCTGTTCACTTTGCTGCCGCTGCATCTCTAACCTGATTGAAGTGTTTGAACGCGCCTACGAATACCCGGGTACCACGCGAGAAAGATACTCGGCCATTGGCATTGGTTATTCACTATACCACCAGCTACACCCGCTGGATTCTCAAAATATTCAGGCAGTAAAAAACAATTCTGTTCGTGAAAAAGTCAGTGATGAGAAACATAATGAAATGCTCTCGCTGGAACACCGGATAACCCAAATTGCACAGAGCATCGTGCAGGATGCTATCGACTGTGGCGATCTTAATAAAAAACATCAGGATCATGTAAGCACTATTGTATTCGGCTGCTGGTCGATGCATTATGGTGCGCTGCTCCTGGACCAGTCAGATATTCCGTTACACAAAATGGGCTTTAGCCCGGTTGTCAAAATGTTATGGCAGAACGCCAACATCTATCTTGATGGATATGAGTGGTTGCCTTTAAGCACAACAACGGATTCTAAAGTGCTATTTGAAAAGATTTCATCTGCACTTTTTAAAAATGAAATACAGAAGTTAAACGGTAACGAGTAAAAACTCTGATCAGCCGAATAAAAAGAATAAATAACCGAGGAAAATTAATATGATCGAATCATATACGCGATGGATTATACGCTGGAAATATTTGGTCGTGCTGCTTACATTTGCACTGGTTTTCGCAGCAGCCTATGGTGGAAAGTTTCTGGGCTTTAGCAACGATTATCGGATGTTTTTCGGTGAGGACAATCCCGAATTACTGGCATTTGAAAAAATGCAGAAAACATTCAACAAGAATGACAACATATTATTTGTTATCACTCCCAAGTCCGGAAAAGTATTTACTCGTGACACACTCACCGTCATCAAGGACATTACCGAAGAAGGCTGGCAAATCCCCTTCTCTACCCGCGTCGATTCAATCACCAACCATCAGCACACCGCAGCGGAAGAAGATGATTTAGTCGTTGATGACCTCGTCGTAGAGCCTGCGGCAGTTAGTGAAAATGATTTACTTAAAATTCAGTCAATTGCGATCAACGAGCCGATGCTGGTACATCGACTGATTTCACCAGACAGCAAATTTGCCGGCGTCAATGTCACCGTACAGCTTCCTGGTAAAGCACTGGACGAAGTGCCCAAAGCCGTTGCCTTTGCACGAGACATTAAAAAACGCATGCTGGAAAAATACCCGGAGGTTGAAATCCGACTGGTTGGCATGGCAGTAATGAACAACGCCTTCCCTGAAGCCAGCCAGGACGATGTAGCCAACCTGTACCCGCTTGCACTTGGATTTATCGTACTAACACTGCTAATTTTATTACGCGGCATCAGCGGTACCATAGCCACATTTATCATGGTTATACTTTCCATCATGACAGCAATGGGTCTGGCAGGCTGGTCAGGCATATTATTATCACCACCCGTAATGTCTGCACCGATAATGATTTTAACCATGGCAATTGCCGATGCAGTTCACCTGCTGGTTACCATGCGCCACGAACTGGCGATAGGCCTCGACAAGAACAAGTCGATTATCGAAAGTATGCGAATTAATTTTCGCCCTATTTTCGTTACCTCGATAACGACGATTCTCGGTTTCCTGAGTCTCAATTTTAGTGACGCGCCGCCGTTTCATGATTTAGGCAATATCGCAGCAATGGGTGTTGCCGCAGCATTTATTTTCTCGATTACATTTCTTCCAGCTGCTGTTGCAATACTACCGGCATCTGGAAAACATGAAGTGGCTGGCAAACAGTTAATGACGCACTTCGCCGAGTTTGTTATTGCCAACCAGAAGTTATTATTAGTCGGTAATGCACTAGTCATCCTGGCACTTGCCGCCATGGTTCCGCTGAATGAACTGAATGACCAGTTTGTCGATTACTTTGATGAAAGCATCGAGTTTCGTCGTGACTCAGATTATGCTGCGGCCAACCTGACCGGTGTTTATTATATTGACTATGCACTGGGCACCGAAGAATCAGGCGGCATCAGTGACCCTGCTTACCTGGCTAATACAGCCAGATTTGCACAGTACTTGCGCACACAACCGGAAGTCATTCACGTACAGACCATATCCGATACTTTCAAACGTCTAAATAAAAACATGCACGGTGACGACCCGGCATGGCAGCGTTTACCGGAAGAACGAAATCTCGCTGCGCAATACCTGTTGTTATATGAAATGTCCCTGCCTTACGGTCTGGACCTGAACAACCAGATTGATATCGATAAATCGGCAACAAAGATTACAGTTACTTTACAGACCTTAAGCTCCAGTGAAGTCATCGAATTCGATGATAGAGCCATGCAATGGTTAAATGACAATACACCCTCGATAAAACCCTATAGCAGCGGCCCGACAGTGATGTTTGCTCATCTTGGCATGCGCAACATCACCAGTATGCTGACCGGTACCACGGTTGCCCTGGTATTGATATCAGCGGTTCTGGTATTCTTCCTTGGCTCGCTTAAATACGGCTTGATCAGCCTGTTGCCTAATCTAACACCGGCACTTGCCGCTTTTGGAATCTGGGGACTAACCGTCGGACAGGTAGGCATCGGACTTTCAATCGTAACCGGTATGACACTCGGCATCGTGGTTGATGATACCGTGCATTTTCTCAGTAAATATTTGCGCGCCCGAAGAGAAAAAGGACTAAGTGCAGAAGATGCCGTACGCTATGCCTTTAACAGTGTCGGACTGGCCCTGGTAGTCACTTCAGTGGTACTGGTTGCAGGCTTTATGATTATGGCGCAATCACACTTTTACCTGAATTCAAGCATGGGCTTATTAACCAGTGTCGTTATCATGCTGGCATTAATAATCGACCTGACATTATTACCGGCATTACTCATCAAGCTGGCAAAAAAACAAACAGTTAAAACTGGAGAAATCGCATGAACCCAATAAAAAATATATTAATTGCTATGCCGTTGCTGGTATCGGTATTACTGCCGGCAACCACTGTTATTGCAGAAACAGCCGAAGAAAAAGGCATGGCTATCGCTATCGAGGCCGATAAACGAGACACTGGATTCTCTGACTTCACTGCCAACATGGTAATGGAGCTACGCAATAGACAGGGGGACATCAGCACGCGAACAATCCGCATAAAAACACTGGAAGTCACCGGAGATGGCGACAAGTCCATGTCAATTTTCGATTCCCCGGCAGATGTTAAAGGCACTTCTTTCCTGACGTTTTCTCACGCCATTAAACCCGATGAACAGTGGCTTTACCTGCCGGCGTTAAAACGTGTCAAACGCATTAACTCTAAAAACAAATCCGGGCCCTTCATGGGCAGTGAGTTTGCCTACGAAGACCTGGCATCACAGGAAATTGAAAAATACACCTACAAATATCTGCGCGATGAAAAGCTTAACGGTGTCGACTGTTTTGTTGTAGAACGTTACCCGGCTTATGAACACTCCGGTTATACCCGTCAGCTGGCCTGGGTAAACAAGGAAAAATACGTTGCTGAAAAAATAGAGTTTTATGACCGTAAAAATGACCTGTTAAAAACGCTGGTCAATAAAAATTACCAGCAGTACCTGAACCAGTACTGGCGTGCTGATGAAATGTTAATGGAGAACCACCAGACAGGAAAAAGCACATTATTAAGCTGGAAAGACTATCAGTTCAAGACCGGCCTGGAAGACAAAGACTTCAGCCGTAACAGTCTTAAACGCGCACGTTAAAAACACTGAATCGATAACAATGAAAACTGTTACACCATCGTTAGCTTTCATTACAGTTGCCGCTGGACTGTTACTGCCGACAAGCGTTTACGCTGCTGAATGGTCGGGTTATGTGGGCGCACAAAGTCGTAACTTTTTTGAAGACCCGCTAAATTCACAGCAGCATAATAACTATCTTTCCGCTGTTGCCGAACCTGAGTTTTATCATGCATGGAATGACGGCACGCAAAACATTGAAGCAAAATTGTTTTATCGTGCAGATCAATATGATGATCAGCGTACTCATGGCGATATCCGTGAGCTTTCCTGGACAGGCGTATATGAAGGCTTTGAGGTGCGTGCCGGTATCAGCAAGGTTTACTGGGGAGTAGCTGAAACTCAACACATTGTTGATATCGTCAACCAGACCGACCTGGTGGAAAATGTTGATGGCGAAGACAAGCTTGGGCAGCCAATGATCAAACTCAGCAGCGAGCGGGACTGGGGTACTGTAGACCTGTTTATACTGCCCGGTTTTCGTGAAAGAACTTTCCCCGGCATCGAAGGCCGGCCTCGTCCCAACGTGATTATCGATACCGATCTGGACGCCGTTTATGATTCCAGTGATGGCAAAGATCATATTGATTTAGCTGGCCGTTATTCGCATTACATTGGTGAGTGGGAATTTGGTTTAAGCTATTTTACCGGCACCAGTCGCGAACCGACCGGTTTCAGCCCGGTCGGTATTGACGCTTCAGGCCAGCCTGTTGTGGTACCGGTTTATTCATTAATCAATCAGCTGGGCTTCGATGGCCAGGCTTTTTTCGGAGACTGGACCTGGAAACTTGAAGCGGCCAATGTCGAACTTCGCAGCGGCAGTAAAAAAGGAATTAACAGTTTTAAAACCGTCGGCGGCTTTGAGTACACGCTTGTAGGTATTGCAGACAGTCAAATGGACCTTGGCTTTGTTGTTGAATATCACTACAGTGATCAGCGAATTACACAAACCCTGTTTGACAACGATCTTGCCACCGCATTACGTTTTGTCCTGAACGACGCACAATCAACAGAAGTACTTGCCGGTTTTACAACCGATGCAGATACACAGACTATCGGCAGTTTTATCGAAGCCTCACGCCGCCTGGGTGAAAGCTGGACACTGGAAGCGCAACTGAGAACCTTCCATGGTGCAAAAGAAAATCGTCCGCTATACAGCTTCAGATTTGATGACTTCGCGCAAGTTGACCTGAACTACCACTTTTAAACCAGCCACTTACTGTCATCTCGACCAACAGAAGAGATGACAGGCTTTTAAGCAATCAACCAATCATCGCCAGCTGTTTAACCCGTTCAATTTCGTCACGCATGGCAGCGGCCTCTTCGAACTCCAGATTACGCGAATGCTGGTACATCTGCTTTTCGAGCTGTTCCAGTGTCTTGCTAAACTGCTTCGGTGTCATCGCCTGGTAAGCCGCTTTCTCTTCGGCCACTTTTTTCAGCTCAACCGTTTTCCTGGAATGTTTATCACCGTAACCGGATTCCAGAACGTCGTGTATGCCTTTGATAATGCCCGTGGGCGTAATACCATGCTCCTTATTGTAGGCTATTTGTATTTCACGCCGCTCTTCAGTGACGTCGATCGCCTTTTGCATGGAGCCGGTAATGCGATCGGCATACAGAATAGCTTTACCATTTACGTTTCGTGCTGCACGGCCAATACTTTGTATCATAGAGCGCTCTGAACGCAGAAAACCTTCCTTATCCGCATCCAGAATAGCGATCAATGAAACTTCCGGCATATCAAGACCTTCGCGCAACAGGTTAATACCAACCAGTACATCGAATTCACCAAGTCGTAAATCGCGTATAATTTCGACACGCTCAACGGTATCAATATCAGAGTGCAAATAACGCACACGCACCCCATGCTCGCTCAAATACTCTGTCAAATCTTCTGACATTCGCTTGGTCAGTGTCAGAATAAGCACACGCTCATTTTTAGCCACGCGAAGATGTATTTCTGATAAAACATCATCGACCTGTGTTGCTACCGGACGCACTTCGATGACCGGATCGAGTAAGCCCGTTGGTCGAACCACCTGCCTGGCTATATTATCCGCATGCTCATCTTCATAAGGGCCTGGCGTTGCTGACACGTACAGGGTTTGCGGCGACATCGATTCGAATTCATCAAAACGCAGTGGTCGATTGTCTAATGCCGAGGGCAGTCGAAAACCAAAATTAACCAGGTTCTCCTTACGCGAGCGGTCACCTTTATACATTGCTCCTATCTGTGGAACAGAGACATGGCTTTCGTCAATAATCAACAATGCTTCTTTCGGTAAATAATCAAATAGACATGGCGGCGGTTCGCCGGGCGCACGATTCGACAGGTAACGCGAATAGTTTTCGATACCGCTGCAATAACCCAGCTCACGCATCATCTCGATATCGAACTGTGTACGCTGCTCCAGCCGTTGCGCCTCGACCAGTTTATTATTCTCACGCAGCTCTTTTAATCGCTCGACCAGTTCTTCTTTAATTCTTTCAATGGCCGCCAGGATGACTTCGCGCGGTGTCGCATAATGGGTTTTCGGGTACACCGTTATGCGCGCTACTTTCTTTATTATTTCACCCGTGAGCGGGTCAAAAATGCTGAGATTTTCTATTTCTTCATCGAATAGCTCGACACGAATCGCTTCACGCTCGGAATCGGCCGGGTGAATGTCGATCACCTCGCCCCTTACCCGGTAAGTGCCGCGCCTTAATTCAACATCGTTACGCAGATACTGCAACTCTGCCAGCCGTCTTAATATGTGCCGCTGATCTACCATGTCACCACGTACCAGGTGCAGTATCATGGAAAAATAGGATTCGGGGTCACCCAGACCATAAATTGCCGAGACAGTAGCTATGATAATAGTATCTTCTCTTTCCATTAATGCCTTGGTTGCCGATAACCGCATCTGTTCAATATGCTCATTTACCGATGCATCTTTTTCGATGAAAGTGTCGCTGGCCGGCACGTAAGCCTCAGGCTGATAATAATCATAATAGGAAACGAAATACTCAACCGCGTTATTCGGAAAAAATTCCTTCATTTCGCCATAAAGCTGCGCTGCCAACGTCTTATTGGGCGCCATAATAATGGTCGCCCGCTTCAGCTGGGTGATGACATTAGCCACGGTAAAGGTTTTACCCGATCCGGTCACACCTAGCAGTGTCTGTCGCGCCAGACCACTGTCAAAACCCTCAACCAGCGTCTTTATCGCTAGCGGCTGGTCGCCTGTTGGCTGATAATCGGTATGAAGTTCAAATTTTTTCGACATAATCACTCTGGGCTACTACATTCCCCGATAAAAATAAACTAAACTCAGTCAACATCATCACTTTAAATGCCAGACCATTTGTTGGACACAAAATTGAACATAACACTATCTGATCGTATACACCGAGTTAAACCTTCACCCACCCTGGCAGTTACCGCTTTAGCCAATCAGCTTCGTGCAGAAGGTCGTGACGTCATCGGACTTGCCGCAGGCGAGCCGGATTTCGATACGCCTGACTACATCAAGCAGGCAGCGATCGATGCCATCAATAAGGGTTACACAAAATATACCGCCGTTGATGGTACCGCTGGGCTTAAACAGGCTATTATAAACAAGTTCAAACGGGAAAATGGCTTTGATTTTACCGCTGAACAAATTCTGGTTTCTGTTGGCGGTAAACAGGCGATCTACAACTTGTGCCAGACATTACTAAATGCGGGAGACGAAGTCATCATTCCTGCCCCTTACTGGGTATCCTATCCGGATATCGTAAAACTGGCGGATGCGACACCGGTTATTGTTGAAGGTGATATTTCACAGTCTTTCAAAATAAGCCCGCAGCAGTTACAGCAGGCAATTACCGATAAAACAAAACTCGTCATAATCAACAGTCCATCCAATCCATCTGGTATGGCATACAGTAAAGCCGAATTAAAAGCGCTCGGTGAAGTACTGATCAAATACCCGAATATCGTGGTGATGACTGATGATATTTATGAGCATATCGTGTGGACCGACGAAGGTTTCGTTAATATATTAAATGCATGCCCTGAACTGGCTGATCAGACCGTGGTTATCAACGGAGTTTCCAAAGCCTACTCAATGACCGGGTGGCGCATTGGTTACAGTGGTGGTCCGGCTGAGATAATCAAGGGCATGAAAAAAATACAGTCACAAAGCACCTCAAACCCGACCTCGATAGCTCAGTACGCGGCGCAGGCTGCGCTTGAGGGTGACCAGGCTTTCCTCAAGGACATGTGTGACGTATTCAAAAAGCGCCACGATTTTGTCCACCAGCAGTTAAATGCAATGGATGGTGTGGAATGCCCGCCCAGTGACGGTACTTTCTACAGTTTCCCTTCTTTTCACGCTGTCATCGAGCGCATGGACGGCATTGAAGACGATGTACAGCTGGCACAGCTGATTCTTGAAAAAGGCGAAGTGGCACTGGTGCCCGGCTCGGCATTTGGCCTATCCGGTCATTTAAGACTGTCATATGCTACTGATATGGACAGCCTGGAAAAAGCATTAAGCCGAATTAAAAAAACTATCGAATAATCACACTTTATTAGCCTGTTAAACGCTTTTTAGTGTTGACCGATGCAGTACAAGTAGGTAGCATACCGCCTTCCATTTTGAACGGTAGTTCTGGAACAATTCCTCGATAGCTCAGTTGGTAGAGCAACGGACTGTTAATCCGTTTGTCGCTGGTTCGAGCCCAGCTCGAGGAGCCATATAACACCCTGTTTTCATTACACGAAACACCCTGAAACCCGCATTCTAGCGGGTTTTTTTGTGCCTGAACGCTTTTCAACTCCCTCTCAAACCGTAATTCCCCGTTAATGCCGATTAACACAAATAAGGGTATAATTTGCATTGAGATTTGCATTGAAGTAGAGTTTAGTTGTCCAGACGGACGAAACCCCGCATGTGCGACAACACATAAACGGGTTTCTAACCATAACAGTAAAAAGGTACTGAACATGGCTACGACAAATTCTACACCACCCGCAAAAGAAGTTGCACTCTCCCTTCTTACTGAAGCCCTCAATTGTGGTATTCGGGGAGCGAACAAAACCGCTATTCTGACGCTATTGCCATTATTAGCGACGACGGCAAAGACGGCATTTCTGACCTAGCCTGTAAGAAGCTCAAAATCGGCAAAACCCTCAAAGAGACTAAAGCCGAATATAAAGGTCTCCGTCTCCAGGCGAACAAGTCTGGCAAGGTCTGGGTATTCCGTATTTTCCATAATGGCAAGTCTCAAGAGTTCCGTTTCGGTCTCTACCCTGACGTCTCACTGACTGAAGCTCGAGAAAAGGTCGCTGAAATTCGCTCTCGTATTAAAGCAGGGCAAGTCACCTACTGACTCAAAGCTCAGACATGACCGTTGAGCAGTTCTGCGACAAATACATAGCACTCGCTGAGACACATAAACGCTCATGGCGTGAAGACCAGCGACAAATTAACAGAGACATTCTGCCGTTATGGTCTGGCAAGTTAGCAACCGACATAACCTCTGACGACTGCGCTCAGTTAGTTGAGACCGCTCTTGAACGTGGTTCGCCCCGCTCTGCTGAGAAGCTCAAACAGTTAGGACGCTTCATGTTTAACGTTGCCACCGCTAAAGGCAAAGGTCGCAAGTGGTTAGCTGAAGACGGCACTCAGGTTAAACCGTGGTTTCACATGAATAACCCGTTTGACCATATTGTACTGCCTGAACGTGAGTCCAGTTATTGCGTATTAAAGGGTAAAACCTTAAAGAGCTATTTACAGAAGTTCGCTACAGCGTACATTCTCTGACGACGTTAGAGAACGTGCTTAAACTTCAACTCTTATGTAATACCCGTATAAGTGAACCTGCTCAAATGACATGGGAAGAAGTTGACCTGGAGTCTGGCGTCTGGACTATTCCCGCCTCACGTACCAAAACGAATGTAGAGCATGACGTTATGCTACCGACTCAGGCTATTGAACTGCTCAAGTCGCTCTACGAGACAAGACTCAGGTTATGTATTCGCCTTTGAAGGTATGAGACGCGACAACGTAAGCACTCATATTGCCGAACAGATCAAGAAGAACCGTAAGCATTTAGGCGTACCGGACAACTTCACTACTCACTCGTTAAGACATACAGGACAGACTCTACTCGCCTCTATGCGCTGTCCTGTTGAAGTCCGTGACCGTATAGCGAACCATAAACCTAATGAGAAGACAGACATGTCAGCTCGTTACAACTCGCACGAATACGACGAACCCGCTAGAGAGTGGTTGCAGAAAATGGCTGACCAGTTCGACGCCCTCTCTCAGTCTAACGTTGTAGAGCTGGGAGTTCGTAATGACTAAAGACGAAGCCAGAAAGGAAGTGGAAGCAGCACTCGAAGCTAAACGTAAGAAACGTAAGCCACAAATGGTGAAAGTCTATTTTGTGCCTGACGCTGACGCTGAAGAACAAGTCTTCGTTGTCCATGACCGCGACGACGACACTGTCGCAAGGTGGAGCATATACACAATACTCAGTCGAAAAAACAAGCTAGAGGCAAGAAGCGCAAACAGGAGCTACAGACAGAAAGACTGTTCGAGTTATATAAACTGCAAAGACCGCTACACGAATTTAAGAAAGACGCTCGCAAGTCAGCAATTCTGGAAGGCATAAAAGACGGTGTATTCAGTAGAGACAAAGTAGACGAATGCCTCATTGACGACAAGTTACCGCTTACCGAAAAACGAAAGACCTCGTTTAAAGCACCTACACGGCCTGACAACGACAAAAGCTCAAACCCTGCCCATAACTCTTACCTTGTTGTAATATTGCTGTAGAACGCCCTCTACAGGCTGTTTTGGACGTATTAACGAGCATATATGCACTAGAGTTGCATTGAGTACACCATTAGAGCCCGTCATAGACGGTTATATTGACTGACTACAAGTCCGTTTGTCATGAAAAAGCCCCTATCCATTTAGGTGTGTATAGGCTGAATGGCTGCTGACGGCCAGATACAAGTGTTCAATATTTAGGCTTCTTCAATTTACGGTAGTCCCAAGGTGGTATTGGTTCAGGATCATGCCATAGCCCACGTTTTGCATTTCTCGCATCAATTTCAGCTTCAGAATATTTCATCTGATCTGTCTTAGATTGTTCACCCTGGTATTTTTTATAATGCCATGCCATACCTGAGGCAACCTGTTCGAGGTTCAT
>CAVQDO010000036.1:0-12509 GCA_963711255.1 uncultured Gammaproteobacteria bacterium | reverse complement strand
CAAGCCTGGCTAAATCCCTCGATTGACCGCTATCGGCCAGATTAGGTTTCATGAACAGGTTCATTGAATGTAACTATAAATGGCGGACCGGACGGGACAACGCGGGCTGTTCAGCCCTTGCCCCTGGGGCCATCCGTATAAAGCACGGATGTGCAAAATTGATAAAGCCAATTTTGTCGAACCGTTCGAGTCCGTCCAGCTTAGTCTGCTAATTGCGACATGCCTGCAGGATTTGGTTCATTGGTTTTAACTATAAATGGCGGACCGGACGGGACAACGCGGGCTGTTCAGCCCTTGCCCCTGGGGCCATCCGTATAAAGCACGGATGTGCAAAATTGATAAAGCCAATTTTGTCGAACCGTTCGAGTCCGTCCAGCTTAGTCTGCTAATTGCGACATGCCTGCAGGATTTGGTTCATTGGTTTTAATTATAAATGGCGGACCGGACGGGACTCGAACCCGCGACCTCCGGCGTGACAGGCCGGCATTCTAACCAGCTGAACTACCGGTCCGTAGAATGATATTTATAAAATGGTGGGTGCTGAGGGAGTCGAACCCCCGACATTCGCCTTGTAAGGGCGACGCTCTACCAGCTGAGCTAAGCACCCATCAAGCGGCGGGCATTCTATATCAATGCATGCTAATAAACAAATATAAATTACAATAATCCTGACTATTTCTTATTTAAATAAATGAACACTATAGTTTAAGTATGTTTTAACCGATAAAAATAGTGGCTGGTTTGCATCCGCTTCTAAATTTATGCTGGGAAAGTATTCTATTTAATCCCTTATAAACTATAATGTTAATATTGAATAACAAATGAAAACATGTCTATGTTGCACAAGGTTACTGCTGTTGGTTTAAGCATTTTATTATCACTCGTCCTATGTCTGAACTCAGCACATGCTGATTCGGAGTCGGAAACAACGGCGGTTTTAACAACAGCACAGCTGATAGAAGCTTTGCAGTCCGGTGGTCATATTATTTATATGCGGCACTCAATAACAGATCATGAGCAAAGGGATAGTAATCGAAATAATATAAATGACTGTGGCAACCAGAGAAACCTGTCGGCTGAAGGTATAAAACTGGCAAAATTGATTGGTGATAAGTTCCAGTCACTCGCTATTCCAGTCGGGACTGTCGTGTCCAGTCCATACTGCCGATGTAAAGATACCGCAGAACTTGTCTTTGGACACGTTGAGATAAATAATGACCTGCGATTCTCAATGAGCAAAGATCAGCATGAAATGGAAATGCTGGCAAAGAAACTTCACCAGATGATGCTGTCTAGCGATAGTAAAAAAGGTAATACTGTCTTTGTTGGCCACTCTTCTAACCTCAGGGATGGCCTTGGTATCTGGCCAAAGCCTGAAGGTGTCGTCGTTATTTTTAAAAAGGTGGATAATGTAATTAAATTTAAAGGCATGATTAAGCCAGATGAATGGACAAATATATGAGTGTAATTTGTCGAGTTGAAATTTAATTGAATCCTTTAAGCCGCCTATCCCTTCGTAACCGATTCATGCTGGCGCCACTTATTGGCGTTGGACTTACACTCACCCTCTATTTTTCAAGTTATTCGATAATTCAGCAGCACACGCATGCTCTTAAACAATTAAGTGAAAGCAACCTTCCACATATTAGCCGTTTAAGCCATTTCACCGTTAGCCTTTCTGATAATGAAAGTAAACTTTCGAACCTGTTGTTAAATGCAGAGCAAACACTTGATGAAGAACAGGTGTTCCTGCAGAGCAAGGCAATAGTTAACCAGTTGTACCAGATAGAAGCTGAATTTAATCTTATTTTCAGCACTGAGACAAAAAATACGAATAAGCAGAATCTTTACGATCGATTTAAGCATAAGTTTATTAATTATAAAAAGGCTGTTCTCGATGCAATTGAAGCGTCCACAGTGGATGTTAAATATGCAAAACGTGAGCTGGTGCATGCTAATAATATCAGGCAGTCATTAAACACCGATGTATTACTATTAAGCGAGTACCATACACAAAACCTTGCAGACGCCTCAACACTGATAGATGAATCACTGCACGACAAAAACGATCTTCTGATAATAACGATTTTTCTTATCTTTTTGATGTTATTAATTTCTTTATGGTTTGCTAATCACCTGGCCATTAGTCTTGGTAATATACATAAAAACCTGTTGAATCTTTCAGCTGGTAAAACCAGTATCAACTTTCCCAAAGTAAAAGACAGATATCTTGAAGCTATCTATAAAGCTGTTTATAAATTCAAAGATACATTACAACGCAATGAATCACAGCAAATTGAGCTGGAGAATGCGCTGGAAACAATCAAAGACAGTGAGCAGCGATATTATGGAATGCTGCAATTAATCCCTACGGGATTGGTCGCACTCGATAATGAACGCAAAATTGTACTTTTTAATCAGGCAGCAGAATTAATATTTGGTTATAAATCAAATGAGGTTATTGGACAGCCACTTGCAATGCTGATCCCGGATAATGATATATCGATAAGTAATAAAGGGGCATTACCTCTTATTGAGAGTAAAACCATATTATCAGGCAACACAGTTACCGGTGTTAGTAAACAGGGCGAAGAAATTAAGCTGGAAGCAAGCCAGGCCCATATCAGTCTTACCAATGAAGATATGACAGCTATTGCTGTAACAGATGTTACGCAACGTAACAAAATGGATAAAACCCTTCGACGGGCACAAAAAATGGATGCCGTAGGCCAGTTATGCGGTGGTATCTCACACGACTTTAATAACATTCTCAATATAATATTAGGCAATATTGATTTACTTGATTTGCGGATTAATGATGAGTCACTGAAAAAATATACTTCAACAATCCGAAAATCTACCAGGCGTGCTGCTGATTTGACAAACAAGTTGTTGGGCTTCTCGCGCGACCAGCCAACGGAATTGAGTATCACGAATATAAATGATGTGATTAACGATTTGAAAGGTTTAATCGCGCGCTCATTAACGCCAGAGGTCGAAGTCTACTATCACCTGGAAGGTGATTTAAAGCCGGTTAATATCGATATTGGTGACTTCGAAGATTCCTTGATTAATCTTGTTCTAAATGCCAGGGATGCTATGCCAGAAGGCGGAAAATTAACTATCGAAACCAGGAACAGGCTATTAGATGAAAGCTATTGTGCACAGCATCATGGAACTACGCCGGGTGAACACGTAGAGTTATGTGTTAGTGACAATGGTCAGGGAATATCTTCCGAACAAATTGAACATGTTTTTGAGCCTTTTTATACAACAAAAGAAAAGGGAAAAGGAACCGGTTTAGGGCTGGCTATGGTATTTGGTTTCATCAGTCGTTCGAAGGCAACAATAAATATTTATTCTGAAGAAAATATCGGTACTGCATTTAAGATGTATTTTCCTGTATCAGTTAGAAAGCAGGAGAATGTTAAAGATAATAATGCAGAAAGTATAATGCCTCGGGGTAATGAAACGATACTGGTTGTCGATGATGAGGAAGGTCTTCGCAACCTGGCACAGGAAACTCTGCAGAACCTTGGCTATACAGTATTAACAGCTAATGATGCCAGTCAGGCTATCGATATATACAGTAATAACAGGAATATTGATCTTTTATTTACTGATGTCGTTATGCCTGGCGGAGTAAATGGTTACCAGCTGGCTGAACAGCTTATTGAGCTTGAACCCGAACTAAAGATACTATTGACTTCCGGTTATACAGAGAAAGCGCTAAGCAATAATGAAAAAGAAAAATTCAATAGCAGCTTAATTACCAAGCCCTATAATTTAACTTTACTCGCTGAACAGGTAAGAAATACACTGGATTCATAGCCCCTGTTCCCGCCATCTTGCTGTTATGTGTCAGATGAAATGCACTGGTTTCTGCCATTGCGTTTAGCAGCATATAATGCCGTGTCGGCACGCTCAAACATGGCTTCGTGGCTATCATCCTTCACAAACCTGCTGATACCGCAGGATACGGTTATTTTTATTACCTCACCATGATTATGAAATTTAGTTGAAGCAATTTTTTCTCGAAGCGCATCGGCAAGTTTGAGTGCTTCAGTTTCATCGGCGCCAGGTAAAAACATAACAAATTCTTCACCGCCGTATCGTGCGATGAAATCTGTTTCACGCATGCGTTCCTGTAATAACTGGGCAACGGCTTTGAGCATCTTGTCACCCACTTTATGGCCATAGGTATCATTGACCTGTTTGAACAAATCGATATCCCATACTGCCATGCTTAATGGCGTCGAAAAACGATTGCAACGCGCAATTTCCTCGGCGGCTTTTTTCTCGTAGGATAGACGATTAGGAATTTCCGTCAGCACATCAAACATTGCTTCCTTGTTTTTCTCCTGGATCAATACCTTCAGGTCACTTGATTCGCGTTCCAGCTGCATAAGGCGTGAACGCATTTCTTCAGAATTCTGCTGGGCATTTGAATAACGTGCCTGTTCGTTAGTGCGGTATTCACGAATATGCTCAGACACAACATTTAGGCGCTTTTCGACTTTGCTTTTAAGGTCATCAAGATTATCTGCCGTGCTCATGTCGTCATGAATATCTCTTACCTGTGCATTGACGGCCGCATCGAATGCGCCGCTTGCCTGCTCGGCTTCGGTAAGTGCCGTGTTCCCGGTTGAAAGCACATGATCCATTTCACGTAAACGGCTGGTGACCTGTTGCAGAAAGTTTTCAAATTCGTGTTTTTCCTGCTGCAGACGGCTCCTTAGTGTGTTGATCAGGGATGCCACGTCTTTTAAAAGGGATTTCCAGCTGGCATCAGAATTATTCTTTTCGAGCTGTGCTTTCAGCCCTGCAAATTCCTCGTGTAAATCAGCAGGGATGGTTAGTTCTTCAAGCAGGCACAAAAGAAGCTCCTGTGCGGTAGGCTCGTTTTCGACACCAACAGCCTGCTCTCCAGACTTCTCGTGAGCCGTATCTCTGTAAAACAGACTGATGAGGTTTTTCAATAAGCCGGGTTTGGGCGGAGTCAGTGTATCATTATCAGCTTGTTTTATAGCTGTCGACAACAATTGCTGAACCTGTTGAGCAAGCTCTTCACTATCTTTATCCGAAGATTTAGAGAGTTTGTTTAACAGCCGGTTTTTGTTTTTACTCGAGCTATCAGGTAGATGAATGTTTTGCAGTAAAACGCTCAACGCAGAAATTACTTTTTTATCTTCCCTGGTTTGAACATCAGCCATTTTTAATAACACGGCCGATATGTCCTCCAGCCGGTTCTCCAGGAGATTCAGATTTAGCTGTTTTTTCATCATGGAGCGGACATCATGCAGATGCTGGTCCATGGTTGTGTGCTGGCCCTCAGCGGCAATACTTAGCCTCTGTACGGTCTTTTTCAGAGCGGATTCTGTTTTATGCCAGCTTTTTTCTTTCTTATCCAGCAGATCCAGATGATCGTAATATTTTTGCTTCCAGTGCTCTGTGTTGCGCTCGGAAGTGTTCTTACTCATAAAATTACCCGGTATTTCTATTTGTTAATATTTTTATTGTTGCAGTGGCCGCTTTAATAAATCGACACGTATCGGTATTGAAAAGTGTGCACCATCATCAGTCATGTGTTGCTCAAACCGGAGTTTTACCAGTTTGTGTAAATCTTCATCAAGCTCATGATGACTATGCGTTGCCCTGATGGTGTTATTTTCAAATTCAGCAAAGTTTTCAAATGTCATTGCTGAATTGAAGAATGTTTCTTCAACCAGTTCAAACAACCCCTGTTCAACAGCGGTTTTAATGCTATGAAAAGCGGCCTCACGTACTTCCTGTTCATCATGGAACATACGCAGGATGTTATTGAAATCACCTGCAAAAACCGGTTCTGAGATATATAGCAGACCACCGGGTTTAAGTACTCGCCTGATTTCATGCATTGAATCCTGCATCAGTGTTATCGGCACGTGATGTAAAGACTTAAACATGAAAACAATATCGATGGATTGGTCATCCAGGGGTATTTTCTGAGCGCCGGCCAGTAAAAAAGTTACATTATCCAGGTCGCTGATCTGTAAATTGTTCGCGTGCGCAATTTCATCGACTTCCAGGGCAGTAATTATGCGATTCTTGCCTGAAGTGGCAATATCTCGGGTCATTACAGCAGCGCCGCAACCCAGTTCTAATATGTGCTTGTTATCCAGCGAAAGCAGACGGTTATAGACCTCGGGTTCTGCACAATTAACATCAATAACCTGTTGGTTAATTTTCATTCCAGCCTCTTAATAGAAAAACTCGTTCAATAATTTAATAGCCGCAATACTAGCACGACATAATTAGCATTAAATTTTTTTTCATGCTTATTCCAGTAGTTATTTTTCTACTGCAATTGCCCCGGCGCGTGGTTCCAGTTTTATCTAAATTCACGATACTTGAATTAGTGAAGATACACAGTTCACGCTTTTCTGAAAAGTCACGTTATAATTCGACTATGTCATCGTTTTCAACAACATTAACGAAGTATGTACTGGTGCAACGCTGGCCGGTTATTTTTTTCTCCTTGATATTATTCCTGGCATGTAGTTCAGGATTAACACAACTTATTATTGATAGTGACCTTCGGGTGTTCTTTAGCAAAGATGACCCTAAACTACAGCAACTGGAAACGGTTGAACGAACCTATATAAAAAATGAAAACATCCTGTTTGTTATTGCACCAAAAGATAAGCAGATATTTAATCGTGAAGTATTAAGCGTTATACAGGAGATGACGGAAGCATTATGGCAAACGCCTGCTTCCAGCCGCGTAGATTCAATTACCAACTTTCAGCACACCTGGGCTGAACAGGATGATCTGGTCGTTGATGACCTGTTTGCAGATTTAACTTTACTATCCGACGAGGATATAGAAGCACGCAAAAATATTGCTATTCACGAGCCAATTTTGCTTAACCGTGTTATTTCGACAGATGGCGCGGTGAGCAACATCATAGTCAATATTAATTTTGTTGATAAAACACCGGAGATAATAAGCCAGGTAGCCAGCCACGCACGAAACTTGCGTGATAAATATAAAGAATTACATCCTGATATAGAAATTTACCTGACCGGCAGTGTCATGTTTGATACCGCTTTTTCAGAAGTCGGGCAGAAAGATATGACAACGCTGGTGCCATTAATGCTGCTGGTTCTGGTTGTCACCATTGGTCTTATATTTCGTACTGCGATTGCAACATTGTTAACGCTTACCATCATTATTATGGCGACAGCTACGGCAATGGGGATTGCAGGCTGGCTCGGTATAGCCATTAACCCGGCGTCAGCCAGCGCGCCAACGATTATCCTGACACTGGCTGTTGCCGACAGTGTTCATATATTATTTATGATGTATCACCTGCTGAACCAGGGTAAAGATTTACAGACCGCAATTCTTGAATCCATGGAGTTTAACTTTCAGGCAGTGTTTCTTACCAGCCTGACAACAGTAATCGGTTTTCTGTCGATGAATTTCTCCGATTCACCGCCCTTTCACAACCTGGGTAATATTGTTGCAATCGGTATCGTTGCTGCGTTTTTTTACTCGATTATATTTTTACCTGCACTGGTTTCGGTATTGCCATTTGGTCTGAGAGTTAAGCATTATCCACGGCAGTTCCAGGTTATGGAAAGTATTGCACGCATGGTAATTAATCATAAACGGAAAATATTAGTCGTCACGCTATGCATTGCCGGACTTCTGGCTTACAGCGCTACGCTTAATCGCCTGAATGATAACTGGATAAACTATTTCACTGAAAAAGTACCGGTTCGTATTGCTACCGATGTGCTTGAGCAACGCATCAGTGGGGCTGATTTCCTGGAATATAATATCAGTGCCGGTGAAGCACAGGGTATTAACGATCCGGTGTTTCTAAACCATCTTGAAAACCTGGTGCAATGGTTACGTGCGCACCCGCAGGTTGAACAGGTAACCAACCTTAACGACATTATGAAAAAGCTCAGTCGTGTCATGCACGGTGATGATGAAGAGCTGGTACCGCTTGCCGCAACAAAAAGATCTGGCTGCGCAATATCTGCTGCTCTACGAAATGTCGCTGCCATATGGTCTCGACTTAAACAACATTATTAATATTGACAAGTCGGCAACACGGTTAATCATAACAACCAGAAACCTTGGAACACGAGCACTTGGCGACCTTGATCTGGAAATACAGAACTGGCTGAGTACGAATACACCAACCAGTATGCATACCCAGGGTACCGGTATCTCGATCGTATTTGCTTATTTGTCGCAACGTAATGTGATCAATATGCTAGTCGCTGCATTTGCAGCGCTGCTGGTCATTTCTTTTATTCTGCTCATTGTTTTCAAACGATTTGATATTGGTTTTATAAGCCTGCTGCCCAATGTAATACCGGCGACGATGGCATTCGGTATCTGGGGCCTGCTGGTCGGTGAGATAGGTCTTGGCCTGTCTGTGGTGGTTTCGATGACCCTGGGTATCGTCGTTGATGACAGTGTTCACTTTATAAGCAAATACCTGCGTGCACGAAATAAATTCAATATGAACCAGGAACAGGCAATCCAGCACGCATTTACCACCGTCGGACCTGCTATGTGGACCACGACAGTAGCCCTGGTTGCCGGCTTCCTGGTATTAATGCTGTCAGATTACAGTATGAGCGCCGATATGGGCCTGTTATCGGCGATAACGATCAGCATTGCACTTATCATGGATTTTCTGCTGCTTCCAGCGGTATTACTGCTGGCCGACAGGCGATAACTGGCTGTATTTTATCCATATTATTGAAGCTAACCGTTTGTCAGTAACCCCTTAATACAGGCGATTTTTTCTTTCATTTTCGATTGACCGGAGGTAAACTGGTTGCAGTATTATGTCGACAGACGCAGCTTTAAGCCGTTACATGGAGAATCAAATGATAACAAAACACGATAAACATATATCTGTTGCCAGCATGGTTCTTGCTGCGTTTTTACTTTCCCTTTCCTTCGCCTCACAGGCGGCCTATGTATTTACCGGCCAGAACATCGATGTAACTTATGCTGAAACCGGCTGGACTGATCTTACGGACAGTATCGTTGCTGGAGCAAATACGCCTGATATCGCATATAACGATGGCTCAGCTATCGGCAATGGCCTTATGTTAGATTTTGAATTTATCGAAATTGGTGATAATACAATTACCTTCCAGATTCGCGGTGATGACACCATTCTGCATAGCGAGAATGGTAGCGACAAATATTTTAAAACCGGCCTCGGTGGCGGCTATGAGATAAAACTGTTAACAACCGATTTTTCTATTGGCAGTGTTTCAATCGATTCAATGACAGGTTTTACAGGAGTCGTTCTGGGTACAGAGATTACGAATACGGGTAAAAGTATTTTCTTTGATATCAGTAATCTGGGGATTCTGGAGACAACGGGTGCTGATCTTGGATCGAGCTGACCTTGAATGTAGAGTTTGTACCTGTTCCCGCTGCCCTGCCATTAATGCTTTCAGGACTGGCTGCACTTGCTTTTATCAGTCGTAGACGAAAACATAGCTAGAATACAGTGTCTTATCAATTTGACGACTTTAATGGCTGCCTGAATCAGCAGTTTACACTTCAACTTGAATGATTCATCAGACTATCCGCTACAACTCATCAGTGTCGATAAACAGCCCAATAGCGCAACGCTAGGTGATCATGAGGCTTTTTCAGTTGTTTTCAGGGCACACGACGATGCAGTTCTGGATCAGCAGAATTTATCGCATCAAAAATGATTCGCTTGGTGACCTGGATTTGTTTATTGTACCTATCGGCCCGGATGACGAAGGTATGCGTTATGAAGCGGTTTTTTCCTGATCTGCCTGCTATCGTATCTGTCCCCTGCCGCACAGCGCCGGCTTTCCATTCCATAAAATAATAAACACCTTCATCACGCATGTGCTGAAAGCCCAGACGCTGATACAAATGCATCGCGGGATTATTGTGCTCTACGTGAATAGTAACCGACTGGCCGTTGTCTGCCGCTTCATCCAGTAACGCCTGCATTAAGGACTTACCGAAGCCCCTGCCGCGAAACTCGGGTAAAAGAGCGATATCGATTATGCGTATTTCGTTTTCTTTATCACGTCGGTCGACATAAAGCCGTGCCTATAGCCTGGTCTTCATGTTCAATAACATCATAGTGTGCATCAGCAAACTGTTCATGGTAAAAAGTATGCTGGGCATTAAACTGCATGCGAAGAAACTCTTCTTTCTTGCTGTCTGCCCAGTCGAGCATGGCCATTTCTTCTGCCCTGGTGCTCGCGTACAGCCGGTAAAGAAAATCAATGTCTGCGTCGCTACAGGGGCGCAGAGTAATGCTCACGCTAACTTCTCGACGGGTAAAGTCCGACTAAAGCGATGATGAAGTTTAAACCCAGGTGCGGGTGCATATTATTATGTGGAGCGCCACCGCCAGAAGCACTAATCGCTTCAGCTGCCAGCGTTTCATTATCGCGTAGAGGCCCGTAATTTTTTATGGGATCGGCGTCAGCCAGTTGTGAACCAGCAGGATCACCCGTTGTGTGCCAGGATTGCTACTACCATTCATGGTATGTGTATGCGGTGGTATTTGAGCTGTACTCAGTGTTTCGCGAGAACTGCCACCCCTTTCACCCAAGCGGCGTATGGTCAGGCCGGGGCCGCCACCCGGGTGCATTGGTGCTCTGTCCCTGCAGATCTGGCAAACCGAGTGTGGTTCTGCCATCGCCACCATAGGTCGTTCCAACCAGTGCAAACAGTGCGGTGTTTTGAGCGATTGGTAATAACTGGCCGTTGCAAAACGCCCAGCTCCTGGGGGCAAAGTTGCCAGCAAATATTTTAACTTCAGCAATAAAAGGCTCTGACATAATCTGCTCCTAAGTCCTTGAAGGATAAACGTACCAACTAACGCGATAATGAAATGTATGCATAAATAGGGCATAACATTATTATGTGGCTGGTCACCGCCCGGTGCCAACGATAGCGTGCCTTCGATGGAAACGAAACATCCGGGTTATCTGGTATCTCATCATCGGGATCAGGTTCCGCATCGAAATAGTACGTCGGCGTCGAATCTGTGTTTGCAACGACAGCAGAGGCTGGATAACCGGCATCAGCGATGTCCGTACTGGCTTCAAAGTTATGCTTGTGTGTGGGCATTTGGTTGATTGTTATAGTTTCTTCTTCTGTTCCTGATTTGGAACCAATAGTTCGAGGGCTTAACCCGGACCGGAACCATAATGTAGCGGCACTCTGCCACGCATGTCAGGTAAGGCCAAACGTCGTACGGCCGTCGCCGCCATAGGTCGTTCCCAGTAATGAAAATAGCGCGTCATTTTGGGCAACGGCAAGTAGCTGACCATCACAAAAAGCCCAGCCTCGAGGTGCAAAATTCCCCGCAAACATTTTGATTTCACCAATAAATGGATCAGACATAATTTATACTCCTCTCAGATTAATTCCTTGAAGGAAATAACCCCTTAATAGCAATAGCAGAAGTTAACGTAAGGTAAGGCTGCATATTATTATGTGCTTGTCCGCCGCCACTGTTGGAAATAGTACCATTGATGCATTGCGGCTAAATTATCCGCAGTCGAATAAACAGGTTCTCCACGACGTGCCTGGCTGGCAAGAACATTATTAGGCATACCGGTTTCACCAGCTATATTCGTATCAGAGCCCTGATCTCCGGTAGTGTTTACGCTATGGCTATGCTGCGGCACTTCCTGGATGTAGTAAGAGTGTGCGTTCTCACCACCGTTTCGCCGCTGAGTGAAATTGCATTATCACTCGTGCGGTACCGACATGCATAGGCGTACGCCCTCGAAGATCAGGTATGGCAAAGTTTGTTCTGCCATCACCACCATAGTCGTACCCAGGAGTGAAAATAGAGACTGATTTTGATTGATGGGCAATAATCTGTCCATCACACTTGCCCAGCCCCTGGGTGGGAAGTTAAAACCAAACATACGGACTTCTGCTAGAAACGGCTCGGACACGTCGACCCCCTTGTCTCATAATTGCTTCGGAAAACACCGATCATAAAAAGCGGAACAAATATTACCTAATCTGCCCATTTCTGTATATTAGAATACTCCCATGATAAAAAAAATTCCACTATAAAATGCTACCGATTATCGATTAATAACAGGCTTTGCTTGCAAATTATCATGCTTTGAGAGTATGCTTTTAGTCGTACTCGTGTGGTAGCGGAGGGAGTATTGTGACCTTAAGAGAAAATGTAAAAAATACGGAAGCGGTAGTTTACGATCCACTAATCAATAAACGCATGGATCGCAGGGATTTCTTCAGGAAATTATGTGCACTTTCCGGCACCCTGGTTATTCCTGCATCAGTATTAACGGCTGGCTGCAGTCAAGGTGGCAGTAGTGATACCGGTGTGCTTGTTGATGAAGTCAGTCAACCGGCTCAGTGACCCGCTCATTAATACTACGGCATTTAGCAAACAGGCATTTGAAGAGACCATTGATACCGTTTTTTCTGTAAGCCACGCAACTTA
>CAVQDO010000035.1:0-261259 GCA_963711255.1 uncultured Gammaproteobacteria bacterium | reverse complement strand
CTTGTGTAAAACCCTGACTTTTTACTGCAAATTTACAGTTACTTAGTGATTTTTACAGTCGTTTAAGAAAATGCCTTACTATTCGTTGTGTATCATCAGACTTTTAAACAGAAGAGAAAGAAAATGAAGCAGTGGTTATCGGTTATCGAGAATATTGAAGCAACGATCGGCCGTCCTTTTTCACTCAGCGGGCAACGATGTGTCGCTGGCGGCAGTATTAGTTCGGCTTATGTGCTGAGTGATGAAAATGCTCGCTTTTTTGTTAAAACCAACAGCCCCGGTAAAGTCGCCATGTTCGAGGCCGAAGCGAAGGGTTTGCTGGAACTGGCTTCTAGTGAAACCATTAAGGTTCCGGTGCCCGTTTGTTATGGTGAGGATGAAACGCAAAGTTATATCGTCATGGAATATCTCGATATCAGCGGCGATGCCAGGCAGTCCGATCTGGGTGAGCAATTAGCCGCCATGCATCGGGTGTATGCTGACCAGTTTGGCTGGCATATCAATAATACAATCGGTGCGACCTACCAGCCAAATACCCGGATGAGTGACTGGCTTGCGTTCTGGCGACAACAAAGGCTGGGTTTTCAATTAACCCTGGCCGAGAAAAATGGCTATGGCGGCGAATTGCAGCGCCTTGGCGAACGCCTGCTTGTTGAAATGCCTGCCCTTTTCAAGGGCAGAAAGATCCTTCCTTCCATGTTGCACGGTGACCTCTGGGGCGGCAATGTGGCAGGCCTCAAAGATGGCACGCCGGTCATTTTTGACCCGGCATTTTATTATGGTGATCGAGAAGCGGACCTGGCGATGACTTATGTATTTGGTGGTTTCTCAGCGGATTTTTATGCCAGTTACAAGAATGCATTCCCGCTCGATGAAGGCTTCGCCGTGCGTAAAACTTTTTACAACATTTATCACATTATCAATCATCTGAACATGTTTGGCGGCAGTTATCACGGTCAGGCAATCCATATGATGGAGCAGGTTCTGGCTGAAAATCAGATAACCCCGGTTTCCTCCATAACTGTAAATAATTTCTACAAGGTGTGTGATATCACCTGATATTTCCTTTTCTCATATCTCTAACATACTGATTTTTCGTTGTTTTAATATTGGCACGATATCTGTATCTGTTGTTTTCGAATATAAATAATAATTTTAGGAAATATGATGAAATCGCTGCAAATAAACAAACTGGCCATGCTTACCGGCATTTTGCTTTTGACGCTACAAAGTACCGCCAATATCGCCCTTGCCGAGCATGTTCATGACAGGCCTGATAGCCATGCACCCATCGGTGTAATGGGCGATCACCTGATGGAAGAAGGTCAGTGGATGGTTTCTTATCGCTTGATGAATATGCACATGGACGGCATGCGTTCCGGAACCGATGACTTAACACCTGCCGAAGTCGCCCTGCTGCCAAATGCGCTTGCCGGTGAACCGATGCGCATGGGTAATTTACCCGATGGCAGCCCCCGTATTATGACAGTACCGCCAACCTATCGAATTTCTCCCCTGGAAATGGATATGCGTATGCATATGCTGGGAATGATGTATGGCGTCTCTCACGATGTTACCGCCATGGTCATGTTCAATTATATTGAAAAGGAAATGACATCGATGACATACCAGGGCATGTCAGGCGACACGGAACTGGGTACCTTTACCGGTAAAACCTCGGGCATTGGTGATACCCAGGTTTCTGCGCTTATCCGTCTTAGCGGAAACGGCATTCATAACTTTCACCTGAACGCTGGCGTTAGTCTGCCAACGGGAAGTATTACCGAAGACGGCAGTGTGCTGCCCCCGTTCGCCGGAATGTTGACGCCTGCTGGCGAAACGGTTGATATTGACCGCCTTGGTTACAATATGCAGCTGGGCTCTGGAACGGTCGACCTTTTACCGGGCTTCACCTATACCGCAAGAAAAGACGATATTTCCTGGGGTGGTCAGGCAATGGCAACATTGCGTCTGTATGATAATAAAGAAGACTATCGGCTGGGTAACGTCATTGATGCGACCGCCTGGGTTGCTAACCAGTGGGCGCACTGGGTCAGTACTTCGGCGCGAATTTCGGCGAAATCGGACAGTGGTATTAAGGGACGCGATCTGGTGATTACCGGCGGTAACCCGGTATCGGATCCAGCCAATACCGGCCGTGACCAGGTTGATGTGCTGCTGGGTGTTAACTTCCTGGGCACTGATGGCTGGGTGAAAAACCAGCGCCTGGCTTTTGAGGTTGGCATGCCGGTGTATGAAAAAGTTGATGGCGTACAGATGAGCCAGGACTGGACTGCAACGTTGGGCTGGCAAACCACGTTTTAATAACCCTGCTTTTATTGTTGCGTTCAGTTTTTCAGCTATACTGATTGAAGTTTAATGACTAATACAAATATGGAGTAATAACTTGTTTTACATAAAGAATAATAGAAAAATGGACACCCGTCGCATACTGGCATTATCTATGGCATCAAGCTGCCTGTTATTAGCGGCCTGTAATAATAGCAATCCTGCCGCAACCGTTAGCGATACCGAGCTTTTACAACTGGTTGACGATGCAGGTTTAACCGGCGATCCAACGACTGGTCGAACGCTGCCGGCAATTACCGATGCAAAAGCGCAGTTAGGCATGAAGCTGTTTTATACCAAGGGTTTGGGCGGTGATGACGATTCAGCCTGTGTTACCTGTCACCATCCAATGCTGGGTGGCGGTGATGACCTTCCGCTTTCAATTGGTGTTGGTGCTGAAACACCTGATTTGCTTGGCCCTGGACGTTTCCACTCAGTTGATGCTGTTGGTGGTGAATTTGATGGCGGTCCGACTGTTCCGCGTAATGCACCGACAACCTTTAATCTCGCGCTGTGGGACCAGGTATTGTTTCACGATGGCCGTGTAGAGAGCCTGGGTAAAACAGCCGGTGCGAATGGTGATGATGGTGACGGCATTCGTACACCGGATTCAGCGTTTGGTGTTGCCGACACTTTTCTTGATGCAGGTGGTGCAACGGTTCCTTCTAACAATAACCTGGCAGCCGCACAGGCCAGATTCCCGGTTACCTCGGAAGAGGAGATGGAAGGATTTACCAATAATGAAACACCAGCCGATCATAGTGGCGATGGCGCGGTAGCGAATCAGACAACGCGTGGAAATCTCGAAGCCAAGCTGGTTGGTGACTGGGACGCATGAATTCACCGCCGCTTATGGTGATGACACCATTACCTATAACCGCATTGCTGAATCTATCGGTGAGTATGAGCGTTCACAGGTATTTGTTAATACCCCGTGGAAAGCCTATGTTGAAGGCGATAGAACTGCCATTAGCGAATCGGCCAAACGTGGTGCGACGATGTTCTTCAGCAGTATCGAAGATGGCGGTGCAAACTGTACTTCCTGTCATTCGGGTGATTTCTTTACCGATGAGCAGTTCCACGTCCTGGCAACACCGCAGATCGGCCGTGGTAAGGGTAATGATAACGGCACGCTGGAAAATGATGATTTCGGTCGTGCCAGAGAAACAGGGGATGATGCTGACAGGTATAAATTCAGAACGCCATCACTGCTGAATGTTGAAGTAACCGGTCCATGGGGACATGCAGGTGCTTATACCAGGCTGGAAAATATGGTGCGCCATACGCTGAACCCGGCGGATGCGATTGCCAATTATGATTTCAGGCAACTCGACCCTGCTGCAAATGTGCAGATTTCCAACATGCTGACCAATACACAGTTTGCACTGGATCAGCTTGAAGCGAATCGTGCAAATAATGTTGCGGGTGTGCATCGTGATGTTGAATTTACCGAAGATGATGTTGCTGATCTGGTTGAATTCCTGAAAGCACTGACCGATCCTTGCGTTAAAGACCGCGAGTGTATGGCGCCATGGATTCCAGATACAGCGGATACCGGTCCGGATGGTTTACAGTTAAATGCAACTGACAGTAGCGGTGCTTTGTTTTAAATAAAAAGCTTAAAGAAGGTACTGTAAAAAAACGGCAAGCAGAGCAATCTGTTTGCCGTTTTTTTTGTACGGCGCTTAACGCTTGATTTATGGTCGTCATCTATAGTACAAAAGGGTTTGCTAATAATTAATTTGGAGTCAAACAATGTCAGATACAGAAAAAGAACAGTGCAGAAGGTGTTAGCCGTCGTGAAGTGCTACTGGGTATGGGCGCGGTCGCAGGCATGGCTTACGCAGGTTCTGCTTCAGCCTCCGCTTCGCACAAACATGACCATAGTAAACATTCAGTGCAATTGCCAGAGGTGATGGATGCCGTTAATGCCTGTCTTGATAAAGGCCGCCGTTGTATTGCGCATTGCCTGGTCAGCTTTACTGAAGGTGATACCGAATTAGCGGAATGTGCCAGCAAGGTACATGAAATGCAGGCAGTCTGTGATGGTTTTGCCTACCTGGTTGCATCTAACTCGGGCTATACAGAAGAATATTCGAAGATCTGCGAAAAAGTCTGCAAGGACTGTGCGAAAGAATGCCGTAAGCACGAAAAGCATAAAGAATGTGAGGCCTGTGCTAATGCCTGCGATGACATCGTTGATGCAATTAAATTGAGCCTGTCATAGGTTTAAAGTCACTCGAAAAATCCGGGCGGATCAGTTTTTTAAATGATCCGCCCAATCCTGCCGCTAATTATTCAGGAGTTATTCAGGTGATCCGCCCAATCCTGCCGCTAATTATTCAAAAGCTAATCGGGTGTTGTTACGGGCCTGGAAACTATTCGCTGTATAAACTGTTCCAGTATGGCCGGGTTATCCAGTTCGTTATCTTCAATCACGGCCAGTGTCGGGTAGGTTTCACAGATTACCCTGGCAAAAACACCACGACTGTTTTCGGTAACACTTAAACCGTCAATAAACACGGGCGTACTGTTTAACCCGCAACTGGGTGAACGGCTTTTGAAAATAAAGCCGGCAAGGTTTTTCAGTTCGGCGGGTTTGGTATTGCAGTAATGTTGCATCATGTCGGTAACATCGATAGCGGGGTCGTCGCGTCCTGTTACTCGCGGCTTTTCAATGCTGCCGCTCAGTTGTACCGGTGGCCGCGGTACGGAAAGCCCGGCTTCCACTTCCGGGCAGACCGGAACAAATTCGAATATCTCAGCCAGTTTTTCCAGCACGATTGAATTGGATTTCGACTGACCATCGTAACGCACCGCATCGCCCAGCAGGCAGCGGCTGACTCCGACTAATGGGCGCTGCTTATTCATTGCCGGTGTTTAAGATTCCTCGTCGCCAGAAGGCGGCTGTGTCGGGATGGCGGTTGTATGGGCATTATGCATTGAGCAGGGTTACTTCTTCGCACCCATGTCCAGCGCACGCTGCCTTGATTTATTGGCTTCCACGGCCAGTTTTCCTGCATCCCAGTTTGGCATGGTTTCCGGCCAGCCGAACATATGCGCGGTTAGAATTTCACACAGGGCATCGATATGTTCTTCACTGTCGTTTAAGCAGGGGATGTAATTAAAGGTCTCGCCGCCGGCTTCGATAAACAGATCCTTGTTCTCCATTTTAATCTCTTCCAGTGTTTCCAGGCAGTCAGCGGAAAAGCCCGGGCAGATGATATCGATACTTTTTATGCCGCTAGCCGGCAGTTCCTGCAAGGTTTGACTGCAATAGGGCTGCAGCCAGGGTTCGCGGCCAAAGCGGGACTGGAACACTACTTTCCATTCATCCTCGGCCAGTGCCAGCTTGTCTGCAACCAGGCGAGCGGTCTTCTGACAATGGCAGAAATAAGGGTCGCCGTTATTAACGTAGCGCTGGGGAATGCCGTGTCGAAAAAAAAAAAAAAAAAAAAACCCCTGGCTTGTTTGAGACGATCGCTCGAACTGCTGCTGTTTTCCTTTCACGGCATTCCCCAGCGCTACGTTAATAACGGCGACCCTTATTTCTGCCATTGTCAGAAGACCGCTCGCCTGGTTGCAGACAAGCTGGCACTGGCCGAGGATGAATGGAAAGTAGTGTTCCAGTCCCGCTTTGGCCGCGAACCCTGGCTGCAGCCCTATTGCAGTCAAACCTTGCAGGAACTGCCGGCTAGCGGCATAAAAAGTATCGATATCATCTGCCCGGGCTTTTCCGCTGACTGCCTGGAAACACTGGAAGAGATTAAAATGGAGAACAAGGATCTGTTTATCGAAGCCGGCGGCGAGACCTTTAATTACATCCCCTGCTTAAACGACAGTGAAGAACATATCGATGCCCTGTGTGAAATTCTAACCGCGCATATGTTCGGCTGGCCGGAAACCATGCCAAACTGGGATGCAGGAAAACTGGCCGTGGAAGCCAATAAATCAAGGCAGCGTGCGCTGGACATGGGTGCGAAGAAGTAACCCTGCTCAATGCATAATGCCCATACAACCGCCATCCCGACAGAGCCGCCTTCTGGCGACGAGGGATCTTAAACAGCAGCAATGAATAAGCAGCGCCCATTAGTCGGAGTCAGCCGCTGCCTGCTGGGCGATGCAGTGCGTTACGATGGTCAGTCGAAATCCAATTCAATCGTGCTGGAAAAACTGGCTGAGATATTCGAATTTGTTCCGGTCTGCCCGGAAGTGGAAGCCGGGCTTTCCGTACCGCGGCCACCGGTACAACTGAGCGGCAGCATTGAAAAGCCGCGAGTCACCGGACGCGACGACCCCGCTATCGATGTTACCGACATGATGCAACATTACTGCAATACCAAACCCGCTGAACTGAAAAACCTTGCCGGCTTTATTTTCAAAAGCCGTTCACCCAGCTGCGGATTAAACAGTACGCCCGTGTTTATTGATGGTCGAAGTGTTACCGAAAACAGTCGTGGTGTATTTGCCAGGGCAATCTGTGAAAGACTATCCAGCACTGGCCGTCATTGAAGACATTGAACTGGAAAATTCTGACTTACTGAACAGATTTATCACACAAGTCATCGCCTGATTTTCAGCCACTCCACCGTTAACAGCCTTCACTTTTAGTGAAGAGTAATTTAGTATCGCGACTTTGCTCGATCATCGTATTGTTGCCGGCATCAGGTAAGCTTTGTACGATGCGCAATAAATAAAAAAATCAAAGGTATAAACATGCAGGAACTACTGACACAAACATATTACGGCAATACGCTACAGAGCTGGCTGATCGCCATGGTCATCATCGTTTTATCCATCGTTATGGGAAAGGTGGTTTACTGGGCATTTTCTAAATTTATCCGCCTGTTTACGGCCAAAACAAAAACCCGGCTGGATGACATTGTTGTCGACATGATCGAAGAGCCCGCGGTATTTCTGGTCGTTGTCATGGGCATCTGGTTTGCCCTTAAATCGCTGGTATTATCCGAGACACTCACGACCATTGTTGCCAATTCTTACCAGGTTATTATTGCCCTGCTAATCGGCTGGTTGCTAAGCCGCCTGTTCGATGCGCTCTACCGTGAATACATGTTGCCACTGGCTGAAGGTACAGAAAATGATCTGGATGATCAGTTAATGCCGATCATCAGCAAAGGCGTTAAATTAATAATCTGGGTAATGGCTATTATTATCGGTCTGAATAATGCGGGTTACGATGTTGCCGCGTTAATTGCCGGACTCGGTATCGGCGGCCTGGCACTGGCCATGGCGGCCAAAGATACGGTATCGAATATCTTTGGTGGTTTCACCATTTTCACCGACAAACCTTTCAAAATAAATGACCGCATCAAAATTGCGGGATACGACGGTGTCGTCAGTGAAATTGGCGTTAGAAGTACTCGTCTGAGAACGCTGGAAGGCCGCATTGTCACCATCCCCAACGCCAAGTTTGCTGACGCGCCGGTTGAGAATATAAGCTGGGAACCGTCCAGGAAAATCAAACTGGAGCTGGGATTAACCTACGACACCACTCCCGAAAAAATGCAACAGGCGATGGATATCCTCGCCAGAATCAGTGAAGCCAGCAGCAACACGGAAGAAAAAATCACGATTGCCTTTAATGGCTTCGGTGATTTCGCGTTAAGCATTCTATTTATTTATTACATCAATAAAGGCGCAAGCATCGCGGACACACAAACTGAAATCAACATGGAAATTCTTCGCCAGTTCAATGAGGCAGGCCTTGAATTCGCCTTCCCGACGCAGACACTTTATAACATTAATCAATAACTTCTCGTCGTTTTAACTTTAAAAAGTTAAAAAACAAAGGGACTGACCTGATTTTAACAGGTCAGTCCCTTTGTTCTTGCTTTGTTAATTCTAAGACAGGCTCAGCTTAATCGCATCAACAATATCATCGCAGGCATTAGCACAGGCCTCACATTCTTTATGCTTTTCGTGCTTACGGCATTCTTTCGCACAGTCCTTGCAGACTTTTTCGCAGATCTTCGAATATTCTTCTATATAGCCCGAGTTAGATGCAACCAGGTAGGCAAAACCATCACAGACTGCCTGCATTTCATGTACCTTGCTGGCACATTCCGCTAATTCGGTATCACCTTCAGTAAAGCTGACCAGGCAATGCGCAATACAACGGCGGCCTTTATCAAGACAGGCATTAACGGCATCCATCACCTCTGGCAATTGCACAGAATGTTTACTATGGTCATGTTTGTGCGAAGCGGAGGCTGAAGCAGAACCTGCGTAAGCCATGCCTGCGACCGCGCCCATACCCAGTAGCACTTCACGACGGCTAACACCTTCTGCACTGTTCTCTGTATCTGACATTGTTTAACTCCAAATTAATTAATAGCAAACCCTTTTGTACTATAGATGCCGTCCATAAATCAAGCGTTAAGCGCCGTACAAAAAAAACGGCAAACAGATTGCTCTGCTTGCCGTTTTTTTACAGTACATGCTTTAAGCTATTATCTAAAACAAAGCACCGCTATTATCAGTTGCATTTAACTGTAAACCATCCGGGCCGGTATCCGCTGTATCTGGAATCCATGGTGCCATACAATCACGGTCTTTCACACAGGGATCGGTCAGTGCTTTCAGGAACTCAACCAGGTCAGTAACATCATCTTCGGTAAATTCAACATCTCGATGCACGTCGGCAACATTATTTGCACGATTCGCTTCAAGCTGGTCCAGCGCAAACTGGGTATTGGTCAGCATGTTGGAAATCTGCACATTTGCAGTCGGGTCGAGTTGCCTGAAATCATAATTGGCAATCGCATCCGCCGGATTCAGCATATGACGTAACCATATTTTCCAGCGTGGTATAAGCACCTGCATGTCCCCATGGACCGGTTACTTCAACATTCAGCAGTGTTGGCGTTCTGAATTTATACCTGTCAGCATCATCCGCCTGTTTCTCTGACACGACCAAAGTCATCATTGTCCAGCGTGCCGTTATCATTACCCTTACCACGGCCGATCTGCGGTGTTGCCAGGACGTGGAACTGCTCATCGGTAAAGAAATCACCCGAATGACAGGAAGTACAGTTTGCACCGCCATCTTCGATACTGCTGAAGAACATCGTCGCACCACGTTTAGCCGATTCGCTAATGGCTGTTGAATCGCCTTCAACATAGGCTTTCCACGGGGTATTAACAAATACCTGTGAACGCTCATATTCACCGATAGCTTCAGCAATACGGGTATAGGTAATTGTGGTCATCACCGTATAGCAGCAGTCAAATTCAGCATCCCAATCACCGGTCAATTTCGTTTCCAGGTTAGTACGAGTCGTGTCATTGGTCTGACCTGGAGCACTAAAACCGCGCATTTCTTCCGGTGAAGTCACCGGGAAGCGTGACTGTGCCGCTGCCAGGTTATCGCCTGAATCAGGATCGGCAACACCAAACGCTGAATCCGGTGTACGAATGCCTAACCATCATCACCGTTGGCACCGGCTGTTTTACCCAGGCTCTCTACACGGCCATCGTGAAACAATACCTGGTCCCACATCGCGAGATTAAAGGTTGTCGGTGCATTACGTGGCACGGTCGGACCACCATCAAATTCACCACCAACAGCATGCGAACTGAATGGAAACGTCCAGGACCTAAGCAAATCAGGTGTTTCAGCACCAACACCAATTGAAAGCGGACAGATCATCACCGCCACCCAGCATTGGATGATGACAGGTAACACAGGCTGAATCGTCATCACCGCCCAAACCCTTGGTATAGAACAGCTTCATGCCTAACTGCGCTTTTGCATCGGTAATTGCCGGCAGGGTTCTACCAGTCGTTGGATCGCCGGTTAAACCTGCATCGTCAACCAGTTGTAAAAGCTCGGTATCGCTAACGGTTGCGGCAGGATTGCTATTATTACAGGCCGCTAATAACAGGCAGCTTGATGCCATAGATAATGCCAGTATGCGACGGGTGTCCATTTTTCTATTATTCTTTATGTAAAACAAGTTATTACTCCATATTTGTATTAGTCATTAAACTTCAATCAGTATAGCTGAAAAACTGAACGCAACAATAAAAGCAGGGTTATTAAAACGTGGTTTGCCAGCCCAACGTTGCAGTCCAGTCCTGGCTCATCTGTACGCCATCAACTTTTTCATACACCGGCATGCCAACCTCAAAAGCCAGGCGCTGGTTTTTCACCCAGCCATCAGTGCCCAGGAAGTTAACACCCAGCAGCACGTCAACCTGGTCACGGCCGGTATTGGCTGGATCCGATACCGGGTTACCGCCGGTAATCACCAGATCGCGTCCCTTAATACCACTGTCCGATTTCGCCGAAATTCGCGCCGAAGTACTGACCCAGTGCGCCCACTGGTTAGCAACCCAGGCGGTCGCATCAATTACGTTACCCAGTCGATAGTCTTCTTTATTATCATACAGACGCAATGTTGCCATTGCCTGTCCACCCCAGGAAATATCATCTTTTCTTGCGGTATAGGTGAAGCCCGGTAAAAGGTCGACCGTTCCAGAACCCAGCTGCATATTGTAACCAAGGCGGTCAATATCAACCGTCTCGCCTGCTGGCGTCAGCATACCGGCGAACGGAGGCAGTACACTGCCGTCTTCGGTAATGCTTCCGGTCGGCAGACTAACGCCGGCGTTCAGGTGAAAGTTATGAATGCCGTTTCCGCTAAGACGGATAAGTGCAGAAACCTGGGTATCACCAATGCCCGAGGTTTTACCGGTAAAGGTACCCAGTTCCGTGTCGCCTGACATGCCCTGGTATGTCATCGATGTCATTTCCTTTTCAATATAATTGAACATGACCATGGCAGTAACATCGTGAGAGACGCCATACATCATTCCCAGCATATGCATACGCATATCCATTTCCAGGGGAGAAATTCGATAGGTCGGCGGTACTGTCATAATACGGGGGCTGCCATCGGGTAAATTACCCATGCGCATCGGTTCACCGGCAAGCGCATTTGGCAGCAGGGCGACTTCGGCAGGTGTTAAGTCATCGGTTCCGGAACGCATACCGTCCATGTGCATATTCATCAAGCGATAAGAAACCATCCACTGACCTTCTTCCATCAGGTGATCACCCATAACACCGATGGGTGCATGGCTATCAGGCCTGTCATGAACATGCTCGGCAAGGGCGATATTGGCGGTACTTTGTAGCGTCAAAAGCGAAATGCCGGTAAGCATGGCCAGTTTGTTTATTTGCAGCGATTTCATCATATTTCCTAAAATTATTATTTATATTCGAAAACAACAGATACAGATATCGTGCCAATATTAAAACAACGAAAAATCAGTATGTTAGAGATATGAGAAAAGGAAATATCAGGTGATATCACACACCTTGTAGAAATTATTTACAGTTATGGAGGAAACCGGGGTTATCTGATTTCAGCCAGAACCTGCTCCATCATATGGATTGCCTGACCGTGATAACTGCCGCCAAACATGTTCAGATGATTGATAATGTGATAAATGTTGTAAAAAGTTTTACGCACGGCGAAGCCTTCATCGAGCGGGAATGCATTCTTGTAACTGGCATAAAAATCCGCTGAGAAACCACCAAATACATAAGTCATCGCCAGGTCCGCTTCTCGATCACCATAATAAAATGCCGGGTCAAAAATGACCGGCGTGCCATCTTTGAGGCCTGCCACATTGCCGCCCCAGAGGTCACCGTGCAACATGGAAGGAAGGATCTTTCTGCCTTTGAAAAGGGCAGGCATTTCAACAAGCAGGCGTTCGCCAAGGCGCTGCAATTCGCCGCCATAGCCATTTTTCTCGGCCAGGGTTAATTGAAAACCCAGCCTTTGTTGTCGCCAGAACGCAAGCCAGTCACTCATCCGGGTATTTGGCTGGTAGGTCGCACCGATTGTATTATTGATATGCCAGCCAAACTGGTCAGCAGACACCCGATGCATGGCGGCTAATTGCTTACCCAGATCGGACTGCCTGGCATCGCCGCTGATATCGAGATATTCCATGACGATATAACTTTGCGTTTCATCCTCACCATAACAAACGGGCACCGGAACCTTAATGGTTTCACTAGAAGCCAGTTCCAGCAAACCCTTCGCTTCGGCCTCGAACATGGCGATTTTACCGGGGCTGTTGGTTTTAACAAAAAAGCGAGCATTTTCATCACTCAGCACATAAGCCGAACTAATACTGCCGCCAGCGACACATCGTTGCCCGCTGAGTGAAAAAGGACGGCCAATAGTTGCTTCAATATTCTCGATAACCGATAACCACTGCTTCATTTTTTTTCTCTTCTGTTTAAAAGTCTGATGATACACAACGAATAGTAAGGCATTTTCTTAAACGACTGTAAAAATCACTAAGTAACTGTAAATTTGCAGTAAAAAGACAGGGTTTTACACAAGTGAATAATGAAACCCTAATATAGCTGTTAGTGTTTTATGAATATTCACTTTATTCACATTGACCTCACATTATTATTACGCAAGACACTGATTTATAAAGGCTTAATATATGTGATCAAAAAGTAGTCAATCTAACAAAAACACTATTTTTATAGCAAAAATCAGCCCTGTTTTTTTTCTTGTCCACAAAGTTATCCACAGATTTTGTGTGTAACTCGCCTTTTATATAGTAATTTAATGACTTACGCATCATTAGCTAGAATATTTATTAACAAATTACATTAAATTTATAGCTGCAGATGAGTAACAGCAAATACTTATACACACCCCCGAAATCATATTTTTATCACCTGGTCAAGCCTGTTTTTTAACCTATAATAATAGATCGATATCCTGCAACATATTGAATTGTATATATTTAACTTTTTAAAATATATTTCAGAAATATTATAAAAAAAGGGCTAGAAAAATATATTTTTTTCTGTTAGCCGCGCTATCCACAGAGTTATCCACAAGCTAAATCGCATCACCTCACACTTATCCACAGCTTAAAAACATCAGTGTCATTAATTCTTACAAGTTCCTGTCTATTTTGCAGTAAAATGCGTCATTTTAGAGCAACCAGCTAACCATAATTCTTTATTAGCCGCTTCAACAGCCAGGTAACTGCAGAGACATGCCCAAGCATCGCATTATAAAAGTCGCAGTCCCCTGTCCACTATACAAACTCTTCGATTATCGGCTGGCAACAGATTTTACCGGCAGCATACAACAGGGAATGCGGGTACGAGTTCCTTTCGGCCGGCAGAAGCTGATTGGGGTTATTGTTGAAGAAACAGGCCAGACCGATGTACCCGTCAATAAAATCAAGACGGTACTTCATGTCCTTGATGCGCATAGCCTGCTGAGTGATGACATTCTCCAGCTGGCATTCTGGGCCGCCCGGTATTACGTGCATCCACCAGGAGATGTTTTAAATACGGTGTTGCCGGTACAGCTGCGTAATAATGATGATGCCACGCCCTCACTTAGCGAATACTGGCGCCCGGCCGACAATAACCAGTCTCAGCAGGCAGAGATATTACAGGGGCTTAAACGCGCGCCCAAGCAGTTACAGATATACCAGTTGTTACAGCAAGCCTGCCAGGATAAGATCCAGCGACAGAAGGCCTCGATGCCGATGCCCTAAACGCACTCACCGAGAACTGGCGAACGGCGGTTAAAGCCTTAAAAGAAAAAGCACTGATTGAAAGCTTCGAAAAACCTGCCCTGCTAACCGCGGGTAACTCAGGTTCATCCTGTGATGACAGCCCGGTAGAGCTCAATAGCGAGCAAAAAGAAGTCGTTCAGGCTATCGAATCACATAAGCACCAGCATGCGGTACACCTGGTAAACGGTATTACCGGCAGCGGCAAAACTGAAGTCTATCTCACGCTGTGTCGGTCCATACTTGCTGAAAACAAACAAATACTGGTACTGGTTCCTGAAATTGGTTTAACGCCGCAGTTAACACAACGATTCCTGCAGCGGCTGCAGGCATCCATAGTTGTCATCCACTCGGCAATGAATGACACCCAGCGCTATGCCGCCTGGCACGCTGCCGCCCATAACCAGGCACAGCTGGTGATCGGCACACGTTCCTCCATATTTACGCCCATGCCGGAACTGGGGCTGATTATCATCGATGAAGAACACGATGGCAGCTATAAACAACAGGACGGCTTTCGCTACAATGCCCGTGATCTTGCTATTTTGCGCGCTAAAAATGCCCGTATCCCGGTAGTTCTTGGCTCTGCTACGCCCTCGCTGGAAACCCTGAACAATATTAATGAACAGCGTTATGAGCAGCATTTTTTAAAGAAACGCGCCAATAAAAAGCCTCTGCCAAAAATCAGCCTGATTAACATGTGCAGCCAGAAACTGCATGAAGGCATGGCCGAAACCCTGCTCGACGCAATCAAGCGACACCTCGACCAACAGGGCCAGGTACTGCTATTTATTAACCGCCGCGGATTTTCGCCACTGCTGATGTGCCATGACTGCGGCTGGACCACCAGTTGCCAGCGCTGCGATGCCCACATGACCTTCCACAAGCAGCGCAACCAGCTGCACTGTCACCACTGCGGGGCACAGCGACCGGCGCCGCAAACCTGCGCGGAATGCGGCAGCAGCAATATCGTCTCCATCGGTGCCGGCACCGAACGCATCGAGCTGTTTTTGCAGGAACGTTTCCCCGAAACACAGGTTAGCCGAATCGACCGCGACACCACCCGCAATAAAGGCAGCCTGCAGGATAAGCTGGCGCGCGCTCATAGTGGCGAATCCGGCATACTGGTTGGCACGCAAATGCTGGCAAAGGGTCACGATTTCCCCAACCTGACGCTGGTCTGCATACTGGATACCGACCAGGCATTATTCAGCGCCGACTTTCGCGCCGCAGAACACCTGGCCCAGCTGGTTACCCAGGTTTCAGGTCGTGCCGGACGGGCAGAAAAGTCCGGTGAGGTACTTATTCAGACCCACCACCCGGAGCATCCCCTGTTACAGACCCTGCTGCACCGGGGTTATCTTTCTTTTGCCGAAGCCGCACTTAGCGAAAGACAGGCAGCCGGACTGCCACCGGCGCGCCACCTGATATTAGTGCGCTGTGAGTCTGTCGATGCCCAGGCGGCACAGGCTTTCCTGGATGACGCTGTTGCGCTGGCCAGCGGGGTAGATAAATCGGATCTGGAAATATTTGGCCCGATTCCCGCACCCATGGAGCGGCGTGCCGGACGCTACCGCTACCAGGTTATGCTGCAATCCAGCCAGCGCAAAGTGGTACACCGCTTCGCCAGCTGGTGGGTACCGCAGTTAGCCTCGCTTAAAAGCGCAAGAAAAGTCCGCTGGTCTATCGATGTTGACCCATACGACACTTTCTAAATCGCACTAATTTGTCCTATAAAGCTTGCCGCTGCCATTAACGCTCAACTTGAAACTTACAAGTGAAAACTATTGCCGTATAATCGCACCCCATAAAACACGCTAACCAGACGAAGATAGTCACTTGAAAGAATCCATTGAAGCCCTGCTCGATAAGGCGCTAGATCAGCTTATTGCTGATGGCCTGATCGAAGCAAAACCAGCACTGCAAATCACCCGCACCAAAGACGCTGCGCATGGTGACTTCACCTGTAACATCGCGATGATGCTTGCCAAGCAGGCCGCTAAACCGCCGCGTGATGTCGCCCAGGCGATCATTGATGCGCTGGACGAAGACAGCAGTGTGGAAAAAATTGAAATAGCCGGTCCCGGCTTCATAAATTTCTTTCTTGCCCAGGAAAGCACCTTAACTATTATCAGCGACATTCTCAGCAGCGGTGATAGTTTTGGCACCAGCAACGTGGCAAACGGTGAAAAAGTTCAGATCGAATTCGTCTCCGCCAACCCGACCGGGCCGCTGCACGTCGGTCATGGCCGTGGCGCTGCCTATGGCGCAACACTGGCTTCATTAATGCGCGCTGTGGGCTTCGAGGTTGACTGCGAATACTATGTCAACGATGCCGGCCGCCAGATGAATATTCTTGCTACCAGCATCTGGTTGCGTTATTTACAGAAAAACGCTGTTGAGCTGCCATTCCCGAGTAACGGCTATAAAAGTGAAGAATACATTTATGACATCGCCGAACAGTTAAAACAGTCACACGGTGACAGCTTTGTACACTCGGCTGATGCCGTGATGCAGGATATACCGGCCGATGAAGCCGATGGCGGTGACAAGGAAGAGCATATCGATGCACTGATCGAACGCGCGAAAACACTGCTCGGCGACAGCAGCTACAAAACTGTATTCGATGCTGGTCTTAATTCGATCCTGGCCGACATCCGCCAGGACCTGGAAGAGTTCGGTGTACACTACCAGAGCTGGTATTCCGAGCAGTCACTGGCAGACCGTGACCTGATCAATACGGCGGTCAGGCAGTTGCAGGATTCCGGTCATGTCTATGAAGATAAGGGCGCACTGTGGTTTCGTTCAACCGCGTTTGGCGATGAAAAGGATCGCGTCGTAGTTCGTGATAACGGCCAGGGCACTTATTTTGCCTCTGACATTGCCTATCATCTCGATAAATTCGAGCGTGGTTATAACCGGGTTATTAACATCTGGGGCGCCGACCACCACGGTTATGTAGCGCGCGTTAAAGCGGCATTAACCGCCATGGGCAAAGACGAAGACAAGCTCAATATATTACTGGTTCAGTTCGCCAACCTTTACCGTGGCGGTGAGCGCCTTCAAATGTCGACCCGTTCGGGCTCATTTGTTAAGTTAAGAGAATTACGCGAAGAAGTGGGCAACGACGCTGCACGTTTCTTTTATGTCATGCGCAAATGCGAACAGCACATGGATTTCGATCTGGATCTGGCGAAATCACAAAGTAATGATAATCCGGTTTATTACATTCAGTATGCACACGCCAGAATTTGCAGCGTACTGGCACAACTTGGCGAGAAAAAATTCAGCCATGACAGGGAGAATGGCACACAGAATCTAAGCTTGCTGACAGAGACGCATGAAACCGAACTGATCAGTAAACTTGATGCTTACGCTGACATCGTCAATAAGGCTGCATATAATGCCGAACCGCATTTACTGGTTCACTATCTTCGTGAACTGGCTAACCTGCTGCACTCTTATTACAACGCGCACCAGTTCATTATTGAGAATAATGAATTACGAAATGCACGCTTTAATTTAATCATCGCAACCAAACAAATTCTGCATAATGGACTAACCTTACTAGGAGTAAGTGCGCCAGAAAAAATGTAGTAATCAAGTGCCGCTTTAAAAACCCAGAATGAACTTTTGTTCAGAAAATAATAATAAAGTTTAGAACAAATGCCTGCAGATTATAAATCACGCGCTACGCGCAAAAAGAAAAAGTCATTACCCGGCTATGTCTGGCTACTTTCCGGGCTTGCGATTGGCCTGTTTATTGCGTTTATTGTTTATCTCGATAAACAACCCAAAAATACCCAGGACTTCGGCAGCGCCGTGCAGCTGGAACTGGAAAAACTCAAACAACAGGCAAAAACCAGTAATACTAAAAAAGCGGCGCCCGTAGCGGAAAAGAAAGAACAAAAATTCAATTTTTACACCATTCTGCCTGAACTGGAAGTACTCATCCCGGAGAGTGAAACACGGCCGCCGGAAACCAGAACAGAAAACCGCTCCACAGCGACAAAGCCTGACACCGCTAAACAATATGTATTACAGGTTGGGTCATTTCAAAATATTAGTGACGCTGAAAAACTAAAAGCCAACCTGGCGTTTTTAGGATTAGAAGCAAATATTCAACACGTTACGATCAACAAACAGGAATGGCACCGCGTTAGAACGGGCCCTTATCAAGGAAAACAACAGCTATACCAAAATCAACATTTGCTTAAAAAGAACAACATCAACGCTATATCGATGGAATTAAAATAATTTGATATTTACGTTATTATGACGGCATCTATCTCTTTCGGTATAGTTGTTCTTATGTTATTATCCCCTTCGGTTTTTCGTGGCGATCCTATAAAAATAATACCATAACACGCCACGCACACTTTACAGATAGACATGACAATTTTGACAAAAATAATGTTTATTCTGCAGTACTATCAATGCGCTATGCGCAACAAGAATTCGGAGAAATAAGATGGCCCTATTTGATGATGCCTGGATGAAAAGCTTTCAGGAAAAATGGAATGCAGAAGCAGATCTTGCTGGTGCGTTAGAAAAAATTAATTTTAACTCTGTTATCGGTTACGGTTTCCCAAAAGAGGACACCTGTGTCGGTTTTATCAATGTCGTTAACGGACAGGTTACAGAAGCAGGCGCTTACGATGGACGCGAGCTTAGCTGGGACATGCGTGCTGAACAGAAAAACTGGGAAAAGTGGTTATCTAAAGAAATTGGCATGACTGGTTTAGGCCTGGCTTTCACAACCGGCAAACTGAAATTCAAAACCGGTGATTTCAAAGCTATGATTTCCGACCCGCGCATGGCAGGTCCATTCATAAAAAGCTTTGGTGCAATGGGTCGCGTATAAACGATCGCTTATAATCGATCGCTTATAAACAGCACTTATTACATCAACAGAAAAAGCCACCCTTAGCGGTGGCTTTTTTTATGGTTGCAAAAACTATATTAACTCTCAAACAAACCCTGCACTTTATCCTGCAACGCAGCGGCAGACACTTCTTCCGCTGCAATTAAATCGCCAACCATCAAACCAACGCGCGACTTAAAGCCTTTCAACAAACGCAATAAAATATTTGACTTGTAGCGGCTGAAAGCACTACCCCACAACCCCTGTAATGCCATCGGTATAACAGGCACTGCACGTCGTGCTATGATTTTTTCTATACCATCCCGAAACTTGTTCATGTTTCCATCAGCCGTTAATTTTCCCTCTGGGAAAATACAGACAACGTCACCCTCGGCAAGCGCTTCATCTATTTCATCAAAGGCTTTTTCCAGCAAAGCCTCATCTTCGTATTTACCGGCGATGGGGATAGTCCGCGCTGTTTTAAAAACAAAATTCAATACGGGTAAATTATATATTTTGTAGTGCATTACAAAACGAACGGGCCGTCTTATGCAGCCGGCTATAATCAGGGCATCAACAAAACTAACATGGTTACAGGCCAGCACAACAGGTCCCTCTTCAGGTATTTTATCAAGACCCTTTGATTTAACGTGGTACACACTATGAATAAGCAGCCAGACCAGGAATCGCATGAGAAATTCAGGGACCAGGCTGTATATGTAAATCGCAACAATTGCATTTAAAATAGCAACAAGCAAAAATAATTGCGCAATTGAATAACCCATCGACAGAACTGCTATCGCCACTATCGCCGAGAAAACCATTAACAATGCGTTAATAATATTATTGCCCGCAATGACTCGCGACAAATGCTCAGGATCAGAACGTTGCTGTACCAGTGCCATTAACGGGACGATATACAAACCACCAAAAAATCCAATGATGACAACATCAAAAACCAGCCGCAAGTTATCCAGCGATAAAAACTCAACCAGGCCTATGGTCATCGCCGGAACAACTTCCGGCTGCGAAAAGTACAGATCAATACCAAACACAGTCAACCCGATTGAGCCGAATGGCACCAGTCCGATTTCAATTTTTTTACCGGAGAACCAGTTACACAATAATGAACCCGAACCAATACCCAGGGTAAACAGTGTTAACAAAAAGGTAACGACCTGCTCATCACCGCCCAGTGTTGTCTTAGTATAATTAGGCAATTGCACCAGGTAGGTCGCCCCTAAAAACCAGAACCATGAGACCCCCAGTATTGATAAAAATACCGTGCGATTACTTTTAAGAAATTTAATATTCCGGCAGGTTTCAGCAAATACATTCCAGTTTATTTTGATGCTTTCATTCAGAGATGGCGTCACTGGAATATAACGGCTGGACAGATAACCCGCTACCGCAAATGCAACAATAGCAAAGGCCACATATTGCCTGCCCTGCTCAGCACCAATCATGACACCACCAAGGATTGTGCCAAGTAAAATAGCAACGAACGTACCCATCTGTACCAGGGCATTGCCTTCTATCAACTCGATTACTTTTAAATGCTGTGGAATATAACTGTATTTGGCCGGACCAAAAAATGCGGATTGCGTGCCCATTAAAAAAAGCAGGGCTATTAGCAAAATAATATAGCCCTGTATAAATGCATACGCTGCTATCGACATAATAACGATTTCCAGCAGCTTAATCGCTCTTATGGATTTTGATTTTTCATGTTTATCAATCCACTGGCCTGCGCTGGCCGAAAACAGAAAGAAGGGCAAAATGAATAGCGCTGCTGCAATATTAATCAACAGGTCAGCACTGGTATCGATTAACTGCGTCCCCTGGAATGCTATTAATATAATCAATGCATTTTTAAATACATTATCATTAAACGCACCAAAAAATTGTGTCACAAAAAAAGGCAGAAACCGTTTTTGTGTTAGCAGTTCAAACTGCCCTGCCGCTTTGCCTGCAGCATTACTTGATTCAGTATTTTTACTCAAAACGAGATCGCCCTTGCAGGCCGACTCCTATTTATAAAGACTCAAGCCACTGAGCGATAATACTGGTTAGTGCATTGCCCCTGTCTTTATAATAATGATCAGAATCTTTAACTACCTGCTGCCTTGATTTAGCATTACCGGCTGCAGTTATTTGTGCGAGACGCTGCGGTGCCATTTTTAACACCGCAGGATAATCTCCTTCCGCATAGACGTCCAGCACCGGCACCTTTAATTTATCCAGTGGGAAGCCATGTTTCATCGGCTGTTTATAATCCGTAGCCCCCATGCCGATTCCAACATAGGCATCTATCGATTCAAATGAATCTGCATCCACCCATGCCATTGCCATGTGTGCACCACAGCTATGGCCAATTAGCACAACTCTATTTTCAGCCTGGGTATTTTTAATCTGTTCTCGCGCATAAGCAATCGCCGCATCAATTCGGGGCAAAGCGTGCGGGAACAGGGGAACATAGTCATAGTATTTTGCCTGCTTCTCAAGTACCGGCATTTGTATAGACAGTGTGTTCCAGCCTTTTTCAGCCAGACCTGAGCGTAACGGGTTAATCGCATCCTGCCAGTCGGGATGAAAGCCCCTGCCATGCAAGATAATAGCTGTGCCTTTTACTTTATCGCCGTCCTCTTCTGCTTCCGTATAAATACCTAAAAATTCATCTTCACCTGCTTTAAGATAAACAGGATCACCAACAATAATGGCATCGACTATTTCCTCAGCCATACGCTGCTCACGCTCAAGATCAGAAGCAGTTACGGGAGTTACTAAAAGCAGGCCGAAAATCAGTAGCGTTACAGAATGGCATAAATTATTTATCATATATTAACCTTACAGTTTACGACGACATAAAAGGATTTCAGCCCGGCTCGGCCATCAGTTTTCAATTTAACATTAATATAAAAATTTTCTAGTATTTTCTACTGAAATGACTATGATTACACTAGCCATCTGGTTTATTAAAGGTAAATTATGTCTGAAAACCAACGTAAGTTCCCGCGTAAGGAAATACAGATCGAGGTAATACTGCGATTTCTTGAGGATTCCTCACGTACCGTCATTACTCGTGACCTCAGCGAGGGGGGCATGTTTATGCGCGTCAATGATGTCGAGCGTTATCCCATGGGCGAGATGGTTAACCTGCACTATAAAAACCCTTTGCGTGAATTTGAGGAAACCGAAAAAGACGCTATTATTGTGCGTCATGCCGATGACGGAATAGCGGTTGCCTTTGTCGAAATGGAAGAGTTTTAGCGCACACCGTTAACCATTTCAGTTTTATCACAGTCGACGCAGTCTAGTTCAAACCCCGTCTTTTCCTTCCTTCCTGCAGCCGTTATCACCCAGGGACGCTGTTGCCAGGGCGGATCGTGCCGTACATGCTGTGTATGGCCGCATTCCAGATCGGCAACCCAGTGTTGAAATTCATCCTGGTGAAAATCGACAATTTTACGCATCATGAGACTATCAGTCCTCAACCGGACCCAGCAAATGCCCCAGCCATTGCGTTTCCGGATTACTGTCCAGTGCCAGCTTAACGGTAATGGTCAGCGGTACCGATAACAGCATGCCGACTGGACCCAGAACCCAGCCCCAGAACACTAATGAAACAAACACAACCAGCGTCGACAGGCCCAGGCCCTTACCCATGTATTTTGGTTCGATGACACTGCCAATAATCACATTTACTGCCATATAAACGGCTGCCACCAGTAATGCCGGAGTAATACCCAGCTGTACAACCGTTAACAGCACGGCTGGAACGGCCGCAATGATAGAACCGATATTTGGTACAAAGTTGAGCATAAAGGCGAGCACACCCCACAATACCGGGTAATCTACCCCGATCAGCCATAATGCTGTCGCAATGATTAACCCGGTAAACATGCTAATGATCGTTTTCATGCTCATGTAATTGCGCACTTTCTCAACAAATACCTGTGAGAAAGCCAGACCTTCTGAAAGCGAATCGTCACTTTCCTCTGCATTTAATGACAGAATCTTTTGCCTTAAACCCGCAGCTTCGATGAGGATGAAAATAACCGTTAGCAGAATCAGGAACGAGTCCGTCAGGACATTGCCAAACCCTTTTAGAATTGATGATATAAGACCTACCGTTGCCGCCGGGTCGATGACATCTTTTATTGTATCGGCCACTGAAATACCATGATTATTCAGCCACTGCAAAACGTAACCCCATTCTGCTGTAATTCTTTGCTGATACTCGGGCATCATGCGGCTGAAGTCAGTGATTGAACCACCGATAAGCAGGGTAATGCCAACTCCGATTGAAACCACCAGCAGAATGACCACCGTTAAAGACATGCCCTTATGCAGACCTATCTGCTGCAACTTGGACATTAGGGGGAAACTGATGACCGCGATAAATAAGGAAAGTAGAAATGGCACAATCAGTGACGCTGACTGTTTCATGCCTGCAATTACAATGATAACTGCAGCTGCGACAATTAATGCGCGTGAGGCTGAAGAAAAATTCTGTGTCAAAATTAAGTACCTGTTTTGTGAATTTTCTGTATCAATATGAAGAAAGTGATTAGCTAGTCATTACTCTCAAGCAGTTCTACGTCTTCTTCCTGCATTTCTACCTTTTCAATTTTTTCGAAACGGCTACTGATTTTACCCGCCGTTATAGTCACGTCATCAACATCTTTATTCGCCATGCGAATATGTTTGGAAAGGTTATCCATGCGCCTTCTGAATCGCTCAAAATCTTTTGACAGACTGACCAGGTGTTCCTGGATAACATGTACCTGCTTCCGCGTGGCGGAATCTTTTAATACCGCACGCGCTGTGGTTAATACCGCCATTAAGGTTGTTGGCGACACCATCCAGACCCTGGCGCGCTGCGCTTCTTCTACCAGTGCCGGATGGTGCGCGTGTATCTCAGCAAATACGGCCTCTGCGGGGATAAACATAATGGCACCATCGGCGGTTTCTTTTTCAATGATATATTTATCGGCAATATCTTTAATATGCTTTTTAATATCCAGCCGGAACTGCTTTTCCGCAAGCAGGCGCACAGCGTCCGTGGCCTCGTCGTCCATCATCTTTTGAAAAGAATTGAGCGGGAATTTTGAATCAATAGCGATATGCCCGGTTGGATCAGGCAAAAACATCATGCAGTCCACCCGTTTACCATTACTCAATGAATATTGCAGCGCATAGCTGCCTTCCGGCATTACGTTACTGATCAGGCTTGCCATCTGAACTTCACCGAAGGCACCACGCGAGCGTTTATCAGATAACACTTCCTGCAGACTGACAACATTAGTTGACAGGTCATCTATACGTTTTTGTGCAGCATCGATTTTTGCCAGCGTTTCCATTACATCGGTAAATGTTTTGGTTGTTTTTTCAAAACCTTTATCCAGGCGCTGCTCAACCTGGCCACTAATTTCATGCAGCCGTTTCTGTAACAGCTCATGTAAATCGTTATTGGATTTGGAAAAACTCTCTATACTGTGTTTCGACATTTCACCCAGGCGTTTTTCAATAGACTGCTGCATGTCACCAAAGCGCAGCTCAAACGCGGTTTTAATTTTCTGCATCCCCTGCAACTGCTGCTGCAGGCTCTGCTGCATGTCTTCACTGGATTTTGCCAGGCGCTCTACCGATGCCTGTGACATTTCCCCCAGTCTTTTTTCCAGGCCCTGCTGCACATCAGCAAAACGCTGCTCAATTTTAAGCTGCGCATTATTCTGCGCCTCCAGTATTTCGCTTCGAGTTCGCTGGAAATTTTCCTGCAATGCCTGTGCACTGCGTGCCTGTTCGTCTGTTTTTGAGCCAAGCTCACTGAACCTGTCAGTCATGAAGCGATTCTGCCGCAGGATAAAGGTCACTAATAAAACAGCGATAACAACCAGCAGAGCGATGACGGTTATTTCTGCCGTTGTGAAAGGTTCAGCAGCAGGCTGCCAGCTGTTTAATTGCCCGGTAACGGGCTGCGATACGACAGGTGGCTGTACTACAGGCTGCTCTACAACAGACTGTTGCACTATCGACTGACTACCTTCGGGCTGTATAACTGGTGTTGCCATTACTATTAATGTCGCTCCCGCTAACTAATACGATATAATTCAATTTTTCAGGCTACTCTACCATACGTAATGGCATATATACTCTGTAAAACAAACGAAATAGAAGACCCCGGCAGCAAAAGTTTCGAAGTAAAAATCAAGCGTAAAACACAGTCCATTTTTGTGGTTCATAAAGACGGTGAGTTTTTTGCTTATTACAACAAGTGCCCCCATACCGGTGCCAACCTTGAGTGGCAACAGGACCAGTTTCTTGACCTTGATAAAGCCTTAATACAATGTGCCACACACGATGCGCTGTTCACCATCGATTCGGGTGAATGCATCGCCGGCCCCTGTGCAGGTGAGTCGCTGCAGCCGCTGCCATTAACGATTACTGCTGGCGAACTGTCTCTCGATGTCTAAACGGCTCGTTTTTTCAACCAGGCCATATACCGAGTCATGCGACGAACCATGCGCATAGCCCCGTACCAGCGCGAAGTATGGAAGCATTAATCCGGCTCTTTCCTGTCTGGGCAATCCTGTTATCGGCGCTTGCTTATTTAATACCCGCACCTTTCAGCGAACTCAAACCCGGCATCATTCCGCTGTTGACAGTCATTATGTTCAGCATGGGTCTGACCCTGAGCCTGGATGATTTCAAACGCGCACTGTCGATGCCAAAACTGATCATCAGCGGCCTGATATTACAGTACACCGTGATGCCATTAGCCGCACTCGCTGTCGCTACCCTGTTTCAGCTCGACAGCGACCTTACCATTGGCCTGATATTAGTTGGCGCCTGTCCGGGTGGCACGGCATCCAACGTCATCACTTACCTGGCCAGGGGCAATGTTGCTTTATCCATCAGCCTGACCAGTATTTCAACCCTGCTGGCGATCATACTCACACCCTTAATCACCCTGGCCATTGCAGATGCATCCATTCATGTACCTGCCGGCAAAATGTTTCTCAGCATTCTCACCATTGTTATTCTGCCTGTTGCACTGGGCCTCGCCCTGAGACAAAACTTTGCCGCCGCGATTAAACACATCGATCCCTATTTACCGCTCATCGCGGTCAGCGCTATCGTACTCATCATTGCCATTATTACCGCACTGAATGCCGCGCAACTCAGCCAGGTGGGCGTCACTATTCTGTTTGCGGTGGCGTTACATAATATTCTGGGGCTTTTTGCCGGCTTTAGCATCGCCAGGCTGCTGGGCTATGGCAGCAAAGAATGCCGCACCCTGGCAATAGAAGTTGGCATGCAAAATTCAGGGCTGGCTGTGGCCCTGGCGATCAAACATTTCACTGCAGCCGCGGCTTTGCCAGGCGCTATTTTCAGTATCTGGCACAACATCAGCGGATCAGCACTGGCTTTTTTCTGGTCTAAGAAACAATGACTTACACGGAAAAATCTGATTTTTTGCCCAATTCTATTGACAAACCATACTTAATTTCATAAGTTAGTAAACGTTTACTTATAAATAAACATTTACTCGAAATTATTCAGTAAAACCACAAACTAAAACGAGGAGATCACTATGAGTGACTTTGATTCAGAACTAGACGCTAGCGGTTTAAACTGCCCACTTCCTATTCTGCGTGCAAAAAAAGCAATTGCAGCTCTGGATGCCGGCCAAACATTACGTATTGTTGCTACTGACCCAGGTTCTGTAAAAGACTTCGAAGCTTTTTGCAAGCAAACTGGTAACGAGCTGAAATCAAGCGGCGAAGAAGACGGCAAATTCGTTTTCATGATTCAAAAAGCTGCTTAAGTCCGCATAAGATAGACTTCTCGGACTATCAAAGTTGAGTCATCGACTTTCGGGCCCTGAGCGCAAAGAGACCATACTCTCTGCTGCTCAGGGCCTTTTTGCCAGTAAAGGATTTCACGGCGTATCAATCGACGAAATTGCCCGCGCGGTAAACGTCAGCCCCGCGATTCTTTATCGCCATTTTGATTCCAAACAAATTCTCTATAATGCCGTCCTGGAAAAGTTTGCCGGACAGCGTCAAAGCTATGTCGAAACCGTTGTCAGCCATGGCACACAATTTGAAGACGTACTCGCCGGTATGACACAGGTGTATATAGAAAATATCGCGAAAAATCCCGATATCCTGAGAATAGAACTGCACAGCCTGCTAGAGGGCAACCCGGCAAGCCTGGCCTTTTTCCAGAATCGCTGGAAAAGCTTCACCGACTATATTGAGTTTGGCCTGAATGAATCACTGCCATACGACGTACCTAATCGCGAAAAAACCATTTTATGCGCCGGGCTGATGTTTCAGGGCATGGTGCGCGAAGCACTGATTCAAAAGTGCCTGCAACCGCAGGATAGACTGGTTGATCTTAGTCTGTATGAAATCAGCCATGAGCTGGTTAGCCTGTTTTTGCGTTCAATTGGCATCAGTAAGACGCAACTTTCACGTAAGGCGAATATTACGGGTTAGTTTTTTCTGTTTCGTTTTTTACATTTCCTTATTGGCGTTATTATTTTCTGTTGGTTGTTTACTTTGGCATTGCGGTTCTCGCACCGCGGGCGAGTTACTCTTTTGTCAGCAGCAACAAAAGAGTAACCAGAAAAGTGCCGCCCCGACTTGTTTGCCCCGAGAAAAGCACTCGGGGTTCCTGACTTTGGGGGCATTGCCTACGAGCCCGTGCTGATGCGCCGTCCAGGCGCAGCATCACTAATTTCGCCGTCCATGGCGAAATTGCTCTACCAATGCCCCCAAAGTCAGCAAACAAAAGGGGAGATAAACAAGAAACGAAACAAAAGCTTCTCCAGCTATGGCGCTGCGCGCCATGTTTTTTGCTGTGTTCTAGCTGGTGCTGTTGACTTTGTTTTTGATCTTGACTCTTCCGCCTTCGATAGCTGAATTTGCCAACACGTAGAGCAAATTCGCCATGGACGGCGAATTTAGCCACGCTGCGCCCGGACGGCGCATCGGGGCGGCTCGGGCCAAAGTAAGCAATAACACTTTAAGCAAACACTAACGCCAAAAGAACAGATACCCTCAAATTCAGGTTCCCCGGACGCTTCTCCCGGGGCTATCGAGTCAGCGGCGGCCTTTTCTGGTTACTCTTTTGGGCTGTAGCAAAAGAGTAACTCGCCCGCGGTGCGAGTACCGCAAGGCCTAAGTATGCAAACAACAGGAAAATATTAACGCCAAAAGGAAATATAAAACACGAAACCTGACAAATCCCCCCAATTAAGTTAAATTCCCCCATTCAAAAAATACCAACAAGAGCTAGACATGAACTTCAAAAAACTATTACTAACAACAGCCGCCCTGGCACTAACATTCCAAATTCAACTAGCCCAGGCAGCAAACCCAAAAGTTAAAATCGAAACCAGCAAAGGCGATATGGTCGTCGAACTGTATCCAGATAAAGCACCCAAAACCGTTGCTAATTTTTTAGCCTATGTTAATGCCGGCGCATACGATGGCACCATCTTTCACCGAGTGATCAAGGACTTTATGAATCAGGGCGGCGGTTTTACCGCAGACTTTAAAAAAGTCGATACAAACGAACCGGTTCAAAATGAAGCTGACAATGGTTTAAAAAATCTGAACAACACTATCGCCATGGCCCGCACCAGCGCACCGCATTCGGCAACCAACCAGTTTTTCCTGAATACGGCCGACAATGGCTTTTTAGATCACACCAGTAAATCCATGCGCGGCTGGGGATATACGGTTTTTGGAAAAATCATTGAAGGTGAAAACATTAACGGCGCGATTTCGCGTGTTGCAACCGGCCCGGGCGGACAGTTTTCATCCGATGTACCGCGCACGACTATTACGATTGTAAAAATTACTGAAATAAAAGAATAAACGTTACCGGGTGGTTGCTGATTAAAGTATTAGCAACCACCTGTCACCCTGGCCGGGTATGGTCGATTTAGTTTAATGATTTATACCAGGCTAAGGATTTTTACATTAAGCGCTGTTCGCGGAATGAATTATTCAGCATATCCCTATGCTTCACCACTTCGTGGCTTACGTGAAAAATTGTTGCAAACAATTTTTTCCGCTCCTACGGGGGTTATAGCTACCTGTAGGAGCGCTTTTCAAAGCGCGATCCTCTATCAGGTTTAATCCTCATCAATTCAGAATATTATTTCAAATTTAATAGCTCAGGATAAAAATACTCGCTAACCAGCAGCGGTTTACCGGCAACCCGAAAAACAGAACGCCTTCCCCACACCAGTTCATCCGGTTTAGCATATTGATGCCCTTCATGTGAAACCGGCAGCATTGCCACCTGCACTTCCTCTCGCATCATAGTTCTGTCGGCAAACAACATGGCACCGAGCGGCCGATTTCCCATATTGGAATAACGCCTTTGCGCGCCCTTCGTAGTGATCCCTGGAATTACCGTTCTGGCATAAACCAGCGGGGTATCACCACAGCACAGCAACACCTGCCTGACCAGTGCAGCCCCACTGTGATCCAGCGCCATTGCCTGTGCTTCTTCAGCGCTCAGCAGCTGCCAGCGTTGAGAAATCACGCGCACGGAGAAATCGTTACCGCATAGCTTAACCAGGCGCGCTGTTAAGGATGACGCATCAAATAACCAGGTCAACAAGGAATTCGGTATAGACTGATTAAACAGTTGGTGGCGCAGGTACCAGCGTTGTCTTGACTTCACAATATGAAATTCACGATGAGGCGTTTAAAATGGCATTTTAGCGTGAAATGTTACTATGCAAAAATTTATTAATAAAATTTGGGATCTTATAACGAAATATCGTAAAACATCAGCAAACTTTCTTTATTCACAAATGCTGATATCGCGCCACACTACCAAACAAAAAAATTAAAATTAGTAGAAACAACAACATATCATGGCGAAAGCACTGGCGCTGTAACGATGTTAGCGATGCTAACAACGATTTATTCGACTGTTCGTTTTAGCTATATAACGTCGCAATTCTAGTAAACTAGGCCTTTAATTATTTACGGCATGTCATATGCAACTCATCGATATAGACAAAACACGATACAGAAAACATCTTAACTTCACCTTTGCTGCTATCGCTATTGCGCTAATTATTATTTCGCTAACCAGCTCAACACTTTATATTGCCCTCTTAAGCACACCAGAAGCATCCCATTTTTTTCATAACCTGGCCGGCGTCATAACAGCTGCCGCTATTGTCATTTACGCCCTCAATAAATTACGACATCATCCATACCTTGTTGAAGTGGTGTATGTGTGGGATTTGAAACAACAGTTAAACCGGATACATCGAAAACAACGGCAGCTTGATAAAGCTATTACTAAAGGCAATCATAATGCCATGATCATTGTTAATTTTCAGTATCACGGGTCAAAGCAGTTATATGAACTGGATGACAACACCATCACCATGGATGACTTGATGAGAAAAATGAACAGCCTCAGCAACCGCATGCAGGAAGCAGGGCTGAGTCCATCAACAAGCGAATATAAAGCTGAAATGCTTGATCAATTTTAGCAACCCCGAATCGTAACCTCAGCCATCAAGTCACGTCTCAACACGCATGTATATAAAGCAGGAGTGAGTGTAGTTACACTTACCTTTAAACAATGCTGTCAATCGCCTGGCTAACATCAGCAATAATGTCATCGATATTTTCGATGCCAACAGATATTCGTACCAGGTCGGCACTAACGCCTGCGGCCGCCAGCTCTTCATCATTTAACTGACGATGGGTGGTAGTGGCTGGATGGCAGGCCAGTGATTTTGCATCACCAATGTTTACCAGTCGAAGTATCATCTTCAGGGCATCAATAAATTGTGCGCCCGCTTCTGCACCGCCTTCCAGGCCGAAGCTGAGAATCCCGGAGGCTTTACCCGCGGTAATTTTCTGGCAGTTTTCATAGTAGGGACTATCTGCCTGCGCAGCATATTTCACCCAGGTCACTTTTTCATGGTCGCTGAGATAGGCCGCCAGTTTTTCTGCGTTTTCACAATGTCTTTCCATGCGAAGCCCTAATGTTTCAAGGCCCTGTAAAATTTGAAATGAATTGTAAGGTGAAATTGCGGCACCGGTGTTTCTTAATGGACCGACACGGCAACGGCCTATGTAAGCAGCCGGGCCAAATTCTTTGGTATAACTAACGCCGTGATAGGATGGATCCGGGTCAACCAGAATCGCAAATCGTTCACTATTGGCTTCCCAGTCAAACTTGCCTGAGTCAATGATGATGCCACCAATAGAAGTTCCGTGGCCACCGATATATTTGGTTAGTGAGTGAATCACGATATCAGCACCCATTTCAATAGGACGACACAGGTAAGGTGTTGCAACGGTATTATCAACGATTAGTGGCACTCCGGCTTTTTTAGCAATTTTCGCCAGCTTTTCAATATCAACCACATTGCCGGCCGGATTGCCGATAGACTCACAAAAGATGGCACGGGTATTTTCATCTATGGCTTTTTCGAAACCGTCAAAGTCATCGGCCGAAACCATACGTACTTCTATACCCTGGCGCGGGAATGCATGGGCGAACAGGTTGTAGCTGCCACCGTAGAGTTGACTGGTACTGACAATATTTGTTCCAACTTCGCTGATGCATTGAATAGCATAGGTAATCGCAGACATACCCGATGCAACTGCCAGCCCCGCGATACCGCCTTCCATTGCTGCCAGTCGTTGCTCCAGTACGTCAGTAGTCGGGTTCATCATACGGGTATAGATGTTTCCGGGCACTTTTAAGTCAAACAGGTCCGCGCCATGTTGCGTGTTATCAAAGGTATAGGAGGTAGTTTGATAAATAGGAACTGCCGCTGCTTTTGTAGTGGCTTCCGGTTCATAACCATGGTGTAGCGCTAATGATTCAAGCTTCATATCGGAACTCGTTTAAAATGAAAAGAATATAACGGATTAATTTGATTGTCTTGCGGACAATCAACCATAAAAACAACTTACTCGGGTTAACAAATAATTTCAATGCATGAAATTACGCGGAGAGTCCCGTTTTTAATATTACAGAAACCTCCTGGATTATGAGATGTCGCTCTCGGTCGTGTTTCTGGACTTATCCACCAGGTCTTTAGATGAAAGTTTTTCAGTAACAAGTGGCAAGTGCCGTCGCAGCTTCCACAGGGCTTCGAGTTCAGTCAACCAGGCAGCGGCGGCCGCTCGTTGCTGGTATTCCAGCGCAGATGCTTTTGCTGCCTCGCCTAAGGTTTTACGCAACTCAGGGTTTTGGCGTAAGCGATGCATCCAGACTACAGCATCTTCAAGTACCGGGTCAGCCCATCGTGCATTCTTGCCTAACACCTCAGCTTGAAAAAATTTATAGCTACCCTTCACAGGTATAAGCCGGTAGCGCAGTAACGCACTGTTACTGTGATTCATAAAACTCAGGTTGCCAGACCATCCTGTGGCTATAACGGGTTTACCCAATCTCATCGACTCCAGCATGCCAAGACCAAGCCCTTCTCCACGATGAAAGGATAAATAGACATCAGCACAGGCATAGAGGCAAAGAACCTGCTTATAGCTCATAGGCTCCAGCACGAGTCGAATTCTATCGTCATGCTGAATATGCTTTCTCAGGAATTGCACAACTTTTTTACCCATTTTTGAATCCGCTTTATTTACTCGAATGAGAAGACGCACATCAGCATCAGATGCAGGAAAAGCACTACAAAACGCGGTAATTAAAGCAATCGGGTTTTTCCGTGTGGGATCGGAATGTGGATCAAAGCTCGCAACAAAGACCATTTCATTATCAGCAAGTCCAAACTCTTTACGCTTGTGATAAATATTTTGCGGAAGATCTAACGGATGCTCTGCATACAGTACCGGTGTCATCGTCAGACTATTTCTGCATATTTCAGCAATAAATGATGACATCGCCAGAACCCCGTCAAACCGGTTAATTGTATTCACACAAAACGCTGGAAGCTGGGACGCTTCCCACCAGATGTTAGCAATATGCAGGCGCCTGCTGGTAAATAAAGCCGGGTTTTCCCCGATGAAAGTTTGCAGGTAAGAAATCGGCAAGACGTACAAATTGACCGGATACACCAGCTGCTCAGGATTCGTTACCTGGTATTGCTCAAGGTACGGGTCAGTTTGCGACTGACTGATCCAGCTGAATGGCACATCAAATATAGAAAACGGCACACCCCTGGATTTTAACAGGGCAGCAATAGCCCGGGTGGTGACACTAAGGCCAATTCCGCTATTTACACTGCCTATTAAATTAATACCAAACACTTCAGGTGAGCTACTTTGCTTTAACCGAGATTGAGCCATAGACTACACGCAGATAATAAAAATAAACTGATGATACCTTTTTTCATTCCGAATGAACAAAACAGTTGAAGCCAGATATTATTCAATGATGACGACATTGATATAATCAATCTGGAAAACCCGCCTTAGAATAGATTTCATTGCGTCAAGCTGACACTCTATCAGGCCGGCTAAACGAAGCTAAAGACATTAAAACAGTGTTGGAATATGTTACCTATCAAATAATGTTTAACTGAGCATATATTGAACAAAATCAAGGTTTTATTATTTCAGTCGGCAGCACTCATTTTCCAGATGCGGATTTATATCGACCAGCCCGGGAATAGACATGACTGGCATTGAATTGGGCTACTTGCTTAAACGCTAATAAAAGAAAATAATTAACCTGTAGCAGATGAAGATAATGACCATGACTTAGAAATAATTGCTCTCTGTCACTCGCTTCATTACAATTCTATCCTTTATATTGCCGGTTTAGATTGCTAGCGACAAAACCGGCGCACGAATACCCTTTAAATTCCCGATTCATTACAGCTGAATTATTGAACGGTGAATAACAGGATTACTCACAAAACTTTAAGCGGAAAAATCTAACGTGATTATCAAACCAAAAACTCGCGGTTTTATTTGTACCACAACGCATCCAACGGGTTGCGAAACTAATGTTAACGAACAAATAGCACGTGTTAAAGCCGATGGCGCTGTAACAGATGGCCCAAAGAATGTTTTAGTCATCGGTGCATCAACCGGCTACGGTCTGGCGTCACGTATTACTGCAGCCTTTGGATCTGGCGCAGCCACCCTCGGCGTTTTCCTTGAAAAGCCGGCAAGCGAAAAAAAACCCGGTTCTGCCGGCTGGTATAACTCCGGCGCATTTGAAAAAGCTGCTCATGCAGAAGGCCTTTACGCTAAAAGCATTAATGGCGATGCTTTCTCTAATGAAATGCGCGACAAGGCAATCGAAATTATTAAAGCCGACATGGGCAAGGTTGACCTGGTTGTTTACTCACTGGCATCGCCTGTACGCAAACTGCCAGACACCGGCGAAACTATCCGCTCGGTTCTAAAACCCATCGGTGACACTTATAAAGCCACTGCTGTCGACACCAGTAAGGATGTCCTTATCGATGCAGAGATTGAACCGGCAACAGAAGAAGAAATACAGAACACCGTTACCGTCATGGGCGGTGAAGACTGGGAACTATGGATCAGTGCATTAAAAACGGCGGGGGTTCTGGCCGATGGCGTTAAAACAGTTTCATATAGCTACATCGGCACCGACATCACCTGGCCGATTTACTGGCACGGCGCACTGGGTAAAGCTAAAGAAGATATGGATCGTGCAGCAGGTGCACTACGCGGTTCACTCGCCGATATAAACGGCACCGCCAATGTTGCTGTACTAAAAAGCGTTGTCACACAGGCTTCTGCCGCCATACCGGTAATGCCTTTATATATTGCTATCGGTTTTAAAGTAATGAAAGACCTGGGTATTCACGAAGGTTGTATCGAACAGATTAACCGTATGTTTCGCACCCAGTTATACAAAGAGGGCGGTGCCGATCTGGATGACGCTGCCCGCATCCGCATGGATGACTGGGAGCTGCGTGAGGACGTGCAAAACAGGGTTAAGGAACTTTGGCCGCAGATAACGAATGAGAATATTTTCGAGCTGACCGATTACCAGGGCTACAAAGATGAGTTTTTAAAACTGTTTGGTTTTGGCATTGAAGGTATTGATTATGAAGCGGATGTCGATACATTAACTGATTTTAAGCCTGAATCAATTTAAACATTAATATAAAACACAAAACTTAACCTGGCTCTAAGAAGCCGGTGACAGGCATCTACTATGTACTGTTACCGGCTTTTTTTATTCATCAATGACTTATTATTCAATACCGTCTTCCTCTAATTATAATTCTACGACTCATTTTTAGCTTTCATCATGTGTGGCAACGACATAACTAATAATGAGCAGACACACTTAACAGTAGTAAAAAAATAATAGCGGGTGTAAAGTTTGTTATTGTATTAGAAACAAATTTCCCCTGATCCTGGTTTTTTGTTAAACACTAATACAAGCATGGCATAAGGGTCCCGGAAAAACTTTAAAACAGGTTAAAGCACTCGATGGAAACTAGTGAATTATACCGTTTATATAACAACATACTACTTGAAGGGAACGACCGGTTTTCTACCACGATGGGTATTGTCAGCCATGTTGAAAACGATGAGTATGAAATTGTTGCTGTTAAATCACTGGCGAATGTGTTTGTTGCCGGCGAGTCTTTTCCATTAAATCAAACCTATTGCAGGGATGTTTATACATCAGGTAAAACACTGGCAATGACTGAACTCGAAGGAAAACCCGGACTGCAATGCCACCCGTTATACAAAGATCTGCCAATAGAGGCCTACATAAGTACACCTATTCTAAAAAACAGGAACATTTGGGGAACATTAAATTTTAGCAGCATGATTAAAAGGACAAATCCTTTTAGTCACGAAGACATTCAGTTTATCGAAAATGCCGCCAGGCGAATATCCCTAGCCCTCTCCGAACGGCCCTGATCTGCTATCCGCTATAGCACATCACTGCGCTCTGCAAAGAAAAAATTTAATACTACCAGGCCAGACACCAGCTACTAATTATTATAAAGCTATTAAACACCCTCGAAACTCTTGACTGTCATTAACACTTTTACTGTATCGTTAACTTCAGCGGAATCGATATAACCTATAGTGCCAGGGTTATTTGCGATATATTGCAACACTTCTTTATGAGATCCAAGCACCGCCGGAGCACTTGCCGTTCCGGTTGACATCTTTCGCTTCCACTGACGCTTGAAACTCTTTTCAGGCATATTCATGACCAGCGAAAAAAACACTTTTCGATCAGGGCTGCCAATTGCATGATTGACTGGTGTTGCGTGCAGGCCACTTGGAAAAGCTCTACGCTCACCTGTATACAGTCGCTTAACACTATGCGCATCTACTGCACCGGTATCAGAGTGCGGGTGTCCAATGATCGCCAACTCTGCATAAACTGAACTGCTAATGAAAATGGTTAATAAGGTAATGAGTTTTACAAACTTGAAAAACATGCTGCCTGCTCCTGAATATGCAATAAATTAGAATCTGGCGACAAGGTCAGAATCTACAAATAAATGGTTAGTTTGAAGTTTTTTTGAGAACTTGAATTTTCACTATCGGCCAAAACTGGATAAACTGTAGGCTGAAACATCAGTTTATTATAATATTAGCTGATTTGCCATTTGTGAGGGATAAATGGCCTGAAAATGCCGATATAAAGTCCGGGAAAGGGGAATTTTACCTTAATACCGACGGTTCTTACGATATAGCAACGATAGCATTCATCATCACTAACGACTAAAGGTCAGGCAGCATGTCTGCCACTTCCGGTTATCTTCCCAGCCATTTCCTGAGCACTGTCTCAAGCTGATCACGCTGTACCGGTTTACCGATATAATCATCCATACCAACGTCAAGACACCTTTCACGGTCACCCGACATAACGTTTGCCGTCATGGCAACAATAGGAAGTGATTTCTTCCTGGTCGACCTGATATCCAGTTTTCGAATTTCCCGGGTTGCGTCAAAGCCATCCATCTCCGGCATCTGGCAGTCCATCAATACCAGGTCAAAGGCCTCTTCGCTTAACTGCTTTAGCGCTTCCACGCCATTGTTGGCAAGCTGTGCTTTCAGGCCTAATTTCTCCAGCATTTTCTGGGCGACCATCTGATTGATCGGATTGTCTTCAACCAGTAACACTTTGGCATCTAGCTGAACCGGGCCTTTATCATCCACCGGCTCCGATTCGCCTGAAGGTATTTCTTTAGCAAGTTTGAAGTTTGCGCTAAACCAGAACGAAGAACCGTCTCCCTCGACACTATCAACACCCAGTGTTCCGTCCATCATTTCAACCAGCTGACTAACAATAGCCAGACCCAGACCGGTACCGCCATACTTTCTTGTGGTTGAACCATCAGCCTGGGTGAAGGCATTAAACAATGTTTCCTGTGCAGCCTGCGGAATACCGATACCGGTATCAGTTACCGATACCTTCAGCTTTACATTGTCACTATTTACCTGTTGAACTTCCGCACTGATTTTAACCACACCCTGCTCAGTGAACTTAAGCGCATTGGAAACCAGGTTAACAATTACCTGCCGCAATCGTGTTGGGTCGCCCATTAAATAATCAGGCAGTGATTCATCCAGCTGCATAACCAGTGACACCCCCTGCTGCTCGGACTTTAATGAATATAGCGTAACAATGTCTTTTATTATCTGTTCCAGGTTAAACGCGATATTTTCAAAGTGTAGTTTGCCGGCTTCAATCTTGGACAAGTCCAGAATGTCATTTAATATTGCCAGCAGCGCATCAGCCGATTTATGTGCAGTTTCGACAAATTCTTTTTGTTCGTTGTTTAATTCGGTATCTTCCAGCAGTTGCAGCGTGCCGATTACACCATTCATCGGTGTTCTTATTTCATGGCTCATGTTGGCAAGGAACTCACCCTTAGCCTGGCTCATTTGTTCCGCGTTTTCTTTTGCCAGCTTTAACTCTGCTTCAATTTTTTTCCCGTGTTGAATTTCATCCGTTAAATTATTATTTAAACTTTCCAGGTGATTACTGGCATTAGTCAGGTCATTTATCAATGTTTCATTTTTATAGGAAAGCTCAAGCTCAGCCACAGATGACTTATACATGCGGTGCACTGCCATGATCATCACGCCTAAAAAGAAACCGGTCATCGCGGACAGCGCATAATAAACTTCGCCACCGACATAAAATAAACGAAACATTAACGGTAGCAGCACGCAACCTACGTAACCATAATAAACCCAGGCTACTGCTGAATAGGCCACTCCCGCTGCTGAAACGCCGACCAGGATAAAGGCCAGTACGATCTGGTTCAATTCATTAAACGGGAACATCAAGGTTGAAGTTACACCCCAGCCTGCGCCGCTAAGGAACACCGATACCAGGTACCAGCGTCGAACAACATATTTATCAAGCAGTAATTTGCTATCACTGCTATACAGTTTGAAATAATGCACCGCGAGCCGGTAGAAGAACAGCAGCAGCATAACACCGAGCCAGACGCTTAAAACTTCTCGCGGCAGGTCTTTCCAGATCAGCCCCACCCAGATAATTGCCATGGCAATTCCAGCGAGGTTACTAAAACCCGAACTGGTAATTAAACGCGTTATCTGAGTTTGCAATATCCGTTCCTGCTCCTGGCTGGCTGAGCCATTGAGCAAACCACGAAGATTTAGCGCTGTGTTTTCAGTGTTCGTTATCATTTACTTTTAATTAAATAAGCAGTTATTTATTAATAGCTTATAGCTTGTTCAAAAGCCAGCAATAAAAATAACCTGAGAGTAATTACTATACGTTGGCAAAACGGTCTGCTTTACCTAGCCAGCGGCGCACCAGCGGCTGAACCGCCTGTGGATGATGCTTCATTATATATCGCGCAGTTTGTTTTACATCCTCAAACCAGTGCTCATCACGCACAATGTCAGCGATACGCAGTTGCATCAAACCCGTTTGACGGGTGCCCAGAACCTCACCCGGGCCACGCAATTCCAGATCTTTTTGTGCCACCTTAAAACCATCGTTGGTTTCGCGCAAAATCGCCATACGCTGCTTGCCCAGATCAGACAATGGTGCCTGGTACATCAGCACACAGGCACTCTTTTTCGAGCCGCGGCCGACCCGGCCTCGTAACTGGTGTAACTGCGCCAGACCAAGGCGCTCAGCATTTTCGATGACCATTAGCGATGCATTTGGCACGTCCACGCCAACTTCAATGACCGTGGTTGCTACCAGAAGATCTATTTCCCGGTTTTTGAACTGCGTGACGATCGACTGCTTATCCTGCTGTTTCATTCGGCCATGCACCAGGCCAACCCGGACATTTTTTAACTCTGCGGTTAACTGTTCAGCCGTGACTTCAGCAGCCTGGCACTGTAACACTTCAGACTCTTCAACAAGCGTGCATACCCAGTACGCCTGTTCACCATTTTCACAGGCCTTTTCAATTCGCTGCACAACTTCTTCACGGCGAGCAGTTGACAACACAACAGTGGTGACAGGCTTGCGGCCAGCCGGCAGTTCATCGATAACAGAATAGTCCAGGTCGGCATAGGCGGTCATCGCCAGGCTTCTGGGTATAGGAGTTGCAGTCATGATTAACTGGTGCGGCATCATTTTATCCTGCCCCATAATGCTGCCTTTCTCACGCAAAGATAATCGCTGATGCACACCAAAGCGATGCTGTTCATCGACCACCAGCAGTGCCAGGTGATTAAATTCAATATCATCCTGAAATAGCGCATGTGTACCGATAATAATTTTACGCTCGCCCGATTTCATCTGCGCCAGCTTTTCGGTTCTTGCTTTACCTTTATCTTTACCCGTTAACAGCAGGCAATCATTCTCATCAAACCATTGTGTGAAATTAGCATAATGCTGAGCCGCTAAAATTTCTGTTGGTGCCATAATGGCAATTTGTTTGCCAGCAATAACAACAGCCATCGCGGCAGCTGCTGCAACAACCGTTTTACCAGAACCCACATCACCCTGAACCAGCCGCAGCATAGGCACGTCTTTATTAATATCAGAAAATATTTCAGCAATAACTTTTTTTTGCGCGTCAGTAAATTCAAAAACAAAACGAGCACTGAATGCCGATGCCTCAGCATCACTTACTGGCAGCCTTATCGCTTTAATCTTTTTTATTTCATCTCTCACCTGTAACATACTTAGCTGGTGGGCTACCAGTTCTTCATATAACAGGCGTTGCTGCGCTTTACTCTTGCAGTCATTCAGTGAATAAACATTTACGTTTTTATCTGGCCTGTGCACATTCGACAGGGCCGTTACAAGGTCAGGAAAACCATGCCGAGTCAGAACATCTTCAGGTAACCAGTCTATTAAACTGCCCTGTTTTATTTTTGCCAGAACCTGGCCGGAGATCTTTTTTAGCAGCGTCTGATGCACACCTTCGGTTTTTGCATAGACCGGCGTTAATGAACGCTCAACTTCAACCTCAACCGACGGTACAAGCTGGTATTCAGGGTGCACAAACTCCAGCCTGGTAGCACCGCGCCGCGCCTCACCAAAGCAGCGTAATTTTTTTCCTTCAGATAAATTATTTTGCTGTGCTTTATTAAAATGAAAAAAACGCAAAACAATCGCGCCGGTATTATCAGACAGGTAACATAACAAACTGCGCCGGCCGCGACCGCCAAATTTTATTTCGCAATGTTCAATAACGCCTTCGACCAGCGCCTGCTGGCCTAACTGCAGCGCTCCCAGCGGCGTAATTCTGGTTCGGTCTTCGTAGCGGTAAGGCAGGTGGAATAGAACATCCTGAATAGTATAAATTTCAAGACGTTTTAGTTTTTCAGCAACGGCCGGCCCTACTCCGTTAAGAACCTGTACTGACTGATATTCATAGCTTTCAGTTTTTTCATCTTCCATTGATTACTCTAACTATTGCCCGTGAGTTTTTGTTAATACTTAAAAAAGACTAATTTAAATAATATCCTTAGCTTTCAAGCTCGATAACAGCATCCATCTCTACAGCCGAATCTTTTGGCAAAGCAGACACACCAATCGCAGCTCGTGCGGGATAAGGCTGTTGAAAATACTCTGCCATAACTTCATTAACATGCGGAAAGTTAGACAGGTCGGTAAGAAAAATATTCAGCTTAACGATGTCACAAAGATCACCGCCAGCTGCATTGGCAACGGCGCGAAGGTTTTGAAACACACGGTGGATCTGCGCTTTTATATCGCCAGCAACCATCTCCATCGTTTCTGGAACCAGTGGGATCTGACCTGACATGTAAACTGTTGTGCCGATTTTTACTGCCTGTGAATATGTGCCAATTGCCTGCGGTGCCTTATCGGTTGAAATAATTTCTTTAGCCATTTTTTACTCTAATCAAGTTTATTATACTATTCACCTGTCTCATATCGAGGCAGATCCCGTTGTTACATTCGAGCAATACGCATAACACTGGAGATTGAACGCAAGCGGCGCATTATTTTTGCCAGGTGCTGACGGTCTTTCACTTTTATCATGTATAAAAGATTCATCGAAAAACCATCACGATCCTCCATAAATACATTTTCAATATCTGCGCCGCAATCAGAAATCACCGTTGCTGTTCTCGCCAACAGTCCGGACTTGTTTTCGATTTCCATTTTAATTTCGCAGCTGAAATCACCAGTTGCCTGTTCCGACCATTGCACATCGATATAAGTATCGCTTCGCTTATTGCGCGCTTCAAGATTTTTACAGCTTTCACGATGAACAACAATCCCTCTGCCCTTACTCAACATAGCTACAATCTGGTCACCCGGTATTGGATTGCAGCATCGTCCATAGGAAACCACCATGCCTTCAGTGCCATTAATAGCAAGCGCAGTCTGCGACTGCATTTCTTTGGTTTCTTCTGAATCCCCATCGGCAATGCGCTCTGGTACCAGGCGCTTTACAACAAGGCTTGGTGGACGATTACCCATACCGACGTCTTCAAGCAGCTGACCAATCTCATCGAAGCCATATTCCGTTAGCACCGCATCAATATCCGCCTGTTTGACATCAGCAAGTCTCATGCCCAATGGTTTTAAACAACGCTCGAGTAAACGCCGCCCCTGTGACATGGCTTCATCAACCTGCATATGTTTCAGGTAAGTACGAATATTGGATCGTGCTTTTGCGGTAACCACATAATTTAACCATGCCGCATTTGGACGCGAGCCGGGCGACGTTACAATTTCAACTGTTTGACCACTATACAAGGGCGTGTTTAATGGTGCGAAGCTATGGTCCAGTTTTGCCGCCACACAACGGTTGCCAATATCGGTATGCACCGCATAGGCGAAATCGACAGGTGTCGCATTGCGAGGCAGCTTCATGATGTCGCCATCGGGCGTGTAAACGTATACCTCATCGTGGAACAGATCGACTTTAACGTTTTCCAGAAATTCCAGTGAGTCTCCCGCTGACTGCTGCATTTCCAATATCCCAGTGAGCCAGTCACGTGCACGCGCATGTGCAGTAATTTCACCTTTCTCGTCGGGTGATTTATATAACCAGTGCGCAGCAATTCCGCTTTCTGCAAACTTGTCCATTTCCAGTGTGCGTATCTGTACTTCCATCGGAATTCCGTGCGGCCCATACAAAGCAGTATGCAGTGATTGATAGCCATTACTTTTGGGAATTGCTATGTAATCTTTAAATCTGCCCGGAATCGGTTTAAATAAATTATGCACAATACCGAGTACGCGGTAACACTCATCTACCGAATCGACTAAAACACGCAGCGCATAAACATCGAAAACTTTATTAAATGGCAAACGTTTGTCACGCATTTTGTTATAGACACTGAACAAATGTTTTTTACGTGAAATAAACTGTGCATCAATCGACATCTCAACCAGCCTTGAACTTAAGGCCTGGTTGATTTTTTCAATTAACTCTTTTCGATGACCGCTGGACTTATCGACTGCATGCTCCAGCACCTTGTAGCGTAGCGGGTGCATAGCCTTGAACGACAGGTTTTCCAGTTCGTGGCGTATCGTGTATATACCGAGCCGGTTAGCGATGGGGATATAGATATCAAGCGTTTCCTGCGCGATACGGCGACGCTTGTCCGGCCTTAGCGCACCGAGAGTACGCATATTGTGCAAACGGTCTGCCAGTTTGATCATGATGACGCGAATATCTCTCGCCATCGCCAGCAGAACTTTTTGAATATTCTCAGCCTGCTGCTCAATTTTATTTTTAAATTTAATGTGGGTCAGCTTACTGACGCCGTCAACCAGGTGTGCAACATCCTGGCCAAATTCACGTTCAATTAATTTTCTTGTTGCAGGAGTATCTTCCAGCACATCATGCAGTATTGAAGCAATAATGCTTTTAACATCCATATGCATTTGCGCAAGAATTCTTGCCACAGCAATTGGGTGATAAATATATGGCTCACCGGATACCCGGTGCTGGCCTTCATGTGCCTGTGCGCCAAACAGGTAGGCGTTATAAACTTCTTTTACCTGTTCCTGATCCATGTATTCCGAGATCAGGTCACATAAATCAGAAATCAAAAAGCGCTCTTCATCATCCGTTACCCCTCCGGTCTGTCCCAGAGTTTCATCTATCGTGGTAACTTCAGTCATTTAACAAATCCAGCTCAAAAAAATCGGGCGCATGAATACACGTTGCCATGCATTCAAAGCGCCCATAGATAAACTTGATAAACAGTCTACTGGCAACTATCAGCCTACATGCTGTCTTTCAGGTTGTCTTTCAGGCTATTTTTCAAACTTTCTTCCAGCTCTGCAGACAGGTCGCCTTCGATCATGGCTTCAATATCATCCATGGTTGTTTCTTCAGGCGCATTAAGAATTTCTTTATTAATCAAGTTCTCTGCAATTTCACGCAGTGCCAGTACTGTTGGCTTGTCATTGTCTTCAGGCACAAGAGGTTCTGCACCCATAGCTAGCTGACGAGCTCGCTGCGATGCAACCAGCACAAGCTCAAATCGGTTTTCTACGTTATCAAGGCAATCTTCTACTGTTAGACGTGCCATATTTATTCTCCAGGTTATTCGTTACTTTATTCTAAAAATCATTCGAAGCTTATTCTTCAAATGACAATAATTCTGCCAGCAGCACCGCATGTTTCTGCTGCTGATGCTCAATTAACATACGCTGGCATAATATTATAGACGCCAGATTTTCTCTTGCCTCATCAAAGTCATCATTTATGACCAGGTATTCAAACTCGGCATAGTGCGACATTTCACTAACCGCTTCACGCATGCGTTTATTAATGACTTCTTCGTCATCCTTGCCTCTTGAAGTCAGGCGTTCACGCAATGCCGCCACCGACGGCGGTGCAATATATATCGATTTGCAATCAGTCACTAATTGACGAATCTGCCGAGCGCCCTGCCAGTCAATCTCAAGGATAACATCCTTACCCTTTAGCAGCTGCTCCTGGATATGTTGCCGTGAAGTACCGTACATATTACCAAATACTGAAGCAGACTCAAAAAATTCGCCTGCGTCCACCATCTGCTGAAATTTCTCTTTATCGACGAAATGATAGTTTACGCCGTCGACCTCACCTTCACGAGGAGCCCTCGTAGTATGAGAAACCGAGACCTCGAGATCAGAAACCTGCTCGAGAATGGCACTGACCAGCGTGGTCTTACCTGCGCCTGATGCAGCTGAAATTACGTAAAGTGTACCTTTTGTCACAATGTTACCCTGTTTTTGTATCTGCTACTGAAAAAAGAACGTGTAGTTTATCAAGAATTACACTCTATATTAGGTGTGTCATCACTGAAGCAGCCATCACTCGTTAATGACTGCGGTGGACGGACAAGTGCGCAATAGTTTCCAGCAGCATTTTATATTCCGAATCGGGCAGATGCGCAAGCTCGGCAATAGCCAGCTCAGCCTGTTGCTGCGCCACCTGTTCGGTATAACGCAGTGCTCCGGTTTGCTCGATAATTTCCTGAACCTCATTGATTTTATCGTAACCACCTTTTTCGATGGCCGCTTTAATTATTACAGCCTGTTCTGCTGAACCCTTTCGAATGGCGTAAATCAGCGGCAATGTCGGCTTACCCTCGGCCAGGTCATCGCCCGTATTCTTGCCCATCTGTTCACTGCTGGAGCTGTAGTCCATGACATCATCGATCAACTGGAAGGCGGTACCAAGGAAGCGGCCGTAACGCGCCATAGCCTCGGTTTCTGCCTCGCTGCGATTACATAATATTGCGCCTAACTGGGTCGCTGCTTCAAACAGCTTGGCGGTTTTGCAGTGAATCACTTCCATGTACTTCTCTTCTGTGGTGTCAGCATCGTGCACATTCATCAGCTGCATCACTTCGCCTTCGGCAATGACATTAGTTGTAGTTGCCATAATCTGCATAACACGCATATCGTCGACTTCAACCATCATTTCGAATGCACGGGAATAGAGAAAATCACCGACCAGTACGCTGGCTGCATTACCAAACAGTGCGTTAGCCGTTTCATTGCCGCGGCGCAGATCTGACTCATCAACAACATCATCGTGCAGCAACGTTGCGGTGTGAATAAATTCGATGATCGCCGCCAGCAAATAGTGCATATCACCTTGATAATTAAAAACTTTTGCAGACAGAAGCGCAAGCAGAGGTCGCAAACGCTTGCCTCCGGAATTAACAATATAATGACTCAGCTGGTTGACCAGGGCGACATCGGAACTTAACCGCTGATGGATAACCTGGTCTACCTCCTGCATATCCTGCTTACAGCGTAAAGCAACATCATCAAAACTAAGTTGCTGATTTTGTTGCTGCACGGATTCTTCAGGATGGTCTGTATCAGACAAATTAGTCACACTTTCTAAGCAGGATGATCATCAGGAATGCGAATCCTATGTAGTCAGCGCCCGCAGGTCAAGCGAAACTCTATTCAATCTATCTCTCTCGCTGCAAGCTTGCCACTGCCGCCGCTACTATAAAGCGGGAAATATGAAGGCATTATCTCAGTTTCTTCTGAATTTGGACTTGTCAGCCAGTATTCTACAACGTATAATCTGCGCCCTTTCTGTCACGAATTTTGGAGAACAGCCATGTACGCCGTAATTAGTACTGGTGGCAAACAATATAAACTAGCTCAAGGCGATGTATGTCGCGTTGAGAAACTGGACGCTGAAGAAGGTGCCTCTGTCGAAATCGACAAAGTCCTTATGATCGCTGACGGTGACAACATTAACATCGGCGCACCTTTCGTCGATGGCGGTAAAGTCACTGCTACTGTTAAATCTCATGGTCGCGCTAAAAAAGTCGAAATCATGAAGTTCAGACGTCGTAAACATCATCAAAAGAGAACAGGTCATCGTCAGTACTATACTGAAATCGAAGTGACTGGCATCTCTGCATAACACATACATAAGAGAGCGGAACAATGGCACATAAAAAAGCAGCCGGTAGTACCAGAAACGGACGCGAGTCACAATCAAAGCGACTTGGCGTTAAGAAATTCGGTGGACAGGTAGTTGTCGCTGGAAATATCCTGGTTCGTCAGCGCGGTACTAAATTCCACGCTGGTACAAACGTAGGCATGGGTCGCGATCACACATTGTTTGCTAAAGCAGACGGCAACGTGGTTTTTGAAACCTGTGGCCCGTTAAACCGCAAAACTATTAGTGTGACTCCAGCAAGCTAATTGTTGCTGACACCAATGCGGTTAAGAAAAAGCCCCGCATGGGGCTTTTTTTATGCCTGTACAGATCCAGCTAAGAAGCGCGGCAATCTCTGTAACTGCAAATCGCTACCGATTAGAGATTGCTTCGAGCCTCGCAATGACGAATAATCTAAGCACCTGATTTTTAAGATAAACTAGCAATCCATACCGCAACAACTGAACAACGAGAAAAACCATGCGTTTTGTAGATGAAGCAACCATACATGTAATAGCCGGAGACGGCGGCACAGGCGTGGTCAGCTTTCGTCGTGAAAAATTCATTCAGTATGGCGGCCCTGATGGCGGCGACGGCGGCGATGGCGGCAGCGTCTACCTGGTCGGCGATCACGACATCAATACCCTGGCTGACTTCCGTCACGTTCGCACCTATACAGCTGAATCAGGCCTGCGCGGCGCCGGTGCAAAAATGACCGGTAAAGGCGGCGACGACCTGTTTATTCCGGTTCCAATCGGCACCCAGATTTATGATGACGACATTGACGAACTGATTGGCGACATCACCGAAAATGATCAAAAAGTAAAAGTCGCCCAGGGTGGTTTTCATGGCCTTGGCAACACCCGCTATAAAAGCTCGGTAAACCAGGCACCCAGAAAATGCACACCAGGTTCACCCGGCGAACGCCGAAATTTGCGCCTGGAACTAAAAGTACTGGCTGACGTTGGCCTGCTGGGCCTGCCCAATGCGGGCAAATCAACCTTTATTCGCTCTGTTTCAGCCGCGCGACCTAAAGTGGCAAACTACCCTTTCACCACCCTGTTCCCCAATCTGGGCGTGGTGCGGGTCGGCATGAACCAGAGTTTTGTCATCGCAGATATTCCCGGCATTATTGAAGGCGCCTCGGAAGGCGCCGGCCTCGGCATTCAATTTTTAAAACACCTGTCTCGCACCGGTCTGCTGCTGCATATTATCGACCTTGTCCCCTATGATGGCAGCGACCCGGTAGAGCAGGCCGAAGTCATCATTAACGAGCTGGACAGCTACAGCCACGAACTGGTAAATAAACCCCGCTGGCTGGTGCTCAATAAAATAGACCTGCTCGAAGAAGATGAACTAAAGGCCAAACAGGATGAAATAGTCCAGCGGCTCAACTGGCAGGGCCCTGTGTATTGCATCTCTGCAATCAGCAAAACCGGCACCGATAAACTGGCTTTTGATATTATGCAGCAGCTTGAGCTGGATAAAGAAAAAGCGCAGGAACTGGAACTGAGCAACACGCCACAGGAAGAGCCTATAAACGAGCAAGATGATGACAACGCGTAAGACACTGGCGAATTCAAAACGCTGGGTAATAAAAATTGGCAGCGCGCTAATCACCAATGACGGCCGCGGCCTCAACACCGAGGCAATCCAGTCATGGGTAGAACAGATTTCCCTGCTGCGTGCTGCCGGTAAGGAAGTCCTGCTGGTCTCCTCCGGCGCCGTAGCCGAGGGCATGGCCCGCATCGGCTGGAAAAAGCGCCCACACGCACTGCACGAACTGCAGGCGGCAGCAGCACTCGGCCAGATGGGACTGATACAGCATTTTGAAAGCTGCTTCAAAAAACACGACATACATACCGCACAGGTATTGCTGACGCACGAAGACCTGGGCAACCGCCAGCGCTACCTCAACGCCCGCAGCACACTAAAAACATTATTAAGTCTTGGCGCAATTCCAATCATCAATGAAAACGACACCGTGGCAACAGATGAAATTCGTTTTGGTGATAACGACACCCTGGGCGCACTGGTCAGCAACCTGGTAGAAGCCGACACCCTGGTCATTCTTACCGATCAGCAGGGCCTGTTCGATAAAGACCCACGCAATAACGATGACGCTAAATTAATCAGCACTGCCAACGCCAGCGACAGCAGCCTGTTGGCCATGGCCGGCGGCAGTGGTGCCCTCGGCCAGGGTGGCATGCGAACAAAAATTACCGCCGCCCAGCGTGCTGCCCGATCAGGCGCCAACACCATCATCGCCTCCGGCAGAGAACCTGACATACTGCAAAAATTAGCACAGGGCGAAAACATCGGTACCCTGCTTACCGCGGACAACGAACCGCTAACAGCACGTAAGCAGTGGATGGCCAACCAGCTAAAAGTATCCGGCAGAATTCATCTTGATGCAGGTGCCAGCAAAGCCGTTTTGAAAAAAGGCGTCAGCCTGCTGGCTGTTGGCGTTTCTAATGTTGAGGGCAACTTCCAGCGCGGTGCAGTGGTCAGCTGCATTAATCAGGACGGTACTGAAATTGCCCGTGGGCTGGTTAATTATTCTTCCATTGAAAGTCAGCAGATTAAGGGATTAAGCAGCGAGAAAATTGAGGGGGTTCTGGGTTATGTTGTTGAGGCGGAATTGATTCATCGGGATAATCTGGTTTTATTGTAGTTTTTCTTCTGGGTGATTGCCTCTGCCATTACCTTTTCTTTTTCACCGCTGGCCTGGCGTTAATATTTTCTTGTTATTGTTTACTTTGGCCTTGCGGTTCTCGCACCGCGGGCGAGTTACTCTTTAAATTTTACTCAGCTTTATTATTGTTTATTTGTATAGCATTTACGGTTATTGAGTAATGCTCCTGTGGTTTCGTGCTTTACACTCCCCTTTGACATTAATATTTTCTGTTGACTGTTTACTTTGGCCTTGCGGTTCTCGCACCGCGGGCGAGTTACTCTTTTGTCAGCAGCAACAAAAGAGTAACCAGAAAAGTGCCGCCCCGACTTGTTTGCCCCGGGAGAAGCGTCCGGGGTACCTGACTTTGGGGTCATTGCCTACGAGCCCGTGCTGATGCGCCGTCCGGGCGCAGCATCACTAATTTCGCCGTCCATGGCGAAATTGCTCTACCAATGCCCCCAAAGTCAGCAAACAAAAGGGGAGATAAACAAAAATAGAAACGAAACAAAAGCTTCTCCAGCTATGGCGCTGCGCGCCATGTTTTTTGCTGTGTTCTAGCTGGTGCTGTTGACTCTGTTTTTGACCTTGACTCTTCCGCCTTCGATAGCTGAATTTGCCAACTCGTAGAGCAAATCCGCCATGGACGGCGGATTTAGCCCCGCTACGCCCGGACGGCGTATCGGGGCGGCTCGGGCCAAAGTAAGCAATAACACTTTAAGCAAACACTAACGCCAAAAGAACAGATACCCTCAAATTCAGGTTCCCCGGACGCTTCTCCCGGGGCTATCGAGTCAGCGGCGGCCTTTTCTGGTTACTCTTTTGGGCTGTAGCAAAAGAGTAACTCGCCCGCGGTGCGAGAACCGCAATGCCAAAGTAAACAATCAAGAGAAAATATTAACGCCAAAGGGGAATATAAAACACAATACCAAAAGAACTAATCAAATAATACAGGCAACAAAAAAGCCGGACTGAATCAGCCCGGCTTCCTGATCAAAAGAATAAGTTAAAAACTTACGCCATTGAACGAATATTGTTATTCATGCGACTTTTAGTACGCGCTGCCTTGTTAGCATGAATCAGACCTTTGCCTGCAACACGGTCAATCATCGGCGTAGCAATTTTGTATGCCGCTTCCGCTGCAGACTTATCACCAGCTTCTATCGCGTAGTAAACTCGTTTAATATAAGTACGCATCATTGAGCGAACACCTACGTTGCGAGTGCGATTACCTTCCGCCTGTCTGGCGCGTTTTTTTGCTGAAGCTGTATTTGCCACTGTCTTAAACCATCTTGAAAAAAAGAGGGCGTAGGATGCCTGTTTTTCGTTAAATTGTCAACAAAAATCGATACTGATAGTCCGGCAGAGAGAAATACAGGTTTAGAAAAACACTGGCAACAGGTACAATCTCGCCATCAGACCATTAGCCAGATGAACCGCGCTTAATTTAAGGAGACGACCCTGAGCACAAAATTACTGCGTTCCACCTTTACCGTGGGCGGAATGACACTGCTATCAAGGGTTCTCGGCCTGTTACGCGACATCACGCTGGCCACGTTTTTTGGCGCTTCCGGGGGTACCGATGCTTTCCTGGTTGCCTTCAAAATCCCTAATTTTATGCGCCGCCTGTTCGCTGAAGGCGCATTTTCACTGGCGTTTGTTCCGGTCTTTGCCGAATACAGGGAAAAACACGATAAAGCCTCGCTGAAAGACCTGGTTGACCACGTTGCCGGTACCCTTGGCGGCTTTCTGCTGATTTTATCGATACTGGGCATGGTCTTTGCGCCGGCACTGGTTTATCTCTTTGCCCCCGGTTTCAGCAGTAATGCAGAGCAATTTCAGTTAACCGCCGATTTATTGCGCATCACTTTCCCTTATATCTTTTTTATCGCCCTGGTGGCATTTGCCGGCGGCATACTGAACAGTTATCACCAGTTCGCCGTTCCGGCCTTCACGCCCGTACTATTGAATATCTGCCTGATCGGCTCAGTCTTTTTCCTGGCGCCCTACTTTGAACAGCCGTTAATGGCCCTGGCCTGGGGCGTGGCTCTTGCCGGTGTCGCGCAGCTGGTCATTCAGTTTCCGTCACTGCTAAAACTGGGGCTGATGCCGACACCCAAATTTAATCGCAAGCATGCCGGAATTCGAAAAATTGGCAAGTTAATGATTCCGGCCATTTTTGGCTCTTCCGTGGCTCAGATTAATCTATTGCTGGATACCGTGATTGCTTCATTCCTGATTACCGGCAGCGTTACCTGGCTGTATTATTCCGACCGCCTGCTGGAATTTCCGCTTGGTGTGCTGGGCATCGCCATCGCCACGGTGATACTGCCTACCCTGTCGCAGCAGCATGCCCGGGCCTCTGGCGAGCAGTTTAACCAGACGCTCAACTGGGCGCTGCGGCTGGTTACCTTTATTACCATTCCAGCCTGTGTCGGCCTGTTTATCCTGGCGGCACCTATCCTGTCGACATTGTTTGGCTACGGCAAATTCACTACGAATGACACCTATTTTGCCAGCTTAAGCCTGATGGCTTATATGCTGGGTCTGCCGGCGCTGGTGGTTATCAAAATACTGGCACCCGGCTACTACGCACGGCAGGATACCCGCACCCCGGTGCGTATCGGCATTATCGCCATGGTATGCAATATGGTGCTGAACCTGCTGTTTGTTATCCCAATGGTGATGTTCGATTATGAAGCGCCCCATGTCGGCCTGGCACTGGCGACCAGTTTTTCAGCCTATATCAATGCCATACTGTTATACAGCGGTCTGCGCGATAAAGCGATTTTCACCCCGCAGGACGGCTGGCTGGCGTGGCTGTTCCGCATTGCTATCGCAACGATTGCCATGGCGGCTGCAGTAATCTGGCTGAACCCGACTATTATTCAGTGGAGCCAGTGGTCACTAATCGATCGCGTAACAAACCTGGCCTTTATCATTACCGTGGCAGTTTTCATCTACTTTTTAATGCTCTGGTTACAGGGCTTTCGCCTCGGCCAGTTAAAAAAACAGCCGTAAACTTTATTGTTATTGCCGGTAACTGGTAGGATATACCCCCTAACTACTCAAACTGACCTTTTAACCTTAAGACACCCTTCTCACTATCGAAATGCAAGTTATCCGCGGCCTACATAATTGCCGGACAGAACACCAGAATGGCGTTATCACCATCGGAAATTTCGATGGCCTGCACCTGGGCCACCAGAAGATGCTGGAGCAGCTGTCGGCAGAAGCAAAACGGCTGAACACGCACCGTTGCCTGATGACGTTTGAGCCATTACCGAGGGAGTTTTTCACCAAAGGCAAACAAGGCACCGCACGATTAATGAATCGTGCCGAAAAAATCCAGACACTGGCCAGCTTTTCTGATGCCATACGGCCCGAATTCCTGCTGTTCCTCAATTTTAACCAGGCACTGGCAAGCATGAGTGCCGAGCGATTTTATTGAGCAGGTGCTGATCGAAAAGTTAAAAATAAAGTCCGTTATCATCGGCGATGACTTTCGTTTTGGCTGCGACCGCCAGGGCGATTTCGCGCTGCTGCAGGAATACGGCAATAAACATAATTTTTCAGTCGCCAGTATTGCCTCGCACTGCATCGACGATCAGCGGGTTAGCAGCTCGTTAATCAGGAAAGCACTGATCGCTAATGAACTCGCCCTGGCCGATAGAATGCTGGGCCGTGCTTACACTATCTGCAACCACATTAGTCATGGCGACAAACGTGGCCGAACCATTGGATTTCCCACCGCAAATATCCATTTAAGGCGCACAGAAACGCCACTTCATGGGGTATATTCTGTTACCATGCACAGCAAGAAACATGGCGATATTGCGGGCATTGCCAACCTCGGTCGCAGGCCGACGGTTGACGGCGAACGCGTCCAGCTAGAAGTGCATCTATTTGATTTTGACGAAACCATTTATGGCGAGCGGGTTTGCGTTTCCTTCCAGCACAAAATTCGCGATGAAAAAAAATTCGATTCATTTGACGATTTAAAACAACAAATACAGATCGACTGTAAAAAAGCTGTCGAACTATTAAAAATGAAAACTGAATAGTCGGCAGACTGATTCACTTTCACTATTCATTGATTTTATATGACTGATTACAAAGCAACACTAAACCTTCCTGATACTGATTTCCCGATGCGCGGCAATCTGGCTAACCGCGAGCCTGAAATGCTGAAACAGTGGCAGAGCTCAGGCTTATATCAAAAAATTCGCCAGGCATGTGATGGCCGCCCAACATTTGTCCTGCATGACGGCCCGCCATACGCTAATGGTGATATACATATCGGTCACGCGGTTAATAAAATATTAAAAGACATTATTGTTAAAAGTCATACCATTGAAGGTTTCGATGCGCGCTATGTTCCCGGCTGGGACTGTCACGGCCTGCCCATTGAATTAATGGTTGAGAAAAAAGTGGGTAAAGCCGGCAACAAGGTAGACGCAAAAACCTTCCGCGAAAAATGCCGCGAATATGCTGCCAAACAGGTTGATGGCCAGCGCAAGGATTTCATTCGCCTGGGCGTACAGGGTGACTGGGATAAACCCTATCTCACCATGGACTTCCAGTTTGAAGCCGACATCGTGCGCAGCCTGGGTAAAATCATTGATAAAGGCCACCTGCATCAGGGCAGCAAACCGGTACACTGGTGCCTGGATTGCGGCTCGGCACTGGCTGAAGCCGAAGTGGAATACCAGGATAAAGAATCTCCCGCGATTGACGTTATGTTCAATGCCGTTAATAACAGCGACTTTGAAAAGGCATTCAACTGTGACCAGGGTGAAGGCGATATTGCGGCCGTCATCTGGACCACGACACCGTGGACACTACCCGCCAATCAGGCGGTTGCCCTGCACCCGGAATTTACTTACGAACTGATTCAGGTTCAGACTCAGCACGGTCCGGCGCGTTTAATACTGGAAAGCTCACTGGCGGAAAGTGCGCTGCAGCGCTATGGTTTTGAAAACACTAAAAGCCTTGCCAGCTGCCAGGGCCAGGCGCTGGAAAACCTGCAACTCAAACATCCGTTTTACGATAAACAGGTGCCAGTCATTCTCGGCGACCACGTTACCACCGAAACCGGTACCGGCGCGGTTCACACAGCGCCCGGCCATGGCCAGGATGACTACATCGTCGGCAACCGTTATGGACTGGAAGTGTATAACCCGGTTGCTGGCAACGGCATCTTTTTACCTGACACCGAACTGTTTGCCGGTGTTCACGTTAACAAGGCCAACCCGGAAGTATTAAAGGTTTTAGAAGATAACCATGTTTTACTGAAACACGAAAAAATGCAGCACAGTTACCCTTGCTGCTGGCGCCACAAAACGCCGATTATTTTTCGCGCCACACCACAGTGGTTTATCAGCATGGAACAGGCAGGGCTACGCGATCTGGCTAACAAAGCTATAAAAGAAACCACCTGGCTACCCGACTGGGGACAGGCGCGTATCGAAAGCATGGTGAACAATCGTCCTGACTGGTGCATATCCAGGCAGCGTACCTGGGGCGTACCGATTCCTTTATTTGTGCATAAAGAAACCGGTGAGCTGCATCCCGATACCCAGAATCTGATCGAACAGGTGGCGAAGAAAATTGAACAGCTGGGCGTCGAAGCCTGGTTTTCGATGGAAGCCAGTGAGCTGCTAGGCAACGACGCTGACTTATACGACAAAACCACCGATACGCTGGATGTCTGGTTTGACTCAGGCGTCACTCATGCCTGCGTATTAGGTAAACGCAGCAAGCTGCCGTTCCCTGCCGATTTATATCTTGAAGGTTCGGACCAGCATCGTGGCTGGTTCCAGTCATCATTGTTAACCTCAACGGCTATCAATGGTGTCGCTCCTTACAAAAAAGTTTTAACACATGGTTTTACCGTTGATGCTCACGGTAAAAAAATGTCGAAGTCATTAGGCAATGTTGTTGCGCCACAAAAAATCGTTGGCACTTTAGGTGCAGACATTTTGCGGCTGTGGGTTGCCAGCAGCGATTACAGCAATGAAATGACCGTGTCGGATGAAATTTTAAAACGCAGTGCAGACTCTTATCGCCGCATCAGAAATACTGCCCGTTTTCTGTTAGCCAACCTGAACGGCTTCGATCCGGCGACAGACAAACTGCAGAACAACGAACTGCTTTCTCTGGATCGCTGGGCGATTGCGCGATGCCTTGAATTACAGAATGAAATTGTTGACGCTTACAAAGAATTTAACTTTCATTTAATTCATCAGAAACTACAGCACTTCTGCACGGTCGATCTTGGTGGCTTCTATCTTGATATCATCAAGGATCGTCAGTACACAACAAAGAGCAATAGTATTACTCGCCGCTCAGCGCAAACTGCGCTTTATCATATTGCCGAAGCCATGTGCCGCTGGATTGCGCCAATCCTGACTTTTACCGCCGATGAATTGTGGCAGGCTATTCCCGGCGAGCGCAGTGATTCTGTATTACTGGAAAACTGGTATCTCGATCTGGCAGCGCTTGATGCCAGTGAAAACATGAACATGGCGTTCTGGCAAACCATACTTGAAGTTCGCTCCGCAGTCAGTAAAGAGCTTGAGGCTTTACGCACAAACAAAACCATTGGTTCATCGCTTGATGCCGAAGTTACGCTTTTTGTTGATGCCGAATTAAAAGACAAACTTGATTCTTTAAAAGAAGAACTTCGTTTTGTCCTGATAACATCAGCCGCCAGCGTTAAAGATATAAGCGAAGCAGGCGCTGACTGTATCGAAGCCGCTATTACTGACGGCAATGGCAACAGCCACACCATGAAAATCAAGGCAGGCGCTTCCAGCCACGATAAATGCGTGCGCTGCTGGCATCACCAGGAAGACATTGGTAATAATGCTGAACATCCTGAACTTTGCGGACGCTGTGTTGACAATGTTATCGGTGAAGGCGAACAACGTATATTTGCCTGATGATAAAAACAACTGACAAACTATTTAAATTTATTTTATGAAATGGCTATGGCTTTCTGTATTAACCGTTGTTCTTGATCAGCTAACAAAAAAAATAGCTGAGGCAGAACTATTACTATATCAACCTGTGGCCATTTTTCCAGGCTTCAACTTCACCTTGATGTACAACAAGGGAGCTGCCTTTAGCTTCCTGAGTGAAGCCGGTGGCTGGCAAAGAATATTTTTTGTTGTTATTTCTACAGTAATCAGCATTTTTCTTTTTATCTGGTTAAGGCAAATCACTCGAGACGAACAGCAAAAAGACAACCACCTTATTCAAATTGCCATTAGCTTTATTCTTGGCGGCGCTATCGGTAACCTGATCGACCGCGCCATGACGGGTGAAGTTGTCGACTTCATCCAGGTTTACTACAGCAACAGCTTCTTCCCTGCTTTTAACATTGCTGACTCAGCCATTACCCTGGGTGCCGGCCTGCTTATACTGGACATGCTATTAGAAACCAAACGCAATAAACAAACGCAATCGGAATAAAAATAACATGACAGAAGAAATTAACATGCATAGCCTGGTATTAATGCACTACAGCATAAAATTACCCAACGGCGATGTTATCGAAAGCAGCTTTGATGATGAGCCCGTAGAAATCTCCATGGGCCACGACGATGTAACAAAAGGTATGGAACTTGCCATCTTTGGTTTAAAAGAAGGTGATACGCAAACATTAACGCTCACCCCGGAACAGGGCTTTGGCATTCGAGACGAAGACAATATACATGAAATGCCGCTTTCGGACTTCCCCGAAGACATGCCACCCGAAGCAGGCCTGTCCTACGCTTTCGAATCACCGGATGGCGATGACATACCAGGCACCGTTGTTAGCATGAAAGATGACAGCGTCGAAATCGATTTTAACCACCCGCTTGCCGGCCAGGAAATTATCTTTACCGTTAATATCCTGGGCGTAAACAATGCACATGCGCAGATCGAATAAAACAGCACGATGAATATTTATCTTGCCAATCCTCGCGGTTTTTGTGCGGGCGTTGATCGCGCGATAGAAATTGTTGAACGTGCACTGGAAATATTTTCAGCACCTATCTATGTGCGCCATGAAGTGGTACATAACCGTTACGTGGTTAAAGATCTAATCAAAAAAGGTGCTATCTTTGTCGAAGAATTAAATGAAATTCCCGACGGTGCAACGGTTATATTCAGTGCTCACGGTGTCTCCCAAAAAGTTCGTAACGAGGCACAGGCAAGAGAGTTTCGCATATTTGATGCAACCTGCCCGCTGGTTACCAAGGTGCATCTTGAAGTCGCCAGGCATGAAAAAAAAGCTGAAGACGTCATTCTTATTGGCCATGCGGGCCACCCGGAAGTAGAAGGCACCCTTGGACAATACAGGAAGAATGAAAAAAGTAATATTTACCTGGTAGAGACTGTCGACGATGTTACGACACTAGCGGTTAAAAATCCGCAGTCACTGGCCTACGTCACACAAACAACACTGTCGGTTGATGACACAAAAAATATTATCAGCGCGTTGCAGGAAAAGTTTCCTGATATTCAGGGACCGCGTAAAGACGACATCTGTTACGCCACACAGAACCGCCAGGATGCCGTCAGAGAACTTGCTGACAAGGTTGATGTGTTCCTTGTTATTGGTTCCGCTAACAGCTCTAACTCAAATCGTTTGCGCGAACTGGCCGAGAAGCAAAACGTTAACGCCTACCTGATCGACGGCGTTGAAGATATTAATAATGACTGGTTTGTTGGCGCAAACTCTATCGGTGTAACAGCAGGTGCCTCGGCACCGGAAGTGCTGGTTCAGGAAGTTATCTCTAAACTGGAAAGCCTGTTTGACACCACTTTAATCACCAATGAAAAGGCAACTGAAAATGTTCATTTTCAGTTGCCTAAAGCATTACGTTAATTTTCCGTTAAACAATCACACCGCCTGCCCAGCTTCGATTGTCCGACATCGACTAGTAATCCGCTGTTACCAGCAACCTTCTGTTGCAGGCGTCTGTACACCCGTGTGAGCCAGAGTGAGTGTTCCACAGGAATCTGATGTCTGCGCACCCGCAGGAGTCGCCGTTATCGTGAAGGTTGCTGCAGCTTTTGCCAGTGTAATATTGTAAGAAGTCGATCCCGTTCGCGGTGAAACACTAAATGGCAGCGCCGCAGTGGTATAACTGCCGGTCTCAGTGTAGGTCCGCTCCAGCGATCCCGCAATCTCCAGCAGGTCGGCCTGCGCTTCTGCACGATGACCTTTAAGTACGCTCGATTGATAACTGGGATATGCGACAGCACTGATAATACCGATTATCGCCACCACCATCATTAGCTCAAGAAGTGTAAAACCTTTATCTTTATTCATTATCTTCTACCCATATTCGCGTAACACGTCCATTACGTTCACCCTTCGATTTTTCAATATTGAAATGAACCGGCAAACCTGAACGCAAGTCCTCGAGTTTAATCGAGCCGCTACCACTCAGTATGTATTTTTTATTATTGATACGAATCCACTGACCTTTTTCGTCAACACCATCCACTTTCCCGGTCTTGTCAAACTCTGTAACCACGGCATCAGAAGTATCATTATCTGAGGCAAGTTTCATCGCCAGCAGCGGCTGCGTGCTCATCATAAATATCAGGAATAAAAACAGTTTTGTATAATTCATAATTGTTTGTCCTCGTTAGCGGATCTCTCGCCACAAAAGGCGTCCTGTTCTAAATTGCACCGTCTCTTGAATCACGTTCGTGGTACCAGAGCTATCGTTACCAATTTTAAATTCCTGCTGATTACCGCGGTCAGTAATTACTGTCGGCGTGGTCATGATATTTCCAATCCGGATACCCGATACCTGCTTGGTGCCCTGTTTGCCTACCTGTGAGAAAGGCTGCACATTCAACCTGCCACCCGTGAGATAATCCAGCTCCATTAACCAGCTGCTGCCACCAAACTCACAGACCGTGGTATTTGGTGTAAGCGTGGTGAATACAAAACGGCCATCACGCAGGATCGGGTTAAACACCACCCGTTCGCCCGACTCGGGCAGATCCATATACCAGCCTTTTTTGAGCGTATAATCAATCGAATTCTGACTCGAGATACGAATTTCAACATCTGTGGGTGGGGTGGCAGTAGAAGTCACTGTTGCCACAGAATCGACTGTTTGTGCCACCAGGATTGAACGCACAGGCGCTAACGCTGCGCCACTATCCACAATACCGTAGATCGATTGTGTGCCAGTAGTCGATATATCGCTAATGCCTAGATATAAACCCGTTGCAAAACCAATAATCATGTCGCCATCAGGTGTCAGCGTCGCCAATGGCGCTGTAGTGATGGGCTGCGCAGTACCAACAGAATCTTTAGCCGTGTACAGTGGTGCGGGCGTCGCAGCCGTACCATACGCTACACCCCAGCTAGCAGTCGAAGAATTACTCAGGTCAAATTTCCATACATTACCTAACAGGTCACCGGCATACACCGTGTCGACACGGCCGTCACCATCGCTATCGATGGGCCGAGGTGTTGCAAGACCATTAGGCGTAGTAGTATCTCCTGCCTTGGTATCGATTTTTATGTAATCACTGCCAAGAGTCCAGCTACCATCCAGCCCGCCGTCAAGAAACAGGATAAATAGCGAAGCATGCCCCGTCGCACTGACATTCCCGTCAGCCTCTGTATTATTGTAGCCATTGCCAACGATCAGTGCCCACTTACCATTTTGCATACGGGCGATTTGTGCCGACTGATTGGTTAAGCGATTGAGTGTCGCCTGGTTAAAACTATAACCCAGGTCAGCATCGTCTTCGTCGGTAAACTCCCAGAGTAGAGTGTTTGCTGCATCAGCTTCCGCAAAAGAGGACAGATCAGTCACATCCAGCGCATAATAAGCCTGACCGCCCGCATTGAGCCCGCCCGCGAGAACGGTTTTCCATGATGGCGTGGCGTCATTACCCAGGTTGGCATCAGCAACCATCGGCGAACCATCGACGTAATACTTATGTGGAACACCACCACCATAATCGGGATCCGTCAATGCACTCAAATTTTTATACACGGGGCTGGGTACAAAAGCCATGATTTCTTTACCACCACTCGTTGTCGAACTTGCATCGAAAGCATGCAACATACCATCGTTGGCGCCGGCAAAAATCATCGGCGCGCGGCCATAATTGGCGCTACGAAATGCGGAATAACCGGGCATTTCGCTATCGTTATAACCGGCGTCAGGCGGCCCTAAAAAAAACGGGCTGGAGTTGATGATATCGCCTAATTTACTAATGGGGCGCGGTCGAAAACCAGCAACATCGTCACCCCGAATATAAACTACCCTGTCAGAACCCAGGCCATCAGGCGTACCTGAGGCGTCCGCATTCAAAAAATCTTTCTGTGTGGTGTCTGTCAGTGCATCGAGGACTGACCACTGAAATGCTATGCCACGCCGGGTATCTCGACTCGTGGTGATGATTTTACGGGTGGCAGAGCTGAGACTATTAATCTCAATACCAGCGTCCCACTCGTTAACCGCACTGATTACACCAAGATCACTGATTGCCTTTGATAATAATTGTCCGGTCCAGTCACCACTGTCGAAACGCGCCTGATAGATATGACTGTTACTGGAAAGTGATGTCGAGTTGGTTGCAGCAGATGAAGAAGCCCCTGTCTTTTCCAGGATATCCTTGAATATGGTGTTGAAAGCAGTTACCAGGCCCACCGGATCACTGGCCAGGTACGCATTTGAGGTACCACCGGCTACCGCAATCTGATCCAGTGTAGTAGGGTCCGTGCCAAAAGGCAACGCGAAACCGATTACATAGGTATCTATGTCGCCATTCTTTACCCCGATTGTAGCACTTTGCAGGGCAGCCGCAGCATTGGCCGCAGCGGTGATAGCCGCTGCCGGGTCGCTCAGCACGGTACCATCCTGAGCGACGGAGGGCAGACCGTCGGTCATCAGCGCAACAAAGTTTTTGCCGCATGACTCCGGTGGTTCAGGCTCAGGACCGCCTTCAGCGGCAGCCAAATTACCTTCAAAATAATCTTTTACCGTCAGCAGGGTACCTTCAATGGGCGTGAGACCTGCATTTTGCAAAGGCAATAAAGCGCTGGTTCCATTAGTAACAAATTGCGAAACGGCAAGCTTGTTATTAAGTGCTGTCGCCTGTGTCGCATCAAGATCGGCTATTGGCACATGCAGATAACCTTTACCGGGAGAAGAGTTAGAAAACCAGGTCCTGCCAACATAATACCAGGCAAGATGGGTTCCAAAATCAAGGATGTTTTGTGCCAGGTCACTGTCCGTGGGGAAGAAACTACCACCACCGGCACCAGTAGAAAACCCGGAATTAGTGTCCAGCAGGTCTGTTTTATTTCTCCAGCAGTTATAAAAATCCCATGGGCCGCCTGGATACGTCTCGCTGCCATTATCAAAATCTGCAGTAGCAGAATAACAAAAGGCAGTGCCCTGATTTGAGCCCGCATAAAATGGCAGTGCGACATTATAATAAATAAAAGTACCAGGGTTTGAAGTATTGGGGGTTCGGTATTTTTTTGTCAGCGAATCGCGGGGAAATGTGTGACTCGGATCATAATTTGCCGGGTTATAACTGGCATCATAGGGTGTATTATGAATACGTCGACCTGATACTCCCGATTGTTGATAAGCTACCAGTCCCATATTTATCTTGCCGCTATAGGTGGTAATCAAATCCTTAACGGCATTACGCGCGATTTCCGATTTGCTGTCAGGACTGTCACTGCCCACAGCGGCACCGCTTGCACCTTCATCCATACTGTTAGAGTTATCCAGTACCACCATTACATTTGCCTTTTGAGCATTGGTAACAAAAAGCGGTTGATCTGCAATAGACAGTAAAGATGCCGTAGCTATCGATGCAGGCACCATTAGCAGTAGACCAAGATTGATTTTGGCAACACGTCGGTAAAGCACCTTTTTCTTTTTAGATATCGTATTCATAAAACTATGTCTCCACTTAAGGAAAGTAACTCATCGGGACGAATTGATTATCCCTTAATTTATGGTGTTATATAAACTTCCTGTATTATGCGTGCCGTATTCGATGACCCGCCATAACCCGTTGCCGTAATTTGATAACAATATTTCCATGATGCCCAGCCCGCTGCAATACAACGCTTGCCTTCAACCAGGTATTTGGGTGCGGCCGCTACACCCGCGATCGCAGTCGCGCCGGTATAGGTACCGTAACCAATCGCATTCCCCATCTTGCCAGTATCCGTCCAGACAGTCGGCGTCCAGCCATCACAAAGACCGTCGGTGCAGCTAGCATTAAAATTAGTAAGACCGGAAATAGGCGAACCGCGCGTACAGCCGTCACAGAGAATATCATTTTCGCCATCACGCAATGCTGCTTCTGCTACCTGAAAAGCAATATTGCTATCGCGATAATTACCCGCCATCTTCTCTTCCAGGATTGTCGAGCGCATCGCAGACAGGCCGATCAAGGTCATCACCAGCAACATGATCAGGCCAACGATAAGCACTGCACCCTGCTGTTTTTTTCCAAATTGACTGCAAGTTTTGCGAGTGGCGACAGACATCGTCATCGTCTGCTTCATGCCAGAGCCTATATTGGAGTTCATATCAGATTTCGTATCAGCTTTCATGGTCGACCTCATCCCAGACGGTTGCGTAAAGCAACAGTGACATTAAACACCTTATAGAGACGTTTATCGCTGGCAGTAACCGAGGCGCCCGCGAAATTGTATGTCTGCGCAGTCTGGGCGACGGCATCTTCACGTGAGGCTACCAGCAGGTTAATCTTAACGCTCACCACCTTTGGCCAGTCAGGTACACCAGCTGTGCCAGTGGTAACCGTGGTCGCGTCCACATAATACTCAGCGGTGCCGTTATCATCAGCATCTATGCCATAAGTGATCTGCATATCGACGACATCTTCAACCAGGGGTTGCGGACTCGGCGCCACTGCGGTCGTTTCTGAACAAAAAAGATTAGTCACACCGTTAGCATCATTATCAAGGTAGAAGTGGTTTGTAACCGTGGTCGATGTATCGAGAAATTTTGTACCCAGGCAGTCGACCGCTCCACCTGCCAGCGCTGTACCTGTCGTGCCCTGAAAAGAGACAAAAACTTCATCGGCGCCCTGGCTGCCATTGTCAACACCATTCACTACTGCCGTACCGGCAAAAGTGGTCGTATCTAACGGATCGGACTTGAGTCCTGCCATACGCAGAACCCGGCCTAACTCATCGATAGCAAATCGGCCGTTCTCCTGTACATGCGATAAGTTATTCTGAATTCGATTGGATTGCTTGTTCGCAACAAACAGTTGAAATATACCCGCGACAAGAAAAAGGCCGATGGCCATGGCGACCATTATTTCAACCATAGTAAAGCCGCGCTGAGATCTACCGTATGAAGATCGTTTAGCAAGCTGTAGGGGAAGTCTATAATTTTTCTGCATTAGCGCATTCCTTATTTCAGGTAAGTAACCACAAAACGCTTGAGCGGCGCTGTATTATCGCGGCTATCTCGCCACCAGATTTTTATTGCATAACCAGAACCGACTCCGTCACAGGCCGGTGATGCACTAAACGCACCATCAAGGGGTGTACTATCAATACATACGACACCTTCGCCTGAAGGTAATGCATTCGCAAGCTCAGCGTTCCATGCAAACATATCATTCTCGGCCATTTCCTGAGAATCGCATCCTGTGACTGTTAAACAGTTAGCATTGGCCGCGGACACAGGGTTATCATAATAAGCTACCCCTGTTAAAAAGGCCTCACCATTGGCACGCATGCGATCCGACATATCATAGGCAGACAATGTTGCCTGTGAACGAACCAGCGAGGAAAAGTTACTGCGCAGTCCGGTAACCTGCAGGGCAGAAATACCTAATAGACCAACCGCAAGAATAACTGTAGCCACCAGTACTTCGAGAAGCGTGAAACCCCGGTTAGCTGATATACGTGGAGCAGTAAAAAGTTTTTTCATGGCACGGTGACTCCGGTTACAGTATTAACCCGCCCTGTCTGACTGATACTCAGGTTTCTGCCATAGTCACCAGAACGGTCATCACGGATCAATATAGTTCCTGACTGAAGCCCGGTGGGTGCCTGTTGACTCTTGCCCGACATAACATAAGACACATAATTTGTGACCGTGCCGTTGCCAACTGCGGTTACCAGATCATTCATTTTTGCATGTGCCAGAATTATGGTTTCCGTCGCAGAGTTGTAAACGCCATTGTCGTTTTCATCGGTAAAAACCAGCCAGCCCTGATCCCAGTCACCGCTGGTTGTACAGGTGGCCTGGTCATCGCTTTTGCATACGGTAACGCGAAGCCCTCTTTTGATTGCTTCACTGCGCGCCAGATTAAACGAGCTAACGAGTTCATTGTTACCCGCGGTAAGATGCCCGTTTTTAATAAAGTTCTCATAACTTGGCAGCCCGACTGACAGCAATATCGCCACGACCGCCAGCGTGATCATCAACTCGATGAGCGTAAAACCAGATTGTGTATGGATTCGTTTCATGATTCTAATTTAAGACCAGTATTGATGATTTGCCAGCAGATAGTGACGGGCAGTGTGTTATTACAGATAAATGGCGCCAAAACAGGTAATTTGGCTGCAGCAGCAAGCAAGTTTTAATCATTTTTTATTATTATTTTTAGTTATCACCTGTGATTTTAGTCCATAATGACAATTTTTAACCTTACAGCAACGTTAAAATCGTATAAAATCTATATTAGCCAAAACTTATAAAGAAATCTTATGAACCTAGATAGAGTCAGCTCAGGAAAAAAACTTCCCGACGAAATAAATGTCATCATCGAAATACCGGCGCATGCCGATCCGGTTAAATATGAAGTCGATAAAGATACCGGGGCAATGTTTGTCGACCGCTTTATGAGCACTGCCATGCATTACCCATGCAACTATGGCTATGTGCCACATACTTTATCCAAGGATGGCGACCCGGTAGATGTTCTTGTAGCAACACCGGTTCCTTTAATCGCCGGCTCTGTCATTCAGTGCCGCCCGGTTGGTGTGCTGAAAATGACCGATGAATCCGGTGATGATGCCAAGATACTTGCTGTACCCATCGATAAACTGTGTAAATCTTACAGAAGTGCCAAAACTATCGAAGACATGCAGCCCATGTTACTTGATCAAATCGCCCATTTCTTCGAGCATTACAAAGATCTGGACGAGGGCAAGTGGGTTCGCGTTGAAGGCTGGGGAAACCTGGACGACGCCAAAGAAGAAATCATGTCCAGTGTGGAAATGTACCAGAACGCACCGGTTAAACCGAACTTCTAAGTTACCTATATATCCGTCATTGCGAGCGGAGCGCGGCAACCCCTGTAAGCGACTGTGTTGCCTGCATGAGATTGCTGCGCTACCGCTCGGCAATGACGGAAACCTCAATCTGGTGCCGGAAGGGAGAATCGAACTCCCAACCTCGTCATTACGAATGACTTGCTCTACCAATTGGAGCTATTCCGGCGATTAATCAATTCATTAATGTTGCGCGGTTAAGGCATACGGCCCTGTATCGCACCAGGGCTCTCGCTGCAGCACGATATCGGTAATTAATTCAGCTGAGGCCGCGCCCAGCACAATACCATTTCTGAAATGCCCTGCGTGCACGTACAGGCCGGCAATATCATCATGCTGACATACATAAGGTATACCTTTTTCTGTACCCGGCCGCAGACCGGCCCATTGTCTTTCAACCGGCAGCTCATCCAGCAGCGGCACCAGTGCCACGGCGGCCTGGTGTAATTCATCATACGCCGAGGCAGAAATCGTTTTATCAAAGCCGATTTTTTCCAGGGTACTGCCTGCCAGTATGCGGCCATCCTTTCGTGGTATCACGTAATGCCCCTGTGACAGAACAATGCGCTTGACCATATCAGGCTCGCCTTTATACATAATCATCTGCCCTTTAACCGGAACCACATCAACTGATTGTCCGGTCACACTGAACTGCGCACTCCAGGCGCCGCTGGCTATAATGACTTTTTCTGCCAGAAAATGCTGCTCTTGCGTACGTACACCGACGATTTTATCGTCCTTAACAAGGATTTCTTCAACCGCACAGTGCTCCTTATAAGGAATTGATAACTGCTTAAATGACGCTTTTAGCGCTTTAACAAACTTTGGATTTCTTATCTGCATGATATCGGGCATCCACACGCCATTATCAACCGCATCAGCAACAGACTTTTCAATTTCACGCACGGCCGCCAGCTGATTTTTATAACGTATATCGACTGACCATTTCTCTGCCCAGTCAGTAATTTGTTGCAGATCATCCCCCAGCTCTTCATTAATCACGGTAAACATGCCGCTATTGATTAACTCACTATCGAGCCCTGTTTCCTGCAATAACTGCTTTACCAGCTTCGGATAGATTTGCTTACTGCGCTCAGCCAGCACGTTAACCGAATCGTCATATCGCCAGGGGTACAACGGCGAGATAATACCGCCACCGGCCCAGGATGACTCGCCACCAAGCGGCCCCTTTTCCAGCAATAGAACATCGACGCCCTGCTGAAAAAGCTGGCGCGCAGTCAACAGGCCGATAACGCCACCACCAACAATAATACAATCAGGCATAAGTTTAATTTTTATTAAGAAGCAATAGTTGAAGTTAATTTATGGCACAAAAAAACAACGTAAAAACGTTGCTTTATATTACAGAATTAATACGACAGATTAAACCATCGGTTTCAAACTCGTCGAGTTATTTACAGGTGGAGTTCGACTGTATACTGCTCGGCGCATATTCGATATATTTTTGACAGTAACAACGATGCTCGCCCTTATCCCAGTATTTTTTACAAACGCTCACCATTTTTTGCGTAATCTCATCACTAAGTTGCGCCTGCTTGGCCTGGCTTGCAGCAATGGCTGCTGCTTCCGCCTGTAAAGCTTTTTCCTTCTCCAGCTTAAGTGCTAACGCTTTTTGTTTCTTCTCTTCTGCCAGTTTTAACTGCCGCTGTCTTTCCGCAGCCAGTTTTTTCTGCAGATCTTTTTCGTTATTAACCAGCGCACTGATCTTTGCTTCAGCTTTACTTTTATCGGCAGCATCATCACAATCATATTCAACCGAGTTTATATTTTTATATTGTGGCGGCGCACCGGCCCAGCATTTTGTTACTTTCTTTGTGACTGCTGCTAAAGCTGTCTCTTTATTAGCAACGGCTGGTTCTGGCCTGGCATTTAACGCGATGTACATATCTTTGAAATCACTAATATCGTAATTAAGATCCAGTGGTGTTCTAAATGGTTTCAACATTATTGACAACCGGCTGCCAGCCTGCAGCGATGACAATGTGTCTTTATTCAGACGCATCACGAAACTGCCTGCAGCACCGTCAATGCTACAGATGTCTTTTTTAACCGTTAGCCCCTGCTGCAAAAATCGACTATGACGCTGCTGGTTGGCGAGGCACCATTTAAACAGCGGCACCTGCTTGCCATCAATTTTTACATTTTTAATTTCCAGCTGATTAAAAGACTTCGTATTTAATCCTTGCTCATCTGTACTTATAGATAATTTAATCTGCTTATTATCAAACTGTAAATGATAATAAGTACTTTTAGCATCAATGGCTGTTTTAGTTGCATTAACAGCTTCCTTATCAATTATCCAGCTGACATCTTTACCGACATTCAATGATTCATTTTTAGCGAATGGGTTATTACTGTTCATTGCTGACGCATTAAAACTGGCGCTAAGAATGATAAATAAAGAGGCTATAAAACGATTAAGCATAAAACAATTCCAGATTTTTAATGCGCACTCCCCTGTAGCTTGTAATAGAATTACTGACTAAGAGTTAAAAACAATATGTTTAAAAACGCATGGATTTATATATTATTGTGTAAATCTATAGCACAGTATTTTTGCTTTTTCAGTATTTACGCGCCGAAATGGCATAAAAAATCAGAACCTTTCAGGAAAAATATAACGATGATCATTGTCCTTAATGGCGATAATCGAGAGATCGATAACAACACAACCATAGAGCAGCTACTGCTTAGTCTGGATTTATCCGGCAAGCGACTGGCTGTCGAAATCAACCAGGAAATAATACCTCGCAGTGACTTTAACCTGCTTACACTCAATGAGTTAGATAAGGTTGAAATTGTTCAGGCTATCGGCGGCGGCAGCCCGCAACAGGAACATTAATAGCTAAATTAATCATTCATTGTGACCATAGGCTGCATCCTTCACGATAAAATCAAGTAAAATAAGCCACTTTTCAATGCTCGGTCAGCTCACTGTGCCGGTAACCACGGTTAAATATGATGCCAGATAAAAATTTCGATAATAAACTGCAGATTGCAGGCAAGTCTTATACTTCACGCTTACTGGTAGGCACCGGCAAATATAAAGATAACGACGAGACACGCCTGGCACTGGAAGCCAGCGGCGCTGAAATTATCACCATCGCCATTAGACGAACCAATATCGGACAAAACCCTGGCGAGCCAAATTTACTGGATGCTTTGCCGCTCGATAAGTATACCTTGCTGCCCAATACAGCGGGCTGTTACAACGTTGACGATGCCGTTCGCACCTGCAAGTTGGCTCGTGAACTGCTGGGTGGCCACAAACTGGTAAAACTCGAAGTTCTTGGTGATGAAAAGACCCTGTTTCCTGATGCTATACAAACGCTGAAAGCAGCTCAGATTCTGGTTGATGACGGCTTTGATGTCATGGTTTACACTAATGATGACCCGTTGATCGCGAAGGAACTTGAAAATATCGGCTGTGTCGCCGTCATGCCGCTCGCCGCTCCGATTGGCTCAGGTCTGGGCATTCGCAACCCGTATAACATCCTGACCATTATAGAGAATGCCAATGTGCCTATACTGGTGGATGCAGGCGTTGGCACTGCTTCCGATGCGGCTATCGCGATGGAACTGGGCTGTGATGGCATTTTAATGAATACCGCCATCGCCGCCGCACAACACCCCGTACTGATGGCGTCAGCCATGAAGAAGGCCATTGAAGGCGGGCGCGAAGCATTTTTGGCTGGGCGCATGCCTAAAAAGCGTTTTGCCTCCGCTTCATCACCGATTGAAGGCACCTTTTTCTAGGCCGCTTTCACTAAAGACTGATTTTGTTGTGACCGAAAAAACCAAACTGAGTAATCACACGGACGAGCAGGATGTCAGCAAGCACCGGGCTATCAAAAGTTTTGTATTACGCCAGGGACGACTGACCGTTGCCCAGCAAAACGCCCTGGATAACTACTGGCAGTCTTATGGCATTGATTACAGCGAGCAACAGCTGGACTTTGGTTTACTATTTAATAACAGCAATGAAACTGTGCTGGAGATCGGCTTCGGTAATGGCGACTCTCTTTTGCAGCAGGCAAAGAACCAGCCTCACTATAACTTTATCGGCATCGAAGTCCATGGCCCGGGTGTCGGCCATTTAATACATAACGCACAGTCTGATCATGTTGAAAACATTAAAGTTATTCGTCATGACGCGGTAGAGGTGTTAAACCAGCAGATTGCAGATAATGCATTAAGCAAAGTACAGCTTTTCTTCCCTGACCCCTGGCATAAAAAACGTCACCATAAAAGGCGCATAATGAAGCCTGACTTCATTCAACTACTGCATAAAAAGCTGAAAACAGGCGGTTTGTTCCATATGGCAACGGACTGGCAGCATTATGCCGATCAGATGCTCGAACAGATGGATGAAGCACAAGGCTTTAAAAACATTTCAGGCAAAGGCCAGCTTTTCAAAAACCAAAGCGGATCGCTGTGAAACAAAATTTGAGCGTCGTGGCCTCCGCCTTGGTCATGGCGTCTGGGATTTACTCTATGAAAAACAGTAATCCCCCTGACTCAAATTAGCAAGTCATTGATTTTGAAGCTTATTCTATAAAGAGCCACACCTTATTTTTATAATTGCCAGAAAAAGGATACAATAGCGCACTTTTTTCAGCGCAGTACCTGCACATCAACTGCCTGGCATACAGAATTTTTGTCATTTTTGGAGAATTAAACATGTCTCAGAAACACCCCATTGTTGTAGTAACCGGCTCATCTGGTGCGGGCACATCAACGGTAAAACATGCATTCGAGCAAATTTTTACTCGTGAAAAAATCAACCCTGTCATAATTGAAGGCGACAGCTTCCACCGCTATGATCGCGCAGCGATGAAAGAGGCAATGAACAAAGCCGAAACTGAAGGCAATAATAACTTTAGTCACTTTGGTGCTGAAGCCAACCTGTTTGACACACTGGCTGAACTGTTCGAATCCTACGGTAAAACCGGTGGCGGAAAGAAACGCCTGTATCTGCACAGTGACGAGGAAGCAGAAGCTTACGAGGGATTAACACCTGGCCAGTTTACGCCATGGGAAGAAATCGCTTCAGACTCTGACATTATGTTCTATGAAGGTCTGCATGGTGGCGTTGTCACAGAAGATGTCGACATTGCCAAACACGTTGACCTGCTGGTTGGCGTTGTACCCAGTGTTAACCTTGAGTGGATTCAGAAAATTCATCGTGATAATGCTGAGCGCGGCTATTCAGAAGAAGTGATTGTAGACACCATACTGCGCCGTATGCACGACTATGTTAAATACATTACGCCCCAGTTCTCTCGCACTGATATTAACTTCCAGCGTATTGCTACAGTGGATACCTCTAACCCTTTCATTGCACGTGATATTCCAACACCCGATGAAAGCTTTATCGTGATCCGCTTCAAGGATCCTGAAAAGTTCAACACAAACTTCCCTAACCTGCTGGACATGATTCCTAACTCATTCATGTCACGCCGCAACACTATCGTTGTACCTGGCGGAAAAATGGGTTTTGCTATGGAGCTAATTCTAACTCCAATCATCCACGACATGATTGAAGCTTCAAAATAGTTTCATAACATAAGCTGTATTAAAAGGCCGGTTTTTACCGGCCTTTTTTATGCCCATGGATGGGCGGTATTTTCGCAAGGAGACATGGATGTCGGTGCGATTATGTACAGGATGTACGGTATGTCGCGGTGCCAGGGATGGCAATGAGCGGCGCATGCCCATGGATGTACGGTATGACACAAGGAGGCATGGATGCCGGTGTGGCTATGTACAGGATGTACGGTATGTCGCGGTGCCAGGGATGGCAAGGAGCGACGCATGCCCATGGATGGACGGAATTTCATTAACATGCTGAAGCGATAAATAGCCGCACACTTATCCGTTCAATATACCGACCGTAACGTGTAGACTAAAGCCATACATTATTTACCATTAAGGCGGTGTACGTGGACAAATTTTTTCATGTAAGCAGTTACGGTACTAATACAGAAACAGTCTTACAGAACTGCATGCTGCAACTCGCCAATTGCCCCGCCGAAGCCAACTTTGGCTTTATCTATGTCTCAGACAGCATTGCCGACTCATTAGAAAGTATTCTCCACCACTGCAAAATAACCAGTGGCATAGAACACTGGGCAGGCTCACTGGGTATTGGCATCATTGCAGGTAGCGAGGAAATATACGAGCAACCGGCAATAAGCTTATTGCTCTGCCAGTTTGATGAAACGCAATTCAATATAATTCCACCGCTAAAAAATATCGACGAGCTCAAAACCAGGGCCACCGTACCCGATAACAGCGAATCCTGTTTTGCTTTTATACACGCCGATGCATACCTTGAACCTGCACAAAACATAATAGGCTCTTTCGAAGAAAGCCTTAACAACTGTTTTGTAGCCGGCGGCTTTACTTCTTCACGCACCACCCAGTTACAGGTGGCTGATGAAGTAACGTCACAATGTGTTTCCGGCGTCATATTCTCGGAAAACATTCCGGTTATTACCAACCTGACCCAGGGCTGCGCACCGCTGGGAAATAAACACATCATCACACAGGCAGAAGAGAATGTTGCATTCAGCCTTGACCACAAACCGGCACTTGATGTTTTTTACAACGATATTGGTGAAGTACTGTCGCGCGATCTCGAAAAGACCTCTTCGTATATTTTTGCAGGACTATGCATTTCTGGCAGCGACATCAGTGATTACATGGTTAGAACACTGGTCGGCGTTGACGAGGAAAGAAAAATTTTTGCCATTAACGATCATTTAACTGAAGGAGAAGAACTGTTATTTTGCAGAAGGGACGGCAACACGGCAACTGCTGACATGATTAACATGCTGGAGAAAGTTAAAAAACGATTACATGCGCAGCCTAAAGGCGGTATCTATATTTCCTGCCTTGGCCGCGGCCGCGAACAGTTTGGTGACAACTCAGAAGAAGTAAAAATGATACACCAGGTGTTAGGTGACTTCCCGCTAACCGGATTTTTTGCCAACGGCGAAATCCACCATAACCATGTTTATGGATATACTGGTGTACTAACACTTTTTGTCTAGATTACTTATCAATGCCTGAGAACCCCCCTTACCTTATAGATTCGCATTGCCACCTGGACTTTGCTGAATTTGATCACGACCGAACAGAAGTGATGCAACGCGCACAGGACAATCATATAAGTGAGATAGTGATACCCGGAACAGAAAAAAAACACTGGCCGCGAATCAACAGGCTTTGCCATGCGCATAAACAACTGCATGCCTGTTACGGGTTGCACCCATACTGGCTTAAGCATCATGAACTGCATGATGTTAAATTGCTAGATAAGTATATAGATGAAAATCAGCCGGTAGCGCTGGGTGAGTGCGGCCTCGATTTTCGCCCGCAGCAGGCTGATAAAAAAACCCAGTTAAGTTTTTTTGAGTCTCAGCTGGCTGTTGCTGAAAGCCATCATTTACCGGTGGTCATTCATTCAGTGAAAGCAACAGAAACGGTTATTCAAACAATAAGAAAATTTAAAAACTTGCGCGGCATGGTGCACAGCTATTCTGGAAGCTGGGAGCAGGCACAGCAGCTTATTGATTTGAATTTTTTTATCAGCATTAGTGCAAGCGTTACCTATGATAATGCAAAAAAAATCAGGAGCGTTGCGAGGGATATACCGTTGAGCGCTTTGCTGCTCGAAACCGACGCGCCAGACCAGCCCGGTCAGGATAATATCGGCAAAAGAAATGAACCCGCTTATCTACTAAAAACGTTGCACTCAATATCAAGTATAAGATCGGAATCAGAACTGCTTATTGCACGACAGACTACAGAAAATGCAAAAAAACTATTTAACTTATAGATGAGTGGTTAAACCGTACCTGCTATTAATAATTAACGATTCCAACGTGATTTATCACTAATCTTTTCCATTGCCGTTTCGATCCACTGGCTCACTTCCGTATTAATTTCTTCAGCATTACGATTCTTTGTCTCAATTGCGGGGCCAATAACCACGCTTATTGTACCCGGCCATTTTATAAAACTATGCCGGGGCCAGAATTCACCTGCGTTATGTGCAATCGGTATAACAGGGTAACCGCTTTTTTCTGCCAGCAGCGCACCGCCAATTTTATATTTTTGCGTCTTACCCGGGGCGGTTCTGGTTCCTTCCGGGAATAACAGCATCCATTTTCCAGCATTGAGTTTCTCAGTACCTTCTGTAATTAACTGTTTAATTGCCACCCTGCCAGCGCCGCGATTTATCGCAATAGGGTCGGTTAATGCAAGTGCCCAGCCAAATATCGGTATTCTCATTAATTCACGCTTAAACACCCAGCGCACATAAGGTGTGAATGAATGTAACGCCAGTGTTTCCCAGGTAGACTGATGTTTGCTTAATATTATTGCCGTATCAACATCCAGATTTTCGGCGCCCTGGACTTTATAATCGATACCACAAAAGATTTTTAATAACACATTATTAATCAGTGACCAGGCACGGGCAATTCTTAAGCGGAAACCTGAAGGAGTGAAGAACAAAAAAACAATTAACGAGCCAAACACCAGCGTGTTAATAATGAATCCTATCCAGAATAAAAATGATCGAATATATAAAACTGGCCTTGTTTCCATAAAATCAATTACCGTAATATTGCAGTAACAGCGGCAGCCAGGTCATCATAAACTGGTACTTTACCTTTGCATTCAGCCTGCAATATTTTCTCAGCCTTCTCTCCTTTTCCTGTTCGTACCAGTACCGGCCTGGCGTGGGCATTACTTGCCGCCTTGATATCAGAAACACTGTCACCAATAAATATGACTTCGTCTAATGGCACATTAAAGCGCTGGCCAATATCCAGTAGCATGCCCGGCTTTGGCTTTCTGCAATCACAGGAGTCATCCGGCCCATGAGGGCAATAAAAAATAGCGTCTACACGGCCGCCTACTTTTGACAGCATGTCAGCCATTTTCTTGTGCATGGCTGATAATGATTCAATATCAAAATAACCTCTCGCCAACCCTGACTGGTTACTGGCTACCACCACGATATAACCCTCTTGGTTTAATCGTGCAATAGCCTCCAGGCTGCCGTCAATAGGATCCCATTCTTCCGAGCTTTTTATATAAGCATCGGAATCATGGTTAATCACACCATCTCTATCTAGAACGATCAGTTTCATATGATTTGTTTTTCAGGTTATACCTACGATTGATGTAAACGCGACAGGTCAGCTGCGCGAAGAAACAACTGGTTCATACTATTAAGCAGCGCAATACGATTATTTTTTACCGCTTCATCATCTGCCATAACCATGACCGAATCAAAAAACGCATCAACAGGATCACGCAGCGAGGACAACTGGCTCAAAGCATTTTCATAATCGCCCGAGTCAAACATTGGCTCAACTTTCAGGCTCAACGAAGTCAAGGTCTGATAAAGGTTTTTCTCTGCCTGTTCCGATAGCAGGCTTTCGTCCACTTTTATCGTATTACTGCTGGCTGACTTCTTAAGAATATTACCGACACGTTTATTCGCGGCTGCCAGGCTCTCAGCTTCAGCCAGCTCACGAAAAACAGTTACGGCCCGAATACGTTTATCAAAATCCAGGGGGCGAGAAGGCGACAACGCTGACACCGCATCGAAAACATCAGGCGTTACATTACGATCCATATAGTAGGCACGCAGTCTTTCCAAAATATAATCAAACACATCCTGTTCGACCTTGCCTGCATCAACCTTATCTGACAGTAATTTTGCCGATGCGCTAATCAGCTGCTTAAGATCAAGATCAAGACCGCGCTCTATAATGGTACGCAAAATACCTAATGATGCACGGCGCAGTGCATAAGGATCTTTCTCACCTGTTGGCTTTTGCCCGATAGCAAAAATCCCGACCAGGGTATCGAGTTTGTCACTTATAGAAAGCACCTGGCCTGTTGCAGAAGCTGCTGTTTCATCATTGGCACCGCGCGGTTTATATTGTTCATCCAGCGCATCGGCAACTTCATCTGCTTCGCCGGCAACCTGCGCGTACCGTTTACCCATAACTCCCTGCAACGATGCAAACTCGCCGACCATGTCAGTCATTAAATCACACTTGCTTAATAATGCAGCACGCTTCACGTAATCAACATTGGCGTTAAGCTGCCCGGCAATATCCTCTGCCAGCCTGGCAACACGCTGTGTTTTTTCCGCAATGCTACCAAGCTTCTTCTGGAACACTACTTTTTCCAGGGCAGCATTAAATGATTCAAGCGGCTGCTTCTGATCCTGCTGCCAGAAAAACATTGCGTCAGACAATCGTGGCCGCACTACGCGCTCATTACCGGCCTTAACTTTTTCCGGTGATTTACTGTCGATATTACTAATCGTGACAAAATAGTTTTTCAATTCACCGGAAGCATCTTTAACCGGAAAATATTTCTGGTTATCCTGCATGGTTTTGATCAAGGCTTCAGATGGAACCTGCAGGTATATTTCTTCAAACTCACCTGCGACTGCAACCGGCCATTCATTTAAAGCCGTTACTTCTTCCAGCAAGTCTTCATCCAGTACAGCTTCAGCGCCGAGCTGCTTTACTGTATCGATAACCTGCTGCCTGATCTTTTCTTTTCTTTCTTCAAAACTGGTAATGACATAACCTTCAGTACGAAGTTTAGCTGCGTACTCACTGGCATCCTGCAAAATGATTTCACCCGGAGAATGAAAGCGATGGCCAAATGTGCTGGCCGATGACTTCAGGCCCAGCACCTGCGCATCAATAACCTTACTGCCGTGCATCAACACCAGCCAGTGAACCGGGCGGACGAATTCAACATCGGAACTTCCCCAGCGCATACGCTTCGGAATCGGCAGGCGAGATAATGACTGGTTAATAATCGCTTCGATCAGGTCTGCCAGCTGCTGGCCTTTTTCTGTCGCCTTAAACACCAGCCAGGTGCCTTTGTTCGTTTCCTGCTGCTGCAAATCGGCCACTTCAACACCACAGGACTTTGCAAAACCCATTACCGCTTTTGTCGGATTGCCATCTGCATCATAGGCTGCTTTTAAAGCGGGACCTTTACGCTCAACATCTCTATCGGGCTGTGACACGGCGACATCATTAATGAGCAAAGCAAGCCTTCTTGGTGCAGCAAATGATTCCACTGTGCCAATATCAAACCCGGCTTTTTTTAATCCGTCCGTTATGCCATTACTAAATGCAGCTGAAAGTTTTTTCAGGGCTTTTGGCGGCAGCTCTTCTGTTCCCAGTTCTATCAACAAGGGCGCGTTCTGACTCATGCTGCGCCTCCTTTTACCTGTGCAGAGGCATTGCCTATAGGAAAGCCAAGGGCTTCACGCGAATCATAATAGGCCTGCGCAACCGCTCTTGAAAGAGTGCGCACACGCAGAATAAAACGCTGGCGCTCCGTCACCGAGATGGCATGCCGTGCATCCAGCAGGTTAAAGGCATGCGATGCTTTTAATACCATTTCATAAGCTGGCAATGACAGGCTTAAATCTATCAGCCGCTGACTTTCAGACTCGCAGTCGTCAAATAGCCGGAACAGTTTTTCTGTATCGGCATGCTCAAAATTGTAAGTCGACATCTCGACTTCATTTTGATGGAACACGTCACCATAAGTAACATCCCCCTGCGGCCCCCTGGTCCAGATTAAATCGAAAACACTTTCTTTTTCCTGCAGGTACATTGCCAGGCGTTCCAGGCCGTAGGTGATTTCACCGGTTACCGGACGGCACTCAAGACCGCCTACCTGCTGAAAATAGGTAAACTGGGTAACTTCCATGCCATTAAGCCAGACTTCCCATCCCAGTCCCCAGGCACCCAGAGTCGGTGACTCCCAGTTATCCTCGACAAAACGAACATCGTGCTCCAGCAAATCAAAACCCAGGGCTTCCAGCGACCCCAGGTACAGTGCCTGAATGTCATCCGGTGAAGGTTTAAGTACTACCTGAAACTGGTAGTAGTGCTGCAGTCGATTGGGGTTTTCACCATAGCGGCCATCCGTTGGTCGGCGGCACGGCTGAACGTAGGCAGCGCGCCAGGGCTCAGGGCCCACTGCCCGTAAAAAGGTTGCCGGGTGGAACGTACCGGCTCCAACTTCCATATCCAGTGGCTGCAGCACAGCGCAGCCCTGTTTTTGCCAGTAATCCTGTACCGCGAAAATTAAACCCTGAAAAGTTGAAACATCGTAAGCCATGTAATTGAAAAGCCTGATCATTATTTAAAGGGCGAAGTATACCTTAAGGCGGCGATAAATTACCCTGTTGTATGGCGTTTAAGCCAAAAAAGGGCTATATCTTGATAAATGCTCAAAAATAATCATTTCATGCCGATAAGTAATACAGAGGGTGAAGATATGAGTAAAAAATTCATTTTAGATTCTTCCGAGCTGTGCCAGTGGCACACGCTGGTAAAGGAAGCAGAACAGGACTATGGCTGTCAGCTGGATGAGGCCATGCAAAGCTACCTGGTATTTACCCTGATGCGCTTTGCCAAAGACCAGCAACTTAATTCAAAAGCACTGGCGCTGGACTATTTATCATCACACCAGCTCAGCAGCCAGCTACGCAGTGAACAATTGCGTAATGTAGGCGATCAATGTTTACTGGTCTCCGGTTTATACCCGCAGTCTGCCGAAAAAAGACAGGTCGGCGCCAGCTACTATGTGGACTTGGGCCGCTCTGCATATCACCACATCAGTACCGTCACCCAGCAGGGAGTTGCCGAGCTGTATCAGCAACTGGCCGAAAGTTTTATTTTATTGATGGATTTACTGCAAACCATTCGACAATACAGTTCGCCGGCAATGCAGCCATTAGCTGCTCTGGAACTTTGGAACCTCACCGGCAGCCGTGCAGCCTTTGAACAAATTTCAGACACGGGTATAGCCATACACGATAGTTTAATTCATCACCGGAATAACTAGTTGAAATACAGGCGCAATGCTCAATCGAGGCCTTTGTTAAAACTGCAAGGAAATTAGTTTAGCTGATAACAGCTGTATTCCTCACAATTTCGGAGCTATGACAAACGTTCCAGCTCTACCAGCTCATGCTGTATATCCAGTTGTGATAGCACGCTGTATAAGGCAGCCTGCAAAGCCTCTTCTATAACAGGATGATAAAACGGCATTTTCAGCATATCGAACACCGTCATATTATTCTGCATCGACCAGCAAATCAGGTGCGCAAGATGCTCTGCTTTGACGCAGCACATGCTGGCGCCCAGCAGCAGGCCATCCGACTTCTGCACATAAAGCCTTAATAAACCACGATTTTTACCAATAATCAGGGCGCGTCCGACCGGTGCAAACTGTATTTCACCGATGGCAATCTTATCGGCATCGAGTTCAGAAAGCTGTGCACCAACGGTGGCGATATTGGGGTCACAGAAAGTTATCGCCATTGGTACTTTTCGCTTAAATTTTGCCACTGGCTGATGCACCGCGTTATAACCGGCGATGCGGCCTTCATGTCCGGCCTCGTGCAATATCGGGCGGTCAGCGTTAACGTCGCCGGCAATAAATATTGGCATATCACCAAGCTGCATGGTCAGGGGATCAAATACCGGTATGCCCTGTTCGTCGAGTGCGATATCGGTAGCCTGCAGGTTTAGATTTTCAAGATTGGGTTTTCTGCCCAGGCTGGCCAGAACTTTATCAACCACTAGCGTGTTTTCACCGACTGTTAGCTTAATGCCCGCATCAACTTTCTCCAGTGTCGCCGCCTGACCCAGCCACAGCGGGAATTCTTTTCCAATAACCTGAATAGCCAGTTCATTGACCTTGTCATCATCCAGTCGGGCAATAGTATTTAGCTGATCAACCGCCGCAACTTCTACCCCCAGGCGATGCAATGACTGTCCAATTTCCAGCCCTATTGAGCCCAGGCCTATAACCGCCATTGATGCCGGCAGATCTTCCAGCTCAAAAAAGTCGTCGGTAGTAAGGATGTCATCAGAGAAACTCTGCCATGCAGACGGTATAACCGGCGTCGAACCGGTAGCAATTATTATGCTTTTGGCTTTTATCTGTTCGCCATTGACTTCTACCGTGTCGTTTGAAATAAACCGGGCGTAGCCATCGATCAGATGGGCGTCATCCATACCATCGGTAACCCCCAGCGTTTTATCGACAAAAACATCGCGTAAATCCTGCACATGTTCCATGCTGGCAGGCACATCAAGCGAAAGTTCTTCTGCGCCATCAATACCTTCACGCTCAAAAATACTCTTACGATGAAAGTCTTCGGCCACCTGAATCAGTACCTTGGATGGCATACAGCCAACGCGCGCACAGGTAGTACCCAGTTCACCGCCATTAATCAGTACATAGTTATCTGTTTGTTTTTTAACCTGGGATAAGGCAAACAGGCCGGCACTGCCGGCACCTAAAATGGCAACATCTACTTCGCGTGTCATGAGAATAACTCCGATTGAAATCGCCGGGCACCGGGAACAACCCGCCAGGCGATTAATTAAATAGTAATGAACCCGAATGATAAGTTATTGTCGATATCAATACACCCTAAAAAAGGTCATGACATGAAAAATATAGGGCTGTACCGGTGGAACTGAGAATGACAGTATAAAGAGTCCGCCGTGGCGACTTGTATCACTGCGCGCCTCACCCGAACCACCCGGCATATTGCGCTGCTAATGCATCTGATAGTGCTTATTCCGTACTCGGATTCAGGCTAATCGCAGAGAAAAATATGACAAAATAGTCGCTTAAACGTTGACATGACATATCCACCATTTTAGAATAATTCTAACCTTAAATTGGTGTACACTCTGCTGCACCATTTTTTATGATTAAACCTACGGAGATAATAAGATGGGATTAAAAGACAGCAAAACAGAACAAAACCTGAAAGATGCTTTTGCCGGTGAATCACAGGCAAACCGTCGCTACCTTTATTTCGCTGCAAAAGCTGACGTAGAAGGCTACAACGATATTTCTGCAGTATTCCGCTCAACCGCGGAAGGCGAAACCGGCCATGCCCACGGTCACCTGGAATATCTTGAAGAAACAGGCGATCCAGCAACAGGCCTGCCTATCGGTAGCACCAATGACAACCTTAAGGCTTCAATTGCCGGTGAAACTCACGAGTACACAGACATGTACCCGGGTATGGCTAAAACAGCTCGCGATGAAGGCTTTGACGAAATCGCTGACTGGTTTGAAACGCTGGCTAAAGCTGAGCGTTCACATGCTAACCGTTTCCAGAAAGCACTGGATAACATGGAATAATCGGTTTAGTTCGTTTATGCCAATAAAAGGCCAGTCATTACACGGCTGGCCTTTTTTAACTCCTTTATAAATTCTCAGTACAACACTATCGCATTAACAGGTTAACATTATGGCAAGAGAAGGCAGCTTAGAAGCCCCCACTCGACACCCGCTAGGTCAGGACACGGCTGAATTCTGGGAAGAGGACAATTTATTCAATGAACTCGAAAGAGTTTTTGATATCTGTCATGGCTGCCGCCGCTGCGTGAGTCTGTGCGGTTCTTTTCCTACCCTGTTTGATCTCGTTGATGAATCAGATACTTTTGAAGTCGATGGTGTCGCTAAAAAAGATTACTGGAAAGTAGTTGATGACTGCTATCTTTGCGACCTGTGTTACCTCACCAAATGCCCGTATGTACCACCACATGAATGGAATGTTGACTTCCCGCACCTGATGCTGCGCGCCAAAGCCATTAAATTTAAAAAAGGTGACAGCAAAGTCCGCGATAGACTTATTACCTCAGCCGACACTATTGGTAAATTCGCCACTATCCCGGTCATTACCCAAACGGTTAATGCCATAAACAAAAATTCATTCAGTCGAAAACTGCTTGATAAAACACTGGGTATACACCCGGATGCACAGCTGCCGGCCTACGACAGTAACACCCTCGTTAAACGCGACAATAAACGCACGCCTGCGAGTATCACAGCGCAGGCAACAGACAATACCACCGGAAAGGTTGCCCTGTTTGCCACCTGCTACGGCAACTATAACGAGCCCCAGATTGGCGAAGACCTGATCAAGGTATTTGAGCATAATAATCTGCAGGTACAGCTGGTTCAAAATACACAGTGCTGCGGCATGCCAAAACTTGAGCTGGGCGATCTGGATGCAGTGAGCAAAGCCAAAGATGCCAACATAAAAATCCTGGCGCAACTTGTTGCTGAAGGCTGGGACATTGTCACGCCGGTGCCTTCCTGCACATTAATGTTCAAACAGGAATTACCTTTAATGTTTCCAGATGATGCCGACGTGATAAAGGTGCAGCAGGCAATGTACGATCCTTTTGAATACCTGATGCTACGCAACAAAGCAGGCGTACTGAATACGGATTTCAAAAATCCGTTGGGCAAGGTTTCCTATCACGTGGCCTGTCATCAACGTGTTCAGCGAATCGGCATGAAAACACGCGACCTGCTAAACCTGATTCCTGAAACCGAAGTTTTACCGATTGAACGCTGCTCAGGGCACGACGGAACTTATACATTCAAAAGTGAATCTCATGATACCGCGATGAAAATATGTAAACCCGTGGTCAACAAGGTTAAACAAAACGGCGCCGATGTATACACCAGTGATTGCGCTATGGCCGGCCATCATATTGAGGCCGGGCTGGCAGATGGCAGCAAGCCGATTCATCCTATTTCACTTGTAAGAAAAGCTTATAATATTTAATACGAAAACCGTCAACTTAATCAAACTTAGAACATATAACGCATGACAAAACTAACTCGCAACGACCTTTATAGCCTGGAAGAATATTCTGAGATGCGCGATAAATTTCGCCAGAAAATTATGGCGCATAAAAAAAATCGTCGACTGGAACTTGGTGAGCACTTGTTACTGTCATTTGAAGACAGGCTTATAATGCAGTACCAGGTTCAGGAAATGCTGAAAACGGAAAAAATATTTGATGCTGCAGGCATTCAGGAAGAACTGGATGCCTATAATCCGCTCATCCCGGATGGCAGCAACTGGAAAGCAACAATGCTAATTCAGTACCCGGAAGTTGAAGAGCGACAACGACAGCTATCACGCCTTATTGGTATTGAAGATTTAGTCTGGATGCAGGTCGATGGCTTTGAAAAAGTCTACGCCATTGCGGATGAAGACCTGGAGCGCGATAACGAAGAAAAAACCTCGGCCGTGCACTTTATGCGCTTCGAACTGAATGAGGCCATGTGTGATGCAGTAAAAAGCGGCGCCAGTATTTCTGCCGGTGTCGATCATGAAAATTACCGCGAAACCGTTAGCCCTGTAGCTGACAATATTCGCGACTCACTGGCGTCTGACCTGGCCTGAATTTCCACAGACAGGCTGATTCGTTAAAAAAACCTGCTTACGCTTCGCTTAAGCAGGTTTTTTTATTTGACTAATAAGTCACTAATGCATTATTTCGATGACACTTTAAAAACTATATCAGTATCGATAATCTTTAAACCTTCCGGCAAATCGGGTGCGGATACCATATCAACTTCGGCATCATAGATGTCAGTCAACTGACCGGTATCAACATTGTAAAGGTGTTGATGAACAACCGGATTCGAGTCATAAAATACCCGCTCTCTATCAATCAACACTTCCCGTACCACACCCTTGTTAGCAAACAGGCCCATGGTATTGTAAACCGTAGCACGTGATACACGATTACCGGCTTCTGTTACGCCATCCAGGATTTTCTCAGCGGATAGATGTTGTGGCCGCTGAAATAAAAACTCAGCGATCTCAACACGCTGCCGTGTTGGTGAAATTTTAAATTGCTGCAGCATTGAAACAACTTCGCTACGCTCGAGGGGGAATGTAATAGTTAAATTTTCCATGTACGTATTATAACCAAGTTAAATTAAAATGGAATATAAAACCTGTAACTTTGTCATGTGTTTTTTTGCGGCCAGTTTTCTTCCATCAAAAAGGCTCTATCCCCGCTGTGGCGAGGATTTTTTAACTGAACGTGCAGTGGTAAGCGCAGCCCATTTTTAGAAATAGTCTTAAATAAGTCTGATTTTCTCTGCCATTCACTTACTTTTAGTGTCGATATACTTTCCATCCAGCCACTATTTATCAGGGGTAAAAACTGCTGGCAAGCATCAAATTCCTGCTCAAACTGAGAGACTTTATACCACAAGCCAGTTAACAGGTCAGGCGGACACCATTGCGGCAATACCCCGTCGTCTAAGCCCCCATATTCCGCCATCAAACGACAGGGAAAATAAAGCCGACCCTTCAATATAACTGCACAGGCATCAATCCTTATTCCCTTTTGTTTGAGCCATTGCACCACCCGTTTATCTTTACTGAGCAGGCTTTGCCGATGTAACAGATGATCGACTTTAATATCCAGACGATCTCGCAAGTTTGGACCGTGCCAGTTTCGCATTTTACTGGTATCACCAGCACCAAGATAAAATTTTACCGCTAACTCCCAGTGAATCGTCTGTTTCGTGAGTTTGTCGTAAATAATAAAATCTATTTCACCAAGCGTTTCACCATCAATAATAATCTGCACATTATTTTCAACAATCTCATAATCCGGCTGGTGACTGAGCCAGTAAAACCACAGGGTTTCAAAATATTTACCCAGTCGGCGATCATTCTGACTGCCAAGTAGAGCATCCAGCTCAGAGGGATCATCATCTACATGCCGTAACCATGGTATTGATTTATTATAAATTGCCCGGTACCACCGGCTATCTGGCCAGACGCAGTGGTTCGATGACTGCACAATCAATGGCGGACTGGAAATAGCCCAGGCCATATCGCGTACAGACTGATGTTTAAATACTGATTCATGCATATAATTTAACCCTACACAGACGCTGCCAGAAGATTCATAATATAAACATGAAACACGCATTATTTCCTTTAAACACGGTACTGTTTCCCGGCAGCATACTTCCCTTACAAATCTTTGAGCAACGTTATTTAAGTTTGATCAAAGACTGCATGAAACAACAAACCGGCTTTGTCATCGTTTTAATCAGTGATGGCAAAGAAGTCGGCGCAACGCCGCAAATATACTGCACAGGCTGTTATGTAGAAATTATTGACTGGGAATCACTGCCGAACGGATTACTGGGTGTAACCATAGAAGCAAAATATCGCGTTAAACTTTCCGGCAGCAGTGTTAGAGATGATGGCCTGCTGCTTGCAGAAGCTGTTCGATTGAACTCAAGCATTGAGCAAAACCCTGCTTTGCCGGAAGCTTTTAAGCCGCTTGCTGATACCCTTAAGCAATTATTACAACACCCATACGCTGAACGCTATAAAGACCAGGTCAACTTTAATAACAGTGCTGATATTTGTTATCGACTCAGTGAGTTGCTGCCAATCAGCAACAAACAGAAACAGCTGTTACTCGAGTCCGAAACCATGGAGCAGATCCTTGATATGCTGGCACTGCACATTAATGCATTGCAAAAATAAACCTACCCTGCAATAACAACCACCAAGACTCGACTTTCTATTTCCGTAACCGCTTGCGACCATAGTTCAACACCCGTGTTAAGTGGTAGAATCACACAACACATTTATAATTGAGGAAAAAGTGATGGCCTGGTGGGGTACATTTATTGGCGGTACATTAGGCTTTGTTTTTGGCGGGCCGTTAGGTGCAATCATCGGCGCTGCGCTCGGTGGTAACTTTGATCGCGGCATAAAAATGGGCGACCGTATCGATCTTGGCGACCAGGAACGTGTGCAGGCCGCTTTTTTTACCACGACTTTCTCTGTCATGGGCCATATTGCCAAAGCTGATGGCCAGGTTAGTAACGAAGAAATTACTGCCGCTAAAGATATTATGGCGCAAATGCAGTTGTCCGCAGACCAACGCAAAGCCGCCATTAAATTTTTTGACCAGGGAAAAGCCGCAGATTTTCCGCTAGAAGCTGTACTGCATCAATTTAAAAAAGAATGTCATCGTCGTCGCAACCTGATTCAGATGTTTGTCGAAATTCAAATTGCCACTGCACTTTCCGATGGAAAAATCGATGCCAGCGAAAAACGCATTCTTTATACCATTGGCGAAATTCTTGGTTTTTCCCGGCAGGAAATTGAGCACTTATTTAACATAGCCAATAACACTGAAGCCAGCATCAATAACAGCTTAACACTTAGCCAGGCATATAAAATAATCGGTGTAGATAAGGGCAGCAGCGAAGCTGAAGTTAAAAAAGCCTATCGCCGCTTAATGAGCCAGCACCACCCTGATAAACTGGTTGCCAAAGGATTACCTGATGAAATGATCGCACTGGCGACGGAAAAAACACAGGAAATCCGCAAAGCTTACGAACTAATCAAAAAAAATCTATAGGTAAAAAATGGAAATAACAGGTCCACTTACTATTGGCGTAATTGATAACGACACCGGTGGTCGTGAATTGCACCTTAACTTTAAAGCAGGTTTTAGAATTTTAACGTTGCCTCAGCAAACAGAAGCTTTTCAGGATTTTATCAAAACATAAATTAATGAAATACATCTGCTGGACGAATCGGATGCAAATCGACAGGGTATGACAACAATATTACAGATATGTGAGCAGCTACAGCCGCATATAGACGCTAATGAATTACCACTGGAAGAAACCATTGTGGTGAATATCCAGACCCATAGTCCGTTTGGCAATATTAAAATATCGTAAATAATTCAGAAAAGAAAGAGCAAAAAACTATTTACCACTTAATTTATTTTAGAACCGCTCAGTTCCCAGGCGTAAGCACAATCCAGCTCGGACAGCACAGCGACTACACCCGTCTCACCGTCTTCCAGCATTGCCTGTAGCGGGCAGCGGTTTTTTAAGCGCACGTGCGGCTCTGCCATCCAGCGCGCACCCATCTGTAAGTTTCTTGGATAGGTGGTACGCAAGGCATCAATAATGCCAAGTAAAAATTGTACCCGGCTGGCAACACTTTCATTTTCGGGAAACGGAGTATCTTTGCGATATTTTGCCAGGTGCCGGCTGCGCTCCGTATCAGGGAAATCCAGTACCACAAGTATTTGCTCGCCGCTCAACCCCCACTCATCTAATGCTTCCATGACTTTTCTGGTGCGTAATAATTGTTGCTCAACTGTAGGACTTGCTGTAGACATAATTCTCAATAAAATGAAGCCTTTACTTCACTTGAATAGCTAAATAGAATCGTCATTTTATCATAATTACCAAATTCAGATAACCACAACAAAAATCATGGCTATACAGGCAGTTTTACGCATTGGCGACCCCCGGCTATTACAGGTAGCCAGGGAGATCACTGAATTCAATACCCCTCAGCTGGATACGCTAATTGAGGATATGTTTGACACCATGAAAGCCGAAGATGGTGCTGGCCTCGCCGCTCCCCAAATTGGCGTTGGCCTGCGCCTGGTTATTTTTGGCTTTGATACTAATCCACGATACCCTGACAGTAGCGCCGTACCCAGAACCGTGCTGATAAACCCCGTTATTACTCACTTATCCGATGAACAGGAGAGTGGCTGGGAAGGCTGTCTAAGTGTGCCCGGCATGCGCGGTATGGTTTCACGCTTTAACCGTATTCGTTATACCGGCCTTGATGCCGCCGGTAATGCCATTGATGTGACGGCTGAAGGCTTCCATGCCAGGGTTGTGCAGCATGAATGCGACCACCTTGACGGCATCATTTATACGCAGCGACTGACAGACCCTAAAAAGTTCGGTTTTACTGAAGAACTACTGAGTAGTGGCCAGCTTGCCAGCGCCGGATGTGAAGAGTAAAACAGACATTTTTATTAAAACTGATACAAATCAATCATAAACAGTATATCTACTGAACATCTGGAACATACTTATATATAATTAGTCCCAGATATAGCCTGACATTACCTTTTCGGCAATCACGAGTATTTATATGAAACGTTATTCCATTTTTTTCTGCCTGCTGATCAATTTACTGAGTACATTTTCAGTATCGGCAACAAGTCTGTTACCACTCACCCTTGAGCAGCTGTCAACGCGTGCAACATTAATTTTCCATGGTGAAGTGATTAATAACGAGGTAAAAGAGGATAAGCAAAGCGGTCAGATTGCCACCTTTACCACGTTCAGGGTTATCGAATTAATAAAAGGTAACAGTGCTGGCACACATACCATCAAACAGATAGGCGGCCACCTTAAAGAAAGCAAGATGGCTCTTCGCGTTCATGGCGTTCCTGAATTTACAACCGGCTACCGTTACGTGGTATTTTTACCAGAAAAATCCAGGCTGGGTTTTAGCAGCCCGCTCGGCTTACACCAGGGCAGCTTTTCTGTAATAACCGTTGATGATGAAGAAACTGTAACTAATGGTCGAAACATGGCGGGACAAACATTAACTGCACAGTTACCGCTGGCGGTTAATACTGAAAAGCCTGCACAATCACGTATTAATGATTTTATTAATACCGTTCGTGCCTTCAACGCACAATAATAAAGTTTATGAATAAATTTAATTCCTTTTATAGCAGCATTGTATTTATTGCTTACAGCAGTCTGTCATTTGCAGGCGGCCCGCTCATTCTGGAAGGCCCCAGTGGTAATACGCCCGTCACTTACCAAAACCCGGCCATTACCGTTCATGTAGAAGAAGGTGATCTAGGCGCCACATCCAATGCAGTCGCCAACACCATCCTGCAAGAAGCATTTAATTTATGGAATGAGGTAAACACTTCAACTATCAACCTCAACATTAATGAAAGCTTAATAAATGTTGATATAAATATTGATAACTATAATCTTTATCTGCCAAATACTGCTGGCACCGTATTTAATGCCAATGACAATTTAAATCCCATAGTCTATGATGATAATGGTGAAATTATTGATGCTTTTTTTGGCGCCAATCAAAGCGAGTCGACTATCGGGTTTGCTGCGTCTATCCTGATAACAGGTGCCAGCTATTTCAGCGAAGGCTATGCCGTCATCAATGGTCGAGACCTGGGGCTTACCAATACCGATTATAAACTGCTGATTGCGCATGAGATCGGGCATTTTTTTGGCCTTGACCATAGCCAGGTCAATATTGACAACAGTGAATCGATATTCTCATCACCGGGTATATGCACAACCAGCAGTCGTGACAACTATCCCTTAATGTATCCCTTTGTCTGCCGCAATACAGAAAGTTTACACTCCGATGATATCAGTGCACTTTCCAGTCTCTACCCTGCTGCCAGCGTCAGTACTGTTTATGGCACCCTGCAGGGGCAATTCACCGACGAAACCGGTAAGGCACTATTAGGCGCCAATATATGGGCTGAAAACACCACTAGCGGAGAAACCTTTAGCATTGTTTCGGATTACCTTAAGCAGGGCAATGGTTACTATAAAATGTTGCTACCGGCAGGCAGTTACACCCTGCATGCCAATTCGATTAACCCGTTATTTAACGGGGGCTCCGGTGTTGGCCCCTACTCACTGTCTATTACCGATATTTCATTCATCAGCCCACACCCAATAGCCGAAGTAAGTTACCTGGGTACAGTTGAAGAAAATAGTGAAAGCTCTGTTGAAGTTATTACTATGTCAGCAAATCAGGCAATAACCATTAACTTTTCCAGTGCCGGTATTAATACTTCCAGTGAAAGTGATGATGACAGTTTCTCGGATCTGTTTGGCGGCATATCTTATATAACACTGCTATTAATCGCGGGACTATTATTCGCCCCACGCCTGGCAAACAACAAATAAAAATCTGTTTTATGCGGTTGAGCCCAGCCAGTCTGAAATAGCGATAAACTTCAAAAACTCTTCATTGATCATCGGCTCGCTTACATAATATCCCTGTATCGTTTCGACACCACGTTCGGTTAGAAAATCAAACTGCTGCCTGCTCTCCACGCCCTCGCCAATAATACTTAGCCCCAGGCTATGCGCCATAGCGATAATTGCATCGCATAAAGCGGTATCATCCGGGTCTTCGCCAATATCAGAAATAAATGCCTTATCAATTTTTAGAACATCAAACGGGAAACGTTTTAAATAACTTAACGATGAATACCCCGTACCAAAATCATCAATTGATAAGCGAATACCTAACTCTTTAAACTGATTTAGTATGTTAACCACATGCGGTACATCTTTCATCAACAGGCGTTCAGTCACCTCTAACTCAAGGCTGGAACCGGGCAATTGATACTCCTCCAGTTTTCCAGCAATATTTTTTACAATATCCTTGCCTCTAAATTGACGACTGGATAAGTTGATTGCCATATAAAAATCTTTATAGTCTGCATTATCTCGCCACTTCTTAACATGGCTCAGCGCTTCATCGAGAACCCAGTTTCCAATATCGACAATAAGACCGCTTTCTTCGGCAAGCGGGATAAACTCTTCTGGAGAAATCTCACCCAGGTCACTGTCTTCCCAGCGCAACAAGGCCTCTGCGCCTATAATTTCCTGGCTTCTTGCATCCATCAAGGCCTGGTATTTAAGATAGAACTCACCATTATCTAATGCGTGGCGCAACTTATTATCGATTTCGACGCGCTTCATTATCACGTCACCCATTTCCGGGGTAAACACTTCATAGGTGTTTCTGCCTTTACGCTTACTCCGGTACATGGCTGTATCTGCATTACGCAATAATGCGTGAGGATCATCGCCGTCCTGCGGAAAAATAGCGATGCCGGCACTTGCGGTTACTGAAAACTCCATTTCCTGGACCAGGCACGGCGCGGACACAGCTTGTAACAGTTCTTCAGCTTTAAGTTTTATCACCTGTTCGAACGGAATAGACTTCGCACCATCAACCTCAAGCAGCATTATTAAAAACTCATCGCCACCGAGACGTGCCACTGTATCAAAGTCACGCACACAGCTTTTTAATCTGCCGGCCATTGACTTGAGAAACTCATCGCCGGCGCCGTGACCAAGGGTATCATTAATATTTTTAAAGTGATCGAAGTCCAGATAAAGCAATGCAATTTTCTTTTGTTGACGAATAGCATTTACTATAGCCTGTTGAATCCTGTCATAGGCAAGGGTTCTGTTTGGCAGGTCGGTCAGCTTATCGTAACTGGCCTGGTATAATAAGCGGTCTTCATAATCTTTGCGCATCGAAATATCTTCCTTGATCGCCATATAATGCGTGCTTTTGCCTTCCTTATTTTTAATCGGCGCTATAGTGACATTTTCCCAGAACAGGTCTCCATTTTTCTTTTTGTTATATAGCTCACCCGTCCATGACTGCCCGGTTGTAATTGCGTTCCACATATTTTTTATCAAAACTTCAGGTGTATGTCCGGATTTTAATATACGCGGATTACCGCCGATTAATTCTTCTTCTGTATAACCGGTGATTTTGCATAGCTGCGGATTAACATATTCGATTTCTTCATCCAGGTTTGTGATCATTACCGATACCGGACTTTGCTCTATCGCCTGGGACAATTTATTCAGGTGCTCCGCCGTCAGTTTATGACTGCCAACTTCTGCTTCCAGATCAACAATCAAATTGTTGATATTTTTTGTCATATCATTAAAAGCATTTGCCAGGCTGCCAATTTCATCATCTGCTTCTACATTTGCCTTTACGCTCATATCACCGCTGGCAATCATTTTAACAACCGAGGTTAACCGCCTAATTGGGCCAAGCAATAACTGTGTTGCTGCCATTACAATTAAAACAACAATAATGGCGATGATAACTACAAGAAAGAATGTGCTCTTGGTTTGTGATTGAACCGGCTCTAAAAATACATCTTGCGGTAGCGAGACAATAATGGTCCACGGTGATGTATCAAGTTTGACGATAGCAGAGGAGAACGTCGCCGTACCCAGACCGTAAAACTCCGTTTCGATAATAGGAGAACTAATACTGGCTGACTCAACTTTTTTCACCCACTCAACATGTTCGACAAATGCGTCAGAAACATCTTCAGGCAATCTATTGTTTTTAATTAGCTGCTGCCATTTTTCCTCATCAGGACGCACTGCCAGCGTATATTGCAGATCACTGCGCCTGCCATGAACCAGTCGAAGGTTATTCTCATCAAGCAGCACAGCAAATGAACCCTGCCCCACCATGCCCTTTGTTCGCTCAAACAAACTGGCAATAAATGACGCGTCATATTTCGCTCTTAACACGCCGATAAAATTTCCGGAAAGGTCATTTATCGCACTGCTAAACACAATAACCGGGCTTACATCGTTAAACAGGATGGGCGATCGATAACTGTCCAGTCGCTGGCCATCATTACTGGCATTAATATATACCGAAAAATATTCATTCCTGCTTTCATTGATACCGATATTGGCCGATTCTGTATCCAGTATATTTATACCCTGAGTATCTAATATCGCGTAAGAAGTAATCACTTCATTCTGTCGTGATTTCAAGGCACGTAATATTTCAAGGATAGCCTGGCGATTAAACGGCGGCTCTGCCCGCCGCGTAAGAAAATGGTTTATTACGGGCAGGCTGGCTTCAGTTTTCAGATACCTGGAGTTCTGACGATTAAACTGATCTATTCGATCAGCATAACTTCTCGCCGATGCGCTTAATGCCTTATTCGCACCACTGGTCAGGTTCTCACCCATAATGTAACCATCAAGTAACGATAAAACGGTTAGCGAGGTTAATAGAATAACCAGAAAGGCCGTGACAAGCTTGGATCGCAAGGTATATTGCCGCGCGATAAAGATACCGATGATCAGCAACAAAATACCACTAATGACCAGTAGTCCAGCAATCTCTAATAACATGAGCTATACCCGCCAGCGATTACGGGCTAATGAAGTTTCACAGTTAACGAACAGACAATGTTTCATATTTAGTAGAATAGCCGTCCCAACCATTAATTTCTATTATTACCGATAAATAATGACATCTAATAATAAAGACTGCTCAAATTCAGCCAATAATCCGCCAATCAGTAAGCTACCGGCCATTTCGTCAGATCTCATTGTCAGTGACAGCATTTCTATTGACCAGACCAGATATGGCGATAATTCTATTTATTACATCGAATGCCGACCACTGGAAGCAGGACGATGTGTCATTGTCGAAGCGACTGATGGCACATGCCGGGATGTCCTACCCGCACCTTACAGCGCCCGTTCCAGAGTGCATGAATATGGCGGCGGCAGCTACTGCCTTGGTAAACAGCAAATATACTTTATCAATGACAGTGATCAGGACATTTATTGCATCAACGGGCAAAAGATCACACGTATTACCACGGAAACAAACAAACGCTTCGCCGATTTCTGTTATGACCCGCAACAGCACCGATTGCTTGCTGTCTGCGAAACACACGAAAATCAGCAGGTGACAAATTCACTGGTTACTATAGATCTCCGTCTAAATGAAATAAATACCCTGGAAGAAGGATATGATTTTTATGCCAGCCCCAGGCTCAACAGCACTGCCAGCCAGTTATGCTGGCAGTGCTGGAACCACCCGAACATGCCATGGGATGGGAACCAGTTATGGCTAGCCGAACTGGGAGACAAAGGCCAGATCATAGCGAAAAAACATATTGCCGGTGCTGAGAATATATCCACTTTTCAGCCACAGTGGTCACCGGATGACATTTTGCACTTTATTTCAGATGATACCGGCTGGTGGCACCTGTATCGTTACCTGGATAAAAAGCCTGAAGCCCAACTTCAGGCCCTGACGGAAGGTGAAAAAGACTTTGGCTTGCCGCAATGGATATTTGCACAGTCCAGTTATGCTTTTATTGATGATCAACACATTGTTTGCCGCTATCAATCTAAAACTGAAATTAAACTCGCACTGCTGGCAATTAATAATCAGCCATCACTGTGTACACTGCAAACACCCTGGCAGGACTTTTTTTCATTAACGGCCAATGGCCGCTCCGACAAAAAGAATAAACACAAGCTATGTTATATCGCTGCTTCCGGTACAGAATTTCCACAGCTGATATCAGCCATCGTTGATATCGAAAGTAAACAATTAACAGAAACAGTAATTAAATCCTCCTGCCAGTTAGACATAGCAAAAAGCTGCTATTCTAGCGCCCGTCCGGTGAGTTTTATCAACCGTCATAATCAGCCCGTTTATGCCAATTTCTATGCCGCACTTAATTGCAGCGATAACAATGAGCCACCACCTTTAATCGTAATCTGTCACGGCGGGCCGACAGGTCAAAGCGGTATTGCGCTTGATCCTAAAAAACAGTTCTGGACGTCACGAGGTTTTGCCCTTCTCGATGTTAATTACAGCGGCAGTACCGGCTACGGCAGAGACTATCGTAATCGTCTTAGCGGAAAATGGGGACAGCTTGATGTCGAAGACTGCTGTGATGCGGCAATCTATGCCGTTGCGCAGGGTATGGCGAATAAAGACCAGCTAATTATTCGTGGCAGCAGTGCTGGCGGATTCACCGTGTTAGCGGCTTTAACGTTTCAGAACGTATTCTCAGCCGGTGCCAGCTACTATGGCATTTCAGAGTTAAACAGCCTGGCGGAAGATACACATAAATTTGAATCACGCTATCTGGACCGCCTTATCGGTCCGTACCCTGAAAGCAAAACCCTGTATGACCAGCGCTCACCAATAAACCATGCAGACAGCCTGAACTGCCCGGTGATTTTTTTTCAGGGAATGGAAGATAATGTTGTACCCAAAGAGCAGGCAGAACAAATGTTTGATGCATTGAATAAGAAAGGACTGCCGGTGGCGGCACAATATTTTGCAGGAGAGCAACACGGCTTCAGAAAGGCCGAAACCATCATCCAGTCACTGGAGAATGAGCTAAGTTTTTACCAGTTAATTTTTAAATTGAAAGCCGAGAATGAAATTCACTTTATGGGAAATATTGAATTAAAAAATATTTGATCTTTCCAATAGTGAAACTCAGGAATAATTAACGATGTACGAGTTGGCGCTTTGTTTAATAATGTCGCCGTAATGTGTTTTTACAACACCCTGTTTTTTATCCTGATAATACAACTTAAGTGTTTCATGAATCACCTGAAAGGCTATCTCCCGCCAGGGTATTTCACTCTCTGTTAGCAGTGCCACATCCAGGCTTTCTTCACCCGGACTGGCCTCTCCAGCAACAAGATCGCCGCGATACATGGTGTAAACCTGGTTTATGTGGGCGATACTGAAAACACAGAATAACTGCATATTTTCAACTTTAGCGTTGGCTTCCTCTGCCGTTTCCCTGGCAGCGCCCTGTAAATTAGTTTCCTCATTTTCCATAAAGCCGGCAGGTAAAGTCCATAAACCATGCCTTGGCTCAATGGCACGTTTACACATCAAAATTTTATCCTGCCATTCAGCAATACAACCGGTAACGATTTTTGGGTTTTCATAATGTATCGTCTGACAGCCTGGGCAGACAAAACGATGCCGATTATCGCCTTGCGGAATAACAAACGTGACTTTCTCGCCACAGGCTGAACAATAATTCACAAACCACCTTTACTAAATTTTGCTAACAAAAATAAATTTATAGTTTTTCACTGGTATTAAACTTAATACCAATAGTTTAGAGCGCTATGCAGAGGCTATGACGAGATTTGATATTATCAACGACAGAGTTATTCTGCTATATACAAAACTGCATAAATGAGTCCGGCCACAGTGAAAACTTACGCCAGAATATCAGGAATTAATACATTTTCCAGCTGCGAGATTGTATCTTTTAGTTTTAATTTGCGTTTTTTAAACCGCTTAAGTTGCAATTCCTCGATATCTGGAGATAGCAACAGCCGATTGATGACATCATCCAGATCTCGATGCTCCTGTCTTAACTCAAATAATCTTTCTTCAAGTCTATGCTTTTCTTTATCGGATAATTGCTCTTGCATTACTCTCTCTATGGATATCAATTCAACGTCGCGCCGCCAGTTCGCCCGGCCTGGCCTCTGAAACAGCCCCGGAATCCAGTAACTGAATACAGAGACTGAATAGAGAAAATCGGCATGTACATCAACAACTATTGCTAGCGTGACATTAACGAAAATTTTATAGCGCACAGGCATAATAACGCAAATAAATAGCTTGCAATTAAAAATTATACATTTATAATTCGAAACATGTCGAAGTATCTAACAAAGAATCCAGAACAAATTGTTGATATTTTCAAAGCCCTGGCAAACAGCCATCGCCTGAAAATATATAATATTTTAACCAGTTGTTGCACACCCGGCGCCAGCTGCGCAAGCGATGAAGTGTTCAGCTGCTGTGTCGGTGACCTTGATTCACAGCTCGATATTGCACCTTCGACACTCTCCCATCACCTCAAAGAACTGAACCGTGCCGGCCTGATTCATATGAAACGTGAAGGCAAACAGGTATTTTGTTCTATAAACACCGAAATGATGGCGCAGTTACAGCAGCTATTTTCCAATAACAACCAGACATAAGTGAGCCTCAATATGGATCAGCCATTAGACCAGAAACAAGCCGATGAAATACGTCAGAATGTTCGCGAAAGTTATACCGAAGTTGCTGAGTCCAGCAATAATGGTGACGGCTGCGGAGAACAGGCCAGTTGTTGTGGCGTCTCTGACGATGCCGCCATCAATACACTGGTATCAACTCGTTTAGGTTACAGCAATGATGATTTAGACAATGTGCCAGAAGGCGCTGACATGGGCCTTGGCTGTGGCAACCCACGTGCTATTGCCGCTATTCAAAAAGGCGAGACCATACTGGACCTTGGTAGCGGCGGTGGCTTTGACTGTTTTCTCGCCGCTGCAGAAACCGGTGAAAGCGGCCACGTCATTGGAATCGATATGACACCAACCATGATTTCCAAGGCGCGAAATAACGCGGTAAAAGGCAAATACACCCAGGTAGAATTCCGTCTCGGTGAAATAGAGCATCTTCCGGTCGCTAATGACACTGTCGATGTCATTATATCTAACTGTGTTATCAACCTCTCTCCCAATAAGAAGCAGGTGTTTAGCGAAGCACTCCGTGTTTTGAAGCCGGGTGGTCGACTGGCTATTTCCGACGTTGTTGCCAGCACAGAATTACCCGAGGAGATGAAACAGGACCTGGCCCTGTATTCCGGCTGTATGGCGGGCGCTTCACTCATCGCAGATTTACAGAGCATCCTCGAAGAAAACGGTTTCGAGCAGATTCAGATCGCACCAAAAGACGAATCAAAAGACTTCATCAAGGACTGGGCACCGGGACGAGGCGTAGAAGACTATGTTTTATCTGCAACTATTGAAGCGGTGAAACCGGGGCGCAGCGGCGGTTGTTGCTAAAAACTTATTTACCGCAGAGACGCGGAGGCGCAGAGGAAACAATATTAATAGGGCTTTTACAGAATAAAAGCTTTTCTCTGCGCCTCCGCGTCTCTGCGGTGAAAAGCGCTTTATTCCTTATTCTCAAAATCCAGCGAAGCAGAATTAATACAGTAACGTAAACCGGTAGGTTGCGGGCCATCTTCAAACACGTGCCCCAGGTGAGCATCACATTTTGGGCAACGCACTTCGACTCGTATCATGCCATGGCTGGAATCTTTAATTTCATCCAGCGCCATGCCTTCCGCCGGCGCATAAAAGCTGGGCCAGCCAGAACCGGAATCATATTTTTCAGTTGAACTAAATAGCGGCTCACCACAGCATTTGCAGTGATACATACCGGTTTCCTTATTATTATAATATTTACCGGTAAACGCCGGTTCAGTACCCGCCTCACGAGTGATGCGATATTCATCATCACTTAACAGGGCTTTCCATTCTTCTTCAGTTTTTTGTATGTTTTTCATTTTTAAACTCCATTGATGGAGTGTAGGCTGAAATCGTCGGACGCGATTTCAATGCACTAGTAATTTGTTACTGCTTGTCAACACTGTTCCCATGGCAAATTCTGAAAACGCCAGCCATTAATCGCACTGCGATGATGGTCTTCATCCAGCTTGCCCTCAAAACCTTCCTCGATGTTGTAAACCTTTTTTATACCCGCTTCAATCAGTACCTGCCCCGCTTCTGCTGAACGGTTACCACTGCGGCATATTAATACAATAGGCACGTCATCTTTTGACTCATGTAAACCACCTAGCCCCAGCTTTCTAACATCGGTGACAAAATGTTCGTTAATGACCCAGTCCGGCTCATCAATCCAGGGTATATGGATAGCACCCCTGGGATGGCCAACAAATAAAAATTCCATACTGGAACGAACATCGATCAATAGTGCACGCGGATCCCGCTGGCATATCTGCCATGCCTCCTGTGCTGAAATTGCTTTTACCTGCTCTGACATCTGCTTTTAACTATAACGCTAAACGACAATGTTTTCACTTACAGAATCGTTATCTGATATATCCGTCAACTGCTCATCAGCATATTGAATAAACGGTTGCAGACGATCAATGACAGACTGAATATGCTGACCTGGAATCTGGTAGTAATCACCGCTAACGATGAGAGCAAACGCCTGCTCTATATCCTGCTCGGTTATTTCTTCTGCCTGAACTTCAACCACATCATCAAAACAGACATATTGCTCTGAAGCGGATATCGCTGATTGCAAAGCCTCCTCTGCTCGCTGCTGCAAATCTTTAAACTCAAGGCCGTCTATACTCTCCGGCGCTGTAAAGCCGGCGGTAAAATTAACTCGAATCTTTTCACTACCGGTATCGAATACCAGCTTCTTGATATTTTCACAAACACGCTCGACAACCATCTCTGCTTTTTGCCGGTTTGTCATTGGTAAAACCAGCATATATTTAGCAACACCCATTCGTGCGGCAACATCTTCTTCTCGCATGACTTCTTTCAGGCGCTTACCAACAGCAACAATAATATGTTGCGCGACATTTTTACCGTGTTTTAAAAAGAACGCCTGAAAATCGGGGATTTCGAAACATATCGTACTGATTGATAACTTGTGACGGCTTGAGAATGAAAAAGCCTTGGCTCCCTGTTGCTCCAGTGAACTGGCATTGAATAATCCGGTAAGATTGTCGTATCCGCTCTGTTTTTCAAGTTCGACGACTTTACGGCTTAATCGTGCATAAGATTTCGCCCTGCTAAGCAGTGCAATAGAATCAAAAGGTTTGCCGATAAAGTCGGTAGCGCCGGCATCAAAAACTTCCTTTTTGTTACTTTCGGAATCATCATTACCGGTTAAAATAATAACCGGCAGTTCTGCAATCTGCTCATTATCTGAATTTCTTACCTTAGCAAGCAGCTCCATACCGCCCATATTTGGCATGCTCAAATCAGTGAAGACAACGGATATGTTGCTATTTTGCTGAATCATTTCCCAGCCTATAAGGCCGTCTTCAGCTAAATGAATTTCATAGTCAGTACCCAGCATCTTTCTGGCGGCAAGTCGAATTACCTTCGAATCATCAACAACTAAAATTTCAGGTTTCTCATCGGGCGAATCACTCATAGGCACTTACATATCTTAAATTCGATTATTATTATTTTCAGGATTTATCTAAATAATTGATATTTCAGTTTAAAAGCATAGTTGCATATAATTAAGTTGCAAATAAATCAGACCTTTTTTGACAACAATATACATTCTAAAATTTACATTAAGACTCTGTTTTTTCTTCACCACCGACTATAATCTACTGAGAAGAAACATTTGTTGCCGTAAAATAACATTCGAGAGTCGATGGACACACCTCTAAAATGAGTAAAAATAATAACAATAATAATACTATCAAGATCAGCGAATACGACAAACTGGTTGTTGATATACGAAACAACCTGACCACTCGTCTAACCGATTTAATGTCCAAGCTCCTGAATTCAGCTCAGGATGATCTGTTTGATATGTCGGAAGCTGCCGATAATAACGAAGAACAGGCACGTTATTTCGAGTTGATGAATCAACTGCGAACTCAAAAACCGGTTATCGCCGTTAATTTTAGTAAAGAGATAAAGGAATACCTGATACCGGCGGGAGACTTTGAAGCAAAAAAAATCGAGCAGAAGTCAGAGGATGAAGGCGAGTTAAGCCTTGTCGACCAGGATGAAATGGAGGGCATGGTACTGGTTAAAGGTATCAGTGAGCGTGCCGCTTCAAAATATCGTGAACAATTATCCCATCTCGAAGCCAGGCTTGAACACCTGGCATACAAGACAAGCACGGTATTCACTAAGAACGCACTGGTTCCTAACAATATATGCCAGGCGTTTAATGACGCACTGGGCGATGAATTTGATAATACCAACAAAAAAATTCTGTTTCGTATGTTCGATGTTGAAATCGCCAATAAACTCGACGCACTATACGACTCAATTAATAACCGGCTGATTGACGCTGGCATTCTTCCACAAATAAAACTGCACACCCAAAAACAGGCAACACGCTCACGCCCAAAAGCCCCGCCTGTTATGGATGAAAACATGACACAGGATCAGCAGGAACAGTTTGATGATGGCTCAGGTTACAGTGGTATGGGGGGTCAGGCCGGCGGCTACCAGGGTTCGGCGGGCCAGGGCCCTGCAGCAGGAGCAACAGGCGGAATGGCCGGTGGCAACACTGGGCCAGGAGGCGGCGCGGCTGGCGGCAATAATATTAGTGGCTTTGCCATGACAGCAACACCCGGTGGTACTTATCGGCATTCATCGGCTGGTGGTTACCAGGCCGGAGCTGGAGCACCCGGGGGCCAGGGCGCCTCAGGAACAGGTGGAGCCGGCGGTGATGGCGGAAATGTACCGGGTGGAACAATGAATTCGGGGGTTCCCGGCTCCGCTGGCGGGCCTGGGGGTGTTGCGGGTGGGCCTGGAGGCTCCGCTGGCGGACCTGGTGGTGGTGCTGGTGGTGGTGGTGCTGGTGGTGGTGCTGGTGGCGCTAGTGGACCTGGTGGTGTTGCGGGTGGACCTGGTGCTGGTGGCGCTAGTGGACCTGGTGGTACTGCGGGTGGACCTGTGCTGGTGCTGGTGGATCTGGAGGCGCGGTTGGTGGCGCTGGTGGTACTGGCGTTGCCGCACCCGGCAGCTATGCCGCCAGTCACGGTGGTGAACAGAATCCGCCAGCTGAAGGCTCAGAATATCAACATTATACCGTTGGCATGCCAGCCAGCCAGGTAGGCCGCGTTTTAGGCAACTATATTGGCGGCGCTCCTTTCACTCCATCAACAGCAGACAAATCTTCTGATAGTAGCAGCGAGTTTTATCCTGTAAGTACACCTCAGCACTTTGGCCACCAGGAAATTATTCAGGCTTTATCAGGGCTCCAGAGCCAGCCTCAATTCGTTCAACCTGAATCAGTACAGTTTGATGGCGAAGCGATTAAACAGGCGGTACTTGCCGAAATAGCAAAAACCTCTGGTGGCGCTGTTACCAAACGTATTAATCAAATTGCTGAGAAAACCATCGATTTCATCGAATTAATATTTGATGCCATTATTGATGACGACGACATTTCCGATGCAATTAAAGCACTGTTATTAAGGTTACAGATTCCTATTATTAAGGCATCCATGTCCGATCAGGAATTTTTTATCTATGATGACCATCCCGCTCGATTATTACTCGACACAATTGCTGAAGTAGGTGTTGGTGTCACTGATCACAATGATGACATGTATAAACACCTGGATAAAATAATTAGCACTATTCTAGGCGAATATGACTTAACCACCGAAACTTTCCAGGCCGCGCTGGAAAACCTGACTCAACTTATCGAGATACAGGAAAATATCGCACGGGCAAGAGAAGAAGAAGAACAGAAGCAGTTATTACGCAAGCATGCACGTTCGACGGTTTTAAAAGCACTGAGAGCCACCACCACGGGAAAATCATTACCTGAAGCGGTGCATCCGCTTATTCTTAAACGCTGGCCTACGTTAATGTTCAATCATTATTTAAGTAACGGCAAAGAAAATAATGAGTGGGTAAACCTGGTGCTAACCTTGAGACATATTGTTGATAGTGTACAGCCCATCATTACTGCTGAAGACCTGGCAAAGCTGGAGACCGAAAAAGAAAGCCTGTTTAAACAGGCGGAAGACTACTTAAATGTCTCCAGCAACTCCAGGAAAGATGTTCAAAATGTCATCGACGCTTACAAAAAGACCCTGCAGGAGCACATTGATGATGCAAACTTCAGCGAAGAAGAAGTCACCATTGCTGAAGAAGTAATCAGTAAGGCAGAGCCGGTTAAAGAAGCTCCTATAGAAGAAGAGATCCAGGATAAAACACCTATGCCCGCTAATATCATGCCGGGAATGTGGTTCCAGATTTACATGGGCGAAGATAGAGCGCCTCGACGCTGCAAGTTATCCGTTATTATTGTTGAAGATGCCAATTTGATGTTTGTAAATCATAAAGGTGAGTTAATCACAGAAAAAACGTTTGATGAATTTAATGATGAAGTGGCTAACAACCAGACGAAAATGATTATGGGTCACTCCGCATTTGATCATGCTTTCAAAGCTGTTATTAATCGATTACATTAATAATCAATTTCTCTATTTTTATAACAAGTAAAAAAGCCGGCTAATGCCGGCTTTTTTATGTCCATGGATGGACGGTATTTCGCAAGGAGCCAGGGAAGGCGGTGCGGTATGTCCATGGATGGACGGTATTTCGCAAGGAGCCAGGGAAGGCGGTGCGGTATGTCCATGGATGGACGGTATGTCGCGGTGCCATGAATGACAGGTAGCGACACACCTCCCTGATTATAAAATATAACCCCGCTCATCATGCTGGTTAATATCCAGACCTTCAGTTTCCTGCTCATCATTAACACGCAGTCCAATTAGCACATCAACCAGTTTAAGTATTGCGTAAGTAACCACTGCAGTAAATATAATAACAGCCACTACCCCGATCAACTGAACACCGAGTTGAGACCCCATGTTCATGCCCTCGGCAAAACCAGCGCCACCCAGACCTGCTGATACAAAAATGCCCGCAAATATTGTACCTAAAATACCGCCAACACCGTGTACCGGAAATACATCGAGTGAATCATCAATTTTCAGTTTTTGTTTGATAAAGCCCGTAGCAAAGAAACAGACAGTTCCTGCACTAATACCAATCACCAGTGCGCCCATTGGTCCAACAAATCCTGAGGCAGGAGTAATGGTACCTAAACCGGCAACCATTCCAGTCACCGTACCCAGTGCGCTGGGCTTACCATATTTCAACCACTCCATGGCCGCCCAGGTTAAAGCACCACAGGCCGCGCTAACATGGGTAACCAGCATCGCCATGCCCGCATCGCCATTTGCCGCAACCGCACTGCCGCCGTTAAAACCGAACCAGCCAACCCATAACATGCCTGCACCGGTTACTGTCATGGTCATGTTATGCGGCATCATTGGTGTCGTTGGAAAACCATTTCGATTTCCCATTACCAGTGCTGCCACCAGCGCAGCAACACCGGCTGTAATATGAACAACGGTTCCACCGGCAAAGTCCAGCAGACCCATTTCAGCTAACCAGCCACCGCCCCATACCCAGTGACAAACCGGGAAATAAACAACGCTTACCCAGATAACACTAAACAATAGCATCGATGAAAAACGCATGCGTTCTGCAAAACCACCGATAATCAACGCCGGTGTAATAATGGCAAACGTCATCTGGAACATAACAAATACACTTTCCGGCAAGGTGCCGCTTAGTGAGTCGCGTGTCACATTGGCTAAAAATGCATTATCCAGACCGCCGATCCAGGCGTTCATACTGCCACCATCGCCAAATGACAGGCTATAACCATAAACTACCCATAAAATACTAACAATACAGGCAATGGAAAAACACTGCATTAACACGGAAAGCACATTTTTCGCGCGTACCAGGCCGCCATAAAATAATGCCAGACCCGGCAGTGTCATAAACAGCACAAGCGCAGTTGAAGTTAAAATCCAGGCGGTATCACCAGTGTCGACAGTATCTGCCTGAGCAATCACTGGTAATAGCAGCAGTGCGCCAATAGAGATTAATCGATTAATAATTGTCATAGTTTTTCTCTTAAAATTATCGTTATTCATACTCGTTTATATTATTTAGTTAAGCTGCTTGTTAAAGCGCTTCATTGCCAATTTCGCCGGTTCGAATACGTACCGCCTGCTCAACATTCAAAACAAATATTTTGCCATCACCAATTTTTCCGGTATTTGCGGCTTTGCTAATGGCTTCGATAACTTTTTCAACGGCATCATCATCAACAACAGTTTCAACTTTAACTTTAGGCAGAAAGTCGACGACATATTCAGCACCTCGATACAGCTCTGTATGTCCCTTCTGACGTCCGAAACCTTTAACCTCAGACACGGTTATACCTGTTACGCCGATTTCAGATAGTGCTTCACGCACATCATCAAGCTTGAAAGGTTTGATAATTGCCTTTATTAATTTCATTGGAACTCCCGGATAGTGGTTTTTTTAATACTTTCAGATTAGGCAGTCTTTTTACCACAAATCAGGCAATTATTGCACCAATATGGTCATCATATCTTCAACAGGCTGCCACCTGGCCACCGATTTTATGCAATCAGGACGGAACTGTCCGTAGACATAACAGTACTTTTTAAGTGGGGTTTCATTTTTTTGCAGGCAAAAAAAAGGCCGAGTACCGAAGTACTCGACCAACCACAATACTAGCAGGAGTCTATTATTTGCCAGTAAATTCTGGGTAGGCTTCAAGGCCACATTCGCCTATATCTACACCTTCATACTCTTCTTCAGCCGATACTCGGATGCCCATAACCATCTTCAGTACAAACCATACAATAAAGCTGGTTACAAATACCCATGTAAAGATAGTTGCCGCTCCGATCAGCTGACCTGAGAAAGATACACCACTGTTTGTTAATGGAACCAACATCAATCCAAGAAAACCGCATGTGCCGTGAACAGAGATCGCACCCACTGGATCATCAATTTTCAGCTTGTCCAGGAACACGATTGAGAATACAACCAGCACACCACCAGCCGCACCAAACAGGGTTGCTAATAACGGTGTTGGTGTAGAAGGCTCAGCAGTAATTGCTACCAGGCCAGCCAAAGCACCATTTAACAGCATGGTTAAATCTGCCTTACCGAACAATAGACGTGCTGCGATCAATGCGGCTACCGCACCACCCGCTGCTGCTGCATTCGTGTTCAGGAAGACCATGGCAACCGAGTTTGCACTGGCAATATCACCCAGTTTTAAAACCGAACCGCCATTGAAACCAAACCAGCCCATCCACAGGATGAAAGTACCTAATGTTGCCAGTGGCAGATTAGCACCAGGAATTGGCGATATTGAACCATCTTTACCGTATTTGCCTTTACGAGCACCCAGTAATAATACGCCAGCTAGAGCAGCCGCAGCACCAGCCATATGTACAATACCTGAACCGGCAAAGTCAGAGAAACCAAGGTCACCAAGGTTGTATAAACCGAACACGTCATCGCCGTTCCATGTCCATGCACCTTCCATTGGATAAATAACGCCAGTCATTACGACAGCAAAAACCAGGAAGCTCCACAGTTTCATACGCTCAGCAACCGCACCAGAAACAATCGACATAGCAGTTGCTACGAATACCACCTGGAAGAAAAAGTCTGAGGCATCTGAATAAACAGAATCACCACCAAAGCCGTTTTCCTTGGAAGCCGCTAAAGCATCAGCAACTAATGTATCGCCGCCAGCGATGCCATCAAGCATAATACCGCCGCCGTACATGATTGCGTATCCGCAAACCATATACATGATGCAAGATATGGCGAACAGGGCCACGTTCTTGGTTAAAATTTCAGCTGTGTTTTTTGAACGAACAAGACCCGCTTCCAACATCGAGAAGCCGGCTGCCATCCACATAACTAATGCACCGGACACCAGGAAATAAAAGGTATCGAGCGCATATTGTAATTCGAGTACTTGATCCACGTTGAGATCCTCCAAATTAATTAATAATTAAAGCGCTTCAGCGCCAGTTTCACCTGTGCGAATACGTACTACGTCTTCAACAGTTGAAACAAATATTTTTCCATCGCCAATTTTTCCGGTATTCGCTGCACCTCGGATCGCTTCAATTACTTTTTCAGCAATATCGGTATCAACCGCAACTTCAACTTTTACTTTTGGTAAAAAATCAACAACGTACTCAGCGCCGCGATACAACTCGGTGTGTCCTTTCTGACGACCAAAACCCTTCACTTCCGTTACTGTAATACCCTGCACACCAATTTCAGATAATGCTTCACGCACATCGTCCAGCTTGAAAGGTTTAATGATTGCAGTAATCATTTTCATAATAGTTACTCCTCGGAATAGCCTGTCCTTACCATCAAGGACAGGCGAATACCAATTAAAGGCTCAGCTTAATTAAGCCTGTATAAAATCAATTAATGTTTTATAGTTCGAAATCAACACTGTAGCTTGCTGTAAAACGAACGTTGTCAGATGTACCATCACCTAAAGCGAAAACAGGGTTTGTTGATTCAACATCATTTTTGTCAACAGCAAAAGTGAAACCGTCTTTGCTTACGCTGGCACCAAAGTGAGAGTAATCTACTTCACCCGCTTTGCCCACACCTGTACCGTCAGCGTCAAACATGTAAGTGCCTGCATAAACACTTATATCGCTTTTGCCAGCCGTATAATCAATGCTGCCTGAAACATACAGATCGCCAGAATCGAAAGGCGCGTTCTCATTACCAGAAGCAGCATCAACGGTATAAGCAACACCCAGTGTTACCATGCTAAAACTACCCGACGCATATAACTCGGTGAAGTTAGTGTTTGGCGCAAGAGGATACTGGTAGGAAATAACACCAACGTCATAACCAATATCACCGGCTTCGCCAGCAAAACCAGCATATACGTCCATTTCATAACCACCACTGGCAGCATTACCAAAGGCAACGTTAGAAACCCATGTGCCCGCATATATACCAGAATCATGGCCCCAGTCGATACCGCCCATGCCAGATGCCTGATCATTAGTCTGCGTGATACCACGCCAGATGTAGTTAGATGAAACCGCAGCATTGGCAGAAAGTTCTGCAGCAGCAACACCACTGGTTAAAATTGATGCAACAGCAGTTGCCAGCACAATAGATTTTTTCATGTAATAAACTCCTAATTAAAGTTAAAAATAAAGTTTTGTGGAAAACTTACAACTGACTAGAGCAGATACTGTGCCAACTATAATAAAAACAATAAAAACAATAGGTTGTATTAATTTCTATATTATCGTGCGTTTTCCCATTGGATCTAATCGCACCAATTGAGTGCGCTCAAAACCCCGGGGTTACATTTTGGTGCAAACGTAAAAAAACAAAATGCATTACAATAGCAGCCAACTTATATTGTTAAAAAATGACATTGTTATAATTATGAATGACCCGCTTGAAGAACTCACAAAACGCATAAGTGCACTAATTCCCGGTGATGTAAAACATCTGCAAGATGATGCCGAAAACAACATTCGTAGCCTGTTGCAAACCGCACTGACTAAAATGAACCTGGTGACACGCGAAGAGTTCGATGTACAATCGGCTGTATTACAAAGAACCCGCGAAAAACTTGAGCAACTGGAAAAACAGGTCGAACAGCTAACAAAATAAACGCACTGGATGTGCTAGATGACGTTGCAACGAAAACAATAGTCAACATCAAAAATCACAACGCAGGGAAGGGATACCATGCAACTCGCCACGCTATATACACGCGCACTCAATGGCATTAATGCCGCCAGGGTCAATGTAGAAGTTCACCTGTCGAACGGTTTACCTGCTTTTTCTATTGTTGGCCTACCCGAAGCAGCCGTTAGAGAAAGCAAGGACCGGGTTCGAGCGGCCATTATCAATTCCAGTTTTGAATTTCCAGCACGCAGAATTACCGTTAACCTGGCGCCTGCCGACCTGCCAAAAGACGGCGGGCGTTATGACCTGCCTATTGCACTAGGCATACTCGCAGCATCAGGACAAATTAATAAGGCAGCACTCCAGCAATACGAGTTTCATGGCGAACTGGCATTATCCGGGATGTTACGAGAAGTTAACGGCAGCCTGCCGATAACCCTGGCGGCAAAAGAACACCAGAAAAAGATAATATTACCGGCGAAGAACGCCAGTGAAGCCGCATTAATCGAACACGCCGAGATTTTTTCCGCTGACAGCCTGCTCGCGGTCTGCCAGCACTTACAGGGCCTGATCAAGCTGCCTCTTGCTGAAATTCAACAGCAGCCGCTGACAGAAATGGCTTTTGCAGACATGTCTGATGTTCGCGGCCAGCACCATACCCGGCGGGCGCTGGAGATAGCCGCTGCCGGCCGGCATAACATGCTGATGATCGGCCCGCCCGGTACCGGCAAATCAATGCTGGCTAGCCGCCTGCCGGGCATCCTTCCACCCATGAGTACGCAGCAGGCGCTTGAAAGTGCATCGATCAATTCAATTAGCCACCAGGGCTTCGACCTTAAGCAATGGAAAGTCCGGCCCTTTCGCAGCCCGCATCACACTGCGTCCGGGGTTGCGCTGGTCGGCGGTGGCTCAAAACCGGCACCGGGCGAAATATCGCTGGCACATCAGGGCGTTCTTTTTCTCGATGAGCTCACTGAGTTTGACCGGCACACCCTCGATGTCCTGCGAGAGCCGATGGAAACCGGCACTATCACTATTTCGCGTGCAGCCAGGCAGGCGGACTTTCCGGCGCAATTCCAGTTGATTGCGGCCATGAATCCCTGTCCGCAGGGTTACAGCTGTGATGGTAAAAACGAATGCCAGTGCAGTTACCAGCAGCAGTTAAAACACCGCAATAGAATCTCCGCTCCTTTTCTCGATCGAATTGATATACATATCGAAGTACCCAGGATAGATAAAACCGTACTTGATAATGATGCCGCAAGAGGTGAAAGCAGTGATGACATAAAACGGCGTGTCTGTAGCGCCTTCAAACGCCAGCAGCAACGCGGCCCGCGTATGAATGCCGAACTAAACATTCGAGAAATAGAATCGTTTTGTTTACTTAAAGAAAAAGAATTATTACTGCTGCAAAAAGCCATGGATAAACTGAAGCTTTCCGCACGTGCCTACCATCGCATATTGAAGCTGGCGAGAACCATTGCAGACCTGGAAGGCAGCCCCGGGATTGAGGCACCACACCTGACCGAGGCCATCAGTTACCGCAGCCTGGATCGTTTTCTGTCTAATTAAACTTATAGCGGTGCGATAAGCTCATAGCCTGATGTATTCTCTTATAAAATACACATTAGGTATCAGCCTTGCACGATGAAACTCATGCTAAAATACAGCCTCATAAGTCTGCGCCCGTAGCTCAGCTGGATAGAGTACAGGCCTCCGAAGCCTGGGGTCGCTGGTTCAACTCCAGTCGGGCGCACCAATTTTACAAGGCCATATCAAACGTGGCTTTAACGCACAACTACAGTTTTATCTCATCTGGCTCAGGGTTTTCAAAATTCAGCCAGGCGAAACCATCTGCAAGATTATCAAATAATTCAACCTGGTAACCGTGCTCTATTGCCAGCGACTGGTGCAGCCTGGCCAGCCGAACCACCTCGGGATGTTTTAATACCAGTGCTGTGCGAAAACGGCCGACATTACTACCTATACCTGTATTAATTTCTGCTATTTTTTTTATATCTGCTTCAGTGACAAGAACAGATTCAACATCGGTGTCGTAGTAAAGCTGGGAAGAACCTTCTTTGACTTCACCGACATTGCAGCTATCAATCTGCCAGAAAATACCATTAATAAAACTATGCGGCTCAATAACACCGCTCATTTTACCTACGATAAGATTGCCTTCATTGTAAATTTTAACGTCAAACATAGCTCATACTTTAAATGTGTTAATCATCTGAAACGTTACATTTCTAATTTTAATAAGAAATCACCGTGGGTTTAAACTGTTTAAAATCTGGCATAGTCATTCCAGCTTTAGCATTAATATAGGTAGGATCTGTTACTACGTAACGCTTACCCTGATAATTGATACTATCACCTGTTACCTTATCGTTAAAGCTTACCGCAGCTGCGACATGGCCAGGGTAATCAAGCCCGACAACATCAAGATTCAGTAGACTTTTCACTAGCCAGGCAAAAAGTACTGCACGGTCTTCGCAATCGGAATAAGGGTAAAATAAAGTTTCCTCGGGAAACAGATAGTTCTCTTCACCAAACTGCCTGTCATCTGTTTCATATTTTAAAGAAGTCTGCACAAACCGCAGTAAAAAGTTCACCGCCTGCTGTTCAGACATTCCCTGCATATGTGTTGCCAGTTGTTTTTGTAGTGGCGTTGCCGTTGACTCATAAACTCCAGAAGCAAAATATAAATTAAGATTTAACTGCGGGTAGGTACTAAGGAAGCGAACACGACCACGATCATAATCAACATCTATATTGTACTTCTTACCTTCAAAATCAAATGACAGGTGCCTGCGCTCAGAACGAGCGCTGGAAGCAACAACCGACGTTACCTGCATATCAAAATCTTTTATAGTACCCGGGTACTCACCATCGTAAGTAAAGACCTTGCCCAGTTTTTGTTTATTGCCATCAAATTCCACCGCATAATATCGCTTACCAGCAAAAGTAAAATAGGAAACTTCAAACATCTCATGCTTTGACGGCACCAGCAGATACACTGAGTTTTCATTATAGGCAACTCGTGCTTTATAACCTGACTTTGCAAGTAAAAACCAGCTAAGCAAAGCCGTTTCCTTTTTCTGACTATTATTGATGGCTGCTGCCAGTTTATTTATTAAAGAAGCGTAAGCCCAGTCATTTAACTGTAAGGATTCTTTCTGTGTAGCTAACTGTTTTATTAAATCATCATAATCAGTTCGGCTAAGCGCTGACCAGTAATCACTAACAGCATCTTTGCTTATTTTAGAATTTATCCGCTGCTTTAACCGGTCATCATAATAAAAACGCAGATGCTTACCATAAAACTCTATCGTAAGCTGCTTGCCCTTTGTAACAACCGGGGCGGCGATAACAGGTTTTTTTATTACAACAGGTTTCGGCGTAACAATGACAACCGGTTTAACTTTCTCTAATTCCGGCTTTTTCACTTGCGGTGTCGGCGATGACCACGGGCTCCGGCGGTGCTAACGGCATGACATCCGGCTTGGGCTCTTCATCTCTGACCTCGCCTTTTACAATATCTACCGCTTTCCACTGGGATTTTAAAAAACTGGTGAATTCTTTATCACGTTTATCTTTATACGCTTTAAACTCGTCTTTCTGCGCCTGCACACCCTGTGACTGCTGTTGCAGCCATTGCTGAAAATCATTCGCAGCAGCGCCGGAAGAGATAAGGCTCAGGAGCAAACAGCTAACAATAAATTTATTCACTTTTATTATCCTTCTCTACATTAATAATGTGCATTACTATAAAGCCTTCACTGGCTCCTTGCGGAATACCGTCCATCCCTGGACATAACCGCACCGCCCTCCTTGGCTCCTTGCGGAATACCGTCCATCCTTGGACATAACCGCACCGCCCTCCTTGGCTCCTTGCGGAATACCGTCCATCCTTGGACATAACCGCACCGCCCTCCTTGGCTCCTTGCGGAATACCGTCCATCCTTGGACATAACCGCACCGCCCTCCTTGGCTCCTTGCGGAATACCGTCCATCCTTGGACATAAAAAAACCGGTCACCGTGTTAACGGAAAACCGGTTTATATAACAGTCTGAACAAGATATTACTGCTTCATATTCGCTATCGAAGCTGCCAGCTCGTCCTGTCCTTTTTGCGCTTTAAACTGCTGCCATAATGCTTTGTCATTATTCATGCTGGTTTTAAGTGCATTTTCTGTGGCCTGGGCCGCTACCGATCCATCCATGCCTAACAGTACGTACAAAGTACCACTTGGGCTGGTGCGTGTTTTGAATATTTTTGTACCAATCAGTGTTTCATCCGTTATCTGTTTGGTCACCGATGTATTTACTTTATCAACGGTTTCAGAATCTGCCGCACCGGTGGTTTCTGCATATTGCTTAACCATGTTCTGTACATGTACTTTCATTGCCTGTGCCAGCTGAACACGTGCATCTGTTGCTGCCATGTTTTTCATGAAACTGTGACCTGCCGCTGACTTTTCAGCAACACCTACGGCTGATACTTGAATACCTTCTACGGGCTCATCACAAATCCAGCCAGGCGCACCGGCTGATGGCGCATCCGGGAATACACAATCATGTTGAGCTTCTTTTACCTCTGAACCACTACAGGCTGATAACATTAATGCTGCTACCGCTATACTGCTGCCAAATAATCCTGTTCTGAAATTCATATCATCATCTCCCAAATTTATTCTTCATTGTATGTAATATCGTGATATTAAAGATAACCGAGTTTAATACCGGTTGCAATTTTTATTGGCTAAATATTAGCCAAATAATCAGGCTTTTTGTCGAAGCTGTTAAATCCATCACATTAAAAGCCCGCTGCGCTCCCAGCGCTAATATACAGCCATATTATTTCGCCGCTTTTTCCTTAGCAATTAGATGATTAATGATTTTCACCATATTGTCATAGGAACCGGCCATTGAGCCACTGGTCAGGTATTTGCCATTTATGACAAGCGAGGGGACTCCCTGTATCTGGTAAGCCGTTTGTTTCTTTTTCGACTTTCTCACCATACTATCGACGCTGAACGACTTGTACTCTTCAAGAAACTTATTCCTGTCGACGCCATTACTAACAACAAAGTCAATTAGCAAATCCTTTTTATCTAATCGTTTCTTATCCTTATGCATAGCACTGAAAATTTTACCGTGTATATCTTCAATCACACCCATGTTGCTTAACGCGTAATAGGTTCGCGCCTGCACTTCCCAGTCAGGACGGAATATTGCAGGAACACGAGAAAATGAAACGCCAGCCGGCATAGTTTTTTTCCAGCCATTAATATAAGGCTCAAATGTATAGCAGTGCGGGCAGCCATACCAGAAAAATTCAAGCACTTCGACATTATCAGCAGAACCAGATGCAGGCAGGCCCAGTTCTTTATAGTGAACTCCGGCTTTAAAATTTTCATCCTGGGCCGCTGACTGGGCTGTTGCCGGTAAAAAAGCTGCATTTACAATTAACAGTAAACTCACCAATAACTTTTTCATACTATCTCCATCTATACAATTATGTCGTTTAAATTAGGGAACTACGGTATCAATAATAATATTTAACGCTGATTTTACATTTTTACTATCGATATTCATCTGCCCGATATAATCTCCGCTTTGTGCGATGGCAGATGCCGACTTGCTTATTCGAGCAGATATCTGTAACTGCTCATAGGCACTGATGTTCATTCCTTCTACCATCGCCATACTATCATCCAGAGTCACGGTCGCAGGCAATGAACCCAGTGTTATACGCTGCACTGCAAGTGGCATTCTAGGGCCCTTGCTAGCTTTAGCATAAACAAAGACTATATCATTCGCATTAAACTTTTGCCTGACATCATCATTTACATCCACTGCAACCTGGATACTGGTTGCAGATGCAGAAGCGGCATCTGTTGTGTCCGCACCTGAGTTAGCCGCTACATCGTCAGTTACTGCAGCCTCTGCTGTCATCGCTTTGATACCTAACATTTCTTCAAGTTCCGGCATTTCTTCACCAGCAGCAACTAATTCCTGGCGGGACTTCGCAACGATTGACACTATCGACTTCATCACCTCTTCTTCGCCCATCGCCAGTGGCAGTAACTGTATCAGATGATCAATAGCTTTATGAAAGTTTCCATACTGATATTCTGCAACACCGGCAAACCATAATGTGTTCGCATTCGCCGGCTCAAGCGCCAGCGCATTTAATACCAGTGCTCGCGCTTCTTCACTAAACACCCGGTTATTCTGTAACGCCAGCACTTCTGCCTGTTCAAGCATCAGCTGTGCATTACTGGAATCTTTTTCCAGCGCGACAGCAAATGCTTTCGCCGCCAGTTCATTGTTGCCGCTATATTTGTGCGCGCGACCAAGCATTGTCCATTCCTGAACGCTGCCACCTTCTTTTTCAATCTTGGCTTCAAGCTGGCGCGTCATGTCTTCAACGGATTGCTGTTGCGTTGATTGTTGTTGTGGTACTTTCTGACTGGCAATGAACGCATCGTCACTGGCCGAGTGCATTCCCAATTGCAGATAAAGCAACAGCGCAAGCATGGGAACAAATACAGTTATCATTAAAGCAAGCGCAGGATGTCTTTGCGCACTGCCGGCATAATGTAGCGCGGAATTCTCGCTGCTTACTGCTGGTATATCGATTAACAGTTCTTTATCCAGTTCCTCGCGTGCTGCTTTATAAAAGCCCTGATCAATACGACCTTCTTTCAGGTCAAGATCAAGCTCCTTTATCTTTTCTTCATTGATCAGCAGATTACTTTCTTTATAGGCAAGACTTGAAGACTGACGAACTTTTAATATCGGGTACACCAGCATGCCAATCGCAAGCAATAACAACAGGATCAGCAGGATCCAAAACGTAATATTCATTATTCTTTATTTTCCTGTTTCACTGATTGCTGGTCTGCATGTAAATTTTTAATGCGTTCAATGTCTTCTTCGCTCATGCCGATATCCTGGGCCTGTGGCGATTGTGATCGGATGTAACGCACCACAAATACCAGGCCAAAAGCAAATATCAGGACCGGGCCAAACCATAGCAGCCAGGTCAATGGTTTAAAAGGCGGGCGATATAAAACATAATCACCATAACGCTGAACCATGAAATCAACTATCTCATCCTCTGATTTTCCCTGCATCAGCATGTTATACATTTCAAGCCGTAAATCTTTTGCCAGCTCAGCATTGGACTCCGCAATATTCTGGTTTTGGCACACCAGGCAGCGAAGCTCATCACTTAGCTTGTGAAAAACTTTTTCTGTTTCTTTAGACTCAAACTTGAAGGTTTCAATCGGCGCGCCAACGGCGTTAAACGAAACTACAGCCAATAAAAATAAAATTATTTTACTCATAAAAATAAAACCTATTTTGCCAGCCCGTTCATTACAGCCATTAGTTCATTATATTTTTCCTTATCTGATAAAGGACCGATCACCTTATGGCGAATGATGCCCTCTTTATCAATAAGAAATGTTTCCGGCGCACCATACACACCCCAGTCAATCGCAATACGACCATCACGATCGACCGCAATAGACTGGTAAGGGTTGCCTAAGCGTTGCAGCCAGTTTTTTGCATCAGCGGTTTCATCTTTATAATTAAGGCCAATAATGCGAACACCTTCGCGGCTTAAAAACTTAACCGTTTCATGTTCCTGCCGGCAGGCAAAACACCAGCTAGCCCAGACATTTATTAATGTCACATGCCCTTTTAAATCATTATCTGTAAACCTGCCGTCTTTATACAATAGTGGCAAATCAAATGCCGGTGCAGGCTTGCCAATTAATGGCGATGGCACTTCTCGAGGATTCAGGGTTAAACCAATCGCTAAAAACACCACTAGCACAACAAAAGCTATAAGCGGCATAAAGCGTTTTAATAAAGTGGGCTGATTATTTTCCATAAAAATCTTTTATCTTTATGCTGCGTTATCAGCAGGAAAATTGCCGCTGGTTTTCTGCCTGCTTTTTTCAGCCACTGTTTGACGATAGCGCCTGTCACTTACCGCCAGCACACCACCGATTGACATAAAGAGAGTGCCTAACCATATCCAGCGAATTAACGGTTTGTAATAAACCCGCATACTCCAGGCGCCATTTCCAAGCTCTTCACCCAGTGCGGCATACAGGTCGCGGGTAAAGGTTTTATCAATAGACGCTTCCGTCATTGGATTGCCCTTACCGCTATATACCCTTTTTTGCGGGAACAGCTCGCCTGATAATTCATCACCAGCCCAGACTTCAATGACGGCTTCATCGGCTACATAGTTTTCACCCTGAACCTTTCGTGTGCCTTTGAAGCGGAACTCGTATCCGGATATATCATAGCTGCTGCCCGGCACCATCAATAAGTCTTTTTCTTCACTGTAGCTCATGGTCACCGTGACACCGGCAACAAATATAGCCACACCGATATGCGCCATTACCATGCCAACATAGGCCAGTGGCAGCTTCATTTTACGCCGCAGGCGCGAGACTATATCTTTAAGCGTAATTAAAAATACCCATAACGCAGCCGCCAGTCCCAGACCGGTCGCGATGTTCAATTTGTCTTCAATCAGGAACGGCAGGAGCAGGCCTATCACAAGCGAAACCACGAAAAATGAAGAAACTGCTTTTGCGATTCGTGTCCAGCTATCGCCTTTCCAGCGAATCGCCGGACCAACACCTAACAGCAGTAATAATGGAATTGCGATCAGCGAGAACATGGTATCGAAGTATGGCCGGCCGACAGAAATTTTACCAAGACCAAACGCATCAACTACCAGTGGATACATGGTGCCAACGAATACCGCTGCCGCTGCGGTTAAAAATATAATGTTATTTAACAATAACGCGGTTTCACGGGAGAACCACTGGAAGCGACCATGACTAATAACGGTTGTTGAACGCCAGGCATATAGCGCCAGTGAACCACCGACAACCACGATAAGGAAGGCCAGGATAAAAACACCGCGCGCCGGGTCGGTAGCAAAGGCATGCACCGACACCAGCACGCCGGAACGAACGATGAAAGTACCAAGTAAACTTAATGAAAAAGCCAGTATCGCCAGCAGCACCGTCCAGCTTTTAAACACGCCGCGCTTTTCTGTACTCGCCAGTGAATGGATCAGGGCCGTGCCGACCAGCCATGGCATAAAGGATGCGTTTTCAACCGGATCCCAGAACCACCAGCCGCCCCAGCCCAGTTCGTTATATGCCCACCAGCTGCCCAATGCGATACCAAAAGTCAGAAAACTCCAGGCAATGGTTGTCCACGGACGTGACCAGCGTGCCCACGTGGCATCCAGTTTTCCACCCAGTAAAGCGGCAACAGCAAATGCAAAGGCGACTGAGAATCCGACGTAACCCATATAAAGCATCGGCGGATGTATCGCCAGGCCAGGATCCTGTAGCAGTGGATTAAGTTCGTTACCGTCTAATGGTGTTGGAAAAATTCGTTCAAACGGATTGGAAGTGAACAGCATAAAAGCAAGAAAGCCGGTACTAATCATTGCCATTACCGCGAGCACGCGTGCCATTAATATTTCAGGCAGGTTACGACTGTAGACGGCGACGGCTATTGTCCACAGCGATAGAATCAAACTCCACAATAACAGCGAGCCTTCATGGGAACCCCAGACACCTGAAATTCGATACATCAAAGGCTGCACCAGGTTTGAATGCTGCGATACATATAACACCGAAAAGTCATGCACGATGAATGCATGCGTTAGTGCCGCGTAAGCCAGGCCAACAAACAGCAGCTGTGCCAGTGCTGCCGGTCTCGCCATCGCGATCAGCGCGGTATCATTCCTTGCTGCACCAACCAGTGGCACAACGCTTTGTATGATCGACACCGCAAAGGCAATAATCAGGGCAAAATGTCCAAGCTCAGGAATCATAATTGTTCTCGGTTGTGTGAATTAGTTTTACTTAATTGCTAACAGCTTTTAACTTCGCCGCGGCCTCGGCTTCTTTCAGCGCAGCCGCAACTTCGGGTGGCATATAATTTTCATCATGCTTTGCCAGTACTTCTTCAGCGACAAACTTGCCGTCCTGCCCAAAGTTTCCCATGGCGACAATACCCTGCCCTTCACGAAACAGGTCCGGCAAAATTCCCGTGTATTCAACGGTCATAATTTCCGTATTATCGGTGACATCAAACAGTATCTTCAAACTGTTTTCATCACGGATAACGGAGCCGGCAACCACCAGTCCACCAACACGGAATGAGTGATTATCCGGTGCTTCGCCCGCTTTCACCTGTGTTGGGCTGTAAAAATACAGCAGGTTTTCTTCAAAAGCGGTTAAACCTAATACGGTTGCAATTGCGACACCAAATACAACGGCGATTACTAATACTTTACGACGGCTTCTTTTATTCATAATGACTTACTTTGCTTACTTAACTTATGCAGATTTATTCTGCAACTCGATTTGTTCACGTTTAAGGGTGCGCCTGATCCTGGCAATTACCTTTCGGCGTTGCAGTATAGGCGACACAATGTTGGCAACAACAACAATAAAAGTCAGGCCATATGAGGTCCAGACATAAAAGGCGTATCCGCCCATATTAAAAAATTCTGACCAGTCCATAACTAAACCTTACTCATCACAGTTTCCCAATTAACTCTCTAACCCAGCGCCGATTGCGGTCGCGGTATAACGCTTCGTTGCGGGTTCTTACCAGAACCAGTGCGGCATAAAACAGCTTGAATGCCAGCGCCATCAATAACAGCGGTATTAACATATCAATGTGCATTGATGGCTTGTCAAATTTTGCCACGGTAGCGCCCTGGTGCAAAGTATTCCACCACTCAACCGAGTAATGAATAATCGGAATGTTCACTACACCAACAATAGCCAGCAGGCCGCTCGCCTTATCCGCACTGCGCTGATCTTCAATCGCTGACTGCAGCGCCATATAACCAAAATATAAAAACAGTAAAATCAGCTCAGAGGTTAAGCGTGCATCCCACACCCAGTAGGCGCCCCACATTGGTTTGCCCCACAGCGAACCGGTAACCAGTGCCAGGAATGTAAAGGAAGCACCAATCGGCGCACTGGCTGCGGCCACCATATCAGCCAGCCGTATCTGCCAGATGATGCCAATCGCAGCAGAACACGCCATTACCATGTAGATAAACAATGACATCCAGGCGGCGGGCACATGGATAAAGATAATTCGGTAGCTTTCACCCTGCTGGTAATCAGTCGGCGCCACGAACAGGCCCAGGTACAGACCATAAATCCCGATAAGTGCGGCGCTAATGGCAAACCACGGGATTAAAACAGCTGACATACCGTAAAAATATTTAGGCGATGAAAATCGTTGTATCCAGTTCCACATAATTTATCTATATAATAATTTGCCTGTCTTAACGAGAGGCTGTAATTCTTAATGCGACCGCGGTGGCCAGGGGTGCCAGCGATACCGCCAGGGCCAGCACTGCTGCCAGAAAATATAACTGGCCTTTAACACTCAATCCGTCCATTGCCACATCGACTGCATTTGCACCGAATATTAATATCGGAATATACAGGGGCAGAACAATTAGTGACAACAAAACCCCGCCCCGGTTCACCGCAACAGTTAATGATACCCCTATTGCGCCAATTAAACTTAATACGGGCGTGCCCAGCAGCAGGCTGTAAATCAGTACACTGATAGCTTCCGCAGGCAGCGACATGAACATACCCAGCAGGGGCGCCATAATCACCAGTGGCAAACCGGTCAACAACCAGTGCGCAAACACCTTGGCAAAAACCAGTATCACCAGCGGGTTCGGACTCAGCATTAGCTGGTCCAGAGAACCGTCATCATAATCCTGCTTGAACAAACGGTCCAGTGACAAAAGTACAGACAGCAGTGCCGAAACCCAGATTACGCCCGGTGCCATAGCGCGTAATGCCGATTCTGTCGGGGTCACGGCCAGTGGGAATAAAGTCACCACTAAAACAAAAAATATCAGCGGATTTGCCAGTTCATGGCGATTTCGCAAGGCCAGGCGTAAATCCCTGAGCAACAAATAATAAAACGCTTTCAGCATCAGTCTGCCATCCAGCCTGAATTCGTTTTATTGCCTAACTGTACCGAACGCATCTCGCAATCCAGCTGCATGCCGTGATGCGTGGTAAAAATCACACTGCCGCCCGCTTCGCGGTGCTCTAAAATCATTGATTCCATCAATGCCACGCCATCCACATCCAGCGCAGTCAGCGGTTCATCCAGTATCCACAGCCTGGCTTCTGCCAGCTCGATAAATGCCAGTAATATTCGGCGTCTTTGCCCGGACGATAGCGCCTTACCGGCCACATCTTCGTAAGTCGCCAGTCCCACCTTGGCCAGCGCCGCCTCGATCTTTTCATTTGATACTGAAAAAGAGCGGGTATCCAGCAGCGCTCTGACGTTTTCCAGTACGGTCAGCTCACCCTTGATACAGGGAAGATGGCCGATATAAACCATACTGGCGTAGTAATCTTCCCGGTTCGAATGCACTGATTCACCCTGCCACAGCACCTTGCCCGCATCCGCCAGGCGCAAACCACAGACAATACGCAGCAGACTGGTCTTACCGCTGCCGTTAGGGCCTTCTATCTGTAACACCTCGGATTCTGCAACAGTGAAGTTTAATTCACTGAACAACAATCGATCATCACGTACACATTCTAGCGATTGAATTTCAAGCATTACCGAATTTTGTGCATAGGTTGAACCAACATGGGCAGAGTATGCCATTTTCAGGCGCAGAGTTTAGCAGACATAAGTCAATCATTGCGAAAACAGCAGGTTAGAAAGTGTTGCCACTTAATAGACAAAAAAGGATGGCAAAAGCCATCCTTTTTTACTTACCCGTTTATTACTACCGGCTTATTTTAAGCTGGCTATGTAATTAGCAACCGCTTCCATTTCTTTATCAGACATTTTCTCAACGATAGAACGCATCAGCATTTTGTCGTCATTTTTACGTGTGCCACCTTTAAACGCTTTTAACTGGGCCAGTGTATATTCAGTGTATTGTCCACCCAGCTGAGGATAACCGATACCTGCAGTGCCTGCACCAGTAGGACCGTGGCACGCCTGACAGGCCGGGATGCCTTTCTGCATATCGCCGCCTTTGTACATTTCACGGCCAGCTACTGCTTTGGCTTCATCAAATGCTGGCGCTGTGCTTACGCTCTGTGCCTGGTAATAGGCACCGATATCCGCTGCATCTTTTTCAGAAAGTGCGGCTGACATGCCTAACATAATCGCGTTCTGGCGTGTATCGTTGGCTTTAAAGTCCATAATCTGCTTGCTGATATAAGCCTCATTCTGGCCAGCAAGTTTAGGGTACATCGCTATTGGACTATTGCCATCGAATCCGTGGCAACCGCCACAGGCAGCCGATTTAGTTTTACCGGCAGTTGCATCACCTGCAATTGCGGCGCCAGCCAGCATCATACTTGAACCAGTAAATAGCAGTGCGATGCCAGCTAAAATCAATTTTTTCATTGTTTGAACTCCAAACATATTTAGCTCAGTAAAAGAGCAAAAAAAGTGGCGAGATTCTACACCACCTGCATGATTCCTTCAATATCAGAAATCTCTTATTATTCAGCCGACATTTCAACGGCTATCTTAATGATCAATTTCGCGACATATATCAATCAATACGGAAACAGGTAAAATGCCTCACCATGAACAAAGCCGCTGACAAACCCAAAGTCGATAATCGCTATTACCGTAGAGCACAATTTCTAATCAGTGCCGGTAAAGCCGCCCAATTCCCGCACAATGGCAGCGAAGTCGCATTTGCCGGCCGTTCAAACGCAGGCAAATCTAGCGCACTCAACACCTTATGTGATAACAAGGGGCTGGCACGAACCAGTAAAACCCCCGGGCGGACCCGGCTGGTTAACTTTTTCCAGCTGGATGAAGAGCGTCGCCTGGTTGATTTACCCGGCTACGGTTTTGCCAAAGTACCCGTCGCCATGAAAAAGGAATGGGAAAACCTGATGACGCAGTACATCAGTGACCAGCTGTCGCTTAAAGGCCTGGTGGTTATAATGGACATTCGCCACCCACTCAACGATTACGACTGGCAGATGCTCGAATGGTGCCAGCACTATGACCTGCCTGCTCACGTGCTGCTGACCAAAGCCGACAAAATCAAGCGCGGCGCACAGCAAAACAGCAAGCTAAAAACACAGAAATTATTAAAAGAAGCCAATATTACTGCCAGTGTGCAGGTTTTTTCAGCATTGAAAAAAACCGGCCTGGATGAACTGGTGACCAGGTTAAATGACTGGCTGGAACTTCCTGTGGAGTGAGAAAAGCTTATTACCGCAGAGACACGTCTCTGCGGGGAAAAAATCTCTTATAGATAGTTAAAAAAATGCCCGGCCAAAGGCCGGGCAATAAAGACGGAGTCAGTTTGGGGAAGCCGACTCCAGTGGCTCGCAAAAGGGAGAGAGCGAACCTACGCCGGGCTACAGCGTATTTACAAAAACCTGTCTAGCTTATCGTTAGAGACTTCTTGAAAAATCTTTGTATAGAGTGATTAAAGACTATCCAGAGGATAAGTCAAAAGATGCAGGATAAATGAATGTAAAAGTCGCATGAAAACCGACAGGCGGTTGTTGATTTTTTTGTCAAAATAAGATTTTACTATTTAAAATCAGATAGTTATAATAACTGCTTAATTCATAAAGTGACGACCTTACGCTAAGAACCGTATGTCGAAAAAGTTTACACTAATTGCTCAATGTTTCACCATTTTCAGGATGAAACACTGACAGGGTCAAGCCTTAGTGCGCCTCATCCCAGTTATTACCAATACCGATATCAACAATTAACGGTACTTTCAGCGTAGCGGCCTGCTCCATCTCTGTTCTGAGTAAATCAGCAACCGCTTCCAGGTCTTTTTCAAGAACTTCAACCACCAGCTCATCATGCACCTGCATAACGACCCTGGCATCAACTTTACTGTTCGCCAGTGCCCGATCAACCGAAATCATTGCGCGTTTAATAATATCGGCTGCCGTTCCCTGCATGGGTGCGTTAATGGCGGTGCGTTCTGCATATTGCCGGCGCTGGCCGTTGCGGGAATTTATTTCCGGCAGATACAGGCGTCGGCCGTAAACCGTTTCAACATAACCCTTGTCATGTGCCCGTTCGCGTGTTTCATCCATATAAACTTTTACCCCGGGATAACGCGCAAAATAGGTATCGATATAATCCTGTGCTTCGTAACGGCCGATGTTTAGCTGTTTGGCCAGACCGAATGCAGACATACCGTAAATCAGTCCAAAGTTGATGGCTTTGGCAGCACGGCGCTGTTCAGGCTGCACATCGTCCAGATCAACACCGAATACTTCTGCCGCCGTGGCGCGGTGCACATCAATACCGTCAGCAAATGCGCGCAATAAGCTTTCATCTTCTGACAGGTGCGCCATAATGCGCAGCTCGACCTGGGAATAGTCTGCCGCCAGCATTTTATAGCCGTCTGGCGCAATAAAAGCCTGTCGGATTCGCCGGCCTTCTTCACTTCGAATAGGGATGTTCTGCAAGTTCGGGTCTGTCGATGACAGGCGACCCGTCGCCGCTACCGTTTGATTATATGAAGTATGCACACGGCCGGTTTTTTCATTAACCTGCAATGGCAGCTTATCGGTGTAAGTTGATTTCAGCTTACTGACGCTGCGATGCTCGAGCAGAATTCTGGGCAGCTCATAATCTGCCGCCAGCTCCTGCAACACTTCTTCTGCGGTCGAATACTGACCGGTTTTGGTTTTCTTTTTCGAGGGTATTTCAAGCTTTTCAAACAGGATGACACTTAGCTGTTTTGGCGAGGCCAGGTTAAAGGTTTCACCGGCTTCATCATAAGCCTGCTGCTCCAGCTCTTTCATTCGCTCCGCCAGTTGCAGGCTTTGCTGCTGCAGCATGGCGATATCAATTTTTACCCCGGTGCGTTCAATTCCCAGCAGTACTTTTAGCAGCGGTAATTCAATTTCTTCATACACTTTTTTCAGGGTCGGTTCTTTCGCCAGTTGCTGCTGCAATACCTGGTGTATCTGCAGTGTAATATCCGCATCTTCAGCGGCATAGGGGCCAGCTTTATCTAGATCGATTTGATTAAAGGTCAGCTGTTTAGCACCTTTACCGGCAATGTCTTCAAAATGAATGCTACTGTGGCCTAACAGCCTGAGCGCCATATCGTCCATATTATGCCGCTTGGTGGAATCCAGCACATAAGACTCCAGCATGGAATCCTGTGCAATACCATTCAATTGAATGTCATGGTTCGCCAGTACGTGCGCATCATATTTCAGATTCTGGCCAATTTTCTGTACTTTTTCATCCTCCAGCAGCGGTTTTAAAGCGCCCAGAACATCCTGTTCACTGAGCTGTGCCGGCGCATCCATGTAATCATGTGCAAAAGGAACATAGGCTGCTTCGCCCGCCTGCACGGCAAAGGAGACACCAACAACCCTGGCCAGCATATAGTCTAAAGAAGTAGTTTCGGTATCAAAGGCAAACTGCCCCGCCTTTGTTAGTTTCTTTAACCAGCGCTCGAAAGATTTTTTATCCAGCACCGTGTCGTATTTTGTCTCGGACGGTTTAGTGATGACCGCATCCTCACTTTCATCACCCGCCTCTGCCGACAGGTTTGACAGCCAGGTTTTAAACTCCATTTCGCTATAAATCTGTTTTAACTTGTCCAGCTGCGGTGGACGCATGGCCAGGTCCGAAATCGAATGATCAAGCTCTACATCACATTTAATCGTGGTTAGTTCACGTGAAAGTGGCAACTGCTCCAGGTTATCACGCAGGCTTTCGCCTACCTTGCCTTTAATCTCATCGGCATGCGCCACCAGGTTATCCAGCGTTTCATATTGCTTCAGCCACTTGGCTGCCGTTTTTGGCCCCACTTTAGGTACGCCCGGAATGTTGTCGGAGGTATCACCCATCAATGCAAGGTAATCAATAATAGCGCTCGGCGGCACGTCAAATTTTTTCATGACACCGGCTTCATCCATAACCAGGTTAGTCATTGTATTAATTAGTGTTACATGCGGATTCACCAGCTGTGCCAGGTCCTTGTCACCGGTCGATATCAGGGTATCAACGCCCTGCTCGGCTGCCTGTTTGGCGTAGGTGCCAATTACATCGTCAGCCTCTACGTCTGGCACCACGATCATCGGAAAACCCAGGGCTTCTACCAGCTCATGCAACGGCGCTATCTGGCTGCGCAGTTCATCAGGCATCGGTGGACGATTGGCTTTATAGTCCTTGTACATGTCATTGCGAAAAGTTTTGCCCTTGGCGTCGAAGACCACAGCGATATGCTCAGGCTTATATTCTTCAACCAGCTTGTTGAGCATATTAATGACACCGTAAACCGCACCCGTAGGCTGGCCTTTACTGTTAGTTAATGGCGGCAGTGCATGAAATGCACGAAACAGGTAGGAAGAGCCATCAACAAGAATAAGCGGCGGTTTTTTATCAGTCATTACAGGGAAACTCTATTGAATTTTAGTTACTGGTCGGCGATTATCGCAAACCAGTGCAGTCATTAATAGTTATCTCGCTAAATACGCTGAGTAATTTCACCCTGCCGGGGTGTACTCGGCTCAGTCAAAAACGGACACTTTAGTCCTGAATTGCGTTTTTTAGCTTCATTTGCCTAAGAATATTTAGAAAATTCATTATATACGTTAGAATCCCGACCTTTATCCACACTCTTGAACTGCTTTCCAGCCACCGAAGCCTTATGTCTGTGTACACTATTATCGAAGAGAATGAACTCAACGCTTTTCTCTCAAATTATGACGTTGGTGAGCTGGACAATTACCAGGGCATCAGTGACGGCATTGAAAATACCAATTATTTTGTTAACACCACGCGCGGCCGTTTTGTATTAACTATTTTTGAACAGCATAGCTTTGAGGAAATGCAGTATTACCTTAACCTGATGCATCACCTCGCAGACCATAAGGTACCAAGCGCCAACCCGGTTGCCGATAGCCAGGGACAATACCTCAGCCACTTCAAGGACAAACCCATCGCTTTAGTTGAGCGTTTAAACGGCGGCAGCATTATTGAGACCACAGTTAGTCATTGTCAACAACTTGGCGAAGCCATGGGCAGAATGCACGCTGCCGGCTTAAGTTTTGAAACCCGACAGAATAATCCCCGCGGTCCGGCCTGGTGCCAGCAAACTGCACACCGGCTGATGGATAAAATTTCTGACAGTGATCGCGGCATGCTGGATGTAGAAGTTCATTTTCAGAAAGAAAAACGACACGCTGATTTACCACGCGGTGTTATTCATGCTGACCTGTTTCGTGATAATGCGCTTTGGGAAAAAAGCAAGCTTCCAGAGCAAAAATCTGCCGACCGCTTTAGCGGCATCATCGACTTCTATTATTCCTGCGATGATGTGCTGTTATATGACCTCGCCATTACCGCCAACGACTGGTGCACCAATGAAGACTCAAGCCTGAATAAAGACAAGGTTCAGGCACTGCTGACACACTACAATATGTTCCGGCCACTGGCAGATAATGAAAAGGAATACTGGCCCGCCATGCTGCGTGCCGGTGCCCTGCGTTTCTGGCTATCGCGTCTGCAGGACAAGCACTTTCCACGTGCCGGCGAACTGGTTCACACCAAAGACCCTGACGAATTCAAAGCCATACTGTCTGACAGAATTCATAATAGCTGCAGTTATATAAATTACTGGCTGTAAACATTATGCCTTCGCCGCTGACGCCATTAAATAATGCTGGATAAAATTGTTACTGTAACAGAACAGTTTATTGACTGGAGCGGCCGCACTGTTTCCTGGTTAAGTTTATTGCTGGTATTAGTAACTTTTGTTGTCGTTGTCATCCGTTATGTTTTTGATAGCGGCTCCATTGCCCTGCAGGAAACCTCGACATATTTACACGCCTGTATTTTTCTTGTCGGCATGGCCTATACCTTGCAGCAAAATGCACATGTGCGCGTCGATATTTTTTATTCCCGATTCTCGGCCCGCAGCAAGGCATGGGTCGATTTGTGCGGCGCCCTGTTCCTGTTATTACCATTCATGTTATTTGTCAGCTGGATAAGCTGGCAATATATTTTTGAAAGCTGGTCTGTTCTGGAAAGCTCCCGTGAAGCCGGTGGCTTGCCAGGCGTCTTTCTTCTAAAAAGCCTGATCCTGGTAATGACCGGCCTGTTAAGCTTGCAGGCGTTCACCCAGATAGCGCGAAATATCGAAACGATATTGAGCAATGATATTGAGCCGGACGGTAGCAACTAATGGAATACATGCCGCTTTACCTGTTTGCTACCGTCTTTGTATTTTTGCTGATTGGCTATCCGGTAGCATTTACCCTGGCAGGTACGGCACTGCTGTTTACGGTTATTGGCGAAATGACCGGTACCTTTGACCCCGCCTTTTTAGAAGCACTGCCCAACCGTTTATACGGCATCATTTCCAACCAGATTTTAATCGCGGTACCGCTGTTTGTTTTTATGGGCGTCATGCTGGAACGCTCAAGAATTGCTGATGATCTATTAACTACCATGTCGCGATTATTCGGCAGTCTCCGTGGCGGCCTGGGCATCTCTGTCATTATTGTTGGTATGTTACTGGCAGCCAGTACCGGAATAGTCGGTGCAACCGTCGTCACGATGGGACTGCTATCTTTACCCAGCATGTTAAAGCAGGGTTACGATCCGAAAATATCAACCGGACTGATATGCGCATCGGGCACCCTGGGCCAGATTATTCCGCCATCAATCGTACTGGTTTTACTCGGCGACGTATTATCTAACGCATATCAACAGGCACAGCTTGATATGGGCATTTTTTCACCTGAAAGTATTTCTGTCGGCGACCTGTTTGTCGGTGCACTAATACCCGGCCTGTTACTGGTTACTTTATATATTGTATATATTCTTGCCGTAGCGCTATTTAACAAGGAAGCGATGCCTGCAGCGAAGATAACAAATAAAATTGATGATCCCGGCCTGCTGCATGATGTCATTAAAAGCCTGATGCCGCCAATAGCCTTAATACTGGCAGTGCTGGGTTCTATTATTGCGGGCCTGGCAACACCAACTGAAGCAGCAGCAATCGGTGCGGTAGGCGCCATGCTGCTGGCGCTATCAAAAAACATGCTAACACTGCAAACCATGCAGGAAGTGGTTCGCAGCACAACACGTGTCAGTTGCATGGTGTTTATGATTCTAATCGGCGCGGCTTTATTTTCTTTAGTGTTTCGCGGACTCGAAGGTGAAGAACTTATCCAGGAATTACTGGGCGAACTGGGCGGAGGAAAATATCACGCTTTATTTGTTGTCATGTTAATTATGTTTCTGCTGGGCTTTGTGCTCGACTTTATTGAAATAACTTTTGTTATAGTACCTATTGTAGGCCCAATATTACTTGCCATGGGCATTGATCCTGTCTGGCTGGGCATACTGATAGCCATCAATCTGCAAACATCATTCTTAACGCCGCCGTTTGGCTTTGCCTTATTTTATTTACGTGGTGTGGCTCCGGCAGAAATCAAAACAACACAGATATATCAGGGCGTTATTCCGTTTATTGTCATCCAGGTTATTGCTATGGCCATGATTGCCTACTGGCCCATGCTCGCCACCTGGCTGCCATCACAAATATCATGATACTGTATTCATGTATAAGCTTTAAGCAAAATAGATATAATCAGAAGCCAGAAAATAGTTACATGGAGTCATAAATATGCCTGCCAGTAAACTGTATTTTGCTCAACACGGTATCGCCGTTGACAAGGCTGAAGACCCTGAGCGACCACTATCAACAAAGGGTAAATCCCAGACCCTGTCTGTTGCACAGCAACTAGCATCGTCCGGTACTAATATCTCACAAATATTCCACAGCGGAAAACGGCGTGCTGAACAAACAGCAGAAATTTTTGCATCAACTTTAAATGTCGCTTCCGTTAGCACAATAGATTTTTTATCGCCCAATGATGATATCACTTTGTTATTACCGTATTTAACTATTGATAATGCCCTTTATATCGGGCACCTGCCCCATCTTGAAAAACTTGTTAGCTGCCTGGTGACAGGGAAAACTGAACCGGCTATTCTAACTTTTCAAAATAGCGCCATGGTTTCACTGAAAAACAATAATAATAACTATAGCGTGCTATGGTATTTAACGCCTGGCTTGCTGGCCAGCTAAAAACATGAAACTGCTTGCACCCTTAAATTTTATTGCTCAAAAAATCCTTTATCTGTGGATTAGGACAGAAGTCGCGCAGGAAAATGAAGCCGAACAAAAAGACCCAAACACGATTATAGTCTATGTCCTGGAGTCGCGCGCGTGGTCCGATCTTCTTGTATTGCAGCATGAGTGTAAAACATTAAACCTTAAACAGCCGTTAGTACGAATACGGCATAAGCCTTTAAAGGCATGGCACCATGTTTATACCGTATCCCAGTCACAACCGCTAAAAGCCTGGCTGCAGCAAAAAACAAAACGCTCTACAATGTTAAGCGGCATACATCAGGCGCTGATAGATAATCCGGAGCTCGACGTACACTTTATACCCGTGGTTATATTCTGGGGCCGACCGGTACTAAAACAAAAACACTGGTTACGTGTTTTATTTTCTGAAACCTGGGGACTCGCAGGCCGAAGTAGACGTTTTTTTACTATTTTGTTTAATGGTAAAAGTACATTACTGCAGTTTTCTCCGGCTATATCTTTTCGTGAATTAATCAGGCAGCCGGACGAAAGCGAAGACAGAATCGATAAGCTGCAACAAAAATTATCCGAACGCCTGATCGAAATCAAAACTGCAACACTCGGGCCAGACATTTCTCACCGCCGCACCCTGGTAAGAAAGTTGCTGGAAAATAAATATATTTATAATGCCATACGTAACAAGTGTGAAACGGAAAATATTTCGGAATACAAAGCGACCGCCGTCGCAAATAAATACCTTAATGAAATAGTGGCTGACCGAAGCTATATCACTATTCAGATTCTGCAAAGAATACTAACTTCTTTCTGGAATAAATTTTATTCAGGCATCAGCGTTAACTTTAGCAAACCGTTAAAATCACTGGCTTTAAGTCACGAACTTGTTTATGTCCCCTGCCACCGAAGCCATATCGATTACCTGCTATTATCCTACGTCATACATAATGAAGGACTAGCTATTCCTTATATCGCCGCTGGAAAAAATCTAAACATGCCTGTCATAGGCCCCATACTTAGAAAAGGCGGCGCTTTTTTTATACGGCGCAGTTTTAAGGGCAATAAACTTTATTCAACCGTTATGTTTGAATACCTTGCATCACAAATCTCAACAGGCATGCCGATAGAATATTTCATCGAAGGTGGCCGCAGTAGAACTGGCCGACTGCTACAGCCAAGACCCGGCATGCTGGCGATGACTATCCGGGCCTTTCTAAAATATCAGCACCGTCCCATTGCATTCATACCCGTATACATCGGTTATGAAAAAATGATTGAAGGCAAAGCCTACCTGGCTGAATTAAAAGGTGATGATAAAAAATCAGAAACATTTCTAGGCTCAATGCGATCTATTTTCAGAATTCGTGGATTTTATGGTCGGGTAACAACTAATTTTGGAAAGCCCGTATTACTGAATGACGTACTTGATAAACATGCTCATGGCTGGAGAAAAAGTTCTTTTGATAATGAAAATCGCCCTGCCTGGTTTAAATTAGTCGTAACTAAATGCTCGCATAAAATAATGCAAAACATTAATGGCAGCAGTGACGTAAACGCGGTTAACCTGGTTGCAACAGCATTGCTCGCTGCACCTAACCAGACGATGGATGAAGGCCAGTTAAAAAACACCCTCACTCTTTTTTCCAACCTGATACAACAGCTAAAATATTCAGACCATGTGACGCTGACACAATACAATGCAGAAGAACAAATTCAACGCGCTGAATCGCTTAACCTGGTACATCGCAGAAACCATGAAATGGGCGACTTTATATACCTGGATCATGCTCATGCAATATTACTGACCTACTATAGAAACAACATACTACATTTATTTATTATGCCATCGCTGGTTGCCTGTTGTTTTATAAACAGCCCCAGCTTAAAGCGCGACCAGATAGCTCAATTAATTATTATTGCTTTCCCTTTTTTAAGGTCAGAGTTTTTCTTGCCATGGGAAATGGCAGAAATAGACTCGGTTATTGATGTTGTCCTGGCAGAACTAAGTCATAATGGAATGCTAACTTATAACAAACATCATAGGACATACACCAAGGCAGCCATCAGTACAGAAAGTCATGCTCAACTAACAACACTGGCACAGATACTTTCGCCCGTACTGGAACTTTATTACATGATTTTCGCATTACTTGCAGAGCATGGCTCTAATAAATTAAGCCAGGAAAGGCTTGAAGAACTGTGTCATCTCATGGCTCAGCGCTTATCACTTATGTATGAATTAAATTCGCCAGATTTTTTTGATAAAAAACTAATCTCAAACTTTATTAATTCATTAATTAAACTTGAGTATGTAACAATCAACAAATCAGATAAGCTGGAACTTTCTGAAGAAGCCCTCAGCAAAGGCTGGCGTGCACGCCGATTACTAAATAAAACCATGCAATATAATATATTACAGATGCTACGCACCTCTACCAACAAACATTAATAACGATATAAAACTTAACTGATACCTCCAAAATGCCAACTTTAAAATCATCTCCTTTTTTCGCAAGACTATCAGTTATTTATGATAATAACCCATGGAAAGGGCGCACAGCACTATTCATTTTAATCCTGTGTACATTACTAATACTAGTTCGCGCTTCCTTGCCCTATACCATTATCTACAGCGCTAACTCATGGCTGAAAGAACAGAATATTGATTCTACAATCGAAGATATTAGCATTGGTGTATTTGACGGTACAATATCACTGAAAAATGCCAGGGGCAGCAGAGATGGTAAAGCGTTATTCGATGTCGGCCTTGTTGACATACACTGGCGCTGGACACCTTTGTCCAGTAAAAAAGCGGTAATCACGAAAGTCGTACTTGAACACTTTATGATTGATATTGCGCGCTACGCTGACAAAATAATTATCGGCGGTGTAACTATTGAAAACGCCACTCCAGTAGAAGAAAACGTTCCTCCGCCTGCTAATGAAACAGACAAACCCTGGGCATTAACCATTGGTGAAGTACTGTTCAAAGATCTGAATATCTGCTATTTACAACATTCTGATATTCAGAAACAGGCGACAGACGCAAGCAGGCAAATGGATTATTGCGTCGACCTGGAAAAAATGTCCTGGGGCGGAGAAATAAGTTATAACGTCGAATCTAGTTTAACTCCAGATAGCGGCTTACCATTATCATCATCAGGGGATTTTATCCTTAACGGCCTGAAAGTTACCGATAACCGGCTTAATAAATACCTGCTGCTATCTCGTGCAAATACCCTTGAGAATGTCATCGTCAACGGTCTGAATAGCATACACATTAATTCATTAACCATGAATGACCTATCTGCTCTTAATCGTGATGACAAAAAACATAAAGACGCTATACGCTTTAGCAATCTAACTGTTAATGATATCAGTATTAAACAACTGTCTTCTATTACCATTGATAATATTAATATAAGTGAACCTGGTTTTTATATTGTTAAAAAGACTGCTACAGACTGGGAATATAATCAATGGTTACCTGGCACTAAAGTCTCTACTGTCAAAACGGAAGATGCTTCTGTAAAGAACCACACTACTCCACTCACTGTAGCAATAAATAATATTTCTATCTCTTCAGCTGACAACTGTTATCTGGAAGAGCATACAAAATTATACTATTGCCTGACGTTTTCTGATTTAAACTGGAAGGGCTCCATTAACTACCTGGCAGAATCAGATAATAAAAACGTTCCAGAGCTAACCGTCATCGGCAACTTCGATCTTTCAAAACTAAGCATTCATAATTCTACGATCAGCAGAAATTTATTATCTTTTGATCATCTCAAAATATCGGGTATAGATATCACCGGCCTTGATGATATTGCCATCAAGGAACTACAGCTTGATAATATGAACGCTTTGCAACGCAGCAATGCGGCTAATGACGAAACCTTAATTGTTAATAAGCTTTCAATTAATGACACTAAATACACAAACAAAAAATTATCGATTAACACGATAAACGTTGATGGTATCACCGGAAACATATCGCGAGACGAAGACGGTGTTCTTGAACACAGCAAATGGATAGATGATAGCGCCGCTAAAGAACAAGATAGTAACCAGCAAGCATCAAAGCCGGATAAAGAAACATTAGCTGTTTCACTAAATCACTTGACTGTAACATCAAATAATCAAATACTATTTAGCGACAGCAGCACTTCGCCTGTCACCACTGCCGGGCTGTCCCAACTATCGCTACAGCTTAACCAGTTAAATTCTAGCCAGCCGAATCAATACACTGACTTCACCTTGTTTGCAAAAACAACAAGTCTCAGCACCATTGATCTAAAGGGCAATGCTAAGCCTTTTGCAGAAAAAGTTTCTCTTGACGCGACCGGCAAACTCAAAGGCTTTGACCTTCGTGCGGCTTCTCCAGAAACTAAAAAGGCCATAGGCCATATTATCAAAAGCGGCCAGCTTGATGCCGACCTGAAACTTCTTGCTGTAGATGGCAAACTAGATAGCAATATCGCGCTGGCCCTGTATAAGTTTAATATTGAACCTGTAGACAAGGAGTCGCAACTGGCGCTAAACAAAAAATTTGGCATGCCATTAAATCAGACGCTGGTCCTGCTTCGTGACAAAGACGGAAGTATCCATATGGACATCCCGATTACCGGGAATGTCAATGACCCTACATTTAATCCAATGGATGCTATCATAAAGGCTACGTCCAAAGCTGCGACTGTAACTCTGGTAACATTCTATACACCCTACGGACTGATATATGCCGGCGGCAATGTGTTATTCGATCTGGCTACAGCACTTAAATTCGAACCCGTTGTTTTCAAACCTTCATCAGCTGATCTCGAAGCAGAAAACCGGCAACAGCTGGAGAAGCTCTCAGAACTGTTGATCAGTAAACCTGGTATACACCTAACAATGTGCGGGGTTACAAATCAGCAGGATTTGTTTGCACTGTATCCAGATCTTAAAAAGACCGGGCAAACAGAGACAACCGTTAATCTTACTAAAGAACAAATGCTGGCCTTGAATCAACTAGCAAATAACAGGCAGGTTATTAGCAAGAAATATTTAATTGAAAACTTTAGTATTGCACAAGAACGTTTAATTTTATGCGAACCAGAACATGATACAGGCAAGGATGCGATTAGTGGTGTTGAAATTAATATCTAACTACTATAATTTCAAGCCTGATCTTCGCTTTGGCTATATTTATACTTGCGTAAACTTCTGCGCTTCCTTGCTTCTATTAGAATAGTAAGTTTTTCGCTATCAGCGGCCTCTCCCCAGCGAACTATTTCCTCGACTGTCCTGCCGCAACCGAGGCAGACATTATCATTATCGAGGCAACAGTTTCTGACGCAAGGCGAGACTGGCTTCATTACTTATCGAATATTGTAATAAATCTTTTCAGATATTTCATGCCACGCTGATACCTGTTTATAAAACTTATTATAGGAATCATATATTTTTTGTGCCGATTTATTTTTGCCTGCCAACTCAATGACAACATCATGCGACAAATCCTTGAGTTTGTTTAGCACGTCATCCGGTAGACGGCGCACATCGACTTTATGCTTATTAACCAGGGTATCTAATGCCGCATTATTTTTCGCTGCAAACTCCAGCGACATTTCCTGGTTAACAACTTTACATGCATTCTCTACAATGACCTTCAGGTCCTTGGGCAAGGCTTCAAATGCTTTTTTATTAATTATGGCTTCTAGCGTTGTGCCCGGCTCATGCCATCCCGGGTAGTAATAATATTTAGCGGCTTTATGCAAACCAAAAGCAAGGTCATTATAAGGGCCAACCCATTCAGTTGCATCTATCGCACCTGTTTTTAATGAGCTGAATAGTTCACCACCCGGCAAATTAACCGGCGTACCACCGGCGCGCTTTAATACTTCGCCGCCGAGGCCGGGGATTCGCATTTTTAAACCTTTCAGGTCATCAGCGCTATTGATTTCTTTATTAAACCAGCCTGCCATCTGCACCGTTGTATTTCCAGCGGCAGCAGGTATTAAACCAAATGGCTCATAAGTTTCACGCCACAGCTCCATACCGCCGCCATAATATAGCCACGCGCTCATTTCCTGTGAGTTCATGCCGAACGGTACCGTCGAAAAAAATTGCGCCTCTTCGATTTTCCCTTTCCAGTAATAAGCCGAACCATGACCTAACTGAGCCGTACCCCGTGATACCGCATCAAACACTTCAAAGGCAGGTATTAATTCACCCGCACCATAAACTTTAACCTTGATTCGGCCACCGGTCATATCTGTAATTAATTTAGCCAGCTGGTTTGCACCCGTACCTAAAACCGGGAAGTTTTTTGGCCAGGTAGTAACCATCTTCCATTTTATTTTTGTATCGGCACTAACGATAGCCGGTGCTACTGCTGCACTTGTTGCAACCGCACCAACACTAGCCTGTTTAATAAAATCACGACGTTTCATAAGAGCACCTAAATTTTCTATTTATTAGTTATCGACTTTTTTACCGCAGAGGCGCGGAGACGCAGAGATTGGAACAATATAATTTTTTCCTCGCGCGCCTCTGCGGTGAACAGTTTTTAATCTTTATGCTGGCGACAAGTTGGCATAAGCCATAACCAGCCACTTACTGCCTTCACTTTCAAAATTAACCTGAACCCTGGCATGGCTGCCACTGCCTTCTAAATTCGTCACCATGCCTTCGCCAAACTTTTTATGTATCACTCGCTGGCCAATATAAATACCATTAACGTTTTCTGCTGATTTATAGCTGGATGGCTTATATTGAGAAGATGACACACTGTGATTCGTATTATGTCTTCCTCTTATTTCACTGACCAGGTTCTCTGGTATCTCACTAATGAACCGTGATGAAGACGGATATAAATCCTGCCCGTATAAACGCCGATGTTCTGCACAGCTCATAACCAGCTGTTCCCTTGCACGCGTAATACCGACATAGCAAAGCCTGCGCTCTTCTTCAAGCTTACCCTCTTCTTCCAGTGATCGCTGGCTGGGAAACAGACCCTCTTCCATGCCCACCATGAATACCAGTGGAAACTCCAGCCCCTTTGCGCTGTGCATTGTCATTAACTGTACACAGTCATCCCATTCTGCCGCCTGACCTTCGCCCGCTTCCAGCGCTGCATGTGTCAGGAACGCGGTTAATTCATCCATCGGTACTTCAAGTTCTGAAGGGTCATAATCAAACCCTCTCGCCGCTGTTATTAACTCTTCAATATTTTCAACGCGCGCCTGTGCCTTTTCTGTTTTTTCTTTTTCGTAATATTCAATCAGGCCAACATTATGCACCACATGGTCAACCTGTTCATGCAAAGACATTTCATTACAGTCTGCGCGCATGCCATCGATTAAATCTATAAAACCCTGCAAGGCATTGGCAGCCCTGGTGGGCAAACCCTTATCCTCAAGAATCAGTTTTGCTGCATTCCATAACGGACAATCTACCTGTTTTGCAACCTCTCGTACTTTTTCTACGCTCCGCTCACCAATACCGCGTGTTGGGGTATTAACCACACGCTCAAAAGAAGCGTCATCGTTTGCATTATCCATCAGCCGCAAATAAGCCAGCGCATTTTTAATTTCCGCACGTTCAAAGAACCGCATACCGCCATACACACGGTATGGAATACCTTCACTGACAAATCGTTCCTCGAAGTTACGTGACTGTGCGTTTGAGCGATACAAAATGGCGGCGTCTGCTCGCGCATTGCCCAAATCGACAAACTGCTTTATTTTATCCAGCACAAATTGCGCTTCATCGCGTTCGTCGTAGGCGTTATAAAATATTATCGGCTCACCATCTGCACCACTGGACCAGAGTTTTTTACCCATGCGGTCCGAGTTATTATCAATTAATGCATTTGCCGCTGAAAGTATTGTCGTGGTCGAGCGATAGTTCTGTTCCAGACGTATCACTTCTGCCGAGGCAAAGTCTCGCTGGAAACGCTGGATATTTTCTACCTTTGCGCCACGCCAGCCATAAATGGCCTGGTCGTCATCGCCCACGATAAAGACTTTATTCGATTGGCCCGCCAGTAACTGTATCAGGGCATATTGAATGGTATTGGTGTCCTGAAACTCGTCGACCAGGATATGCTGAAAACGTTTCTGGTAATGCTGCAGCAATGACTCGTTATCACGCACCAGTTCAAGCGTACGCAATAACATCTCGGCGAAATCGATAACGCCTGCACGCTCGCAGGCTACTTCATAGGCGGTATATATTCTTACCATCTGTTCATATACTGGATTACGCGATGTATCAATATGCGCTGGCCGCTTACCTTCATCCTTGCGCGCATTGATGAACCCCTGCGCCTGTTTTGGCGGCCACCTGGCTTCGTCCAGTTCCAGTGCCTTTAATATTCTGCGTATCATTCGGTATTGATCATCAGAATCCAGTATCTGGAAACTTTGCGGCAAGCGCGCCTCTTTCCAGTGGTTGCGCAACAGGCGGTGTGCCAGTCCATGAAAAGTCCCTACCCACATACCGGATATCGGCATATCCTGTAACTTTTCCACACGCTGGCGCATTTCTGCAGCCGCTTTATTGGTGAACGTTACCGCAAAGATATTGTAAGGAGAAACACCTTCAACCTGGTTTAACCAGGCGATGCGATGCACCAGTACGCGTGTTTTTCCGCTGCCGGCGCCTGCCAGCACCAGCATATGCTCGGGCGCTGCGGTTACCGCCTGTCGCTGTGCATCGTTCAGATCATTTAATATATGCGAGACATCCGATTCTGAAGCATCATTGATGATTTGATGAAAAGCATTATCAACCGTTTCTGGCATGTCGGACTCAATAGTTACTGGATTGTTAGACTAACTTGTCATTCTACTTTGTCATTCAGGCTTTGAACAACTTTGTTTTATCGGCGGATTACCGGCTCTTTGCCGGCTTAAAAACTGCTACCAATCTTGAGATAGACACGGTCATCGCCTAATTCGCTGTCAAAGCCATGCGCATAGCCCAGGCGGGTGCGCAGTATTAAATTATAAAACAGCGCAATATCTGCGTTTAATTCAATACCCGCGCTGGAATAATAGGTGTCGGGTGAGTCATTATAGGCGCTGCCGGTTTCTGCAAACACGCTGCCAAACCACTGCATAATCGCGACCGGTGGCGCCATAATACCTTTTTCAATGCGTTCAATCGGGAACCGCCATTCACCGGTCAGTATCTGCGCACGTCGGCCTCGCAACTGCGGCAGGCCTTCTTTATAGCCTCGCAGTGCATAGCTGCGCTGATTGAAAACACCGCCATTATTTTCACCAAAAATAATGCCCAGGGCATCATCACTAAAACCTTCACCACCCAGCTTAAATACTCGCGAACGATCCGTTCCCCAGCCCTGCAAAAAACGAACGGCAAATACACTTTCTTTACCGGTACGAATATATTGCCGCCAGTCCAGTGTATAAACCTGGCCGCTAAAATCAGAATTCAGGGCATCACTATCTTCCGCAACCAGCCGCAGGTTCATACCATCATTCAAACTGATCGATAAGGGGTTAAGGTCTGCGCTATTATAAAGCCAGGCGACACCCAGCAAGTGATCTTCGAAATCGTCTAATGCTGCAGCACCGGAAAACAGTTCATCGTCTGCGGTTTTATCGAAAATAACACCGAACAGGTAATCAGACTGTGTTTGTATATAACGATCATGAAATGCCAGCACAGCCCCCGCAATCGTTCGTTTAGATATCCTGTTTAGCTGACTATTGGTATCCAGTGATATTTCATTAATTTGTGCCGCCGATAAAAACAGCTGATCAGAATAGGCATAATTAATCCTGCCTGCCGGTTTATCCAGCTTTGTATCGTAGCTCGCAGATAATGAATAATTATGTATACCGAGTGCATCACCACCCATGGTCGTCACACCAAGTTCCGAGCGCTGCTCGGTAAATTGAAAACCAGGGAACCACCAGCGTGGATACATATTTGATAGTGCTGAATAATCACGCGACTGATACGAAGTATTCGCATACTCAATCAACTGTAATTGACTGTCATCGACTGCTTTTTTCTCATTAATTAATGCCGCACTTTTTAGTATTGACTCATCCAGTTTATAAATTGCATAACCGTCAGCAGCGTAACCCGAATAATAGATCGGCCCGTTTTCTTTTGCCTGCGATGACTTAAATGCCCCACCGATAAGATTGGTTAGCTGCTCACTTTGCATACTGCTGCTTGAGTATCGATAAAGGTTATATACGCCATCCGCTTCGAGCGTATATAAAATATTACCATCGGCAGTATACTGCGGATTCATCGCTATACTGGCACCAGAGGTCAATGGCCGCCATTGCTGGCTATGCAGATCAAACAGTTCTATATTCCAGCCGCTGCCTTTACGCCATACCGATGCAGCGACCGTTTCACCATCTGGAGAAATATCGATTTGTCCGACTATCTCACCATTTTCTGCTTGCCACAATACTTCTGATAGCCGTGCTTTTGCATCCAGCAGATGTAACTCAAATTGTGCCGCATCATGATGTACTGCTACTATCTGTTTAGCGTCCGGCATCCAGCTGGCAAATATATATCGTCCACATTCCGTTAGGCGCTCTAACTCACCACTGCTTTTATCGTATAAATAAATATCACTGTATATCGTATAGTTATTACAGAACTCATTTTGCGTAAGCAGAACCTTGCCCTCAGGATTAACATCCAGGTTTGCTGTATTATTTAAATCAAGCAGAACCCCGGTCTTTCCTTCTGCGTCGACGTGCATTAATCGTGCGCGCTGATAACCGTTACTCGTTACGTAGTAAACCTCTTCACCTTTTTCAGTTAGCACCGCCTGTACCGAATCTGTTCGGTATGCGTCCACCGATAAGCGCTCACCCTGACGAATACCTTTAGCCTTAATCGTTAGTATTTGTGGCTGGAATTTATCGTTCAGCCACCGATCAAATTCCTGCCATAGTGGCGCCAGGTTTTTACCTAGTGTTTTTTTCGCATTAGTATTAATAAAAAATGGCAGCAAGTTATCACTGTATTCAGTGACCCAGTATTGCAGCTGATCCTCACCATATTCCTCGGCAAGAAACTGCATAAAATAAACACCATACAGGTAACGTGTTGCGCCCCCCGGCCAGGTATTTACCAGTAAATTTACATGCGATACTGGTTGCACACCATTGGCAACTTCCTGTCGCATCATGCTGGCAAACAGGGTACTTTGGCCCCGGCCGACACCGCGCTGCACATCAGTTTCTTTATGTGTTGCCAGCCCCTCTATAACCCATAGCGGCTGATACAGATTCGGAAAAAGAAAAAAGAAACGGCCAAATATTTTTCTCAGGTACTCGGGTGATCCCGCGCTTTTATCGAGATGGACTATGTGTGTATATTCATGAACGATTAACGTCGTTAACCAGTCATCAAAATCTTCCAGTGTATTGATACTGCTTGGCGGCGCTAAATACAGAACGGTGCGATTGAAATATATCGGCGTGGCATAACCATTAGGCTGGTCTGTTTCATCACTTAAGATAATATGTGTTTTTTCCCTGGGAACCCAGTCCAGCTCCCTGGTCAGACGCTGGTGCGCCAGCTCGGCAATAGCCATAGCCCTTTCTGCAAGCGCCTGATTACCCTGTGCAAAATGAACATATAAATGCTCATTCTCTATCGTCTTCCATTCCAGTCCCGGATCGACCGCAAAAACAGAAGTACTATTAAATATAAAACAACAAACTAAAATCGAAAAAAGCTGTTTCATTATAATCTTCCCTGATTATTTTTTAAGCCCGTAGAGTATAAGCAGCAGGCCGCTGACACCACTTATCCATGACAGCAATGGCGCACCAAACACCTGCTCAGCACCTGATAGTGAATACACAATCGAAGCAGCAAGCAGCAGGCTGGATCCTGTTATCACAACTAAACTTCGCTGGTTATTCTCTTTAATTTCTTCGCGTATCTTGTGAATTTCTTTTACCTGCTTCAGATGATACTCACCATCAGAATAAGCTTTCAGGCTTTTATAAATCAGGCCGGGCATCTCAGGCATTTTTTCAACCAGGTAAGGCAGGTCATCCTTAATATTTCGCAGCAATGCTTTAACGCCAACCTGCTCTTCCATCCAGCGCTCAAGAAAAGGTTTTGCCGTTTTCCATAAATCAAGCTCGGGATATAACTGTCTGCCCAGGCCTTCAATATTCAATAACGTTTTCTGTAATAAAACCAGTTGCGGCTGGACTTCCATATTAAACCGCCTGGCGGTCTGAAACAGGCGCAATAATAACTGACCAAACGATATTTCTTTCAACGGTTTTTCAAATATCGGCTCACAGACACTGCGGATCGCTGATTCGAACTCATCAATTCGTGTATGTGATGGCACCCAGCCAGACTCGACGTGAAGCTTTGCCACCTTGTAATAGTCACGCTGAAAAAATGCCAGGAAATTTTCTGCCAGGTAACGTTTATCGGTTTGACTCAATGTACCCATGATGCCGAAATCTACAGCAATATATTTTGGATGATCCGGTTTTTCTGTATCAACAAAAATATTGCCCGGATGCATATCTGCGTGGAAAAAATTATGGCTGAACACCTGGGTGAAAAATATTTCTACACCCATTGCTGCCAGCCGTTTTAAATCCGTGTTCTGAGCTTTGAGTGCAGCTATATCCCGTATAGGTGTACCATATATCCTTTCCATAACCAGAACATTTTTGCGCACATAATCCCAGTAAATTTCCGGCACGTATAAATCATTCGAGCCTTCGAAGTTTCTGCGCAGCTGGCTTGCATTAGCCGCTTCGCGCAGCAGGTCCATTTCGTCCAGAATGGTTTTTTCATACTCTGCAATAACCTCAACCGGACGCAGCCTTCTTAACTGGCTAGAATATTTCGCGGCCAGTTCCGCGATGATATACAACAGCGAAATATCACGCTTGATAACCGGCATAATATCCGGGCGCAGAACTTTTACTACAACATTCTCACCGCTATTGAGCACAGCTGCGTGCACCTGCGCTATTGAGGCTGAAGCAAGCGGCTGCTCATCAAAACGCTCAAATAGTTCATCAACACTTACCCCAAATGCTTTTTCTACTATTTTTCTTGCCTCGGAACCGGGAAATGCCGGCACAGCATCCTGCAGCAGTTGCAACTCGTCAGCGATATCATCAGCAAGCAGGTCGCGTCGCGTTGATAGCATCTGACCAAACTTGATAAAAATTGGCCCCAGGTCTTCAAGTGCTTCACGCATACGTACAGCGCGAGGTTTTCGCTTACGCCGAAACCAGTTCCACGGAAACATATAAATGATAAAACGAAATGGACGAAACAGGTGCGTGGTAAAAATAATATCGTCAAGGCCATGCAACATTAACACCCAGTTAATGCGTAGCATTCGAATAAATTGACCTGGTGTTAATATTGGCATTGTTTTATAGGTTTAGTTGTTATTATTGTTGCTGTTTTTTTGTCAGTAAATTAATTCTGGCCTGTAAGCGATCAGTATCGTTCCTTAACCTGTCTACTTCTTCACAAAATATTTCCAGTTCCGTTTCAGTGACAACATCCCGACTTTCTTCCTGCAGGTATTCACTAACACTGTTTGAAAAAGAAGCTATGGTTTTTTTGCTCCACTCTCCTAAACTGCTGCCCGTCTGTTGAATTTGATAAGCTGCTGCATCGCCAAACATGCTGGACAATGGCTCAGACCAGTCGATGTCCATTTGTGACAATATATTTTTAAACTGGTGGCCCAGGCGAGTATCACCTTCTATTTCAACTTCGCCTTTTAACAGCAGGCTGGCTGCATTAGAAACCAGTCCCATCTTTAACAAGGAAGCAGGAGACCCTCGTAATACGGTATCAACATGGCCTTCATGCTCCGTCGTTACCTGCATGCCTCCATCACCAGGGTATATAAAGAACACTTTATTTATTCCGGTTATTTCCAGCTTTATCACTTTTCCGGAAAACTGGCCCAGCTTATCCAGCATTTCCGGATCAAGTGCCAGGTAGCGGTTTATAACGGTTTCAAGAATTAACATGGCTTAAAAAACTACTGGCAATAACAGCACAGCAATTTATAGCTTAAAGCCCTTATGCAGAGCCACAATTCCACCTGTCATATTATGGTAGCTGCATCGTTCAAAACCTGCCTGCTTCATCATCTGTTTTAGTGTTTCCTGATCAGGATGCATACGAATTGACTCGGCAAGATAGCGATAACTTTCTTCATCATTCGCAATTAACTTGCCCATTTTAGGTAGTATATTAAATGAATAAAAATCATAAACTTTATCCAGTCCGGGCATTACCGGTTTGGAAAACTCCAGCACCAGTAAACGACCGCCGGGTTTTAATACACGGTACATCGATTCCAGCGCTTTATCCTGATGAGTCACATTTCTCAAACCAAAAGCGATGGTGACACAGTTGAAGGTGTTGTCTTCAAATGGCAGGTCTTCTGCATTGGCTTCAACAAAATCGATATTTCCGGCATAGCCTTTATCTAGAAGACGCTTCCTTCCTTCTTCCAGCATGGCGCCATTAATATCTGAAATTATAATCTTTCCTGTTGGACCAACCTGCTTTGACATTTGCATGGTGAGATCGCCGGTTCCACCGGCTACATCCAATGCCATGTCACCCGCTTTTAATCCGGTGTGCTGCATGGCAATTTTTTTCCAGATGCGGTGAATGCCAAATGACATGACGTCATTCATGATGTCATATTTACTGGCAACGGAATCAAACACTCCCGCGACCAGACTTTCCTTAACGGTTTCATCTACCGTTTTATAACCAAAATGCGTTTCTTTCTTTGTCATGTTATTTTCCGCAAAGGAACATAAAAATTATTTAAACGATTAGTCTAATTTTCTGCGTTCGTGGCCAGCTTCTTTTAAACGGTCAAGATAGTCCTGCCACTTTTCTTCGTAGCCTTTACCCAGCTCAAAAAGATAGTCCCAGGTGTAAATTCCGGTATCGTGTTTATCATCGAAAGTAAATTTCAATGCATAGTTACCCTGTGGCTCAATTGAGTCAATGCTGACTTCTTCTTTATTCAATTGAAGAATTTCCTGCCCCGGGCCATGGCCGGTTACTTCTGCGGATGGCGAATATACACGCAGGTACTCACAGGGCAACTGAAAAACAGAACCGTCTTCATATTCAATTTCCAGGATACGGCTTTTCTGATGTAGGTTTATGTTGCTTGGTTTTGGCATTATCTGTCTCTATTAGTATCTATTTACAATATGTATCGGCTTAAATCTTCGTCTTGAATCAGTTCGGCTAAACTGTCATTCACATAATCTGCATCAATGGAGATTGACTGGCCTGATTTATCCGGTGCTGAAAATGAAATATCTTCCAGCAGCCGCTCCATAACCGTATGTAAACGTCTTGCACCAATATTCTCCGCACTCTCATTAACATCATACGCAGATTTCGCAATTTGTTTCACACCATCGTCGGTAAAATCAATATCCAGCCCTTCCGTTTTCATCAGTGCTTTATATTGTACGGTCAGGGCCGCATCCGGCTCGGTTAATATACGTTCAAAGTCTTCCGCGTTCAATGCGGTTAATTCAACGCGTATCGGCAAACGGCCCTGTAATTCAGGAATTAAATCACTGGGTTTGGTGAGATGAAATGCGCCAGAAGCAATAAATAAAATATGGTCGGTTTTTACCATGCCATACTTTGTTGTTACTGTGCAGCCTTCGACCAGTGGCAACAAATCACGCTGCACGCCTTCACGGGATACGTCGCCACCACCACTGTTATCTGAGCGTTTGGTAACTTTATCAATCTCGTCGATAAAGACGATGCCATTCTGTTCTGCGTTTTCAACGGCCTTTACTTTAAGCTCATCCTCTTTTAATAACTTACCGGCCTCTTCATCAAGAATCACTTTACGTGCCTTTGAGATACGCATTTTGCTGGTTTTCTTTTTGTCACTGCCCATATTTTGAAACAGACCCTGCAACTGCGAGGTCATCTCTTCCATTCCCGGTGGTGCCATGATCTCTACGCCCACCGCTGAGGCGCTGATCTCCATTTCGATTTCTTTATCGTCAAGCTCATTGTTGCGCAGCTTTTCACGAAATTTTTGTCGCGTGGAGTTATCTTTGTCTTCAACCGGCTCACCAAACTCATTCCTGGCGGGCGGCAAAAGCGCATCCAGTATGCGCTCTTCTGCAGCCTGCTCGGCCAGATGACGGACCTTGGCCATTTCCTGCTCACGCGTGGTTTTTATCGACATGTCGACAAGATCGCGTATGATAGAATCAACTTCACGTCCAACATAGCCGACTTCTGTGAACTTTGTTGCTTCAACCTTAACAAAAGGGGCATTGGCCATGGTTGCCAGGCGTCGTGCAATTTCGGTTTTTCCCACACCGGTGGGGCCTATCATTAATATATTTTTAGGCGTGATCTCGTTGCGTAATGATTCATCCACCTGCATACGGCGCCAGCGATTTCGTAACGCTATCGCAACGGCTCGCTTGGCATCGTTCTGGCCAACTATATGTTTGTCCAGTTCCTGTACAATTTCTCTAGGTGTCATTTCAGACATAAAAACATAAACCTTCTATAAAATTCTTAATTTGTTTCTAAATGCGGCCAAAATTTGGCATTTTGACATTATTATCGTTAAATTTCTTCGATCGTGCGTGATTGATTTGTGTATATACAAATATCACCGGCAATTTCCAGGCTTTTTTCAACAATATCCCTGGCTCCCAGTTCGGTGCAATCAAATAATGCCCTTGCTGCTGACTGTGCATAAGGCCCGCCTGAACCAATAGCAATTAAATCATCAAACGCCTCAATAACATCGCCCGTTCCCGATACCAGCAAAGTCGCTTCTGCATCAGCCACAATTAACATGGCTTCGAGCTTACGCAGAACCCGATCGGTGCGCCAGTCTTTGGCCAGTTCAACGGCTGCCCGTTTTAACTGACCGCTATGACGCTCAAGCATTGCCTCAAATCGTTCTAACAGGGTAAATGCATCCGCGGTGGCGCCAGCAAACCCGACAATAACCTTGTTGCCGTATATTTTTCGTACTTTGGTGGCATTACCCTTCATGATGGTATTACCCAGTGTCACCTGGCCATCACCACCAACCACCACTTTTCCTGCGCGACGTACTGTAACGATGGTTGTACCGTGAAATGTTTCCACTTATAAAGCTCCAGAAATGAAAGTGTAGTTACAGGCTAACAATACCTGTATTAGTAAAAGCTGAATTTTACACTATGGAGAGGATTGCTCATACCATGACCTGTTTGAGGTTACTTTAAGAAGATATCAAACAGCAATAATCCTATTTGAGACTGTTATCGGCCAGAATCAGCCAGGTTCGGCCAGTTGTGTTGGATGACTTATAGCAGGTAAGGGGTTTTATTCTGGCCGTTATTCGCGGAATGAATTATTCAGCATATCCCTATGCTTCAGCACTTCGTGGCTTACATGAAAAATTGTTCCAAACAATTTTTTCCGCTCCTACAAGTGTTATAGAAACTGTAGGAGCGCTTTTCAAAGCGCGAATTTCTATCTGGTTTCACCCTCATCAATGCAGAATGAATTATTACTAAAGAGTACGGCTTCAGCTTTGGACCCATAACCGCAGCCTGCATGAAAAATATTTTACGGCTGTGGCCGTTCAAACGTCCATTGCTTTTCATCTGATAACGACTTTTTGAATTTATAAGCGCCGAGGTTAAATTTCTTCAGCTCTTCCGGATCCTCGATTCGATTGCGAATAATATAATCAGCCATCATGCCGCGAGCACGCTTGGCAAATATGGCAACTACCCGGGTTTTACCGTCTTTGGTTTCCTTGAAATTAATATTCAATAAACGGCCTTCCAGCTGCTTTGGTTTGACTGACTTAAAATATTCATTTGAGGCAAGGTTGACCAGCACCGGCTCTTGCTGTTTTTTAAGTTCTTTATTGATGCTGTTGGTAATTCGGTCACCCCAGAACTGGTAAAGATTATCGCCGCGTTCATTTTTTAATCTGGTTTTCATTTCCAGCCGGTAAGGCTGAATTAAATCCAGCGGCCGTAAGCAGCCGTAAAGCCCGGAAAGAATTCTTAAGTGGTCCTGTGCATAGGCATAATCATCTTCATTGAATGACTCGAGATCGAGTCCGCCATAAACATCCCCTTTGAATGCAAAAATTGCCTGTTTGGCATTTTTCCTGGTAAACGGTGTTTTAAATTTTTTAATACGGTCGACATTAAGCTTTGCAATGTTCTCGCTAATCGTCATCATTTCCTGTAATTGCTCACTTTTAACTTTTCGCAATTCCTTAATCAGTAACTCTGAATCTTTCAGGTCGGCTGGTTTGGTATATTTGCTAGAAAGACTGGCCTCTTCAAAATCCTGGCCTTTTGATGGTGATAGTGTAATTAACATTTTGAATCTCAGCTTTATTTAGGTAGCTATAAGGGTAAATATTTGTGCCATTATAAACCACTGAACACATGCAAAAAACCATGCTCATTTACTGTCTATAATATCGAGTTTTTGCTGGGCTACTTTTTCCTGGCGCGAGGATGCGCATCATCGTAAACACCGGCAAGGTGCTGGAAATCCAGGTGGGTATAAATCTGTGTGGTCGTCAAGTTTGCGTGTCCCAGTAATTCCTGCACTGCGCGAAGATCTTTCGATGACTCCAGGATATGTGAAGCAAATGAATGCCGCAGCATATGCGGATATACATTAGTATTCAGGCCCTGGGTTAATGCCATTTTTTTCAACCGTTTCTGAATACTGCTATTGCTTAAACGGCTACCGCGGCTGCTGACAAATACTGCGGTCTCATTCTCCTGCGCAATGACAATACGGTGCTTTAACCAGCCATTAAGAGCCGCCATCGCTTTTGAGCCGAATGGTATACGGCGCTGCTTCTGACCTTTACCGGTAACCGTTACTGTTTGCTGCTGCCAGTCAATATCCTGCAAATCAAGCCCGCTTATTTCTGACAAACGCAGGCCACAGGCATACATCAGCTCCATTACTGCCGTATCCCTGAGTGTTATTGCTTCATTCTTGTGCGTTTGTTTATTCTTCTCACCGGGCACTACAGCTTTACTTTCCAGCAACCGATTTATTTCATCAACATTGAGCGTTTTAGGAAGTCGTTTAGCGGATTTGGGCGCCGGTACACCAATAGCGGGATTTTGAGTTGCCCGCTTATGCCGGCATAAATAACGATACAGGCTGCGAATCGATGATAACCAACGTTGCAGACTTTTTCCGGAAAGACCCCGCCTGTGTAAAGCAGCAACATTTTGCCTGATGGCGGCCTGTTTAATATCATCCCAGTTAATCAGCTGATCCTGCTCCAGATGATTACACTGTATAAAATGATTTATATCCCGGTGATAGGCTAAAACAGTATGTTCTGAGTAACGCCGCTCTGACTGCAAATAGCTTAAAAACTCTTGCACATCCTGCTTAAGCGTTTCTCCAGGCATGGTGGTTTGTTATACCCTTAATTTTCCATGTGCAGTGCAAGTGAAGCGCTGACAAGCTCACCAACCTGTGACAGAAAATCTGTTCCCTTGGAAGCATTAAATCGGTGCGCATTATTCGCGCCCAGGCCTATAAGGCCCAGATTTGCACCGGAAACCAGGGGGATAATTGCTACCGACTTAATGCTGTCTGCCGCTTCATTAAACAGAAAAGCTTTCTGTGCATCCGTCGATTTTCCACAAACCGTATTTTTCTGTTCCAGCATGGTCTTGAATGCTATTAAACCATCGTCATCCTGCTTTACAAACAAACCCGCAGATTGCTCGATAATCGCATCATCCATGGTAAACAGTTTAACTACAGCATGATCAGCTGCCAGCTCGTTACTCAGCACATCAAGCACGGTACTTACCACATCATCAAGGTCATGCGCGGCCAGTAAATTGATTGCCAGACTATGCCGGCTTTCTGCCAGACGCTCATTATCCCTTGCAACATCCATCAGTTCACGCAGGCGTTTTTCCTGTGCTCGTGTTTCTTCACGCAAGACCAGAACCTGACGCTCAATTAATGAAATAGCCGTACCACTTTGGTGAGGCACTTCCAGAATAGCAAGCAATTCCTTGTGGCGATTCAGTATATCCGGATTTTCTCGTAATAAGCTGATCAGCTCGAGATCTGTTGCCAGTTGCTGTTCATCTGCACTCACGGTTTCATCAAATTCAGTATCTTTTTTTATTGTTTTTGTTTCAACTTTAGTCACAATTTATTTGCCCCTTAAAAACCGTTGTTGCCGGTCCTGTCATCAATAATGTATGCCCTTCTCCCGGCCAGCTTATATTCAAACTGCCGCCAGGAAGCTGCACCCTAACCTGTTCATCTAACTTACCCAGTAATCGACCAACGGCTACTGCCGCACAGGCACCCGTACCACAGGCCAGTGTTTCTGCTGCACCTCGCTCATAAACCCGCAAACGAATTTCATTACGGCTTACAATCTCCATGAAACCAGCATTAACTCTTTTTGGAAACTGCGGATGGCTCTCTATCGCTTTGCCAAGTATTGCTACTTCTGCGTGATCAACATCGTCAACCTGCAATACCGCGTGAGGATTTCCCATCGATACAGCACCTATAGCATATTCAACCGCATTCACCATCAGATTGTAAGTTTCTGCCTGCCTTTCAACAGTAAAAGGCAAACTTTCAGGCTTAAAATCCGGAATACCCATATCGACCGTAACCTGGTCGCCTTCAACCCGCAACTCGATCAGGCCGCCTGCCGTCTCAACGTTGATAATTTTGTTTGCGGTTAATCCCTGGTCTCGAACAAACAAAGCAAAACACCTGGCTCCATTGCCGCACTGTTCCACTTCACCACCATCCGCATTAAAAATGCGATAGCGAAACTCAGCAACTTCACCCAGCGGCTTCTCAACCAGTAGCAACTGGTCGCAGCCCACACCAAAATGCCGGTCTGATATCGCTTTCACCTGTTCCGCCGTTAAAGTAATGCTTTGTGATATCGCATTAATAATAACAAAATCATTTCCAAGCCCATGCATTTTGGTGAATTCAATAAGCATTAATTTCTAAAATTCCTGATTTCCGGCTAATTTTCCAGACATACCTGAGACGTCCTTTAATAACAGCAGTTTACATAAAAATTTAAACCATATGACTAATAATTTCCCGCAACAGGGAACATTTCCTTAAAGGTTCGTGACAGGCGTCAGACTTATGCTATTATAAGTCATTCGTCTAACTAGGAGAACCCCATGAGCCAACCCACGCTTGCCGCCGATATCAAGGCTTTTCAGGACAAACTTATTCCCACCATTCCTGAAGAAACCATGGCTACCTTAATGTCCGAGCTACAGCAGCTAGTTGCAACCGGCCTTGCTGAAAAAGCATTAAAGACCGGTGACAAATTCCCCGATTTCGAACTGCCAAATGCAAACAACCAGGCTCTGACACTGCAATCGCTGTGTGCAAAAGGTCCTGTAGTACTGAGCTTCTATCGCGGCGCATGGTGCCCCTATTGCAACCTGGAAATCAATGCCTTACAGCAGCGCCTGCCTGAAATCAGCAAGGCTGGCGGCCAGCTTGTTGCCATTTCACCGCAAACACCCGATAAGTCGGAAGACCAGGTCCGTCGAACCAACCTCAGTTTTGAAGTATTAAGCGATGTTGGAAACAAACTCGCCAGACAGGCAAGACTGGTGTTCACCCTACCAGAGTCTTTACGGCCAATTTATGAAGCATGGCAACTGGATATACCGGGGCATAACGACGACCAGACATTCGAACTGCCGATGCCTGCTACCTATATAATTGATACTGATGGCATCATTCGCTACAGCTTTGTTGATATGGATTACACCAAACGACTGGAGCCGAACATTATTATTGAACAGCTTGGGAAGCTATAATATACCAGGGCTTATCATACGTCCGTCCATAGCTCCTTGCGACATACGGTCCATCCATGGACTTGCCGGACCGCCATCCCTGGCTCCATACGGCATACGGTCCATCCATGGACTTGCCGGACCGCCATCCCTGGCTCCATACGGCATACGGTCCATCCATGGACGTAAAAAAAGCCGCTTCTATTGAAGCGGCTTTTTCACCAAGCAGTAGTATTATTCCTCAATACTACAGGACTTTTTCCTTTTGCCGGCGATTCTTACTCACCAGGCACAGTCGATAATCCAAGTATTTCCCAGTCCTGCATGCCACCACGGTACCACTTAATTTTGTCTGCTGGGTAGCCAAACGCAAGAAGGTTTTTAATGTTGTTCGGTGATTGACCACACCACATACCATTACAGAACAGAACCAGTGTTTTTGCTTTAGAAAAATTCAGTAAACCTTCATTTTCAGTAACACCAAACTCTTTTTCCATAATTTCCATAATAGATATAGGATCCGCTCCCTTCGCCGGGTTTAACTTGGTCCATGGCAGGTTTTTAGCGCCAGGAATAGTACCTTTCTTCACCCAGTCAGGTGTGCGTGAATCAATAACCAGAATACTGCTGTCTCCGCCAGACATTTTTGCAACATAATCAATTACTTCACGCTCAGCAATCGTTTCGACACCCGGTGCTAAAACAGCTGGCTGAATACAAAATGGTGGGCAGGGGCGTGATGTTTTCGCAAAGGCCGCTTTAACAACATTGTCGTTATCCTGGTTACGAGATATTTTTACCGTTTTACCATTGTGCTTAACGGAAACATCCATCATACCTTTTGTAATTTCGACGGGTTTACCAGCATTAACGTTCGCTGAAAAGACCAGGCTAACAGCAAATGCTGCTACAAGAATTTTAGATTTCATTATACTTATGACTCCTAGGGTAATTACTTTATAGTTTTTAAACTTAGAACAAACAATATAACTAACTCAATCATGAATTGAGTTATAAAAATTTAGATTATTATTCGCAATCAGGCTCTTCTTCTTCTTCCGTTTTTTTATCGTCCTTTTTATCTCCATCGCTATAAACACTGCAAGAGGGCACATCCACACCCTGAACGGCAGCAATGGCCGGGGCACAAAGACCGGTAGTTAACATTAATAAAAATAATTTACTTAACAGATTCATTCGATGTTCCTCACACTGTATCAATATAACAAGCCTAGGAAGACTAACACAAGAAAATCATATAAAAACAGGACAGAATGTCACATATCGTAAAATAACTGCCATTTTATGGCAGTTTCATCTGACAGCGATGACATATTGCTTCAGGAAGCGCTCATTGCCGAACCGGACTTGTCAACTCTAAATGCAGCGGGTGAGGCCGTATTCGGCGCGAAAGAGGTTGATAAAAAACAGGCCAGCGTCAGTCGATCACCGCTTTCAACCGCTGTTACCTGGTGTGGAATACTGCAATTATTCACCAGAGCCATATGTACACACGGTTTATAAGAATTTAGTGTTTCGTTGTCACTGGACGGGTTCTTGGTCTGAAAATAGCCGCCAGTGTAATTTTCGCTAAAGTGAAAAACAACGGTGGCCAAATATTCCGGACTGCTATCCTGATCTTTATGTATGCCGATATAGTCACCTTTGCCCATGCGATTAGCCTGGCAGCGACGCAAACACAGCTTTTCAGTACCGGTAAACTGCTGGTAAAAAGCGCGCATTTTATCACTCATTATTATCTCTTCGACTTCGGCAGACAACTCACTTAACGCTTCGGGTGAAACCACATCATTAAAGTACCGGCTCACCCACACCGAGTGGCTTTCATGAGAGTCGCCACCAATAACATGCTCATATTCACTTTTCTCAAGTAAGTCAGCAAGTTGCTGCCACTCTTGTCCGTTTAGTGGAATATCTTCCTGCTCGAACATGAGTGTTGCCTGTTTTTCCAGATCAAATTTAGCTTTCATTGTTTAGAACGTTAGTTTCAGTATGCAAACCACTCAGTCTTCCAGCACTGACTCGTTTTCAAACAGCTGATCTATGGTTTCACGTTTACGGATAATGTGATGCCGCGCTCCATCAACCATTATTTCTGCCACCCTGGGCCGGGAATTATAATTAGAGCTCATGGTAAACCCGTAGGCTCCAGCAGAGCGAATGGCCAGCAGGTCTCCCTGCTCAATAGCCAGCTCTCTTGCTTTACCTAGAAAATCGCCAGTTTCACAAATAGGGCCAACCACATCGTAAACCTTTGCTTTAACTGTCGACTTGCTAACGACTGGCTCAATGCACTGCCATGCCTGATACAACGCCGGTCGCATCAAATCATTCATCGCCGCATCGACAACAGCAAAATTTTTCTCTTCATTGTGCTTTAGATATTGCACCCGGGTTAATAAAATACCCGCATTACCGACTATCGCACGGCCCGGCTCAATCAGGATTTCGAACTTCCTGTCTCCCAGCCGCTGCAATACCGCTGCTATCTGTTCCTCGGGTAAAGGCGGATTTTCGTCATGGTAACGAATTCCGAGGCCGCCACCCAGATCAAGGTGTTTCAGCTGGATACCTTTATCAGCCAGACGGTCAACCAGTGCCAATACACGATCAAGCGCGTCAACAAACGGTGTAACCTCGGTGAGTTGCGAACCAATATGGCAGTCCACACCCTGCACAGTAAGGTGAGGAGAGTTTGCTATGCTTTGATAGACATCGAGTACATCATCAATGGCTATACCAAACTTGTTATCTTTCAGGCCGGTTGATATATAGGGGTGTGTTTTGGCATCAACATCCGGGTTAACCCGCAATGATACCGGAGCCTTCACCCCTTTATCAGCAGCGACCTGTTCCAGCAATGCCAGTTCGGCCTGCGATTCAACATTAAAACAGCGAATACCAACATCCAGCGCTCGCGACATTTCTTCAGCTGTTTTACCAACTCCCGAAAACACGATTTTACTTGCACTGCCGCCGGCTTTTAGCACGCGCTCCAGCTCTCCCGCTGAAACAATATCAAAACCCGAGCCCAGTTTTGCAAGAATATTCAGTACAGCAAGATTTGAATTCGCTTTCACCGCATAGCAAACCAGGTGAGGCTGGTCACCCAGTGCTGAATCAAATGCTTTCCAGTGACGTTCAATCGTGGCACGGGAATAAACATAGCAGGGAGTTCCCCATAAATCAGCATTGTCACTTATATTGACGTCTTCAGCCCAGAGCTGGCCATTTTTAAATGTAAAATAATCCATCGTTAAACTATCTTGTTAAACCTTCTTTTTTATAAAAATTATTTTTCCGCAATCTCGCCACCCTGTTCTTCCGGCAAATATAAATCACCCTGCATGCCACAAGCAGGTAAGATTAACACCAGAAAAATAATTACTATTTTTGCCATCACTTTTACACGTTAATTAATAACAGGGGTCATTGTTGTTAGCGGGCATTACTAAACCCTCCCGGCAACAGATCATATAAACATTATGTCAGAACTCGATTCCATTATCATAGAAACCGGACCAAACCCTAACGCAGCCGTTATCTGGTTACATGGTTTAGGCGCTGATGGTAATGACTTTGTTCCTATTATTGAACAATTACAGCTACCGCCTCATTATGCCATTCGTTTTATCTTTCCACACGCTCCAATTCGGCCTATCACGATCAACCAGGGCTATCAAATGTCGGGGTGGTATGACATCAGCAGTCTATCTATTGATGATGCAGAAGATGCTACGGGCATAAAAGAATCATCCGCCATTTTAAAACAGCTTTGCCAGGAGCAGGAAGATAATGGCATAGAATCAGAAAAAATAATTGTCGCCGGTTTTTCTCAGGGCGGCGCAATAGCACTGCACTGCGGCTGCCGTTACCCAAAACCACTTGCCGGTATTATGGCGCTATCAACTTATTTACCATTACCGGACACCCTGGCTGATGAGATTAGTGAATTCATCACTGAAACGCCTGTATTTATGGCGCATGGTCGAGAAGATGATGTCATTGCCTATGACTATGGCAAGCAAAGCCAGTCACAACTTGAAAATTTCGATATCGATGTGCACTGGCACGAATATGATATGGGTCATGAAGTCTGCATGGAGGAAATTATGCATATTCGTCAATGGCTTATGGAGTGCCTGTGATATTTCACCGCTGTTTTTACCTCATTATATCGTTTTGCTGTCTACCCGCTGATATCACAAATATTAAAAATAAGTTCGCCTTTATTATTTAGTTTGGCTATTATTTGACTACTATTAAAAAATAGCTGTCAGTAATATCGACCGTTATTTTTTAAGTCAACACACTGCAAAAGGACTCTGTTATGACTAAAAAAGACTTAAAACTCAGCTTTGATCTTAATCCCGCAGAACCTTTGTGGAAGCTAGCCCCAACCCGTGATGAAGAGGGTGGACCTGTTAGTGATGTGTTAATGATAATTCCCAAACTGAAAACAAAACCTGAGCAGTACATTAAAGATACCCTGGCTAATATCGAGTTTGCACTTAAACAGTATAACAATGAAGTTCTGTTTGCTAATCTTGATATGAAACTTAATACCCTGTGGGTTTCTTTCAAAGCTGTTCCTGGCGTTTATGCCGATCTTGTTTCAGCCTTAAAACATAATGTCCCCGAAGCCGTTCTGGTCGGTGACTTTCGCTCTCGTCTAAATGACGTCTAAGGATTAAACATGCAACAAGCTGCTATGGACGCGAATGCATTCGCAGAAATGAAAGACCTGATGGGTGACTCTTTTAAAGAAATCATCTCTATGTGCCTGCAAACACTGCCCGAGCAACTATCAGAAATTGAAACGGCCATTGAAAACAGTAATGCTGAAATACTGTTTAACTGTTCTCACCGAATGAAAAGCTCCTGCAGCAGTATTGGTGCTTTTGGCCTGGCTGAAAAAGCAGAGGCTATTGAACTTATCAGTCGTGATGGTTCTGCTGAAATTCCTGCCCAGGCATTTACCGAATTACGCGATGCCACCAACCAGGTCGTATCTATATTAAGTGACGAACTGAATAACTAGCTCTTTCCTGATGAAAAAGTTCTTCGTTGTACTTTTAGTTACAGCTTTACTCCTCGCTGTCATTACTGGCTGGCAGGTGTGGCGTAATAATGTCCCGGCTGAAGCAGCTAGCCACGAGAAAATAAATCAGCACTTTCTTCAATCTGTTTCATGGCTGGTGACAAACTACCCTTCGCTAGAAAACACTAAAAACCCGATACTATGGTGGATGATCAAGCAGGCAGCAGAGACTTCCGCTAATCAAGATTTAAAAAACATCTATTCCAAATACAAAAAGAATCATCTGGACACAAATCCACCAAATCTTTCTACCCCTATGTTTAATGATTTATACCGGCCTCGTATTCCTGATATTTCCCATTTCGCAAGCTTGCAGGACTACCAGATATTTTTTTTCTATGCTTTGAGTTGTGACGATGAACTGGGGAGCGAGCCTTTAATTCAGAAACAGCTGTCTGCCAACTTCTGCTCCATGCATTATCTGCACCCGCGATGCATAACTCATCAGCTTATGGGCCTGCGATTTATGCAGCGCTACCAGTGCGGTTATGATGAACAGGTGAATACTACAATTGCTCTGTTACAGGATTTGGTCATTTCAGAATTAACCTGGGACTTTCGCGTTGGCGATGCCTATATTCAGCGCGTATTAATGCTGGTCGATACTGGCGCCTACAATAAGGTTAAACCCGTCTGGATTAACAACATATTAGCGGCACAAAATGATGATGGCAGCTGGGATGACTTACACCCTCTAATTCCTTTAGGTAACGGTTATATGCTGGCGCATACCAGCCTATTGCCAAAAATCACGAAACAAAAACCTGATTTCCATGCAACAGCTCAGGCAATCTGGCTTTTAAGTTTACTGCTCCAGGAAAACAGTCTAACTGAAACACTTAATTGATTGAGTGCCTGTATTGTATCGGGCTTATACCGGTCCATTTTTTAAACGCTCGAGAAAAGCACTCTGCTCGGAAAAACCAGCTAAGAAAGCAATATCACTCAAACTAATGTGTCAATTGCATGGTACTGCCTCTCTACGTTAAGTCCTTATTAACACCGAAAGTTGTTAACGTTTAGTTTTTCCTTGCCAGATCTATAGCTTTTCTCACCTGCTCAGGCGCTGTTCCACCTATGTGATTACGCGAAGCAACCGAGCCTTCCAGTGTTAAAACATCAAATACATCGGCTTCGATTTTGTCGGAAAACTGCTGTAGCTCCTCAAGCGTTAACTCGCTCAGGTCTTTTTCGCTACTGACGCCCATGGCCACGGCCTTTCCGACAACCTCGTGAGCATCTCGAAACGGCAGATTTTTACGAACCAGGTAATCAGCAAGATCTGTCGCGGTAGAAAACCCCTGGCTGGCCGCCTTATACATATTTTCGCGCTTACAGTTTATCGCCGGAACCATATCTGCAAACGCCCGCAAACAGCCCAATACCGTATCAACAGTATCAAACAGTGGTTCTTTATCTTCCTGATTGTCTTTATTGTAAGCTAACGGCTGTGATTTCATCAGTGTCAGTAAGCTAACCAGGTGTCCATTTACCCTGCCGGTTTTTCCGCGTACCAGTTCCGGTACATCCGGGTTCTTCTTCTGCGGCATGATTGATGATCCGGTACAGAAGCGATCGGGCAGTTCAATAAAATTGAACTGCGCTGAAGACCAGATAACAAGTTCCTCAGACATGCGTGACATATGCACCATGAGAATGGCCGCACTGGCGCAGAATTCAATAGCAAAATCACGGTCACTCACTGAATCCAGTGAATTTTGCGTCGGTGCGCTAAAACCAAGTTCCCTGGCGGTGAATACCCGGTCAATTGGGTAACTGGTACCGGCAAGCGCTGCGGCACCTAGCGGCGACATATTCATCCGTTGCTGACAATCAGCAAATCGTGATGCATCACGCAGCAGCATTTCATACCATGCCATCAGATGATGGCCAAAGGTGACGGGCTGCGCGACCTGTAGATGAGTAAATCCAGGCATAATCGTGCCGGCCTCACGCTCAGCCACAGCAAGGATTCCATGCTGCAACCTTGTTATTTCATTAATAATGAACTCGATTTGTTCGCGCAGGTACAATCGTATATCCGTAGCCACCTGGTCATTTCTGGATCGCCCGGTATGTAAGCGTTTGCCGGCATCACCCACCAGTTCGGTAAGACGCGCCTCAATATTCATATGCACATCTTCACGAGCGATTGACCAGTTAAACTGACCATCACTAATTTCCTGCTCAACCGTATTCAGGCCATTTAATATAGCAGCGCAGTCATCTTCGCCAAGCACCCCTATTTTATTCAGCATTTTGGCATGCGCGCGGGAACCGGCGATATCCTGCTTATACATCCGCTGGTCAAATTGTACGGAAGCAGTAAAGGCTTCAACAAAAGCATCGGTTTGCTCACTAAACCGGCCGCCCCAGGCAGAATTAGTCGCAGCGCTATCTGCTGTCGATTCAGCGCCTCCTTCAGTAAAATTCTCTGCTGAACCGCTGCCCTGTATTTTATCGCTCATAGTGTTTATTTAACGTTTATTAGAAATTAGCGTGCAGTATACCAAACACTGGCCTTATGCTTAATTAAACCCGCAGGCAAATTTGATTACGATACCCTGAATAATGCGGCGCTGGCCGAATTAATAACGGTTTAATCCAGCAGTCATTCTTCGACTCAGGCTTGCAATCGGCGCGGTCTCGACTATTTATTGTAAATGGCTGAAAATATTACTAATAATGAGGCGAGCTTAAACGGTCAGATAACGGCAGCTTTATTGCCTAATTTCTGCGATGTTCGCAATGTGTTTATCGTTGTCGTGCTGACAGAAATGCTGGCCATTGTTTTTGCCATGGCTTCAGCCAGTCATATGGCGATTTTCTGGGACTACCTGGCCCTGTCTTCATTACTAATGCAGTGGATTGCTTTATTGAATACCGCAATTTTATGCAGCATTCGATCCTGGCTGCTAAAACTGAAGCAAAATCACTGCCTGATAGTCGCATTTATCATTATGATGAGCACCAGCCTACTCGTGGCGCTTCTCGTCTACAAAATGAATGCTTTCTTGTTCACAGATTTTGACGAAAGCTCTTTAAATCTACTCTTTGTGTTCAGGGTAATGACCATTAGTGCTGTGATCTATTTCCTGGTTCTGCGCTATTTTTATATACAGTACCAATGGCGCCATAACCTGGCTGCGCAAAGTCACGCGGAAATCCAGGCATTGCGCGCCAGAATACGGCCTCATTTCCTGTTTAACAGCATGAATACCATCGCCAGCCTGATCCAGATATCACCACAAATTGCTGAAACCGCTATTGAGGACCTGTCAGATCTTTTTCGGGCCAGCTTAAGTGAAAAAAACATGAGCTCTTTATCCGAAGAAATTGAGCTGGCAAAAAGTTACCTGGCGATTGAATCGCTGCGCCTGGGCGATCGACTGCAAACAGAGTGGGATATTGATCAGGATTTACTCAATGTTAACGTTCCTTCGCTGTGTTTACAGCCTTTAGCTGAAAATGCCATATATCATGGCATTGAACCCATCGAAAAAGGTGGCAAAATTCTTATTTCTGCACTACAAATAGATAACTGTCTTAAGTTATCCATCAGCAACCCTTTAATGTCGGAAAAGCAGTCTTCGTCATTCAAAAAGGGAAATCAAATGGCACAGGATAATATCAAAAGGCGGCTGAAACTTGTCTATGGAAACAAAGGCAACTTCACCATAAATGACACCAAAGATAACTACACCGTATCACTTTTAATCCCTTTGGATGTTAAACATGAACGTTTTGATAGTCGATGATGAACAGCTTGCCCGACAACGTCTGAGAAAAATGCTATCCACCAATTCTGGCTACCAGATTATTGGCGAAGCTGAGACCGGTGAAGATGCGTTACGCAAAACACAGGTCTCCCATCCTGATGTTGTACTAATGGACATCCGTATGCCCGGAATGGACGGTATCGAAGCAGCGCGTTATATCAGTCGCATGGATAAGCCACCCGCAATAATCTTTACCACGGCCTTTAGTGACCATGCACTAAGCGCTTTTGAAACGCATGCCATTGATTACCTGTTAAAACCCATAAAGCAAAGCCGGCTGGAAGCCGCCCTTGATGCGGCAAAACGCATGAACAAGGCCCAGTTAAACCAGCTTCGTAATGACGAAACACCCGGTATGCGTGAAAAAATCTGTGTCAAAAGCCGCGGCTCACTAGAACTAATACCGGTCGACGAAATTATCTATTTTAAGGCTGACCAGAAATACGTTACCCTGCGCACAACGGAACAGGAGTATCTCATTGAAGAATCACTGAAAGCGCTGGAAGATGAGTTCGAACAACAGTTTATGCGTATCCACCGCAACGCCCTGGTTTCACATAACATGATCAACGGCCTGACCAAGAACAACGAAGGTCATGCCTGTATTTGTTTCAACGATATTGACGATTTACTGGAAATAAGCCGCCGCCATTTATCCTCCATACGAAAAAAACTGCGAAACTAAATATAAATCCACGCGGCTTTAAAACTAACGCATAGATCACTTTACGCTGTTAATATAAACACCGCGTGGGTCAAATAGCACGCTGAACATCATCAGCGAAACAACAAAATGAACAAGGCAACATTGCTGTCTAACAAAACCATTCTTATTACCAGGCCAGACGGCCGAGAAAAGCATTTACGGCGGCTCATTGAAAGTGCCGGCGGCAAGGTTATACATTATCCCGTTTTTAAAATTCTACCACCGCCGGAGCTGGAAATTAACCAGCTTATTCAGTTACGAGATCATCTGCATAAGTTTGATATGGCTATTTTCATCAGTCCGACAGCCGTAGAACAAAGCCAGCTTTATTTTCCGATTTTGCCCGAACACCTGCAGATTGTTTCCATCGGCAGTAAAACCAGCCAGGCCCTGGCACAACAAAATATTCGGGTATCATTTGAAGCACCCGAACACAATTCAGAATCATTGTTAAAAACGACAGAGTTTCAAATGCCTCAGCTTGAAGGCAAGCGTATCCTGATCTTTCGTGGTACAGGCGGCCTCGCCCTGCTTGGTGATACCCTGATAAAACGCGGTGCACAAATTCGTTACGTGGAAATATATAACCGCACAATACCCCGGCTAGCACCACTTAATGAAGAACAGATAGATTCGCTTGATGCGGTAACAATTAGCAGTAACGAAGGCCTGGATAACCTGGTTACTTTAATGGAAGATCCCAGTTTATTAATTGATATTCCACTGGTTGTGCCCTCAGACAGAGCACAGACTCTGGCAAGGCGGCATGGATTCAGAACCATAATCAAAGCTGTTAATGCAACAGACGAAGCGGTATTCCTCGCACTAACAGACTATTTTGCCTAGTTGTTAGCGCTTTCCCATGTTAACACAGCGTTATTATTTCAGGCTTAATATGCGATAATCTAACGGCTACATACTATTAATGCGTATTTTGTATATGCCAGCATAGAACTGACAGGTGACTATTATGAACCGGCTTTTATATATATTGCTAATCTCCGCAATCACTATTGTCGGCTTTAGCATGTACAAGCAAAACGATATTGGTCACATCACCATCACTTTTGGCGAGCAGACTTTTGAGACCAACCTGATTGTTTTTGCTGCCGCTGTTTTCTGTTTTCTGTTTGTTATCCTCGCGATTAACAGAAGCATCCTGTTTTTTAAAGAAGCGTTTATCTACATCCGTAACAGCCGTATTAAACGGCTTGAAGAAAAAGCACGTCACTCTCTTTCCCAGGGTTTAATCGAATACGCCGAAGGCCGATTTGAACGTGCAGAAAAAATATTATTACAACAGGTTAAATACAGCGATAATGCCTTACTGGTTTATCTTTCTGCCGCGCGCGCAGCACAGCAACTTGGCGCGCATGAACGTCGTGACGACTATTTACAAAAGGCTCACCTGACCGCTCCCGACGCTAACATTGCAATTGGACTGACCAAAGCCGAGTTACAGCTGGCGCACCAGCAAAACGAGCAGGCACTGGCTACCCTTACCCAGTTAAACGAAGCTTCAGAAAACCATACATATGTATTAACCTTGCTAGCCAATACTTATCATCATCTCAAAGACTGGGCTGAGCTGGAACAACTGCTACCGGATTTAAAAAAATACGGTAAGTTATCTGAAGAAAAGTTTCTTTCTATGGAAAAGGATGTGTGCCTTGGCCAGTTAAGCTCCATCGCTAACACTGCCGCTAGCACCCATTCTGGTAGCCAGGCCTTAATTGATTATTGGGAGAGTACAGCCAGTCATCTAAAAGCATTACCTGAAATTACAGCGGAATATACGAAACAGCTTATTCGGATAAACGCTTCGGGTGAAGCAGAAAGCGTGCTGCGTCAGTTTATCGATAAGAACTGGGATGAAAGCAGCATTGAGCTTTACTCGGAACTGGATGTATTGGTTGATAACAGTCAACTGGAAACCGTTGAGGGCTGGTTAAAAGACCATCAACAAAATGCTTACCTGCTACTTGCCCTGGGTAAAATGTGTACTTCCCGTTCGTTATGGGGCAAAGCAAAAAGTTACCTTGAAGCCAGTATTGCAATAAAACCGATGCCCGAAAGTTATTTGAAGCTGGCGCGTTTGATGGAAGAGCATATGAATGAAAAAGAAGAGGCCCAGGAATATTATCGCCAGGGTCTGCATTTACTGGCCGGTGATTACGGTGACGACGCTCTTACTAAAAATGCACATGACTTTGAACGTGAAACACCCCAGTTAAAAGTCGTTAAAACCTGAACGTTTAAATAACAACCACCTTATCCCGTAGTTTTATAACTCCGGGTGAAATAACCCTGGCATTGATTCCGCCATGTCCTCTAACGGCGTTATAGCCGCCTTCACCAAACGTTTCTTCCATTCGTGAGCAGGGATGACACAGGCCTGTCATTTTTAATACTGCTGTGCCAACTTTAAACTCCCTGTCTTTAAGTGCCAGTAAATTAACTCCACTGATAACAATATTTCTTCTTAATTGCTGAGGCGAAACATCTTTTCTGTGCAACAGGGAAGCAATAGCATGAATATGTTCCTGCTGAATCAGGGTAATACTTCGGTTGCCGCTGCGGCCCGCATAATGATCGCCCTGAAGTCCCTTTTCCTCAACTTCAACTAACTCAAGCTCAATTAATGGTTGCTTTTTATACGGGCGGATACCGATCCATTCCACTGTTCCCTGTTGCGGAATTTTTTCTATTAATTGTTTTATCGTTGGTTTTTCTGACAAAAGGCTTATGACTATCTAGTCTATTTTAGGTTTTTGAATACCCATGGCTTTTAGTGCATCATCAGAGTATTCAAATGAATCAGAATAAATTTGAGTTTCTGGCAGTCCTTTTTCATAAAATAAATCCATACCGGCTTTTATCATTGGCGGCGGGCCGCTTAGATAAACATCAAAGCCCGACAGATCCGGATAGTGGGAGACCACACTGTCATGCACAAAGCCGGTTTCACCCTGCCAGTTATCTTCGCTTTCAGGATTAGATAAAACCGCGGTATATTTTAAATTATCATGCTGTTTTAACCATGCCTGCACCATCTCGTCCATATACAGATCCCGACGCGCACGCGCGCCACAGAATAAATGGATCGGCCTGTCCAGCTTTGTGTAAAAAGCATGCTCCAGCATGCCTTTTAGCGGCGCAAACCCGGTACCGCCGCCCATCAATATAATGGGTCTCTGGCTATCTTCACGTAAAAAATAGCTACCTAACGGTCCTTCGAGTCGCATTAATGTTTTTTCTTTTAATCCATGAAAAACATAATCGCCAAAATGACCATCGGGTACATGTCGAATCTGTAATTCTATATATTCATCATCGTGTGGTGCGTTTGCGATGGAAAAAGCACGCCTTTTTCCATCTTTCAGCAATATTTCAATATATTGCCCGGCCATAAACTGTAAACGCTCGGTTTCGGGTAATTTTAGCTTCAATTGCATCACGTCATGGCTGAGCAACTTCATCTTCTCTACACGGCAAGGTAAGGTCTTAATTTCAATATCGGCGCTTTTTACAATTTCCCGAACCTTTATTTCCAGGTCACTGGCGGCACAGGCCTGACAAAACAATGTCTTACCCGCTTCATACTCCTTTTTAGCCATTGCCCTTAGGCTGTCCGTATCATAGTGTGTTTCACCGGATAAAACCTCGCCCGAGCATCTCCCGCAGGCGCCATTGCGGCAACCATAGGGTAAACCGACCCCTTGCCTGAGGGCCGCTTCGAGTATGGTTTCGTTCTCTTCAGCGGTAAATTCATGCCCACTGGCAGGCACACGGATCTTAAAACTCATGTAGAATAACTCTGGATTATGTCAATAACCGTACTATAACAGTGCGGACGGGCATTCTCTCTTATTTCTATACAAAAACAAAACGACTATTTATATGTATATAGCAGGACTTCATGGCACGCTTAAAAGTTTATAGCACAGGTATCTGCCCTATTTGCGATAAAACCAAGACTTTACTGGTTAAATGGGGTATCGATTATGATGAAGTCCGGGTTGACCAGGACCAGACCGCCTTACGTGAATTTTCACAGGTAACTAACGGTGCGCGCACAGTACCGCAAATAACCATTGATGGTAAATGGATAGGCGGCTTTACCGAATTAACCGAATTGCATATGGATGATGAATTAGGCCATTTAATGCCTTAAAAGGACGCTTTAAATATGAATGATAAAGACAATACCGCAGCAGTTAAAATGCCATTTTGGGTTCTACTGGCTTTTTCCAGCATTCACAAACGCCACCATGCCATCATTTTGATATGGGCCTGTGTTTTATTTACTGCCTATTGCCTGCCCTGGGCCAACTTCATTAATAATGAACTAGTTTCATCCGTCTTTCTCATAGATGACTGGAGCTGGATCGCCATGATGATACCTATCTGCTTCTGGTATATTTTAAGTTTACGCTGGATGGATAAAAACTCTGCCTGGGAAGCATGGTAAGCCACTGTTTTTAAAGAATTAAATTGCGCTGACGGCAAGCTTACATGGCCTGCCGACAGCATCGCATTTACTGCTATGGCCTGGCTATAGTTCGCCAATTTCACCAACATTAGTAATCCAGAAAAACCCCTTTCCCTGAAACGAATACTCAGAATCTCGTAACTCAGCTAATAATTGCTGCACACGATCATCATCAAGAATAATATCAACGCGAACCTGCGGTACGTATCCCACCACCTTGTCACGAGCCGATAAAAACGGATCATGCTCCAATGATGAACTATGTTTTTCAATGTGACTAAACATAAAACTGTCCAGCTGCATACTGCGCAGACTGTCTGCAAGCTCCTGCTGCAGTGATGAATGCACAACTATCGATAACTTTTTCATGATGATGCCTCCAGCTTTTTCTGTAATTTTTCCTCAACCCAGGCATAAAGTGTTGGTAACAGTATTAAGGTAAGAATCGTTGAAGTAAACAGGCCGCCTATTACAACAACCGCCAGAGGCCGCTGTAACTCTGAGCCCGGACCGGTTGCTGCCAGCAGTGGTAACAGTCCAAAACTGGCTATCATTGCTGTCATTAAGACCGGACGTAGGCGCCGCTCTGCCCCTTTTCTAACCGAATCCTGGATACTTAATCCGCTTTGTCGTAACTGATTGAAGTAACTCACCATGACCACACCATTTAGAACAGCAACACCAAACAGTGTAATAAAGCCAACCGATGCCGGCACTGACAGGTAAAGCCCAGAGGCATATAGGCTAACTACGCCTCCAATCATGGCGAAGGGAATGTTTAAAATAATCACGCCCGCCTGCAACAGGGAACGGAAGGTAGTAAATAACATGAAGAAAATCAGTAAAATCGCAATCGGTACTACCAGGGCCAAGCGTTTTGCGGCACGTTGCTGATTTTCGAACTGGCCACCAAAAGTGACATAATAACCCGTAGGTAATATCACATTATTCTGTATGCTATTACGAACTTCATCAACAAAACCAACCACATCACGGCCATCAACATTTGACTGGATAACTACCTGGCGCCTGGCCGATTCACGAATAACCTGAACAGGACCATCGACCACTTTTACTTCGGCCAGGTGGCCTAATGAAACCTTGGTACCATTAGGAAGTGAAATTAGCATTTTTTCAATGGCTTCTGGTGAGCTACGGCTTTTCTCCTGGTAACGCATTAATATTCCAACGCGTCGATTATCTTCCAGTAACTCTGTTACCACGCGACCACCAATGGCAGTTTCAACCAGCGCATTAATATCTTCAGCGTGAATACCATACCGGGATATGACCTTTTGATTGATATCTATCTGCAAATATTTCTGTCCTGAAATATCTGTGCGAAAAACATCAACTGCGCCATCAATACTTTTTACCAGAACTTCTATTTCTTTAGCTTTTTCTTCAAGCATAGAAAGCTCGTCACCGTAAAGTTTGATTGCCATAGCTGAGCGCACACCCGTTAACATTTCCGAGACACGCATATCAATGGGCTGACTAAATGCATAATCAACATTTTCAAATTGCGATAGTTTCTCACGAAGATTTTCCTGAAACTGTGGTAACGATATGCCCCACTCATCCTGCGGCGTCGTGACCAGGAAATTATCTGTCTGGTTTAATCCCATTGGATCCATACGTAATTCGTCCGCACCGGTTCGCGATGTAACACCGATAACTTCTGGTAGCTCCATCATTGCTTTTTGAATTGGTGCATCCATTTCTAGCGATTTTTCCAGTGTAATGCCCGGGTCCTTTTCCAGCAAAATAACCGTACTGCCTTCATCCATTATCGGCATAAACTCTTTACCGATATAAGGGAATAAAGTTGCCGTTGCAAGCAGAGCAGCAATCGCTATACCTACAGCGGTTTTCCTGTAACGCAACGCCAGGTTCATCACAGGCAAATATATGAACTTTAAAAACCGCATCAAACGACCTTCATCTTCCACTGCATGGTCTGTCTCATGACTGCGCATAAAGAAACTCGCCAATACTGGAATAACCGTCAACGAAAGCAGCAAGGAACCAATTAACGCAAAAGTAATGGTAATCGCTAACGGAGAAAACATTTTTCCTTCCAGCCCAGTCAAACTAAACAGCGGTAAAAATACGGCAACAATAATAAGGATTCCAGAAATAACCGGCGATGATACTTCCATTACTGCACGATATATAAGATGTAATCGATCAACACCTTTAGGCGCTTTACTAAACTGCGTGTGTATATTTTCTACAACCACTACTGCTGCATCAACCAGAATACCTATTGCTATAGCAAGGCCACCCAGAGACATTAAATTTGCAGATACGTTGAACAACTTCATCATAATAAAAGTGAACAAAACTGATAAAGGTAGAATCAGTGCGACTGTTAATGCACTGCGAATATCGCCAAGCATAATAATTAATACCAGTAGTACCAGTACAACTGCTTCGGCCAATGCTTTTTCAACCGTCCATACCGCTTTCGTGATTAGTTGTGTTCGATCATAAAATGATTCAATAGAAACGCCTTCCGGTAAAATATTTTTCAATGATTCCAGCGCTTCTTTTGTTCCGGCTACCGTCTTTAAACTATTCGCGCCTTTTCTTAGTAGTACCAAACCAGTTACAACCTCACCTTTTCCATCAGCTGTAACAGCGCCATAACGCGTCATACTACCAACACGAACTTCAGCCACGTCACTTATATGTAACGGTTCACCATAACGTGTTCTAACCGTTATGTTTTTTATATCATCAATATTATTAAGCTTGCCTACTGTTCGCACCAGCAACACTTCATTATTGCGATTAATTCGATCACCGCCTGCATTACGATTACTCTGCATCAGGGCATGTTCTATCTCGTCAATACTAATACCGTGCTCAACCAATGAACCCGGTTTAATGGCTACTTCATAGTTACGAACTTCGCCGCCTAAAGAATTAACATCCGCCACACCTTCAACTTTTCGTAAATGCGGACGAATAACCCAGTCCTGTAAACTGCGTAGTTCCTGGTTACTGAAATTATCGCCAATAATGCGATACATGAAAATTTCACCCAGTGGTGTTGTAATTGGAGCAAGACCGCCCTCGATATCGACCGGTAATGAATCCCAAACCTGGTTGAGTCTCTCGGTTACAAGATTACGTGCAAGGTAAATATCAACATCATCTTCAAAATCAACAACTATCACGCTCAAGGCATATTTTGTTGTCGACCTTAAAACTGTCTGACCTGGTATGCCCTGCATTTCCATTTCAACTGGAAAGGTTATGCGTTGTTCAACTTCTGTAGGCGACATCCCCGGGGCCTTTATTATAATCTGCACCTGTGGTGCTGAGATGTCGGGAAATGCGTCGATGGGCAGATTCTTAAATGACCAGAAACCAGCCGCAGAAAGACCGAGTGTTACTAATACAACCATTAAACGTTGTATTAGAGAGAAACGTAAAATTGCAGCGATCATATTATTCTGCTCCTTTAACTAAACTAACATCATTAAAAGCAGTGTCTTTTATTAACTGACCTGAATATAATTTAATCTCTGCCAGTTCAACCCATGCCTGGTAAAGAAGGTCAATATAAGATAATCGTGCTTTAAAATATGTGTTATTCGCATCGACCAATGACAATATATTAAGCTCACCACTACTAAAACCCTTATTAGTTAAATCCAGCATTTTCTTTGCCGGCTTAAGTACTTTTTCCTGATACTCATCTGCCTGCTCAACAACATGCTTTAAATGTGTATAACTACGGTTTAAATTAATTTTTAATTCTCGTTTGAGTAACTGTAACTCGATACTCTCCTGACTTGCCTTATAACTGGCCTTACTTGCTGCTGTGTTTTTTCTATCGCCGATAGGTATCTGTAGATTAAACATAACTGCATAAACGTCATCGCGCCCTTTATCGAAATAATCAACAGAGCGACTTAAACTAACAGTTGGATCTGCCATTTGTGAACTCCGGGCAATATCAATTTCATGCCTGGCTGCAAGTAACTGATGCTGCTGACTACTTAACTGTACATGCGAATTTTGTAACTCGGTCAGTTGCTCAATATCTGGTATATTTTTTATCGGTTTAAGTTCTGATACTGACGCAGCATCATCCATTTCTATACCCAGTAATTTGACGAATTCAGATAAAACTTCTCTGTGTTTTCCTTCAGCACTACTTTTTGCCTGGCGAGCTTCTTCCTGAATTATACTTAAGCGCATTTTCTCAAGCGGTGTTAAATACCGGACAATAATACCGTTGTTCTTTGTTTTACTTTTCTCATTTAATTTGTCTGCAAGCTCAAGTTGTTTTTCAGCAAGTTTTAATTCTGCCGTAGCAAACTGTAATTTGTGATAAATTTTCGATACCCTGTTCTGAACCTGTAGTGATTCAAATTGACGTGAGTATTTTGCTGATTCAAAACTTTCTTCTGCTGCTGACTTCTGATGTTTCATACGGGAAAGAGGTATAGGCTGACTAATAGTTATATCTGTCAAATCATAACCACCCTGCCCATCATCCTGGCCAAGTTTATTATCTACTCTAAGTTCAATACTTGGATCCGGCCACATGCTGGATAAATTTAAATCTGCTTTTCTGGAACCAAGTTCGGCTGCTGATTTTTCCAGTTCTGGTGAAGCTGACATAGCTTGCGCCACACTCGATTCAAGTGTCCACTGCTGTGCAATCGACTTTGTACTCACTCCTGTTATTAATAATAACAAGGGAACAATTAATACAAAATTTGTTTTATATAAAACGGTTTTTTTAAACATGATATAACTCCAAAATTATAACAGCCGCTATTCATAACAGCCTGCTCTACACATCAGCAAACGTGTTTGCTAACAGTGAATAATCGGTTTGGTTTTGAAGTTTATTGTGGTGGTGCGCGAAGTGGTGGCGTACTATGAGAAATAATAGCCGGCAACAAGTCCTGTCTATCTCTCATTCGACCGATAAAGGTCTGACAGAGAACAACAACCAATGTTGCTAATAACAGGAATACCGCCAGTAGATTTATATTATTTGCACTCACTTTGAGGATATTGTCCGGAGTGACATTGATTTCATAATTATTATCAATTTCTATTAATTCTTTAGAAAAGTTACTAATAGAAACTGCAACACCGTGATCTGCCGAAACAGCCGCTTCTTTCGTATGGATATGCAATTCTATGGAAGTGAGAAACAACATGGCGCTGAGCATGTACATGATCAGTAACCTGGTTGAAAGTTGTTTTCCTGTTTTTTGCATATCAGTCTATTTTATATATTTTACAATATGTAGGGATTGTAACTCTACTATACAAGCCCTCACATATACTATTACTTTTTCCTTAACCAATTCTTAATACTGATAATTAATTTGTTTTCTTCACAAATTTGGTCAATATAACTATCTGCTGACCATTTACTTTTCCTTCTATATGCTCTGAATTATCAACCACTAAAGAGATATTTCGAACAGCTGTACCGCGCTTGGCAGTAAAGTTTGCTCCCTTTACATTAAGGTCTTTTGTCAGTGTTACTGTATCTCCGGCCAGTAAAATAGCGCCATTACTATCCAGGTGTTTTATGTTTTCATCAGCCTCACTTTCTTCACCTGTTTTTGCCCATTTAAGCGTTTCATCTTCAAGGTAAACAATATCCAGTAAATCCCCTGGCCAGTGCTCATCATTTTCACTATTGACCAAACGGGTCAGCATACGCCAGGCTAAAACCTGAACAGCTGGTACAGTACTCCAGATACTATCATTCAAACAGCGCCAGTGATTAACATCAAGCTGCTGTTCATTATCAAGTTGAAGCTTACATATTTGACATAACAACACACTACCATCCACTTTTCCCTGTGAATATGGTGGCACGGTATAAACCATCAGATTGTCTGTAGCTGAGCAAAGTTCACATTTAGAACCACTTCGTACTTCTAATGATTTCTTAATGCTCATAAAGACTATATATCATAGTAATTATTCCTGCTAATTACTTCACTGGCTGTATAACACTAAAAGCACCACGTATATCTCCCAGCATAAATCCTTTTGCCTTGTCAGCAGGATATAACTCATTTATTTTATTTGCCAGTGGTGGAGCAATATTATCACCATGGCATTTAAGACAAACTTCACCTGTTGGAATAGCCTTCATATAACGAAATATCTTGTCACCGTTATGTTCTATTAGTTCAGAATACTCTATTGTCTTTATACTTTCACCTTCCGCTTTTCTTTTTTCAAAGTTTTCTAAGACATCTTTTTCCCAGTCATCCGGCTTATTTTCAGGATTGCGATAATTTAAAGCGGTACGTGTTACCGATATACCTTTTTTCTCCAGTATCCCTTCAGATATTTTTGGTGCTTCCATCTGACACACAGATATAGATTTAACAGGACCGTCGGTTTTCATCGCTGTTTGCAGCGTATGTTTTAATTCTCCGCCTAATCCCTGAATAGCTTTTTTACTTGACGCTATAAGTTGTTCCGTATCAGTTGCAAATGACTGACTAAAAGGAGCCATACTTATTAATAATAATGTCGATGTGAGTATTTTTTTCATGTGTAACCCTGGTTAAATTTAATATACTGCGAACTATACATAACAACATATTAATTTTATGTAACTTTTGTCACATAAAAATATATTATTAATTGCCTGACTTCAGCTAACGTATAGTGTTTTACGTAAATGATAATAATCAAAAATGATTTTCAATGCAGGCGAACAACTAACAATAAATTCTATAAGTTTTTAAGGTTATTATTTATTGATGCCTAGACTATCCCAGATATTGTCTATTTTTTCCTTTACTGCTTCATCCATTTTTATAGGTGTTCCCCATTCCCTGTCAGTTTCACCGGGCATTTTATTGGTTGCGTCTATACCAACTTTTGAACCTAGTCCTGAAACCGGTGATGCAAAATCAAGATAATCTATCGGTGTATTTTCGACCATAGTAAAATCACGTACAGGATCAACACGTGTACTCATCGCCCAGATAACATCTTGCCAGTCACGGGTATTAACGTCTTCATCAACAACAATTACAAATTTTGTATACATAAACTGTCGAAGAAAAGACCAGACGCCCATCATTACGCGTTTGGCATGGCCCGGGTATTGTTTTTTCATACTCACTACTGCAACACGGTATGAACAGCCTTCCGGTGGTAAATAAAAGTCGATAATTTCAGGAAACTGTTTTTGTAATATAGGTATAAAAACTTCATTGAGAGCCACACCTAAAATAGCCGGTTCGTCTGGAGGACGTCCAGTATAGGTACTGTGATAGATGGGATCTTTACGATGTGTAATTCTTTCAATGGTAAAAACCGGAAACATCTCTGTTTCATTATAGTAACCTGTGTGATCACCATACGGACCTTCTTCAGCCATTTCATCGGGATAAATATATCCTTCCAGAATATACTCTGCCGATGCCGGCACCCGCAAATCGGACAGGCCTTCCAGTCCGCATTTTACAACTTCTGTTTTACTGCCACGCAATAAACCGGCAAATCCATATTCTGATAAGGCATCGGGTACCGGTGTTACCGCAGCTAATATAGTTGCCGGATCTGCACCAAGAGCAACTGCGATGGGAAATGGTTTACCAGGATACTGCTGTTGCCATTCACGAAAATCAAGGGCACCGCCACGCTGTGCCAGCCAGCGCATAATAACTTTATTTTTAGCTATTACCTGCTGACGATAAATCCCTAAATTTTGACGTTCCTTTTCCGGACCTCTGGTTACCACCAGCCCCCAGGTAATTAAAGGTGCAATATCGCCCGGCCAGCAGGTTTGTACTGGAATGGTGTTTAAATCGACTTCTTCTTTTTCAAAAACGATTTCCTGACACGGTGCTTTTTTAACTTCTTTAGGCGCCATATTTAATACCTGTTTAAACACAGGCATTTTCTCCCAGGCATCCTTTAATCCTTTTGGCGGATCAGGCTCTTTTAAAAAAGCGAGAAGTTTGCCAACTTCACGTAATGCATCGGTAGATTCTTCGCCCATTCCCATGGCGACTCGTTCTGGTGTACCAAACAGGTTTGCCAGTATCGGGACCGATGAATTTTTTACATTTTCAAACAGTAAGGCGGGGCCCTGCGCTTTCAGGGTACGGTCGCAAATTTCGGTAATTTCAAGATTTGCATCAACTTCTACGCTGATACGTTTTAGCAGACCTTTCTTTTCCAGTTGCGCGATAAAGTCACGCAGATCATCATATTTCATTAATTCAGTTACAAAAAGAAACTTTAGGTATCAATGTTGGTAGCCGCTAATGCATTAGCTTCAATGAATTCACGCCTTGGCTCAACCTGATCGCCCATCAACATGGTAAACACTTCATCTGCTGCCACAGCATCTTCAATTCTAACCTGTAGCATACGACGCGTTTCCGGGTTCATCGTGGTATCCCATAACTGATCAGGGTTCATTTCACCCAGACCTTTATAGCGTTGAATGTTTTGACCTTTACGAGCTTCAGCAAATAACCAGTCCATTACCTGGTCAAAGTTCTCTACCAGGCGTTGTTTTTCACCACGCTCAATATAGGCATCTTCCGCCAGCAATGAATCCAGCTTATTACCTAAGGCGGCTAGCTGAGAATAATCAGTTGAACTGAAAAACGCATGATTCAGAACATATTCATGATCCAGTCCATGTAACTGCTTAATGATAGTTAAACTTAAGTTATTTTCTTCATCCTGATTAATTTCAGCACGATAGAAAACACCACTTAGTTTAAATTTTTCCAATGATTTCAATATGTTATCCGCATACCCCTGCAGCCGTTCATTATTATTGAAATCATCCGCTGCAATACCATTAATATTTACTATCTGCTCCAGGATATTAACGTCTATGCGACGACTTAATCGCTGAATAATATTTTTAGTGGCCAGGTAGCTGCGAGCTATATCTTCGAGAGCGGTATCGGAAATTGCTGGTGTATTCGCTGAAACAAACAGTTTTGCATCCGTTAATGCCAGCTGCAATAAGTAAGCATTCAGCTCATCATCATCTTTAACATAGCGTTCCTGTTTACCTTTTTTCACTTTATAAAGCGGCGGTTGTGCAATGTAGATATGACCGCGTTCAACCAGTTCCGTCATTTGACGATAAAAGAAGGTTAATAATAAGGTACGGATATGTGAGCCATCGACGTCCGCATCCGTCATAATAATTATTCGGTGATAACGCAATTTATCCGGGAAATAATCATCTTTGCCAATACCGCAACCCAACGCGGTTATTAAGGTGCCAACTTCAGCAGAACCTAGCATTTTATCGAAACGTGCTTTTTCTACATTTAAGATTTTACCTTTCAAAGGCAGGATAGCCTGGGTTCTACGGTCACGGCCCTGCTTGGCAGAACCACCCGCAGAATCACCCTCCACCAGGTATATTTCACATAGTGTGGGGTCTTTTTCCTGGCAGTCAGCTAACTTGCCTGGCAAACCGGCAATATCCAGTGCACTCTTACGACGCGTCATTTCCCGCGCTTTTCTGGCCGCTTCACGCGCACGGGCTGCATCAATAATTTTTTCTGTTATCGCTCTTGCATCAGCAGGATTTTCCAGAAGAAATTCCTGTAACTTTTCAGCAACCAGTGATTCAACAATACCCTTCACTTCTGAAGATACGAGCTTATCTTTGGTTTGTGAGGAAAATTTAGGATCGGGGACTTTAACTGAAACTACCGCGGTTAAACCTTCACGGGCATCATCGCCTGCAACGGATACCTTTGCCTTCTTTGCCGCACTGGACTGGTCTACATAATTATTAAGACTACGGGTTAAAGCGCCACGGAATCCTGCAATATGAGAACCACCGTCTTTTTGCGGAATATTATTGGTAAATGGATAAATATTTTCCTGGTAGGAATCATTCCATTGCATTGCCACTTCTACCACTACATCATCTTTTTCTTCTTCAAAATACAGTACCGATGGATGCAACGGTGTTTTATTTCGGTTGAGATGCTCTACAAATGATCGTATACCACCTTCGTACTCAAATACATCTTCTTTCTCAGTACGCTCATCTGTAAGTACAATACGGACACCACAGTTAAGGAATGACAGCTCTCGCAGACGTTTACTTAAAATATCATAGTGATATTCGATATTTTTAAAGATTTGATCGCTGGCCCAGAACCGTAAGGAAGTTCCGGTTTTTTCAGTCTCACCCGTGATTTCCAGTGGCGAAACCGAGTCGCCCCTGCTGTATTCCTGCTTATGGATCTTCCCAGCACGATAGATGGTTAGTTCCAGTTTTTCAGATAGCGCATTAACTACTGAAACACCGACACCGTGCAGACCGCCGGAGACCTTATAGGAATTATCATCAAATTTACCGCCAGCATGTAATACCGTCAGAATCACTTCCGCAGCTGATATACCCTCTTCTTCGTGTATATCAGTTGGAATACCACGGCCATTATCGGAAACCGTAATCGACATGTCGGCATGGATTTTGACATTAATTTCGCTACAGTGTCCGGCGAGTGCTTCATCGATAGAGTTATCGACAACTTCGAAAACCATATGATGTAAGCCGGTTCCATCATCGGTGTCACCAATGTACATTCCCGGACGTTTTCTAACCGCATCCAGGCCCTTTAAAACTTTAATACTTGAAGAATCGTAGGTATCCGTTGTACTCATGTTTTCAACCACTTATTTGAACTACCGCATTATATCAGGTCTTTTAACGGATAGCTTATTTACAGGCAAGAAAGAACGTATTGTAACCACTCTGCTCGTCGCTTTTTATGATGCGTATTATTCCTGTGTTAATACGCCATGTTCCACGTGGAACATCATCGTATTTGACCAGGCACTCAGATCGATCTGTGCGTCTTCTATAGCCGTCAAAAAAAGCTGAATATTCATTGTCGATAAAACCTTGAGAATAAGAGAACGATGTTTTGAATCAAGCTCAGCAGCAAGATCATCGTATAGCAGTACACAAGATTTACCTGTTGCTTCAGTGAATTGCATGGCCTGGGCCAGTCGCATTAATGCAACCAGTGTTTTCTGCTGACCTCGAGATATACAGGTTTGTGCAGATTGTCCATTTACCTTGATAGTAACTTCGGCGCGATGCGGACCATAGTAGGTATAACCTTTCAGTCGTTCCTTCTGTAAATTTTCTTCAAGTATATCGATCAGGGCTCGATCGGCTGGCCACCCTCGTTTATATTCGATATCAACCGTATCATTATCAAAGAATTGTTTCGTCAACTGGATGAAATAAGGCTGCAAATTAGAAAAATATTGTTGCCTTAACGTATCGATATGATTGGCAGTATTACAGATTTCATTATTCCATAACTGACAAACATCAAACTTCTGCCGTCCTTTTAACGCTGCATTACGCTGCAGCAGCGCTTTTCTGAAACGCTGCCAGGATTTAAAGAAACCATGTTCCACGTGGAACACTCCCCAGTCCAGGTACTGGCGTCTTTGGGAAGGACTGCCGGTAATTAATTTGTAACTATCAGGATGGATAGCAAGTACGGGAAATTGAGCCGCAATATCGGAAACTTTTTTTACCGGCTGTTTATTAACGCGTATTTCAGATTTATTACGGCTTCGTCGAATACCTAAAGGAATTGTTAGCTTGTCAGCTGTTTCGATTTTTGCGACAAGCTGCAGGTACGGGCTTTGCCTGAGAATTAAGTCGGTGACATGCTGTGTTCGAAAAGACCGAATATGACTAAGATAATAAATAGCTTCCAGTAAGCTGGTTTTCCCTGAGGCATTATCACCAACAATTAAATTAACACCCGGCACTGGTGTTAATTCGGCATTTTCAAGATTTCGAAAATTTTTTATTTGGAGTTGCGTCAGGCGCATACATTAGGCTTATTATTGAAAATTAAGAAAATGATTGATTAGAAGAATGCATTATTCTAAAAATACATCACAAACATTCAATAATGACATTTATCTGAGAACTATCGAGACTAGAGGCGCATTGGCATAATAACGTATTTACAATCGGTCTGATCGGGGTATGTCAGTAAAAAGCTGCTATTTGAGTCTCTTAATGCTGCCTGAACCATTTCAGAATTAGTGACATTCAATACATCAAGCATGTAATTAACATTGAAACCAATTTCAATATCATCTCCATTGTAAACAACTTCCTGCTCGACATCGGCTTCTTCCTGGTCAGGATTCTGTGCCTGTAACTTAACCAGGTTATCTTCCAGAATTAATCGAATACCGCGATATTTTTCATTGGATAAAATAGATGCACGCATGAGTGACAAACGTAATTGATCCCGGTCTGCAGTAATAACATTATTACCATCCGTTGGCATAACACGATTGTAATCAGGAAAACGGCCATCGATTAGTTTCGAGGTCATTTTGAGACCATCAAACTCAACCTGTAGATGATTACTGCCCAGGCTGATTTTAACCATATCGTCATTATCGTTAAGCAGTCGCACCAGCTCCAGAACACCCTTTCTAGGCAAAATAACCTGTTTAATATCAGCAATATCCGCACTGGTTTCTTTTTCACAATAAGCCAGGCGATGACCATCGGTTGCCACAGCACGTAAATAATTTGCACTTAGTTCCAGCATCAAACCATTCAAATAATAGCGAACATCCTGCTGTGCCATTGCAAAGGCTGTTTTATCAATAATATCCCGTAAGGTTTTCTGAGTGATTTCAAATTCATGAATACTGTTAATCGCATCCAGTGCTGGAAAATCATTTGCTGGCAGCGTTGTTAAGGAAAATCGGCTACGGCCAGATTGAACCAGTGCTTTATTATCGTTAACGGTAAATTTGATTATTGATTCATTGGGTAAAGATTTACAGATATCTAATAATTTACGTGCAGGAACAGTGATATCACCAGGTTCATCAATAATCATTCCTATTTGACTAACTAACTCAATTTCAAGATCAGTGGCAGTTAAGGTTAACGAATTTTCCGTAGTACGAATTAAAACGTTAGACAGTGCAGGCATTGTCTGTCTTTTTTCTACTGCTCCGATGATCTGCTGAAGAGGGTTTAGTAAGGTTTCCTTTTCAATTTGGAACTTCATGGTGTTACCTATATATTATTAATAGTTTTTTTATATATATCTTATTATTATAATTATGTATCACTCACATCTGTGGATAACTTAATTATTTCTTTATTTATCAATGGCTTATCTAGTAATATCTGTTCTGTTAAAGCGCCTGTAAGCTGCTGCTTACCTGTCAACGGAATGTGGATAACTTTTAAGCCCTTTTCTGTTTACAGATTACTCATAGGCAAATAACACCTTATGCACAGTTTGTTATTTTTATTTTAAAAACTGTTAATAAACTGTGTATTAACGTAATAAAACCGTTCTAATTACTTAAAACCCGGATCATATTTTTATAATCCTCATTGATTTTATTATCTGATTCCCTTAATTCTGCAATCTTTCGACAACCGTGTAAAACCGTTGTATGGTCACGACCACCAAAAGCAGCGCCAATTTCAGGCAAACTGTGATTGGTGAGCTCTTTTGATAAAGCCATGGCTAACTGCCTGGGCCGGGTTATCGAACGGCTGCGTCGATTAGAATGTAAATCAGAGGTTCTTATTTTGTAATATTCTGCAACGGTTTTCTGAATATTATCTATGGTTATTGTTCGTTCCTGTAATGCGATCAAATCGCGCAGTGCTTCCTTGGCAAATTCCAGGGTAATGGGTGATGCGGTAAAATTGGCGGTAGCCATTACCCGGCGGAAAGCACCTTCTAATTCTCGTATGTTAGAGCGAATGCGCTTGGCAATAAAGAAAGCCACTTCGCTAGGCAGGGCAATTTTTGCTTCCTCTGCTTTCTTCTGCAAAATCGCGACACGGGTTTCCAGCTCCGGTGGCTCGATACAAACCGGTAAACCCCAGCCAAAACGTGATCGTAAGCGCTCTTCGAGGCCATCAACTTCCTTGGGGTAACGGTCACAGGTTAAAATAATCTGGCTTCCCTCTTCCAGTAAGGCATTGAAAGTATGAAAGAATTCTTCCTGTGAGCGCTCTTTTCCAGCAAAAAACTGAATATCGTCGACTAAAATCGCATCCAGTGAACGGTAATGCTGTTTAAAGGCATCAATGGCATTGTGCTGTAGTGCTTTTACCATGTGGCCGACAAAACGCTCAGAATGAATGTAGGTAATACGTGCATCCGGTTTATGCTGCAAAATCATGTTACCCACAGCGTGCATCAAGTGGGTTTTACCTAAACCCACACCACCGTAGAAAAACAAGGGGTTATATGCACTCCCCGGGTTCTCGGCGACCTGTAGAGAGGCGGCCCTGGCTAACTGGTTGGATTTACCTTCGACAAAGTTATCAAAGGTAAACAAAGGGTTAAGATTATGCTCAACGAAGGATTTAGCTGCCCGTGGCTTATTGTTCGTCATGAAAGATTCCGTTTTAGCGACTGCTACTTTGTCGATTACGGGTTTTTCACTGTGTTTATTCTGACTGCCTATTTCAACGAATAGCTGGGTTGATTGCTCAGGGTCCAGATCTGACAAAATAGTTTCAATTTTGTCCTGAAAATTCTGTTTTACCCAGTCCTGAACAAAGCGATTAGGTGCCAACAGCTTGATCTGGTTATTTTCTTCAACAATCTGGAGAGGTCGAATCCAGGTATTAAGTTGTTGGTCCGAGAGTTCCTGTTCTAATCGTTGTAAGCAATTTGGCCATATAGTATTGCTCACGCAAATTATCCTCTCTTGTTATTAGTATAATTATCCATTTTGAAAGTAACTGATTTCAAAATGGTTCCAAATGGTATGGGAAAAACCGGACACTGATTGTATAACGGATATTCAGACTTATCCACAAGATAAGTTGAATATTTTAATTAAAATTTCTTGATAGCATAGGCTAATCAGGCAAAGCTGTATAAAAAGTAACCAATAAAAAAATATCAATAATTTAGATAATATATTTTGACTAATAGAGAACTACTACGTAAAATGCGCGGTTCGCTGAAACATTGATATTACTGGATTTAGTTATGAAAAGAACATTTCAACCAAGTTTGCTGAAACGCGCAAGAACACATGGTTTTCGTGCCCGCAGTCGTACTGTTGGTGGTCGTAAAGTATTGAAAGCACGCCGTGCAAAAGGTCGTCATAGCTTAACTGTTTAATTTCTAGCTGTATTACTAGAGATTAAACGGTCAGGAAAAAGCCATGAGTTTGGCTATTTCCCAGACGGCAACAACGACTGCTTCTGTGGCCTGTTTTTCCAAACAAGCCAAATTGTTAAAAGCTGCTGATTATAATCATGTTTTTGACAAGCCTTTTCGTTCCTCAGACCGCTACTTTACTGTTCTAGCCCGTCCAAATACACTGCAGTATGCACGACTGGGGCTGGCATTTACCAAGAAAAGAGTAAAACTGGCTGTTGCAAGAAATCGCTTAAAACGAATTTCTCGAGAAAGTTTTCGACTTTTGCAGTTAACGAATGGGCTGAACGATCTGCAGGAAAACGATAAGCAGTGCAGAATGGATTTTATTGTTCTTGCTGGTCCGAAGTGTGTCGGGGCAACGAACCAGCAGCTATTTGATTCACTGGAAAAACACTGGATACAGCTGAATAAAAAATGCGAAAAATTATAATAAAATTGATTACATTTCTTATTCGTACTTATCAGTATGTGATTAGTCCTTACCTGGCACCCAGCTGTCGTTATAGTCCCACCTGTTCTGAATATTCAATCGAAGCTTTCCAGAAGTTTGGTTTCTTTCGCGGTTTCATTTTATCCGTGCGCCGAATATTCAGCTGCCACCCCTGGCACCACGGCGGACATGACCCCGTACCAGCAACATTCACTTTAAAAAAAACAATAAAAGAATAAGCCGAAAAGAGACGGCCGGAAAAAATACCTAATGGGCAATCAACGCATACTTTTATATTTCACCCTGTTTTTCATTATCTATATGATATGGGCGCAATGGCAGATGGATTATGGCCCGAAGCCTGAACCCGTTGCAGTTGAACAAAATCAGAACGGAACAGCTAAATTATCAACTGAAAATATTCCGCAGGCTGATAAATCAGCGATTGGTGGCGTTGATGGTGGCGCGACCGTTTCACCAGTGATGAGTGGCATTGAAGAAAAAGTAGCTGGCAGCCAGCGTATAAAAGTTATTACCGATGTTCTCGATGTTGAAATTGACACCAAAGGTGGCGATATCAGGCGAGTGTTACTGCGTAAGTATGCAGTTACCGCAAATAGCCCGGAAGAAAAACTGGTATTAATGAATGATCAAAACATAAATTATTATGTTGCCCAGTCCGGTCTTGTTTCTGTTAACAAAGACACCGCGCCGTCACACAATGCTGTTTATCGCAGCGAGAAAAACGAATACCGTTTAGCAGAAGGCCAGGACATAATTGAAGTACCCTTGTACTGGCAAAATGAAAACGGTGTAAGCGTTAAAAAAGTATTAACCTTTAAACGTGATGATTATGTAATCGATGTTGATTATTCAATTACTGCCGGCCAGGAAAAGTGGACAGGCAGTGATTACATGCAAATTACCCGTTCACGTCCGGTAGAAACAAACGGTAATGCCTTTATACATACATATACCGGCGGCGTTGTTTATAACGAAGAAATCAAATATGAAAAATATGATTTCGATGATATTGCTGAAGAAAATTTAAATTACCAGTTAAGCGATGGCTGGCTGGCAATGATTGAACATTACTTCCTGGCAGCATGGGTTCCAGAAGCCGGAAAAGATAATTTATTTTTCAGTCGTTACAACCGTAACATTGATCACTATACATTAGGTGCCAGAACATCAGCGATTACCATTGATGCCGGACAGACCGGTAAAATCACTTCACAGTTTATGGTTGGTCCCAAGCTGCAATACAAACTGGAAGAAATTGCACCCGGCCTGGATCTGACCGTTGACTACGGCATACTAACTATTTTTGCCAAGCCATTATTCTGGTTACTGAATGCATTCCACGAGTTGTTCGGTAACTGGGGCTGGGCGATTATATTCTTAACCATTACGGTTAAAGCAGTTTTTTATAAACTGTCAGAGATGAGTTACCGCTCGATGGCAAAAATGCGCAAGGTTGCACCGCGCATACAAAAGATGAAAGAACAGTATGGAGATGATCGTCAGGCAATGAGCAAGGCGATGATGGACATGTATAAACGGGAAAAAATAAACCCGATGGGTGGTTGTTTCCCGATACTTGTTCAGATGCCGGTGTTCATTTCACTGTACTGGGTATTACTGGAAAGCGTAGAGATGCGTCACGCACCGTTTGCGCTTTGGTTAACAAACCTGACCGATAAAGACCCCTACTTTATATTGCCGGTAATTATGGGTGTATCAATGTATCTTCAGCAGAAGTTAAACCCTGCACCGATAGATCCAATGCAACAAAAAATATTCCAGATCATGCCGTTTGCATTTACCATTATGTTTGCATTCTTCCCGTCTGGTTTAGTGCTTTACTGGGTAGTGAATAATATTTTATCCATCGCTCAGCAGTATGTAATAACCAAGCGAATTGAAAACTCGTAACGAGTTATTATTAAGCGACAACACATACGATAATTCATAAAGAGTTATGTATAAAGATACCATCGCCGCCATTGCAACCCCTTCAGGCCAGGGCGGTGTTGGTATCATTCGCATCTCTGGTGATAAAGCCCCCGAGATAGCCGAAAAAATATCAGGCTTATGCCCTGCTCCGCGTTATGCGCATTACGGAAACTTCTCTGATAAAAATCAAACGATAATCGATAGTGGTTTAACGCTGTATTTTAAAAAACCATTTTCATTCACCGGTGAAGATGTCATCGAGTTGCACGCGCATGGTGGCCCGATAGTTTTAGATATACTGTTAAAAGAAATTCTGCTATACGATGTTCGCCCGGCCCGCGCCGGCGAGTTTAGTGAGCGCGCTTATCTAAATGACAAAATTGATTTAACACAGGCAGAAGCGATCGCCGACTTAATCGCCGCCGATAGCGAACAGGCTGCACGCGCAGCAACACGTTCGATGCAGGGTGAATTTTCAAATGTAATTATGCAACTGGTCGAAGAACTGACTCAGTTAAGAATACATGTTGAATCTGCATTAGACTTTCCCGAAGAAGAAATTGATTTTCTCGCCGACACCGCTATTTCAAATAAACTTGAACAGGTAAAACAAAAACTTCAGGACGTAAAAAAATCCGCACAACAGGGCCGATTATTAAAAGAAGGCATGACCGTTGTTATCGCCGGAAAACCCAACGCCGGTAAATCCAGTTTATTAAATCAACTCGCCGGACAGGAATCTGCGATCGTGACCGACATACCCGGAACTACCCGCGATATATTGCGTGAGCATATTCAAATAGACGGTTTACCGTTACACATCATTGATACTGCGGGTTTGCGCGACAGTGACGACGTCGTCGAACAGGAAGGCGTAAAGCGCGCAAAACAAATGATCGAAAATGCCGATCGCGTATTGTTTGTCGTTGATATCGATGACGAAGAAATCGATAAAAAACAAATGATGGCAGACAGCGTTCCGGAAAATATTGGCGTAACCACGGTACACAATAAAATAGATAAACATAAACGCAGCGCAGAAATAACAGAAAATGAAACTGGCGGTCACGAAAAAACAGAAATATACCTGTCGGCTAAAACCGGTGAAGGCATCGAACTGTTAAAACAGCATCTAAAAAATTGCATGGGATACCAGCAAAAAACCGAAGGCCAGTTCATTGCCCGCCGCCGTCATCTGGACGCTATCGATACTGCGGAAGAACATCTGGAAATTGCCGATAAAAACCTGAACGTTTTAAAAGCCGGTGAGTTAATGGCTGAAGAACTGCGTATTGCACAGGAAGCTTTAGCGTCGATAACTGGTGAATTTAGCAGTGATGATTTGCTGGGACGAATCTTCTCAGATTTTTGTATAGGGAAATAAAGCTCAGCCTGTACTCTTAGTAACAGGGGTTAGATTATAAATTTTACATAGTGTGAATTGTAAGGTTTGACCCCGCGAACCTGTTTTTTTCAAATTATCGGCATGTGTCGTCTGAGTTAAAGTGTTATAAATAACGTAATGAAAATAAATCAGACAAACGTTTCTTCCGTTAATGCATATACCGAATGGGACCTGCTTCAGGAAGTTATTGTTGGTACACCCAAACATGCCTTTTTTTCTTTTTGGGATCCTATTGATAAGCTGATTTTCAGCGAGGTTGAGCTGGCAGAAATTGAACGCTATTTAGTCTTACATGAAGCCTACCCACAAAATTATATTGATGCGGCCAGTAAAGCACTAGATCGCTTTACCTCCATTCTTGAAGCAGAAGGTGTCATTGTGCGACGCGTCGAGGAAGTTGACTATAGTCGGAAATTTTCCACACCTGACTGGCAAACCAGGGGTGGTTTTTGTGCGGCAAACCCGCGTGATTCTTTTATTGTTATCGGTGATCAAATTATTGAAGCACCGATGTGTTCCCGCTCGCGTTATTTTGAAACTCAGGCTTATCGAAGCCTGCTAGGTGAATATGTGCAAAAAGGCGCACACCTGGTATCCGCGCCGAAGCCCCTGTTAAGAGACAGTTTGTATAATCCTTCGTACGCAGATGAAAACTCTGCTACTCCCTATGTGCTCAACAATTTAGAACCCGTTTTTGATGCGGCTGATTTTATTCGCTGTGGGCGTGATGTTATTGGCCAGTTAAGCCATGTAACCAATCGGGCTGGCGTTGACTGGTTACAGCGACAAATTGGTGATGATTATAAAATTCATCTGATTAAGAGTCTCGATCCCAAACCCGCTCATATTGATACAACCCTGGTACCACTAAGTCCCGGTAAACTTTTAGTGAACCCGACGTTTGTTGATGTCAGTAAACTACCCGCTATTTTCGATAGCTGGGAAATTATTATTGCGCCTGAACCGGTGCCGTATCTGACGCGCCCTCGATTGATGAGCGACTGGATTAGTATTAATGTGCTTAATTTAGGTGAGAAAAGAATTATCGTTGAAGAACGACAAACGCCTTTGATTCAGTTGCTGAAACAACACGGCTTTCAGCCTATTCCCTGTGCATTTGAAGATTACTACCCTTTCATTGGCGGCTTTCATTGTGCAACGTTAGATATTCGACGGCAGGGAAAATTACAGTCTTACTTTCAGGTATAGCATGAAACAAAAATTTAAAGAATTTGATATTACGGTTGAATTTAATGACGATGATTTTGCAATCGCACCAAGCAGTTACCAGCGCAACTGGATGTTAAACAGGGCAATGCGAGAGTTTGGTGATGACCTGTCCCATCTTGAGCAGCAGATTATAACGTTTGTTAGTGGCGTTGAGCGGCCAACAATTAATGACGACTGGAAAGATAGCGAAGCGGATTATGAAGAAGACGAACTGATAATTCAGGGACAGCAGGTAATGCAATCATGGGAATACCCATTGATGAAAGCACTGGCAGAAGCGGTTGGCTCAAACCATGGGGATGTTCTTGAAGTCGGTTTTGGTATGGCCATTTCTGCTTCCTGTTTACAGGATGTTGGCATACGCTCATATACTGTTATTGAGTGTAATGACCAGGTGATTTCTCGTTATCGGCGCTGGAAAGAAAACTATCCTCAGAATGACATTCGCCTGGTTAAAGGTATGTGGCAGGATGTGGTTGATAAGTTAGCGACTTACGATGGAATATTATTTGATACTTATCCACTATCACAGGAAGAGTACGTGCGTAATGAGGTGGAAGGTTTGCCGTATACCCATTGTGGCGAATTTTTTCCTGTGGCCGCACGTCTTTTGAAAAAGGGAGGTGTGTTCACTTATTTTAGCTGTGAAATAGATACCCTTAGTCGTGGTCATCAACGCCTGTTACTGGAACATTTCGATTCTTTCGAAGTGAGTGTGGTTCGTGGACTTGAACCACCAGAGGATTGTCAATATTGGTGGACGGAATCAATGGTTATGGTCAAGGCCTATAAACATTAACAGGAAGCGTGATTAGATTTTTGCTTTTATAGATATTCAAAAAGCAGTTAATTGTACTCTCCAGGAAGGTCATTTTTTCTAACAGTAACCTTGCCAACTTTCTTACCTGATATTCTCAATAACTCATCACCTGAAAATTCAAAACCAAGCTTTAGAGCTATTCGTGCAACATCATCTGCGGTTGATGTTGCGAGCACTTCAGCTTTAAGTGCGGGTTCAGACTGCATTTTTTTTAAAAATGCCTCGAGTTGATCTATAGCCATAGTTGAAATTCCTGTACTCGCTAGCTGCTTATATAATAAACAGGAAAACCATTAGAGTTTTCAGGGCAAATTTTACTATTCTTTCAAGATATAGGCAATGAGCGGAATCCCCGCTATACATGGCAGAGAATGATTCTGAGAGGTTCCCGGATGTGTTTCCTTGTATTGTTTGTAATATACTCATATGAATGAAGAGGCTTTTTCTTTTACAATAAGTAGAAAAGCTGAACTTAAGGAGTCGTTTCATGGCAGAAATAACAAAAGGTCCGGATGGAAAACCACGGTGCAAATGGTGCAGCGCTACACCTGATTATTTAAATTACCACGACACAGAATGGGGTTACCCTGTTACTGACGACCACCGTTTATTCGAAAAAATATGCCTGGAAGGTTTTCAGTCGGGTTTAAGCTGGCTCACTATTCTTAACAAACGCGAGAACTTTCGTGCAGCATTTCAGCATTTTGATTTTGATAAAGTCGCGCGGTTTACACAGCGCGATATTAACCGTTTGCTTAAGGATGAAGGTATCGTACGTCATCGTGGCAAAATTGAAGCTGTTATCAATAATGCTAAACGCGCAAAAGAGCTGGTTAAACAGGAAGGCTCCTTAGCAACGTTTTTCTGGCGTTATGAACCCGATGTAAAAAACCTCGCGAAACCACAGTCGGTATCGACGTCGGCGGAATCAATTGCATTATCAAAAGATCTGAAAAAAATGGGCTGGAAATTTGTCGGGCCAACGACAGCGTATGCTTTCATGCAGGCAATGGGATTAATTAATGACCATGTAGCGGGCTGTGTGATTAGAAAAAAAGTGGAAGTTGCACGCAAAAGTTTCAAACCACCACGGAACAATGAATAGCGCATTAATCTATAGGTGGCTCAGTAAAAGAGCTGCAAAAAGCGGTACGTATGCAAAGAAATAAATTAACAGGACAGGTACAGCCTTTTCAATCAATAAAATTAGCGGTATTCTAGGATAGGACTGCTACAGTAAAGTCTGAAGTTTTTATCCACTATAAAGGTGCTCTGCATGAATATAGGAACAGATAAGGTTCAGAAGTTTGGAAATTCACTGGTTGATACATTTCATTACCTGGCGCTGTTTATTATTGGTGCAACCGTTGTCTGGTCAGCCGCTTACGAGTATTTTGGGATGATGGCTAAAGGCTACGCAGAATTAAAAGATATTCTGTTATTGTTCATTTATCTAGAGCTGGGCGCCATGATCGGGATTTATTTCAAGACTCATCGCCTGCCCGTTCAGTTTCTGATATTTATTGCGATTACTGCTTTATCAAGGCACCTGGTTATTGATGTACAGCATGTCTCTGACAGCTTTCATTTATATCTATTGTTAAGTATTTCGGGATCAATTGTATTACTCAGTGGTGCGCTTTTTGTTCTGACTTATACCTCGGGTAAATATGGTCGCCCTGAAGATGATGTGAAACCTGATAAGTCGTAGCCATTGTTTTAATTATGGCCAGCCTTGTAATTAGAAAAATTCTAAATATTACAGAAGCTTAAGCCCCTGCCCTGCAGGTTTGTTCTTTATTTATTAATATGCTTTAATCAGGCAGCTTTATACTAAGTTTAATAACTATAACAAACCGCATCGATAAAATGCTGGCGGGCTAAAATGAACTCCCAAACGATTGAAAAACCAAAGCTGGACCCCTCGTTTTACGAGCTTTCTTTACCGTGGACTTTGTTTAACATCAGTTACGGGCTTGTGCTGTTTTTTCTATTTGGCTGGTTAAATTACGAAGTGGCGCTTAGTTCGTGGACTATCCTGCAAAAACTAATAGTGATGATGCCAGTAACGCTGATTTCTGCGACCGGACTTTATGTTCTCGCAGCACTGGGTCATGAGTCACTGCATGGAAACCTGTGTGAAAATGATAAGTTGAGTTTTCTTATCGGGTTGTTTTTTTCATCTTCGGTTATTAGTTACTTCGACATGGGTTTTGCCATCAGGCACTGGGACCATCATCGTTACACCAACCAGGCAAAAGACCCGGACCTGATTCCTACAGCGCACTTAAGCAGCTGGTTTCCTCGCTTAATGCTGTCACGTTTGATCTATAACCTGGTGTACATAAAAAACACTTTTATGGTTGCAGCAGGAAAGCTGAATTATGTCGAGCAGTACCAGACGCCCTACTCGCCTGAAGACATGAAGTTTTTTTCCCGCGCTAATATTTTGTTTGCAACTATCTGGTTAGCGTTTTATGCAGGCATAGCATTGTATGACTGGCGCCTGGCTTTATATGCCATAGTTATACCATCACTGCTTTTAGCTTTGCTGGCAGGCTGCCAGAGCTATCTTGATCACGCAGGACTCGGTGATGACCCGTTTGCTAATTCCTATATTCGCACCTCTCCCTTTATGTGGCTGATGTATTTCGGTTCTAACTATCACCTGGAACATCACCTGTACCCTAAAGTGCCCTGTTACCGTTTACACAAGGTGCATAAGTTTCTAATTGAGCAGGGTTATTATGATCAAATTAAACCGGCGATTATCCCTGGATTTTTTGCAGCTTATAAAACCATGAATTTGAAAAATGTTTCGCATGCCAAAGGGAGTTAATTGTTAACTTATTAACAGCGTTATTTGAATCACGTTTTAAATTAATAATTAGCCATAATAAATAAGGCCGCAATTAAGCGGCCTCATTTATTACAGGTTTGTATCTAAAGTTTATTTTATAAACAACATTTCACGATACTTCGGTAAAGGCCAAAGTTCGTCAGATATCTCAGCTTCTAATACATCCGCATGTGAACGAACTTCATTCATCAGGCTTATAATATCATTTGCACAATATTGCATGTGCTCTTCAGTAGAAGCAAAATCTTCTTTCTCTAAAGCATCGCTTAGTTTAGCTACCGTAGAAATCATGGCATTGGCTTCTGTTGCAATGGTTTTAGCAATTGAGCTATCCATTTCAACACCCATTGTACTCATGCTGGCACTGGTTGATGAAATATCAGACAGGTACTGCATAGCAGCGGGATAGATTGTTGATTTAGCCATTTCAATAACCAGTTTCGCTTCAACGTCGATAGAAAGAATATACTGTTCTGAATAAACTTCGTAACGACTTTCCAGTTCAACCGCCGAAAGTACGCCAGTGCTTTCAAAGAGCTTTTTCACTGACTCTTCGCGTAATGCAGGCAATGCATCGGCTGTCGTCGGGATGTTTTTCAAACCACGATCTTTAACCGCCATAGTGTGCCAGTCAGATGAGTAACCATCACCACCAAAGACTACGTTACCATGCAGGTCCATAAGTTTCTTAAGGACAGCAACAACAGCGGCAGCCTTGTCACCTTTTTTCAGCTCCGTTTCAAGCTCGCCGGCAATCCAGTTTAGCGAATCTGCCAGCATGGTATTCATGGCGACTAATGGGCCGGAAACCGACTGTGATGAACCTACAGCACGGAATTCAAAACGGTTACCAGTAAATGCAAATGGAGAGGTGCGATTACGGTCGCCAGGATCACGATCAAAAGTAAGAATCTGGGAAAGACCCAGATCCATTTTGCCGCCAACCTCAGATGAGGTCACTTTACCGTCTTTGATATCCTGGAAAACGTTTTCCAGCTGATCGCCCAGGTAGACAGAAAGAATCGCTGGTGGTGCTTCGTTAGCACCCAGGCGATGGTCATTGGCTGCAGAGGCAATGACTGCGCGAAGCAGTGGACCATATAAATGAACGCCACGAATAACCGCGCCGCAGAATAACAGGAAGTTGAGGTTTTCATGTGGCGTGCTGCCAGGATCAAGCAGGTTACCCTGTGTTGAGTTGCCTACAGACCAGTTTACGTGCTTACCGGAACCGTTGATGCCGGCGAATGGTTTTTCATGTAACAGGCAGACAAAACCGTGCTTTTTAGCGGTGCTTTTCATCAGCGTCATCATCAGCTGTTGATGGTCTGCGGCAACGTTAGCCGCTTCGAAATATGGTGCAATTTCAAACTGGCCGGGTGCAACTTCATTGTGGTGTGTTTTAGCCGGAATACCTAAACGGTATAGCTGGTCTTCAAAGTCCTGCATGAAGACCTGAACACGAGCAGGTATAGCGCCGAAGTAATGGTCATCGAATTCCTGCCCTTTCGGTGATGCAGCACCAAACAATGTACGGCCTGCCAGTAATAAATCTGGGCGGCTGTTGGCAAAGTTTGAATCAACCAGGAAGTATTCCTGTTCAGCGCCACAGCTTGAATTTAATGGTGCGATTTCAGTTTCACCCATTAATGACAGAACTTTCTGTGCCGCTTTGTTCATTGCATGGTTAGAGCGTAACAATGGGATTTTTTTATCCAGTGCTTCACCGGTCCATGACATAAATACACTGGGTAGCATCAGCGTGGCGCCATTATCGGTTTGCATAATATAGGCCGGGCTGGTTGGATCCCATGCGGTATAACCACGCGCTGCGTTAGTCATACGAATGCTGCCATTCGGGAAAGAAGAACCGTCTGGCTCGCCTTTAATCAACAGGCTGCCGGTAAATTCGGTAATGGCTCTGCCGTCGGACGTGGTAATAATAAAACCATCGTGCTTTTCAGCCGTGACATTGGTCATCGGGTAGAAAATATGAGAGAAAAACTTAACGCCACGTGAAACCGCCCATTCTTTCATTGCTGCAGCAACAACGTCTGCCGTGGCAGCATCAAGAGGCTCACCGGTTTGTACGGTTTTCTGCATGGCTTTATAGGCATTTTTAGAAAGTGCCCATTCCATTCTGGCCAGGTTGAAAACGTCCTCGGCCCATATTTGGCCTAATTTTTCAGGCTGTGAAACCTTCATAGGTTCACGATTAGTGATTTGGCTAATAGCCTGGACGCGGGATGAATTACCACTCATTGTTTTTTCCTCGGAAATTTTTTGACTAAAATATTGGATATACCAACGTTAAATTTGTGACAAAGCCGTCCGTGACAGGCAACGCATATCACAGACAGTAAGCTAATATGTCTGCCTGTTGATAATGCAAAAAACGATCCAACTTTATAAAGATCATCAAATATTTAGTGAAAGCAGGATGAATCCATAGAAAGGGTCTTAAAAACCGTCTTTTTATGCAAGAAAGGCTCGATATTATACGCTATTCAGCAGATAAGGATGAACCATGAGTGTGCGCGAGCAGACTGTTTGCGCAATATTGGTGCGCGGCCGCGCGATAATGGTGCGGTTTATGGGCTAATATCAGTAACAAATTCCGCCAAAGCCGGCCAGAAAGTGTTCGTGTGGGTTATCCTGGAATGACCAACATTATTTAGCCATAGTGCTTTTTTGGGCTTGATGGCCGCTTCGTATAAGGCTTCGCCATGCCAGAAAGGGATAACCGGGTCATCATGTCCGTGAAGAATGAAAACAGGGGTATTTATCCGGTTAATTTTGCTGAGGGTACTGAACTTATCAAAGGGTACCAGCGGGTAAACCGTTTTTACTCTAAACGCGGTGGTGAACGGACTCTCGAGAATAAGTCCTGCGACCGGCCTGTTGAAGGCTAAATCGGTAGCAACAGCGGCGCCCAGCGAGTGGCCGTAAGCAATGATCTGCCCGGGAGATAATTTTTGCTGCTCGATTAAATAGTTGTAAACAGCCAGCACATCATTATAAACCTGCTGTTCCGATGGCTCGCCTTCACTTAAGCCATAGCCACTGTAGTCGTAAGTAATTACAGAATAACCATGATTGAAAAACTTTTGCTGCAAGCGGTAAAGACCACTGATATCAATAGCGTTGCCATGACTGTATAAAACCGTATACCTGGCACCAGGATTAATCAGCAAGCGAGCAGTGATATTGTGTTGTGCGCTATCATCACTGGCGCTTTTAGATTTCAGGGTAACAAGGTCGTCAGTATATTGATAATTTGGCGACGGCGGCAGAAATATCAGGCTGTCACTGTATAGCAGGCCGATGCTAATTAAAAATAAATAAGCGGCTGATAGGATAAAAGCAAGCCTGGTTATAATTATAAATAACAGCTTTTTAGTATAAAAGATTGTACGATTAACTATCATAAGTAAACGTCTGTACGGACGGATATGCCCGAGACTATTAAAATTAACCTGTGTTAGAGAATAATGACTGATTCAACAAAAAATTCCGCAATTTTATTAATTCACTGCCCGGATAAACCCGGTATTGTCGTAACTATAACCGACTTTATACATAATAATGGCGGAAATATATTATATCTGGATCAGCATGTTGATAGTGAACGCGGTATCTTTTTTATGCGTATTGAATGGGACCTGGCTAACTTTGCAATTCAGCGCGATAAAATTGCAGAATATTTTGAAACACTGGTCGGTTCACGTTATGGCATGACCTCACAGTTGCATTTTTCTGATACAAAACTGCGAATGGCATTGTTTGTATCAAAAATGTCGCACTGCTTTTATGATTTACTGGCGCGTTATGAAAGCGGAGAACTCAATGTTGAAATTCCGGTAATCATCAGCAATCATAGTGATTTGCAGCATGCCGCTGAACGGCTGGGTATCGACTTTCACTGCATTAGTATTAACAAGGAAAATAAAAAAGAACAGGAAGCAAAACAGAAGGCCCTGCTCGAACAATACAAAATTGATTTTGTTGTGCTGGCGCGTTACATGCAGGTGTTAAGCGACGACTTTGTGAAAGATTATCCACAACGCATCATTAATATACACCACTCATTCCTGCCCGCTTTTCCCGGCGGCCGCCCCTACCACAGTGCTCATGAGCGCGGGGTAAAAATTATTGGTGCAACCAGTCACTATGTAACAGCAGAGCTTGATGCCGGACCGATCATAGAGCAGGATGTGGTACATGTCAGCCATAAAGACACGGTTGAAGACATGGTACGAATCGGCCGTGACCTGGAAAAAATTGTACTGGCGAGAGCAGTACGGCACCATGTACATCACGACTTGCTGGTGTATGAAAACCGGACGGTTGTTTTTGAGTAAAAGCTAAATTCACCGCAGAGACGCGGAGGCGCAGAGAAAAGCATTATATGTTTGACGCGCCTGCGGCGCGTTTAACAAAAGAATCCTCTGCGCCTCTGCGGTGAAAAGTTTTTAAATAGTCTGGTAATACAAATTCTGCGGATGATTTGCCTGCGCGAAGAAGAACCAGCGCTCCGCTAACAAACCGATGTATTGCACAACAAATGCCAGCGCAAATAAAGCGAAGGCATTACTGGCCAGACCACTGGCTAATAATATTACCGGTACAACAAACGCCAGCAATAAAAATACCCATTTAATACTTTTGAATAGAACTGGTTTCGCACCGTGAAAATATTCGCGGGTATTGAATGAGCCACCCATTGCGCCCTGTGCTTTTTGTTTAATCACGGTGTGGCGAATACCGATAGCGGTGCTCAAGTTTGATTTATGTTTTATTTTTGAATTACGGATCAAGGCTGCGCTGCGGGTAATAAATGCAGCAACCGTTAATACGATTGCCCAGCCACCGTAAAAGCTAATAATGTCAGAATTCACATAAGAGGCAAAAGCTGTGCTTAGTGCAAAGCCTGAAGCCATGCCGAGTAAAGTATAATTAACAACGGTAAGTGGTGATGCCCATTCCTGTAAGAATTTAACGCAGGCATAAATCATTGCCGTGCAAACAAACAAAGCAAAAGCCAGAGCGGTATTAATTGCGCCAACGAATAGCGATAAATCAACAACAAAGTCTTCGCTTAAAGCAATTAATACCGGGTTCCAGCCGCTGATATGAATCATTGCATAGATTAACGTTGTGCCCATAAAAGCGGGTAACACGATAACCTCACGTGATAACCAGGAGGTTTTCCATTTGGCAGCTGAGCGCCATGCGCGCTCCGGGCGGCCGAGATGAAAGAATGATGCAGCCAGGCCGCCAATTAAAAAGACCACGGCAAGTAAACTGCCGTAACCATAAAAACCGGACGCTTCCTGCGCCGGTAATACTTTAATGACAGAATACAGCTGACCGGTATACAGGGCGAGAAACAGGCCCTGTCCAACACCAATCAAGGTGGTAAGAAAAATAACTGAAAAAGCGGGATGCATATTTTTAATCTCTTAATAATCTATTTAATACATTGTCATCTTGAACGAAGGCAATAAGTTTTTTACCAACTCATAATATCGTCAAGTGTCTGCTCATCTTCACCCGGTCCAGCTAACTGGCGCTCTTTATTAAGCGGGTTATCAACACGGGTCAGTTCGTCTCTATGAATCGTAATATTCATCTTGCGGCGTGGCAGATAATGGTTTGCCGGCTTGGTGCCCCACTCTGGCATTAACTGGTAACCGCCATTGTCGCGAATCTGTTCTGATACAATTGATTCCGGGTCATTAACGTCACCGAATAATCGTGCACTGGTCGGGCACGCCAATACACAGGCGGGTTTGCGTTCTGCTTCGGGTAAGGTTTCGTCATAAATACGGTCAACACATAAGGTGCATTTTTTCATGACCTTCTGGTTTTCATCTATTTCACGTGCGCCGTAAGGACATGCCCATGAACAATATTTACAGCCGATACATTTATCGTAATCAACTAATACAATGCCATCTTCTTCACGTTTGTAACTGGCGCCGGTTGGGCAAACAGGTACGCAGGGAGGCTCTTCACAGTGTAAGCAGCTTTTTGGAAAGTGTACGGTTTGTGTGTTCGGGTACTCCCCTACTTCAAAAGTTTGTACGCGGTTAAAAAAAGTACCGGTAGGATCTTTTTCATAAGGATTGTAGTCAGACATAAATCCAGCAGTACCGGAAGTGTTCCATTCCTTGCAGCTGGTTACACAGGCATGGCAGCCTACGCAAACATTTAAATCGATAACTAAAGCAAGTTGAGTCATATTTTTATCCTGGATTTCTTTAGTTAGTTTTATTTAGATTTTTTGCCGGCAAAATATTTCAACCAGCGCCCCGCTCTAAACTTATTGCTGGAACTTGTTCCCGGTGTAACTGCGCCTTCTTTAAATTGCGGGAAAGTTTCTTCGGGTTCACTGGCATCAGCCGGATAAATTTTCACGCGCACATCGTACCAGCCAGCCTGTCCAGTAACCGGGTCAGAGTTTGACAGGTGGTCGCCTGCTTTACTGGCGGGCAGTTCTTCGCTGATTAAATGGTTTAATAAAAAGCCTTTTTGCGATTCGTTGGCATTACCTTTTAAACCCCAGGCGCCCTTGGCTTTACCAATGGCGTTCCATGTCCAGACGGTGCCCGGCTCTACCGCTTCTGAATGGCGACACATACAGCGGACTTTGCCGTGCATTGACTCAACCCACATCCACTGGCCATCATCAATTCCGGCCGCTTTCGCCGTTGCTGTATTCACATGTAAATAATTGTGTGCATGAATCTGGCGTAACCAGGCATTTTGCGAATCCCAGGAGTGATACATTGCCATTGGGCGCTGCGTAATCGCATTCAACGGATACTGTCGCAGATCGGTTTGCTGTGCTTCCAGTGTGTCGGAATAAAACGGCAGTGGATCAAAGTGTGTTTCAATACGGTGACGTAAATGGTCAGGTGGCTGATTGCCGTCTGATTTACCCTGCGCAGCTAAACGGAATTTCTGTAACACTTCACTGTAAATGTGAATATTAATCGGCTCTGCGTAGCGTGTCAGGCTATGGCGCTTTGACCACTCCAGGTAACCCTGGTTCCAGTTGCGCATGTATTGATAAGATTTTGGTAATTCATACTGGAATACGCAGTTATTCTTTTCGTACATTTCCCACTGGTTCGGATTAGGCTCGCCTTTCATGAATTTTTCGCCGCCTTTGCCACGCCAGCCGGCAAGAAAACCAATGCCGGAGTTGGGAGCAGTTTCATAATTAATGACGAAGTCGGGGTAGTCGCGGTATTTGCGTTCGCCCTTTTCGTTGACGAATGCCGGCAGTTTTAAACGTGAGGCCAGTTCAATGACGACTTCCTGGAATGGTTTACATTCACCGGTCGGCGGTACCACGGGAATACGAACCGAGTCGACCGGGCCTTCAAATTCTGAAATCGGACGGTCTAGCATCGACATAACATCGTGACGTTCCAGGTACGTGGTATCCGGCAGTACTAAATCGGCAAACGCCACCATTTCTGACTGGAAAGCATCACAAACGATGAGGAACGGGATTTTGTAGTCGCCATTTTCATCTTTGTCATTCAGCATGTTGCGGACTTCACTGGTATTCATCGACGAGTTCCACGCCATGTTGGCCATGAAAATCATCATGGTATCAACCGAATACGGGTCACCTCGCCAGGCGTTGGTAATGGCATTGTGCATCATGCCGTGTACTGATAACGGGTGCTCCCAGGAAAACGCTTTATCCAGGCGAATCGGCTGGCCTTCGTCATCAACAAAAAGATCATCCGGGTCTGCCGGCCAGCCCAGCGGCATGCCATTGAGTGGCGTGTTGGGCTTTACGTCATCCCAGCTGGTTGGTGTTTTAGCACACGGTGGAATTGGACGCGGGAATGGTGCTTTGTGGCGAAAACCGCCCGGACGGTCAATGGTACCTAAAATACTCATCAATATAGACATGGCACGAATGGTCTGGAAACCATTGGAATGTGCTGCCAGGCCGCGCATGGCATGGAAAGACACTGGATTACCGGTTATATGGTCATGTTCCTTGCCCCAGGCATCGGTCCAGGCAATCGGCAACTCGATCTTTTCATCACGCGCGGTAATGCCCATTTCGTAAGCCAGGCGTTTGATCGTTTCTTCAGGGATGCCGGTAATTTCAGCAGCCCACTCCGGTGTGTAGTCTTTTACGCGGTCGACCAGTAACTGAAATGCCGGTTTTACCGGTGTGCCGTCGTCCAGCTTGAATTCACCCAGCAGGTAAGGATCAGAGCCCTCAGTGTGCATGGATATTGGCTTGTTTAAATCTCTGTCCCACCACAGCTTATTCTGCGCATCGAAACAGCCCTCTTCTTTCGGTACTTCGAAACGAACAAACATGCCATTTTCGGTTGAGTTTTCATCCATGTTCACCAGCTCAGCCGAGTTGGAGTAATTAATCAAAAAGTCGCGGTCAAACAGGCCCTGTTTGATGATTTCGTTGATCAGCGCCAGGAATAATGCACCATCAGTACCGGGTTTAATGGGCACCCATTCATCGGCAATACCAGCATAACCACTGCGTACCGGGTTAATGGCAATAAACTTGCCGCCCTGGCGTTTGAAGTTGGCTAGAGCCATTTTCATCGGGTTAGAATGGTGGTCTTCGGCGGTTCCAATCATAATGAACAGCTTGGAACGCTCCAGGTCCGGGCCGCCAAACTCCCAGAATGAACCGCCAATGGTGTAAATCATGCCTGCAGCCATATTTACCGAGCATAAACCGCCGTGGGCCGCATAGTTGGGTGTACCGTACTGCTTGGCAAATAAGCCGGTAAGGGCCTGCATCTGGTCACGACCGGTAAATAAAGCGAATTTTTTCGGGTCGGTTTCGCGAATATGAGCCAGGCGCTCTTCCATCACGGAAAAAGCTTTTTCCCAGGAAACTTCTTCAAAGTCGTTGTCGCCGCGGTCACTGTTTGGCTTGCGCATCAAAGGCTTGGTGAGGCGCGCAGGAGAATATTGTTTCATGATGCCAGAGGCACCTTTGGCGCAGATAACCCCTTTGTTTAACGGGTGATCAGGGTTTCCCTGAATATAGCGAACATCACCATCACGTAGAGTGACACGGATACCACAACGACAGGCACACATGTAACAGGTGGTATTTTTGGTTTCGATACGACTGTTTTCATCAGTCGCTTTCGAGGTTGGATTGTGTACGGGTTGTGACATAGTTAGGCCTGGGGTTAAAAGCATTATTACTGGTTGAATAATATCAACAGCTTACTGTACGCCAACAACCTGATTTTAGCCAATTAGCATTCTTAAAGCAGTCATAAGATATTCTAATATTCTAATATAAACTCAGTTAATGACCAGACCGGTAATAGAAAACAAAGCAATAGGCGATCTATTCTTTTGGGATAGTCTTATTGATGATTGAATCAAAATAATAGCGTGATTACCATAAAATCTTTTTATAGAGAGCTACATTTTGTGGCTGTCTATAAATATCGTTTCATAAAATATCGGTCGAATTTGATCTGTTTACCAGCCGCCCACCAGGCGACCCTTTATTAGCAACTGGATTTGCGTCTTATCGCGTCCTGTTTCTGCTTAAGTAGTAACCACCTTTTTATGAAAAGGTTGCATAAAAGTTGCTGTTTTCTGTCCAGAAAATGACATATTTGTTGCCTGACAGGGGAAATTCTGTAATATTTTTAGGGTGGTATCTTATTGATTTATATTGTATCTAGCTAAAAAGTCTACCGTATTTTCTGATTTTGTTAACAAACTAAAATTCTCTGCTATAACTATGGGTGTCTAGTGTCATTATTTCGACATTTTAGTACTGAAAGTCAAATGCAATAAAAACAGAAACACCCGGAATCTAATAAACGGTAGGAATAGTATGAGCTTACAAAACAATAAGAGCTGGTTATTAAGTATATTTGCAACAGTCGCACTGTTTACCAGTGGCAGCGCTTTTTTTAGTAATGATAATGCTGTTGCATCCGAAGTAATTGAGTTCTCTCAGTTAAGTAATTCTGATATTGATTTAATTTATGCCGTTAAATCTGAAATGCAGGCAGCTAAAATTCAGACAAACTAAGTCTTATCATGAAGTAAGCGGTAAACAATCAAATTCTTAAAAGGTCGCCGAGCAGGCGGCCTTTTTTTATGTGCAGCTTTTATTACCACTGGACTATGGTTAAACCCCTGATCTGGTTTATAATTTACCGTCTTATTTACCTATTACCGGATTATTGTTAATCAACGACCATGTTTTATAGTGATTCCTTTGATGTTGTAGTGATTGGCGGTGGCCACGCGGGTACCGAGGCCGCGCTTGCGGCTGCGCGCATGGGTGTAAAAACCCTGCTGCTAACGCATAACATCGAAACACTGGGTCAAATGAGCTGCAACCCGGCAATCGGCGGTATTGGTAAAGGCCACCTGGTGAAAGAAATTGATGCCATGGGTGGTGTCATGGCTAAAGCCGCAGACCGCGGCGGTATTCAGTTTCGTATATTAAACAGCCGAAAGGGGCCGGCGGTTCGCGCTACCCGCGCCCAGGCAGACCGCGTTTTATATAAGGCAGCCGTTCGCGAAACACTGGAAAATCAGCCAAACCTTTCTTTGTTTCAGCAGGCGGTGGACGATTTAATTGTAGAAACCATCGACGGTGAGCAGCGGGTAACGGGTGTTGTTACCCAGATGGGGCTTAAGTTCAGGGCGAAAGCGGTCGTTTTGACCGTTGGCACTTTTCTTGGTGGCCTGATTCATATCGGCGAAAAGAATTTTTCCGGTGGTCGTGCAGGTGATCCGCCATCGATAGCGCTGGCAAATCGGCTGCGTGATCTACCGTTTCGTGTTGAGCGTCTGAAAACCGGTACGCCACCGCGAATTGACAGCCGCACTATCGATTATTCAGAACTGGCAGAACAGCCGGGCGATACGCCGCTGCCGGTATTTTCATTCACCGGCAAGGTTGAAGACCATCCGCGGCAGGTGAGTTGCCACATTACCCATACCAACGAGAAAACCCACGAGATTATTCGTGCGGGCCTGCACCGTTCACCGATGTACAGCGGTGTTATCGAGGGTGTTGGACCGCGTTACTGTCCTTCGATTGAAGATAAGGTAGTGCGTTTCGCGGATAAAGACTCACACCAGATCTTCATCGAGCCGGAAGGGCTGACCACGAACGAAGTTTATCCAAACGGTATTTCCACCAGTCTGCCGTTTGATATGCAGTTTGAGTTTGTGCGTTCGATGAAAGGCTTCGAAAATGCTCATATTACACGGCCCGGTTATGCCATTGAGTATGACTTTTTTGATCCGCGTGATTTAAAGGCTTCGTTCGAAACCAAATTTATCAACGGCCTGTTTTTTGCTGGCCAGATTAACGGTACTACCGGCTATGAAGAGGCGGGTGCACAGGGTTTGCTGGCAGCAATCAACGCCGCGCGACAGGTTCAGGAAAAAGAAAGCTGGACGCCAGCCCGTGATGAAGCCTATATCGGTGTACTGGTCGATGACCTGGTTACCCTGGGGACGCAGGAGCCATACCGCATGTTCACCTCACGCGCCGAATATAGACTGATTTTGCGTGAAGATAATGCCGACCTGCGTTTGACCGAAGTAGCACGGCAAATGGGGCTGATCAGCGATGAGCACTGGCGTATCTACGAGAAGAAGCATAATTCCATTATTAATGAACAAAATCGCCTGGATAGCTTAAACGTACACCCGGATTCTGACCTCGGTAAGCAGTTTTCCAGCCAGCTGGAAAAACCGCTGACACGAAATTACAAAGCGGCCGATTTACTGCGCCGGCCGGAAATTGATTATGCGGCACTGATCAATATTATTGGACAGGGCGAGGCGATTACGCCTGATGTCGCTGAACAGGTCGAGATACAGGCGAAATATAGCGGTTATCTCGAGCGACAGCTGGATGAAATCGAAAAAACCAAACGTCACCAGAAAACCAGCATTCCCAATATCATTGATTATGCCCAGGTGCGCGGTTTATCGACCGAAGCACAGCAAAAGCTGGCTGATCATCGACCAGAAACCATCGGCCAGGCGGGTCGTATTCCAGGTATAACGCCGGCAGCGATTTCATTGTTGATGGTACATCTTAAAAAGTCTGCTTATTAACGGTGTAAATGACTGGACTCGCCGGATTAGGCGCTTTCGTTCATGAAGCTATAGCCTGTCTGTTTCTGACTCAAAGCCGGCGTCGTATTTTTTAGTAATAATTCATTCTGAATTGATGAGGGTAAAACCTGATAGAAAATCGCGCTTTGAAAAGCGCTCCTACAATGGCTGTGTTATCGGTAGGAGCGGAAAAAATTGTTTGGAACAATTTTTCACGTAAGCCATGAAGTGGTGAAGCATAGGGATATGCTGAATAATTCATTCCGCGAACAGTGGTTAAAGTGTGAGCGCTTACCTGGTATAAATCACTAAACTCAAGCGGCCGACCCTGGCCGGTGAGCGACCGTTAGACTGGTTAAGTATTACTTATTTACTGTGCGGCCGGGATCTCAAGAAACAATGCTTGTACCAGGCAGCCATTATTTGCCTGAATGATAGCGTCTGATGATGCTGATAAACACGGGTAATATCCACAACCAGTATGATATCGAGCCAGCATGACCGATCACGACAACTTCTTCAGAGGTGACAGGGTATATGGAAGTATGCTGGTCATCGTAATAGCTGTCTTGCAATGGAAGGTTGCTTAACGAGGCATCGTCGTAGGGGCCATAACTGGATAACCAGTCGTTATTATCCGCGTTATAGAGCTCTACCCGTACATCGTAATAGCCCGATAAAAAACCATCTGCAAGTTCAGTTTCGATGACAAAGACATCAAGTTCGCTGTCACCATAAATATGATAGTTATTGCTGGTCGCATATTCTCTCCATGGACCGCCTTCATAACTCAGGTATAAACGGGCGAAGATATAGGAGATGTCATAGCTGGTATCGGCATCAATGCTGACGCTGAAGCGGTGATAGAAGCCGTCATCATTGAAGTCGCTAATCAGTTCTGTCGAGGTGTCGTAGATGCGTATGTCATCTTGCAATACGTAATCAGTATTGATGATATGTGCTGCTATTCCGGTTGATTCGATTCGGTATGTTTGCTTGTCGCTGGACACTACTGTTTCACTATCGGCCTGTTTCAGTAGCAGGTCTCTTTCGGCCACGTCTGGTGCGCTGCCCTGATTAAAGCTGATCGACCTGGTGGTGCCAGTGTCCGGCTTTGTTTCTGCCATCAGTGGTGCTGACAGCATAAGCAGTAGTGTCCACCAGGCTGTCCATAAAAGCGCTTTAATGATGTGTTCAGATTTTAATGGGAATGTCATATCAATCTCCTGTTATATAAAATTTCAGGATGATTTCAACACTAGTTAGCTGAACAGCGGCTGAATGGAGGAGGGGAATGCGAGTTTCTATCGTTGCTGACGCGTGTATCGCAGGATCGCGTCAGTCCTGCCCTGGATGATGGCTCGATATCATAAGGTGAGACTTATCAGAGTCCCGCCTGAAGGGTTCGCAGATATTCTCAGTTCGCCTTCATAGGCGATGACGATATTCTGTACTATTGATAAACCGATGCCGTGACCGGGCGTGTTCTGGTCGGCACGTTTACCACGCTGCAGCAACTCTTCAGCTTTGTGATGTGAGATTCCCGGACCGTCATCACCGACACTGAGCGTTAACTTATTGCCGGTTTTATCGGCCCTTACTTCTATATTCAGCCGTGCCCATTTAAAGGCATTGTCGAGCAGGTTACCGAGCAGCTCCATGAGGTCTCCCTCATCACCTCGAAAGGTGATACTTTCATCTATGTGTACCTCAACACGTACGGCTTTATCCGGGTAAACCTTGTATAAAGAGTTGAGGATGCGATGCGTGAGTGTTGCGACATTAACGGCATTTGCGATGCTGGAACTGCCTGCTGTAGCTGCGCGTTGCAGCTGGTATTCGACGATGTTATTCATCCTGGTGAGCTGTTCCAGTGAGGTCTCATTCTGCTGGTTTTTACTGAGATTGTTCTGCAGTACCGCCAGTGGCGTCTTTAAGCTGTGCGCAAGGTCGCCGAGGGCATTGCGGTAACGTGTTTTTTGATTGCGCTCCTGCTGCAGTAAAAAATTAATGTTACTGGTAAGTTGTTCGATTTCCTGAGGGTAGTGCTGTTCTATCTGTTCCTGATCTCCGGCTTCGATATGGTTGAGTTCTGCGCCGACCCTGCGCAAGGGTGATAATCCCCATCTGAGCAGCAAAGCCTGACTGAAAAGTAATAAGGCCGCCATCGCCAGCAACCAGCTCCATAATGTTTGGCGATACTGGCTGATCTGTCTTTCAAAGGAGTCCAGGTTTGTGCTGATATTGAAGGTTAGTGCGATGTTGCTGCTATCGCTCGCCCAGTCTACGCCATAGGCAAACCGGTAAAAGGATTGGTTTTCATTGTCGAGTTTGTCGAACTGCTTGTTGCCAGCGGTTAAAGACAGTGGTTGCGGCGGCATTGCACCCAATACTGAAGAGGATTGCCACAGTATGTTGGCGTTATGGTCGGTGATGTAGGCATAGAGGCCGGATTTTGGCAGGCCTAACAACACGTCGAGTTCATCCGAAGGCATTAGTACAGTATCGTTTTCTACTTCTGCTGCCGCCATCAGGGCGTACAACTGACTCGTTAAGGTATCGCGTAAGGCGCTCTCACTGCTATCGACAAAGGCACGTTCCAGCGTGACCGCGGTTAGGCTGATAAATATCGTCAATACCAGTGTGGCGCTGAGTATAATTCGCTGCGTGAGAGACATTAGAGACACGCCGTCATTTGTTTTCCCTGATGTCTGCTGAGTCGCAGAGCGTGAAGCGGTAACCGCGGTTACGTAAAGTTTCGATGGGTTTTAGCTTACCGTCTGCATCGAGTTTTTTACGTAAACGGCCGATTAACACTTCGATCACGTTGCTGTCACGGTCGTCATCGTGAGGGTACAGATAGTCGGCCAGTCGTGATTTAGAGACAGCTTCGCTGGAATGACGCATCAGGTATTCGAGCATGCGGTATTCAAAGGCGGTGACATCGATGATGACATCATCCTGTAATACCTGTTGTGTACTCAAGTTGAGGGTAATGCAGCCGCAGCGGTATTCTGTGGTAGCAGAACCGGTGGCACGACGCAGCAGTGCTTTTACACGTGCCAGTAATTCTTCCATCTGAAATGGCTTTACCAGGTAGTCGTCAGCACCTGCCTCCAGCCCCTCGACTTTTTCCTGCCAGCGGCTGCGCGCCGTCAGAATAAGAATTGGCAAGGTGTTACCCTGTTCGCGTAATTTTTTGATGATATCAATCCCGCTCATGCCGGGCAGGCCGATATCGACAATAGCGGCATCAAGCGGGTATTCGGTGGCAAAAAAATATCCTTCATTGCCTTCGGCGCTGGTGTCGACAGTGTGATTTTCAGATTCGAGTCCTGCGCGGATCTCTGACTGCAAATTTAATTCATCCTCGATGACTAAAATACGCATGATTATCGACGATGTTTTGGTTGCAGCTGGGAGCCGGAATGCTCATCGATACGAATGATCTTTACTTTTCCGCGGTCGCTCAGGATCTTTACCTGGTAATAATCGCTGATATGTTTTACGGCGAGCACACGCCCGGGGTATATCTGAGTTGCGATATCGATCGCCTGTTGTTTACTGATGCTGTCTGGCCTGGCCTCGACCAGTGTGGTCAGCGAAAGCATGATGATAAAAAATAGAGAAAAGAAAATCGTTTTCATGAGGTGAGCCGCAACTTGTTGTACAAACGAAGCTTACACCGAAGCTGAGAGCTTAACCACATGGGTCGGACAGCGTCTTTTTAGAAAATTCTGCTGTCCGACAATTGTGGATCCATTAATCTCTGAAGATGATGTCGAAATTATCAGTATGCAGGCCGATCATGACTCTCAACCGGTCGAGGCCGTAGATGTGTCCGCTATGATGGTGATCATTAACGATATAGGTGGTACGACGGTGTCCGTTATGATTGCCGTGATCATGCTGACGGTGCTTATTAACAGCATGTGGATAATGGTTGTGGTCATTACGGTGACCGTGTTTTTTACTGTTATGGCTTGAGTTGTGCCTGTTACTGCCCTTACCCTGGCGTTTATAGTTGTTTTTATGCTGTTTTATATGCGACTGCGCGCTGCTATGAGAACGCGCCCCCTTGTTGTGAGCTTTATCATTTTTGTCTGCCAGCGCAAGGCCGGGTGATAGCGCCAGCCCCGTGATCAGCAGGCCCAGTAAAGGAAGTTTGTTAAGTGTTATTTTGTTGTTCATCTGAATGCTCCAAAGTGTTTAAACAAAACCGGGTGATTCCCGATGCCTGTAATTTAACCCTGGCTGGATGAATGAAAGCTGAACGAGAACGATAATGTGGCGCCGCTGTGAATAATGGCTGCGATCCGGTAGGCGATTATGACTGACAAAAAAAGGGCGGGCCTTTATTTGCTAAAAAGACTCGCCCTCTATGTTTGATACGGCACAGTTAAGTTCACGCTTAATTGTGCAATTTAGCTTGCTACCGCTGGATTATTACTCAGCTTCCTCGGTAATCGGAAGCAATGTAAGTTCGACGCGGCGATTTAATGTGCGTCCTTCCTCAGTGCTGTTGTCGCCGACAGGACTCTGTTCACCAAAACCCACGGTATCAAAACGAATATCTGTTACACCTTTCCCTTTTAGGTACTGTGCAACGGATGCAGCGCGGCTCTCTGATAATTTTTGATTGTATGATTCAGCGCCCACACTGTCGGTGTAACCGGCGACGACGATAATGGTCTTATCAAACTCTTTAAGAACCAGCGCGACTGAATCCAGTACTTTATAAAAATCTGCTTTCAGATTGCTTTCGTTGCTCGGGAAGGTAATGTTGCCGGGCATGATGAGGTTGATGTTGTCACCATCACGTTCGACGCTAACACCAGATTCACGCAGCTGTTTTCTTAATTTGGCTTCCTGTGTGTCCATGTAGTAGCCAACGCCGCCGCCTGCGATGGCACCGATACCCGCATCACGCAGCAAGCGCCTATTGCGCTCTGCTGCAGACTTGTCTTTATTCGCTATATAAGAAATGACGAGAGCAGCGCCTGCGCCGATACCTGCACCTTTGGCCGTATTTGTTGTTTTTTCTTCGCCGGTATATGCGTCATATGTGTTGCAACCGCTAAGGGCGGTTAAGCTGGCGATGGTTAGTGCTGTAATCAGTTTTTTCATGGGTAAAGTTCCAGTAAATATAAAATCGAATCGGCAGATTATAGCATTTCTCTGCAGGTGCCTGCTTCTGCAACTGTTTTGTTGTGGTGAACGTTCGCCATTGGCCAGAGGCAGTTAGTCGAGAGATTTAACCTGATCATGGTCTGAGCGTCTCTTGTCGACCCATAAGAGACGTTCAGCTGCTGTCGATATTGCTTACAGTCTAAGAATTGCTCTAAATAATGCGTTTTATTCTTGTATGGCATCTTCCGACCCATTTCGGACTGTCGGACTACTGTCAGGAAACTTTACATTTCTAAATTTCGGCCAAATTCAGCCTGAAACCCACGTATGACCGTTGTCGACCCAAGGCGGACGATCGTTCAAATGTAAAATATTCTGAAACCTGTCTGACTAATTTGACACTTTCCTTGATTGATTTAAGCCAACAACAATCATAAGTTATTGTATTTGTTTGATATAGTAAAGTTTGCATGCAATTTGCATAAATATTACATATTCATTTTCGAGTCAGAGGCGACGGAGGTTAATAACTTCTCCATTACCTTTTACTTTTCTGGAAACAAAACTAATAACTGGCGGAATAGTTATGAATAAAGAAGGCATCATCAGCACTCTCAGTGCTTTCATTCTGGCTTTGATGACAACTGTCGCTGAGGCAGCCCCTGTAAGCTTCAATTTTGATTACGTTTTCTTTGACGTCAGCGGTGATTACGCGACTGACTTCAGCGCTGGAGATAACGTGAATGGTAGTTTCGTGTATGACACAGATGAGGCAAGTGCCAGCGCGTCCGACACCACACCCGGAACAGTGACAGGACATGAATATACCTCACGCTATACCTTTACCGGTGGTGTTTATGGTGCAGATTTCATAATTCCCACATTAGGTGATGGCTATACTGATATGGGCGAGATCGAAGTGCTGGTAAATAATGACCTTTTCCTCACCTCCGAGGAGACAGGCGGCATACTCCCTGATGGAACTTACGACTGGATAGAAATACTTGCTTCAACTGCCGTTGATGTCTGCCCGGCTGGGCAGACTTGTCCGCCCAATCCATTCATGCCGGGGAGTGGTGAGGAATGGACATTGGCTATCTTTGGTCCCAGTGACTGGTTTACCGACGGCAGTGTGATCCCAGATACATTACCGGGCAGCTATCAGACTCTGTTAGTAGGCTTCACATTCGATTCAAATGGTGATGAAGTGGCTGCAGCCTTTGCCTCCGCCAGTGCTGTACCGATTCCCGCTGCTGTCTGGTTATTCAGTTCCGGCCTGGCAGGATTAGTTGGGGTCGCAAGACGAAGAAAATCATAGCTGGATATAAAGTAATCATAATCGGCTCCTTCGGGAGCCGTTTTTGTTTGTACTGAACGTCCGTTATTGGCCGAAAGCAAATGTTGTATTCTTTTAGCAATAATTCATTCTTAATAGATGAGGGTGGAACCTGGTAGAAAATCGCGCTTTGAAAAGCGCTCCTACAGTAGCTATAACGCACGTAGGAGCGGAACAATGTTTCACGTAAGCCACGAAGTGGTGAGGCATAGGGATATGCTGAATAATTTATTCCGCGAACAGCGGTTAATGTAAAAAGCCTTACCTGGTATTAATCATTGGTCTCAACCGGACAAACCAGCTGAGCAGCAAAGTCCCCAAAACGGTAAACTTGCGCTTCTGTTAAATAGATATTTTTACTGAAGGTTTTCCGTGAAAGAGCCGCTACGCCAACAACTTGAATTCGGCCTGAAGCAGATGGGCCTGCATTATTCGGTCGAAACCCAGCAAAAGCTGGTGCATTATATACAGCTCATCGCGCGCTGGAATAAGGCCTTTAACCTTACGGCGATTCGTGATGTTGAGGAGATGATTAGCAAGCATTTGCTGGATAGTCTTGCTGTACAGCCGTTTCTAGAAGGTTCATTAATATTGGACGTGGGTAGTGGTGCCGGTTTGCCCGGTATTCCTTTTGCCATTACCTCGCCGGACAAGCATTTTGTGCTGATCGACAGCAACGGCAAAAAGACCCGTTTTTTAATGCAGGCGAAGATAGATTTAAAACTCGATAATGTCGAAGTCATTCACTCGCGGATACAAGATTATCAACCAATAATGGATGGACATAGGATATACTTCGATGTGATCACAGCACGCGCTTATGCAACAACCGATGAGATATTAAGCAGTACATCGCATTTGCAGGATAAAAACACCGATATTCTGGTGATGCAGGGCAAACTGGATGAGCATATAGACAGTGATCGATATACATTGCTGGATTCACATAAACTGGATGTTTATGGCCTGGATGCTGAAAGGCATTTACTGGAAATAAAGCCGAAATAACTTAACAGTGGCACAAAGATACATGTCAAAAGTACTCGCATTAGCAAATCAGAAAGGTGGCGTTGGTAAAACCACCACTAGCGTCAACCTGGCGGCATCGCTGGCAGCGACCAAAAGAAAAGTATTGCTAATCGATCTGGATCCGCAGGGCAATGCCACTATGGGTGTAGGTGTCGATAAAAACTCGCTGGAAACGACTTTTTGTGATGTTCTGCTGGATGGTCTGGAAGTGCACCAGGCGGTACATCACATTGAAAATGTGGGCATTGATTTATTGCCTGCCAACGCCGATATGACGGCGGCGGAAGTTGAGCTAATGCGTGCCGATAATGCTGAGCAGCGATTGAAAAATAGCATAGCGCCGATCATTGATGAATATGATTATGTTCTAATTGACTGTCCGCCTGCATTGAACATGCTGACACTGAATGCGCTGGTCGCTTCTGATGGTGTGATCATTCCTATGCAGTGTGAATATTATGCGCTGGAGGGTTTGACTGCCCTGATGGATACGATTAACCAGGTTCGCTCTTCGGTTAATCCGGATCTTAAAATTGAAGGTTTGTTACGCACAATGTTCGATACCCGTAACACACTGGCAAATGATGTCTCCGCCCAGTTAATTGATCATTTTGGCGATCGCGTGTATCGCACAATAGTACCGCGCAATGTTCGACTGGCCGAAGCGCCAAGCCACGGTCTTCCAGCTTTGCTGTATGAAAAAACATCACGTGGCGCGCTGGCGTATCTCGCGCTTGCTGGTGAGATGCTGCGTCGTGAAACCCGCAGTAATGCGGCCCAGACAGCGGCCATCGTATAACATGTAATTCAAATTGTAGGTGCGACAGTTCGCACATAGTCGGTGTAACATTAATTAAGATCGTGCGCATGGTCGCACCTGCAGAACAAAAAATTATGGCAGCTAAGAAAAAAGGTCTGGGTCGTGGTTTAACGGCATTGCTTGGCAACAGCGATGTAGAAGCCATCATGAAGCCGAAAAATGATGACGAATTACGTAATATCGATGTCGATTTAATTGGGCGAGGCCCGTGGCAGCCAAGAGAGCATTTTGATGAAGAGGCGCTGCAGGAACTGGCTGATTCAATAGCGGCTCAGGGTGTTGTGCAGCCGATAGTGGTTCGACAGAAAACGCAGGTAGACGGCGTTGACCGCTTTGAAATAGTGGCTGGTGAGCGACGCTGGCGAGCCGCACAGAAAGCCGGTCTGGCCCAGGTTCCGGCGGTTATCAAAAGCTTTGATGACCAGACAGCGGCGGCGGTTTCACTGATTGAGAACATTCAGCGTGAAAATTTAAACCCGCTGGAAGAATCCACCGCATTAAAACGCCTGATTGACGAGTTTGATATGACTCACCAGCAGGTTGCCGATAGCGTGTCCCGCTCCCGCGCAACGGTGTCGAACCTGTTGCGTCTACAGGATTTAAATCCGGATGTGAAAGCGTTGCTTGCAATGCGCAATATCGAGATGGGGCATGCGCGTGCCCTGCTGGCTATTGATGGCATGGAGCAAAGCCGGGTGGCAAAGGATGTCGCCAGGAAAGGTCTGTCTGTACGTGAAACGGAAGCCTTGATACGTAAAATTTCAGCACCAGCGAAAAAAACAAAATCAACACGAAAAGACCCGGATATAACCAAGCTGGAAGAGCGTTTAACCGAATGCCTGGGTGCGCAGGTTCAAATAAAACAGAAGGCCAAGGGTAAGGGTTCTCTGGAAATTGCCTACACCAGCCTGGATGTGCTGGATGGAATTATTAGCAAAATTGAATCCTGACGGGCGAGATCATATTTTTGATATGGGCGCCAGTGAGTACAGCGAAACAGTGTAGTACTAAACTGTGTCATTAAGTTGCACTAAATAGAACGGCTTTAAAGGCTGAATAATGAAATTACGTTCGGTTAATTTGTTGTTTTTTATAAAGATTCTCATGTTAATAAGTGCCTCATTGCTGGCCGCAGGCTGCAGTGAAGATCCTGCGTCGGTGGCTGGTACAGACCGTGATCGGGAGGCAGATGCCAGCTACAGAGTAAGTTTTACCTCGGCATGGTCGAGTACTGTTTTTCCAACCGGCTTTCCTGCAGGAGCGCATTTTTCAGCATTAACCGGCGCTACACATAACGACCAGATCAAGATTTGGGAAATAGGGCAGCTGGCCAGTGAGGGCATTGAATCGATGGCTGAAACCGGCTCCCAGGATGCCTTAATCGCCGAAGTTGAGGCGGCTAAAAAAGTCGGCACGGTGGATTTTGTCTTAGGTGGTGAAGGCAATGCTGCGGTCGGTACCGCTATACTGGAATTTGATATCAACGTTTTGTATCCGCTGGTTACCCTGGTTTCAATGGTTGCACCGAGCCCGGACTGGTTTGTCGGTGTTCGGGACCTGTCATTATTCGACGTTACCGCAGATGACTGGGTGCAGACTCTGGAGGTGGCTCTGATGGTATATGATGCGGGAACCGACTCGGGCCTGTCATTTAATTCGGGTGACAGTGACACCCGGCCGCCTGAAATTATTAACCTCTTATCCAGCTCAGCAGCAGATACTGACTTTGTTGATGGGGTGGGTCCGGCGGGTGAATTTATTGGTACTTTTAAATTTGAGCGGACAAAATAAATGGTCGGATAAATGACCGCATTAATGGCCGTATTTGTTTATAGCGTTGCCTTTTTGTGTTGCGGTAACCCGGCCACGCCTATATTAGCAAATAATTATATAAAATCTGCTTATGTTCAGATTGATTCCTTGACCTTGAATGAGGTCCTCTTATATAATTCGCGCGCATTCTAACCCCGTCTGGCGTAATGCTGTTAAGGTTAGCTGTAATGCAAAAAAGACTATGCAACAAGATCAGCTAGACTCTAGCCAGCAAACTTTTGCAACGAAGCAAGCGTTAAAATTCATCATAACGCAGTTTGTGGTAACCATCATATTGTCTGCAGGACTGCTGATATATGACGGCACAGCGGCGTACTCCGCGCTTGCAGGCGGCATGATAGCCACCGTGGCGAATGCCTGGTTTGCAATTAAGGTTTTTCGAGTGAAGTCGACAGGAACACCCGAAACCCTGCTAACAACCTTTTATGTTGGCGAAATATACAAGTTTATATTTACAGGCGCGATGTTTGTTATGGCGTTTGTGTTAATAAAGCCAGTTAATGTTGTCGCTTTATTAAGTACATACTTTTTAATACATATGACACCCGCGGTGGTCAATGTATTAAGTAATGACACATTTAGTAATAGTAACGTTAGAGATAAAGAGAGTTAACTATGGCTGGTGAAGCCTTAACAGCAAGTCAATACATTAAGCATCACTTACAGAACCTTACTTACGGCAAGGTGCCTGAAGGCTATGATCACGCTGGCTCATGGGGTTTCGCGCATTCTGCACAGGAAGCGAAAGACATGGGTTTCATGGCAATTCATGTTGATACCATGTTCTGGTCTATTATTCTTGGTGTGGCGTTTTTGTTTGTCTTCCGAAAAGCAGCAAAATATGCAACTGACGGTGTACCTGGCGGTCTGCAAAACTTTGTTGAATGGGTTGTCGAGTTTATCGACAATAGTGTTCGCGGTTCTTTCACCGGTAAAAACCCTATGGTTGCGCCCATGGCGCTAACATTGTTCGTCTGGATTCTGTTAATGAACCTGATGGACCTGGTGCCAGTAGACTGGTTACCACAGGTTGCCGGTGTTGTTGGTTCAGCTGTTTTTGGTGTAGATCCGCATCATGTGTATTTCCGCGTGGTTCCAACGACTGATCCAAATGCGACCTTCGGTATGGCTCTGGCAGTATTCGCATTAATGCTTTTCTATAGCGTAAAAATAAAAGGCATTGGTGGCTTCCTGGCCGAGTTGACGATGCAGCCGTTTGAAGCAAAGAGTATTCCGCTGAAAATCTTATTCCTGCCAATTAACTTTTTCCTGGAATTTGTTGGCCTGATTTCTAAACCAATTTCTTTATCACTGCGTTTATTCGGTAACTTATACGCAGGTGAGATGATCTTTATTTTGATCGCATTATTATTTAGTAGTGGTATCGGCCTGGGTATATTCGCCGGCGTGCTGCAATGGGCATGGGCTGTGTTCCACATTCTGATAGTTACGTTGCAGGCGTTCATCTTTATGACGCTGGCCGTTGTTTATATGGAAATGGCACATCACGCACATTAATAGATTTATATAGATACAAAATATCGATACAAACGATTAATACATCGATTGATAAAAACGAAATTTTTAACTTTTAACTTTTTTATATTTAGGAGATTACAATGGAAGCTTCATTGTTATATATCGCAGGTGCAATGCTGTTAGGTTTGGGTGCACTGGGCGCTGCTGTAGGCATCGGTATTTTAGGTGCTCGTTTTCTTGAAGGTATCGCGCGTCAGCCAGAGCTGCTGCCAATGTTGCGTACACAGTTCTTCATTGTAATGGGTCTTGTTGACGCGGTTCCAATGATTGGTGTGGGTATCGCTTTCTACATTCTGTTTGCTGTTATTTAAGACCACTGGTAAAGCAGTCGGTTATAAATACAACATATTCAAGAATAAGAGAAGAAGCGGAGTTCATTTATGAACATTAACCTAACCTTGATTGGTCAATCGATTACATTCGCATTGTTCGTCTGGTTTTGCATGAAGTTTATCTGGCCACCTGTTATGGGTGCGTTAGAGGCGCGTAGAAAAGAAATTGCTGACGGTCTGGCTGCTGCAGAGCGCGGTCAACACGAGCAGGAATTAGCTGAGAAACGTGCTGCTAAACACATTAAAGAAGCAAAAGGCCAGGCATCTGACATTATTACGCAAGCGCAGAAACGCGCCAGTGAAATAGTGGAAGAAGCTAAAGGCGATGCTAAAACTGAAGCAGACCGTATTGTTACTGGTGCGAATGCTGAAATTGAGCAGGAAATAAATCGCGCTCGTGAGCACCTGCGTAAGGAAGTCGTAGGACTGGCAATAGCCGGTGCTGAAAAAGTATTAATGCGTGAAGTGGATAAAGATGCTCATGCAAAAACTTTGAACGAGCTGTCAGCACAGCTTTAATCGCGGAATTATTTTATGTCAGATTTTACTACTGCAGCGCGACCCTACGCTAATGCTGTTTATGACCTGGCTCATGAAAAAGATGCATTAGATTCATGGGGCGACGCTTTAGCAAATCTTGCGGCGGTTGTAAGCGACGCGCAAATGAGCAAACTGCTGGATGATCCTGACTCAGGCAAAAGCCAGAAAGGCGAGCTGATCATTCAGGTATTAGGCGACAAATTAAACGAGCAGCAGCAGAACCTTGTCAAGTTAATGGCAGAGAACGGTCGTTTAAAAATAATGCCTGATGTTTTAGAGCAGTTTGAAGTAGCACGCGCAAAAGCAGAAAACAAAGTTGATGCAGAAGTTATTTCTGCCTTCGAGTTATCTGAACAGCAAACAAGCGAACTGGTTAACACTTTAAAGAACAAACTTGGCTGTGAAGTCACTTTAACCACAACGATCGATGAGTCGTTGATTGGCGGAGTGATTATCAAAGCTGGTGACACTATTATAGACGCGTCAATGAAATCGCAGCTTGATTCACTAGCGCTTTCATTAGGACGATAAGAGGCACACAATGCAACTCAATCCATCAGAAATCAGTGAACTGATTAAATCACGAATTGAAAACTTTGATAACAAAGTTGAAGCTCGTACCGAAGGCACAATTGTTAGTCTGACTGACGGTATTATTCGAATTCATGGTCTTGCCGATGCAATGCAGGGCGAAATGATCGAATTACCCGGCGACACTTTCGCTTTAGCTTTAAACCTTGAGCGCGACTCAGTTGGCGCGGTAGTTTTAGGTAGCTACGGACATTTGACTGAAGGCGATACTGCAAAATGTACCGGTCGTATTTTAGAAGTACCAATCGGCGAAGCGCTGTTGGGACGTGTTGTTGATGCTCTGGGCATGCCTATCGATGGCAAAGGTCCGATTGATGCAAAATTAACCGCACCGATTGAAAAAATTGCTCCCGGCGTTATTGAGCGTAAATCAGTTGACCAGCCTGTGCAGACAGGTCTGAAAGCGATTGATGCCATGGTTCCTGTTGGCCGTGGCCAGCGTGAGCTGATTATTGGTGACCGTCAGACGGGTAAAACAGCGGTAGCGATTGACGCCATTATCAACCAGGCTACTACCGGCGTTAAATGTATTTATGTTGCTATTGGCCAGAAAGCGTCAACGGTTGCAAACATTGTTCGCAAACTGGAAGAACACGGCGCCATGGAGCATACAACGATTGTTGCTGCCAGTGCTGCGGAATCAGCGGCTATGCAATACCTGGCGCCATATTCTGGTTGTTCCATGGGTGAGTATTTCCGTGACCGCGGTCAGGACGCGTTGATTATTTATGATGATTTAACAAAACAGGCCTGGGCGTATCGTCAGGTATCTTTGTTATTACGTCGTCCACCGGGCCGTGAAGCGTATCCTGGTGATGTATTCTATTTGCACTCTCGTTTACTAGAGCGCGCATCACGTGTTAATGCTGAATATGTTGAAAAATTCACTAACGGTGAAGTGAAAGGAAAGACCGGTTCTTTAACAGCATTGCCCATTATTGAAACACAGGATGGTGACGTGTCTGCATTCGTACCAACCAACGTGATATCGATTACTGATGGCCAGATCTTCCTGGAAACTGACCTGTTTAACTCAGGTATTCGTCCGGCGATTAATGCGGGTCTTTCAGTATCACGTGTAGGTGGTGCGGCACAAACAACGATTATTAAAAAGCTGGGTGGCGGTGTTCGTCTGGCGCTTGCGCAATATCGTGAGCTGGCAGCTTTTGCTCAGTTCGCTTCGGATCTTGATGATGCCACACGTGCACAGTTAGAACTGGGTGAGCGTGTAACCGAGTTGATGAAGCAGGCGCAGTATTCACCACTGTCTGTTGCCGAGATGGCGTTTTCTTTATACGCAGCAAATGAAGGCTATCTTAACGATGTAGATGTTAAGAAGATTGTTGCTTATGAATCAGCCATGCTCGCAGACATGAAGAGTAAACATGCTGATTTAATAGCGCAGATTAATGAGTCGGGTGATTACAACGACGATATCGCAGCGGCTATGAAGTCTGCTTTAGATAACTTTAAAGCTAACGGTGTCTACTAAGATATCCAAATCTTGGTTTACGACAACATTAGAAGAATAGAGAAGAGATATGGCAGGCGCTAAAGAAATACGCACAAAGATCAAAAGTGTACAAAATACACAAAAGATCACTAAAGCGATGGAGATGGTTGCGGCAAGTAAAATGCGTAAGGCGCAGGAGCGCATGCGCGCATCACGGCCCTATGCTGAAAAGATGTGTAGTGTTTTAAGTCACCTTGCTCAAGCGCATTGTGAATATAAACACCCTTATCTACAGGATCGAGAAGACGTTAAACGTGTGGGTTACATCGTTATTTCAACAGACCGGGGCTTATGTGGTGGTTTAAACACCAATATGTTTAAAGCAGCCGTTGGTGAAATGGCAGACTGGCATGAGAAGAATGTAGAAATAGATATTTGTGCGATTGGTAAAAAGGCCGCAACATTTTTTTCGCGTTTCCAGGGCAAGATTATTTCTAAAACATCTGACCTTGGTGACCAGCCTTCTAATGAGCAGTTAATCGGCACCGTAAAAGTGATGCTTGATGCCTACGATGAAGGCAAGATTGATCGCTTGTTCCTGGTAAGTAATGTGTTTGAAAACACCATGACACAAACGCCAACGATTCAGCAGTTGATTCCTGCCGCTGGTGAAGTTGATACTGAACTTGAACATCACTGGGACTACATGTACGAGCCTGATACAAAGCCAATCATCGATGCACTGATGATGCGCTTTATTGAGTCCCAGGTTTATAAAGGTGTCGTTGAAAACATCGCCTGTGAAATGTCAGCACGTATGATTGCAATGAAGAGCGCAACCGATAACGCATCTGACATTATTAAAGAATTACAAACGATTTATAACAAAGCAAGACAAGCATCGATTACTCAGGAAATTTCCGAGATTGTTGCCGGTGCTGCGGCGGTTTCATAACTGCCGTCATTGCGAGCGAAGCACGGCAACCTTGTTTGTTGCGTACGTGCTTAAAAGAGATTGCTTCGTACCTCGCAATGACAGAGTTTATATAAAGAATTTAACAATATTAATACATAAGTATTTACGAGGATAACAATCATGAGTACCGGAAACGTAGTAGAGATTATCGGCGCGGTTATTGACGTCGAATTTCCACGGGACTCCATTCCTAAAGTTTACGACGCGCTAAAACTTGATGAAACAGGTTTAACGATGGAAGTGCAGGCGCAATTAGGCGATGGTGTTGTACGTGCTATTGCAATGGGCCCCACAGAAGGTTTACGTCGCGGCATGGAAGTTAAAAACACGGGTGATGCTATTCGTGTTCCAGTAGGACCTAAAACATTGGGTCGTATCATGGATGTACTGGGTAATCCTATCGATAATCAGGGTGACATTGGTAATGACGATACTATGCCTATTCATCGTAAGCCACCGGCTTTCGAAGAACAGTCATCTGCTACAGAGATTCTGGAAACCGGTATTAAAGTAATCGACCTGGTTATGCCTATCGCGAAAGGCGGTAAAATTGGTCTGTTTGGTGGTGCGGGTGTTGGTAAAACTGTAACGCTGATGGAATTGATTCGTAACATTGCGGTAGAGCACAGTGGTTTCTCAGTATTCGCTGGTGTAGGTGAGCGTACTCGTGAGGGTAACGACTTCTACTACGAAATGCAGGAAGGCGGCGTACTGGATAAAGTGGCACTGGTTTACGGTCAGATGAATGAGCCTCCTGGTAACCGTCTTCGCGTAGCGTTGACCGGTTTGACCATGGCGGAATACTTCCGTGACCAGGGCAGCGATGTATTGATGTTTGTTGATAACATCTATCGTTACACACTGGCGGGAACCGAGGTATCTGCACTCTTAGGTCGTATGCCTTCAGCGGTAGGTTACCAGCCAACACTGGCGGAAGAAATGGGTGTTCTTCAGGAACGTATTACTTCTACCAAAACGGGTTCTATTACCTCGTTCCAGGCGGTATACGTACCTGCGGATGACCTGACTGACCCGTCTCCAGCGACTACATTCGCCCACCTTGATGCGACATTAGTACTGTCTCGCCAGGTTGCCGAGTTAGGTATTTACCCTGCGGTGGATCCACTGGATTCAAGTTCACGTATTCTTGATCCATTAGTGATCGGTGCCGAGCACTACGAAATTGCTCGTGGCGTACAGGGTTTATTGCAGCGTTATAAAGAACTGAAAGATATTATTGCGATTCTGGGTATGGACGAATTATCTGATGAAGATAAGCAGGCCGTAGCGCGTGCTCGTAAAATCCAGCGCTTCCTGTCACAGCCTTTCTTCGTTGCAGAAATTTTCACCGGTGCACCGGGTAAATATGTTTCATTAAAAGATAGCCTGGCGGCATTTAAAGCAATTCTTGACGGTGACCATGATGCCTTGCCAGAGCAGGCGTTCTATATGGTTGGCGGCATAGAAGAAGCTGTCGAAAAAGCCAAAACTCTGTAGTCGTAAAGAGAAGAGCAAATCACTATGCCAATGACAATGCATGTAAATATAGTAAGTGCTGAGAATGAAATTTATTCAGGTACTGTGATACAGGTTTTTGCACCTGCCGAAATGGGCGAGGTAGGCATTATGCCGCGCCATGCTCCGATGCTGTCAACGCTAAAACCTGGCGTAGTTCGGGTTGTTTTACAGGAAGGTGATGAGCAGACCTTTTATGTCAGTGGCGGTATTCTGGAAATTCAGCCACATGTTGTAACAATTCTTTCTGATACCGCAATGCGGGCTAAAGACATTGATGAATCTGCAGCGATGGAAGCGAAAGCAAGTGCAGAAGCTGCGATGAAAGATAAATCTTCAGACATGGATTATGCAAAAGCTAAATCTGAACTGATTGAAGCGGTTGCACAGATTGAAGCGCTGAAGAAAATTCGCAGGAAGAAATAATTCGTTACTTGTTAAATAATCAGCTTATGCCTGAAATAAGCTAGAATTAAGGTCGGACTTTCAAAAAGTTCGGCTTTTTTTTTGCCTGTACTATTTATTCTTTAATTAAGTAATTAAGAGATTATACCCATGAGCTTATCTGTCATTATTTTAGCTGCCGGTGCAGGAACAAGGATGCGTTCGCTAAAGCCAAAAGTGCTGCATAAACTGGCCGGATTGCCGATGCTTGAGCATGTCTATAACACCAGTAATAAGCTCGGAGCCAAACAGATACAGGTAGTCTATGGACATGGCGGTGATGAGTTATTGCAGCAGTGCCAGCATTTTACTGTTGACTGGTCATTACAGGCAGAGCAGCTGGGCACTGCACATGCCGTGCAACAGGCCAGCCCGGCTATTGATGACGGTGATATTGCATTAATTCTTTACGGTGATGTGCCTTTAATAAAGGCAGAAACCCTGGAAACGCTGGTTAAAAATGCCAGTGCTGATAATGTGGCCCTGTTAACGGTAAAGCTGGATGACCCGACAGGTTATGGTCGTATCGTTCGAGAAAATGGCAGGGTGGTTTCTATTGTCGAACACAAAGATGCCTCTGAAGCTATAAAAACCATCGATGAAGTGAACACCGGCATACTGGCGGTAAGAGCGGGTTATCTGAATAGCTGCCTGGATAAGATTGATAATAATAATGCACAGGGCGAGTATTACCTGACGGATGTTATTGCACTGGCCGTTAATGATGGCAATGAGGTCATTACAACACAGGCTGAAAACAGTTACGAAGTTGAAGGCATTAACGACCGAATGCAGCTGGCGCGGCTGGAGCGCATTTATCAACGCGGCATCGCAGATAAACTGTTAAGCGATGGTATTGGCCTGGCTGATCCAGACCGGATTGATGTTCGTGGTGAGCTCAATGCCGGCAATGATAGCTTTATTGATGTGAACTGCATCTTCGAAGGTGAGGTGAACCTGGGTACCGGCGTTACCATCGGCGCAGGGTGCGTTATTAAAGACAGTACCATTGCCTGTGACTGTATTATTAAACCCTATTCAGTCATCGAGAATGCGGTTATTGATAAGTTGACCGAAGTGGGCCCGTTTGCCCGAATTCGCCCGGGTACGCATTTACATGAAAATAGTCGTGTGGGTAACTTTGTCGAAATAAAAAATACCAGCCTGGGTGAAAACAGCAAGGCCAGTCATTTGAGTTATCTGGGAGACTCTGAAATCGGCAAACAGGTAAATATTGGAGCTGGCACCATTACCTGTAATTATGACGGTGCTAATAAATTCAAAACAGTCATCAAGGATGGCGCGTTTATTGGTTCAGATACACAGCTGGTTGCACCCGTTACCATTGGTAAAAATGCCACCATCGGTGCCGGCTCGACTATTACCAAAGATACGGAAGACGGTGGTCTGACATTAAGCCGAAGCCCGCAAAAACAAATCAGCGGCTGGCAGCGCCCGGTGAAAAAAAAGCCTTAGTTACGACAGCGTGAAGCCCCGAAAATAATAAGAACAAAAAATTAAATGCTATAAAGGCGCACCTGCATGGTGCGGGCAGAAATGCCCGCATTTGTAAGTAACTGTTTTTACTATATTTAAGCAAATGCTGTTATATCTTCTGTTACATAATACGATTGGCTATCTTTCTCACTTCTATCTAAAATTAACCTCCTGTATTTTTCGCTGAAAAAGAGGTTTTCCTTTGGCTGCCGTTATGAAACCAGAAAAAAATTTTACCCTTCCTGAAAGACGTTCTGTTGATAAACGACAGATAGCATTACAACATATTTGTCTGCAACTCGCTTCACTTGGACATCGTTGCAAATTAAGCTTCGATCAGGGTTACCTGTCCGTTGCTGACAGTTTGCTTAAAAACTATTCCGCACAGCGTCAGCTGCTGGCCGAGTACCGTTGCCCCGCTGACCAGCGCATACAGAATTTTTTGAACGGCTACTTGCAGCGCAACGGCGTAGATGTCGACATTAAGCTGCCCGGTGAAACCTTCAACCTTAACGAGGCAGGGATTGCTCGTGAATTATCACTTCCCTACAACAGTAATACCTATAAGTCAGATTTGATTGAATCCTATCGCCTGATTCAGGGCGTATTACATAATCCGAAAAATGATCGCCGTACCACTTCAGGTGTGTTCCATATTGTAGAAGGCGGGCTGCCGATTCCAGCTGACAAAAAAGCAGTACCAGTTGATGTATACGCCAACCTGCTGCAGGTTGCACTGGACCCCCCGGCTGAATTAATGACCCTGCCGATTTCCAGTGAACATGATAAGCCGGTTGATATGTGGATTTCACTTTTGTTGCGACCAATCGTTCGCCCTGAAGTTGAAGGTGTGCTGCCGCAGAAGAGCCTGGAAGTACGATTTTTCGCGCCCGGCACACTGGCCTCTAACCTGGATTTTGTAGAAACAATTTTTGGTAATGGCGGAGATCCGTTCCTTGCAGAAAATGATGCTGCGCTGGATATTGATCACTGGACAGGACATAGCGGCTGTATCATCCTGGCGCCGCACTTGACTAAACTGACTAAAGTGGCACTAGGTTTGCCGCATTATGACGATGCCACAGAGCGCCAGCGTAAGGATGGTATGTGCTGGCAGAGTGACGACGAACTTTATAACGATGGCAGTGCATTCAAGGTGGTCTGCCGAGATATGAACGGCGTCATTGTTACTATTATTGCAGACAATTATTTTGGCTACAGTAAAAAAGAAATCAAATCACAGATAAGTTATTCCGCGAATTTATTTGGCGGTGTTGAAGAAGAACATTCTGGCGGCGCAATTGCATTCCCGCAATTTAATTTAGGTAACTATTATTTACCAAAGGTTGAAGCCGGTATGCAAGAACATACGTTTGAACGTTTATGTAAACAATTAGAAGACAGAATCCTGGTTAAAGTAGAAGGTTATGCCTTTGATAAGCTTTTTACTGACGTAGTTTATATACCGCAAGATGCGCATATTGATATGCTGAAACAAAGCATAAGCTGGAAAAAAGCCGGTAAAGTACAACAGCTTAAATTGAAAATAAAACATACCTATATTTATCCCAGTGGTTTTAAAGTGCACATGCAGAAACATCCGCATGCACCTAGCTGGCGATTGATAGGCACGCTGGGTGAAGGTACTTTCTGCCATAAACCGAGCACGGTCTCTGGTGGCGGTAAATCTGAAATATCCAAGTCTATTCAGGATTCGATGATTTCTGGTCCGGTGTTTATTGGTGATTTCGAGGAAAATTTAGAACAGGTAGAAGCCATTATCAACTACGACTTCTCCAGGCGTCGTCGTGACACTTCGGAAAATGACAATCGTGGCATATTTAGTAATGAGCGCAGCCTGGGTTCCGTTATACGTTTGTTAACACCATCAGATGAGATTTACACTGACGAATATAACCAGTGGCTGGAAAGTATTCCGCAGCATATCCTGGCGCTGGTGTATCTGATTAAACGGTTTTATAAGCCGGAATGGAAAGATAACTGGAAAGAACATTTTTCTGTTGATGAAGTAAACGGCTATCCGGGGCATGAGTTAAAATTTGATGGCCGTAAATTAGTTACCAGCTATTTGCGTGTTGGTTTGCGCGCGGATGGCACCTGGCGAATTTATAAGTTGCGTCAGGATTTTGTTGCCGCTACAAAAGTACAGACAGAAGATGATATAACCGCATCAACAGTTGTACCGCTAAGTTATGTCGAAGGTAAGCTGAACGACCGTTATTCGAATCCCAGTATTAAACTGGTTAAAAATTGTGAGAATCGTTTATTCCAGCGGCCAGATGATGCAATCAACAGGGGACTGGATACGCAAACGGAAAAGGATTTATCCGAGGATGATAATTTCATATCTAACTTTGAGCCGCTAACGGGTAAAGATGCACGGGAACTGGTTGAAGATGCCATTAACTTTCAGGAATATTCACTACCGATGCAGAAGCTGATTAAAAAGGCTGCGAAAACGGAAGGCGAATACTTTGTTTCTTCTGCGCATCCGCGAATTGTGGATGGCGCACTAACTAAAAATGTGCGTTATCTGCAAAAGCGTCCAGACATTGCTAATCCGCGAGATTTGCATGTGGCCCAGGTGGGCACGCGACTGGCGAGAGGCCTGCAGCATGATGAGCCGGTTTACTTCCCGGTCAACGCTGTATTACAGGGCCGGAGAAATAATCCTGTAGATAAGGCTGCGGGCATTCGGCCACTGGCGGTTTATAACCCGATTCATTACCAGGAACTGCCAGAGCTGTTTATGGACTTAATTTGCAGCCTTACCGGCAAGTCGCCATCGACTACGGGTGCAGGTTCGGAAGGTGCATTAACAAAAGGACCGTTTAACGCGCTCTCGACAACAGCCGATTTAAATAATGCCCTGGTTTCTTTTATTTTATGCAACTACGCAGGCTATTCATCAGCCGCTGGTTATATTGGCGCACATCGTCGTGTTGATCATGATATCAGTATGTTGATACCTGAAATCTGGTGTCGTTTACCGATTAGACAGCGAGACCCTGCTTATTTGATTGAGCGTGGCCACCTGGAAAAAATAGAGGACTTTGCGTACGAGGGTAAAACTATTCATGCCAGCCGCCTGGGTTACAGGATTACTGAAAAATTTGTGCATGCATTTTTCGGTAAGGTATTTGATAGCCCGACGCTTGTTTTTGATGAAGAAATGTTGCGCCCGGAAACACAGGGTATGGATGCTTATGTCGACGGTATTAACAATATTGTTGAAGCGCAGAAGAAAGTCGGGAAAGCTTATATTGAAGATGGTTCTATCAATGATGCATGTCCGCCTCTACAGGCCGTATTAAATATTATGTCATCTGGCCAGCATGAAGGTAAAACAATTGATGATCCATCAATCCGCGAAATGTTTACCCTTGACTACCTGCTAAAAAGCGACTGGTATAAAGAGCGTCTGGTTATTAAACAAAAAAGAGATGCCGCTTTATGGCAGATGAATCGCAATTACATTGAGCAGAAAATGGATGATGTAAACGAGTCCATGACGGAGCAATGGGCGTTGTTACAGGATCAAATGGAGAACGCTGAACAGATGTTCGAATGGGTAAACAGTGATAGTTACCTGGAGCGTTTGCAGGGTACTTTGGGCGCAGACTGGATACATAAAAATAGTTAAACAGTTAATCATAAGGATCGTTGTAAATATTAATTAGTCAGGGAGGATGCATGAAGAGAGTATAGGGAATGTAGATTTATTTTATCCATATAATAACGTGGATAGTATTTTTCATAATTTAAATTAATATTTATAAAGGATGTTGAAGTGAAAGTATCAGGTATTTTATTTGGTTTATTATTATTTCCAGTTAGTTCGTATGCTGTAGATGTTTTTCTGCAGGGTGGTGTTCACGTGGGTGGCGATGAGATGGTTACTGCCACCTTTACTAATGGAGATACTGAAAAAATAAAAGGTGGAGAATTAATTTCATTACTGGCGGGTGTAGGCACAGGTGTAGCTGAAGACCTGGAGGCTCGACTTATGCTGGGTGTCAAATTTGATACCATTGATGCAGAAAATGGAAGTGTTGATTTCTTCCGCTATCCACTGGAAGCTCTGCTGATGTATAAAGCAGCGGAAAAAGTTTATCTTGGTGGCGGGCTTGCGTACCACCTAAACCCAAACATCAGTGGTGATGGAATTGCGACTGGTGCAAATGTTGATTTTGATAATGCACTGGGCCTTGCTCTACAGCTAGATTATATTTTGTCAAATGGTGGATATTTAGCTGTCAAGTTGACCAGCATTGATTATGAAGCGTTTGGGCAGTCTGTCAGTGGTAATAGCATCGGCGCCCTACTGGGCTTCCGGTTTTAATTAACAGGTGTATAGGCAACAGGGATTGCCCCCTGTTGCCTGGTCTCTAAGCAGCACTACCAAATGATTTATCGATGGCACCTGCAGGGACCTTCAGTCCGGCAAGCCGACAGCCTTCAGCGATGGGGCCGCCAGGTATTATTTGATAAAGATATTTCATGCCGCCTCGGGAATGAAATTTTTCATCAAGCGCATCTTTTATCTGGCGCAAATTCGCAAATTCGACCTTGCTGTAATATTCCTGCAGGGCACGTATTAGTTCCCAGTGGTCATCACTTAACTCTATGCCGTCTTCTTTAGCGGTTTCCTGTGCGGACGTCATGTCCCACTGCGCTGGTGCATTTGGAAATGATTTGGGTGATACATTCATCAGATATTCCTCATATTTATCAGTTTTTTAATAGCTATTATTTTTTAGTTTCATTTATCAACTTATGGAAATGTTGTTGATGTAATATCTTTAAAGCTCTGTTGTCCTTTCACTACCCAGCGTGGTGTTGCTTCGCCAGTGCCTGCTGCTACCAAATGGGGCTGGTCTTCACCAAGTTGTTTGATGATATCTTCCTGAGAAGGGTCAACATCAACAATAAAGATATGTTTACCGCGATCAAGATCTTTCTGAAAACGTCGAAAGTCCTTGTGTGGCGTCTGGATGCCGTAAAAGCCGCCGCTCCAGGTAATAAAGCCAAATAATACGATCGCGAGAAAGTAAAAAGGTATCCAGGTATAAGTTTCTGGAAGCCTGGTGAGGTAACCTGCACCCAGCACAAGTATTGCCGCCAGTACGCCGAAGACAGCACCGGTTATTGTGCCATGGACAACGTCCTGTTTAAAAACGGACTCTATGTTGTGCAAATGTTGATGACTGTCGACACCGGTATCATCTTTACTTAAGACATGTATCTGGGGCGTAGCAATACCTCTTCTTTCAAGTTCCTGTTCAATACGATCAAGATCATCAAGGTCATCACTAATAAAATAATGTCGCTTCATCTCTACTCTCCTGTTTACAACGTTAAAAGGTCGCTTATATATTAAGTAAAATTGATTACCGTTTAAGTTCATTATCACGATAATGTTCGTTTAACCAGCATTCCGGTAATTCTTCACCGGATAAAAACTGTAAATTGTTTTTACTGAATTTTTCCGGATCCTGAATTTCTTCGCCATGCTGGTAGCGGCCAACTAGCGTTTTATGAAAAGGATTAAACAGCTCACTTAAAGACAAGATTTCTACCATTTCATGATTATCTTTTTGCTGTAAAAACATGGTGGCCTCCTGTTACTCTGATTCAACCAAAGGTGACACGCCTTCTCTGACCAGCCGAACGGTTTCTTCGTGCATGGTCCTGATATAATCCTGGTAGTAATCCTTTTTATTGAGCGTGCCATAAGGTATACAGCAGTGTTCTACCGCATGATTGAAGTCGAAATTATATTCGGCGTGGTTCCAGTCCACCGCCATGCGGTCTATCGGCTTGTGAAAACGGTCAACAAATAAAGCGGCAGATGACAGGGCGAGCCGGCGTAAAACTTCGTTGAACTCGTTTTTGTCTACGCAAATCTGCCATTCCTGTTCATTAGCGTTCAGATTTATCCAGTCGTGCATGGAAACATTAAAGCCCGTCAGGGAAAAGATTTTTTGCGACACGTTATTGATGTTTATGCGCTGTGATACATCGGTGTTTGACAGACGTACAGGGATGCCGTGCAGCACTTCAACATCAAGATTAGACGCGATTCGGCTCCAGCCGCTGTGAGAAGTATTGATTAACACAGTAATGCCCTCCCGTAAGGGTTCTCATAAGTGCTATTAAGGCGCCAGTGAATATAAATGTCAAGGTAGTGTTTACAAAGGAATGCTGCAAATATGCCGGTATATTGTTATAAAATGTCAGTTTGACGCATAACCTATTGATAAATAGATGTATTTATTAAAGATATTTATAATGGTTGTAACGATAAATAGTTAATAATTTTCTATATTCAGAAGAAACATTAGAGGCGTATTTCTGGTTTAAGGTAATGTGAGCTGGAAAAACCTGTTTTCTATAGAAACGTGTCAAGTTATTTTATAACTATTTTCATTATAAAAAACACTGACCCTTTGCTAAGGTTCTGGCAATAAGCGGTCATTTAGCGGTAGTATCTATGGCTGGATTATCGCAGGAAGAAACGTGAAAAATAATAAGAAAATTTCTTTAGAGTGGCGGCGTACAAAAATTATTGCCACCGTGGGGCCGGCATCCGATTCAGTTAAAAACTTAAAAGAGTTAATAAAGTCCGGGGTAAACGTATTTCGTTTAAATATGTCACACGGTGATCATAGTTATCACCGTAAAATATTTAACAGGATACGTAACTGCGCCAGGCAAGAGGACTCCCATACCGCTATATTAATGGATTTGTGCGGCCCCAAAATTCGCGTCGGCAGGTTTACCAATGGCTGTATTCAGCTAAAAAAGAATGCCAGGCTAATAATCAGCTGCAATAAAGGTATGGGTGAAGATGGCCTGATTATTTCACAGTACCGGCAACTGTATAAGGATGTTAAAAAAGGTGAGCGTATTTTGCTGGACGATGGAAACCTGGAGTGCCGCGTTGAAAGCATTGCGGGAAGGAAGGTGCACTGTAAGGTGATTTATGGTGGTGAGCTAAAAGATAATAAAGGTCTAAACCTGCCGGACTCCACCGTTTCGGTTTCCAGTTTCACTGATAAAGATAAAGATGACGTTCTGCTGGCGATGGAGTTAGGGGCCGATTTTGTAGCGTTAAGTTTTGTCCGATCAGCAAAAGATATTGATAGGTTGCAGCGATATATGCAACAGAATGGCAGGCCTATCCCTGTCATTGCAAAAATAGAAAAGCCCGAAGCAGTGCAGAATATTCAGCAAATCATCGATTCGGCTTACGGCATTATGATTGCACGAGGCGACCTGGGCATAGAATTGCCAGCGGAAGAAGTGCCGTTGATACAGAAAGAAATTATCAATAAAGCCCGTGCGGGTAATCGCCCTGTGATCGTTGCAACGCAAATGATGGAATCTATGATAAGTAATGCACGGCCAACAAGAGCAGAAGTGGGGGATGTAGCCAGCGCCGCAATGTCGAGCGCCGATGCAGTGATGTTATCCGCAGAAACCGCAGCGGGTAAATACCCGATTAAAGCGGTGAAAATGATGGATAAAGTGTTACGTGAGATTGAGCGTTATCAATGGTGTGTAGGATCTTTTGGTGATGACCCGGGTTTAGACACTGAACAGCCATCATCGAGAAAGGCCATTGCAAATGCTGCAGGAACATTAGCGCAAGAACTTAAATTACAGGGAATCATTGTGCCAACTCGAAGCGGCCACACGGCAGCCGTGTTATCGGCAAATCGTCCATCATCGCCGTTACTCGGTGCTTCCGCGAATATCGCTACCTGTCAAAAACTGTCTTTACACTGGGGCGTGATACCCTTTTATTTAGTGACAAAACAAAAGCAGCGCGACTGGAATGCCCTGGTCCAGGATATTGGTCGGCAATATAAATTAACGCGCACTGGTAATCGCGTATTACTGGTTTCAGGCTTTAATGATGATGACGATTTGAATGAGCCAGTGCTGAAAATTATTAAGGTGAAAAGTTAATAGTAATTATTAAGTCTGCAGCGGCATTATTTTGCTGGTATATATGCCGGCGTCAGGCTTTGCCATGGGTTTGCGTATGAGTTCTGCAGCGCCGTCGGATAATTTCCCGAATAAGGCCCGTAGTTACCCTGGTAAAATGATGCAGGATAATGATGAGGCCGATAATTTCTCTGTCGCCATATGTTCTGATCACGTTTGTGGTCGAAATAGTTCATCCATCCGGGGGGGCCGCCACTCGGACAAAATGGCAGTTCTGTAAAAAAGGCAAAAGCGTTGAAAGGCACTGCTAACATGCAGCAGGCGATCACTAGTTTAACCGTTGGAAAAGTACGGATTAATGGTGTTGACAGTGGCATCAGGAAACCGCCTCAAAATAGAATACTAAACAGTAATATACATTATTGTCATTTATATAACAGCCTGTAATTACTTGTGCAGAGAATTGATTCGCACTACTATGGTCAGCAGTTTATAGGCAACAATTGGCGTACATAATGAAGATGACTAACATCAATGGCTTAAATCTACCTGTTAATATAGTTTTTACATTAGTATTAACGGTACTCTGTTCAGCAGTATCGGCCGCTGATGTCAGTGTTCATAAAAACGAAGATAGTGGCATGTTGATCTGGACCTCAGAAGATGTCGGTTTCAAGATTGAACTAATTCAATTGTTGCCGGATTTTGTTAGAGCAGTGTATGGTAAACACAAATTTCCTGATGATGAGCTTGAGCGCGTGGCATCTTATTGTATATTTGGCACTGTTTTAAAAAATACATCGTCACAGCTTTTAACTTACCAGGTAAAAGACTGGCGTTATCGTACCAAAGATAACAAAGGTAATTACCTTGAAGAAATGCCTGTTAAAACAAAAACGCAATGGCTGGAAGAATGGAGAAAAGCCGGTATTATGTTTTCCTGGACATTATTGCCGGATGTGGGCGAATTTGCGGTCGGTGACTGGCAGCAGGGATTTACTACGATAAAGTTAGCTAGAGAAAGTGAATTTGACTTAATTTATAAGTGGCAACTTGATGGTGTAGATCATACCGGTGTGCTAAAGAATTTGAAATGTGCGCCTGAATCACTTATCAGCAATAACCTGAAATGACAAAAGCAGAATAATTAGAGCGATGATAAATATAAAAAGGTTTTATTTAATATTGTTACTGGCGGCTTCTTTTGCCGTGCAGGCAGATAGGCAGCAGCCAGAACTAAGCTATAACTTAACTCCGGTTTTGAAAAAAGTGGCGGCCAATGCTTTCGAACTGCCGGACATGGATGAAGAGAAGAAGAAACTTTCCGACTATAAGGGGAAGGTTGTATTGCTAAATTTCTGGGCTACCTGGTGTCCGCCCTGTATTCGTGAAATGCCTTCCATGGAGCGCTTGCAGCAAGCGATAGGTAAGGATGATTTTAGTGTGATTGCGGTCAATCAAATGGAGGATGCTGACCAGGTTTTTGCTTTTACCGGTCAACTGGAAATTGACCCTACCTTCGAAATTTTATTTGATAGTACCAGTAAAGTCTCACACTCTTACGCAGTACGTGGTTTGCCAACAACTTACCTGATTGATAAACAGGGTAACATTCGATACCGAGCGGTAGGTGGACGTGATTTTAATCACCCTGAAGTTGTAAAAATTATTAACCAGCTAATAGAAGAATAAGATGCCAGGAAAAGGGTGTGTCTTTAACGGTCGACAATGTTTACCGTGGTTTCGGCACTGGTTTTATTAATTTTAAATACAACCTCGCAATATTCATTGTTTTCATCTACAGGTGTAGGATCGTCGGCGCAATTACAGCCAGCGATAATGCCGGTGTAAAATAGTCCCGCTTTCACAATGATGCTGTCATCGGATTCATCAATTTTAAGTATGGAAGCCGATAAGTTGTCTGCATTAGCATGACTGCTTTGGCTAAGTCCCTCCTGCAAGGGCAATAGTTCTGCATCGAGTGCAGATATCTCCAGTTTTAGAATGTCGATAAAATCACCTGTGTTCCATGCCCGTAGTGATTGTGTCAGTTTCATACCACCTGCCCATTAATATTATTTAACCGTGCTTCCATTATAGTAACTTCCTGGCCATGATATAGCTCAGTCTTTAAAATTTTCCAGCCAAGTTTCTGGTAAAAATCAGCTTTATCCGGGGTGAAAAGATAGAGCGAGTTTATTCCTGCCTGCCGCGCCTGTTGCATAACATGTCGGATCAATTGTGTACCGACTCCTCTGCATCGATGCTGCTCTGTGACGAACACACTGGCAAGCCAGGGAGAAAGTTGGGGGTTTGTTTCCATATCATTTTCCACCAGTGCGGCAGAACCCAGTAACTCATCGTCAAGTGCAATATAAGTGCTGGGAATGAAATCTTCATTGAGAAATAGCTGCATTTTAGTAATACGTTTATTTATATTGCTTCCCGGGTTCAAGTAAGCCCACTCGCTTTCGTGCCAGCGGGCAAGGCTGGGCAGGTGTTCGGGATAGTCACGTAAATTGAGTATATTTATCACTTTATTGTTAAGTTCGAGTGGCCTGATTAAAAGACTTAATAATGTACTTTTTATTAATATACGTTATAATTTAATCGCTGGTAAGGTTACAGCAGCTATTTATGTTTGTGCAATATTGATGTTTATCTAGTATTTCATCTTGTCTGTTCGTAAGTAAATCCTGCAGCTTTCAGTACAACCCAATAATGGTTAGTCACCATCATTGGTATTTTTATATATATTTTGGAGATTACTTATGCCTACTACTGGCCGAGTTAAATGGTTTGATGAGAAAAAAGGTTTTGGTTTTATTGAACGTGAAGATGGCAACGATGTATTCGTTCACTTTCAAGCTATTACTGGTGATGGATATAAAACCTTAGCGGAAGGACAGGAAGTACAGTTTGATGTTGAGCAGGGTCAAAAAGGTCCGCAGGCATCTAACGTTACATTTCTATAGAGCTAAGCAATAGTTTTAGTTTGCCCGAATATTCAGTATTCAGGTGAGCGATAAAAACCCGGTGCTGCATTTGCAGGCCGGGTTTTTTTACGTACGGGTAAAATAGGCCTTGGTATTTTGATGAACATCGGCAGCATCGATAAGATTATTCTTTGACCACCATTTTATTTCTGAATGTTGATTATCAGGGATAACCTCCAGTTTATCTTTAAGACTTATTAAATATGCCAGAACAACATAATGAGTATTTATGCCCTTTTTAGAAAAAGCATTATCATCATATATATGGTCGTATGCGCCAAGTAGCTGTGCATCATAAAAGGGTATTGAATGCCCGATTTCTGCCAGCGAGATCCTTTTGAAAGCATCCGCTATGGTTTCATTTTTGTTTATTCTTCCACCGGGGACGAACCAGTAATTTTGCGCAGGACGATTGCTGCGTTTGCCTAAAAGAATTCTTTTTAGCGGGTCCTGAATAATCAAATCAATCGATACTAATGGCGTGGCATTGATGATTTTTAAAAATTCGTTTTTTTTGATCATAGTTAATCGTCATTCCATCTATGATGGGTTGTTAAAAATAAATCATATGGCTGAGGAGGTATGGCTTCGTGCTATCTGCGATTTAACGTTACAGTAATAATGTCCCTGATTATAACGATAATATGACCCTGTCGGGTCTGGTTGTTTTTTAATACCACTGCAGCGTGGTTAATTTGTATTAGTTCTAAAGATTGCCTGATTTAAATCAGTACTCAAATAAGAGTAATTAATAAAATGAGGCAAATTTCAGGAGATAAGTGATGAGTGTTTATGGTGAACTGTTTAACGATTAAACCGGTTGGTTAACCATCGGTGTTCTGGTGTTTATGCTGGTAATGATGGCTTACTTATTCAGCATGTTTATTAACCAGTCGGCCAGGCACGACGATTAATTACCATTCATCTAAATGAAAGTCTGGCTCTGATAGCTTTGCCAGCTAATCTCTGCGCCACTAAAGTAGGCCAACGCGATAAAGCCGAGCAGGCCAATGATGGCCATAACAATTGCGCCGAGGAATGCGCTGCCGAAGCCTTTGACTTCAAAACCGGGTACCAGTGCGGCAGCAAGCATTATCATTAAAGCATTGATTACCAGTGCAAACAGGCCAAAGGTAACTATTGATAAAGGCGCGGTTAAAAACCATAATGCCGGGCGAATGAATGCGTTAATTAGCCCGAGTGCCGCGGCTGCCAGAAGAAATGCGAGGGCGTTTCTGGCTTTTATTCCGGGCAGGATGAGAGTCGCGATACCAAGTCCAATGGCAGTGGCAAGCCAGGTGATCAATAAAGCGGTCATAATAACTTAGGCATTTCAGTTGTAAGTCGACTATTCAATGAGAAAATGGATTTTGTGTTTTATCAACAGTAAAGCCCTGTTCCACATTATTCACAGCGGGTTGTGATTCAGTTGCTACAGCCTGTTTTTCCTTTGTATTCATACAGCAGTCCGCTATTTCTTTTACCGCTTGAGGGGCGTCAACTGTCATTAAGTTAAAGCTGCGCTGGTAGGGTTCAGCATTGGTGGTGCTATTGATTTTCAGTGAAGTGTCGACGCGGATATAGTAAATTTCCCCCTTTTCCAGATTGAGAGGGAGTTTCGTCTTACCTTGATAATTTCGTTCAGAAATAATTTCAAACAGGTATTTGTCCGGCGTTAGCAAAATATGAATATTGCTGCCATTCTTAATTGAAAGCCTGAACTCATCGTTGATATATAAATCAGGTGAGTACATGATATTAGCCATAGCCGTTGGACGGTAAATATAAACCGAGGCCTTATCGGCAGAAGCGCTAACGGGTGTAAAGCTGTTCATTGGTTTGCTGTAATTGCAGGCATGCAGTAAGGGCAGGCTAACAAGCAAACAGATTTTAAGAGTAGGCATCATGCTTGTTGTATTATTCAAAACTAAGCTTGTAGCCAACATTATCAAGGTAATTAATTTCCTTGATTAAATCAGCAAGCGTCATGCTGTGCTCATCAAGCCAGTTTTCAGGAAACTGTAAATTTATATTTTTACTATCAACCGTTATTTTAATATCTGGTGCGATGCTATCGGTGCGACCACGATGTAAAAGTACAGCCAGGCGTAATAAAACACATATTTTCCTGCCTGCCTTGATAAAGGGTTTCATCAGTTCTGAAAAAGCGTCAATTCTAAATTTGCTGCGATGAGACAACACCATGGCGGCAAGTAAAGCCTGTTCCTGCCGAGAGAAACCCGGCAGGTCAGCGTTTTGTAATATGTAGGCACCGTGTTTATGGTAATTATAGTGTGATACCTGTAAGCCTATTTCATGCAGCATGGAAGACCACCGCAACAGGGGTTTAATTTGTTCATCATCAATTGACCATTGCTCGCAGGTAGCGTCGAACAGTTTTTCAACAGTGGCGGTGGTGCGTAGTGCCTGTGCTGTGTCGACTCCCCAGCTTGTCATGGCGGCTTCAACAGCAGCATCACGGACATCCGTGTGATTAATCCGGCCGACCAGGTCGTATAACAGGCCTTCGCGCATACTTTGGTCGGATACTTCCATGGTCTCGATATTCAGTGTTTTGAAAATAGCCAGTAATACTGACAGCCCGCCGGCAATAACAGGTCTGCGGTTATCGCTCAAACCGGCAAGTTTTAAATTGTCTACATGGCCGGCTTCTATCATGGTGCTACGCAGTTTTAGCAGTGACTTGTAGCTAATGGAATTAAGGCTCCAGCCCTCTTCATGCACGATATTAGCAATAGCTTTAATTGTGCCTGAACAGCCGATGGCTTCTTCCCACTGGCCTGCCTGAAAATCAGCGGCCTGTGGAAATAATATTAAAGCCGCATCTATTTCAGCCGCTTTCATGGCTTTTTTGCTAATGTGACCATTTTTAAAGAAACGTTTGCTTGCGCTGACGCAGCCGGTATATAGACTCTCGCGCAGATGGGGTTGCATGCCGCTACCGATAATGAACTCGGTGCTGCCGCCGCCAATGTCGACTACAAGCCGTTTACCTTCTTTGGCAGCAAGTCCATGGGCGACGCCAAGATAAATAAGACGGGCCTCTTCACGGCCGGCTATAATCTCTATGGGATGGTTTAAGATTTCTTCTGCCCGGGCGACAAATTTTTTTGATTTTTTGGCCACTCGCAGAGTATTTGTGCCAGCTATGCGTACCGCTGAATTAGGCAGGTCTCTTATTCTCTGGGCGAACATTTCCAGGCATTCAAAGGCTCTATCCTGTGTGATCTGGTCTATAATACCTTCATCATCCAGGCCGCCGCCAAGCCTTACACTTTCGCGTAATCGGTCAATAACGGATAATGTGCCGGTATCCTCAAGGCGGGCAACAATCATGTGGAAGCTGTTAGATCCAAGATCAATTGCGGCGACGGTCTCAGGTAAGTGATTTTTCGTCGTACTCATCTAAACTCTATGTATGAACATTAAAAGCCATAAATAACAGCATTCTACATTATTAAGCGATTAATCACGTGCCTTTAACTAAATATTTTGTATCAGTGCTAGCCCCCGTTTTCATGGTGATGGCTGTTATGGCCGTTGAAGTCAGTGCAGCGCAGGATGAGCTGTTGCCAGCTGAAAATAATAGCCAGCAAACGCCAGTCGTTAATAATGAAGCAGATATTGGCGCTGGAGCAGAAAGTGAGGAACTGGAGCCTGATTATCAAATTCACAGGAAAGATAATCCACTGGATCCCTGTGATCGTGGGCAGGATACTTATAGTTATGAAACAAGCTGGTATGACGACGCACAAATTTATGTAAATTCACAATTTTGTGAGCCAGCATTATGGTTCGATAACTTCTTTGCTAATGACCGGGTTTTTCAGGAAGGCGCCGCCGGAACTTATGTTCGTTGGCGGAATGAACTGACCATTGATGAAGAAGATAATACAGAATTTAAAATAGGCCTGAGTGCCAGTATTGAGTTACCCGGGCTGGAAGATAGGCTGCGACTCACGTTTGAAAGTGATGATGACGAAGATCTGCGGGATATCGCGCCGGGTAATGGAGAGGATTCCAGAAACGCAATAGGTTTACAGTTAGACCTGAAAGAAAATGCACGTTCAAAATTCAGTGTTAGTGTGAGTTTAAAACCCAGGATTCGTTTCAGGTATCGTTATACCTATCCTGTTACTGAAAAACTAACATTACGTTTAACCCAGGAAGTTCAACGTGAGAAAAGTGTCTATGGTGCGCGAAGCCTTGTGGATTTTGAGCGTTTATTCTATGAGGATTTTTTATTCCGTGCCTCGACAGAGGGCAAAGTAGCGGAAGATTTTGACGGTGTTGACTGGTTGCAGGCATTTGTAGTGTATCAGCGGGTGAGCAAAAAAACATCGTTGTCTTACGAAACCAGTGTCAATGGTATGACCGAGCCGCAAACAGATATCCTGAATTATCGTGTCGCTGTGCGCTATCGTAAAAACTTTCATCGTCGCTGGCTTTTTTATGAAATAGCGCCTGAGGTAACGTGGCCGCGTACTTATGATGCACAGCGCCAGGAAATTTTGCAGGATAGACGTTCCAGGTGGCTGCTGTTTTTCCGCCTGGAGGTTCATTTTGGTAACGCCTATAAAAAACGTTACGAGGACTATAACTAATCGTTATTGTTTTGCTTGAAGAAATTCAGCGAGTTCAAGGACCGTTGGATTATCAAACAAGTCTGAAATTTCTACCTTGCCGGGGAACTGTACTTCTATCTGCTCATGTATGTCTGCCAACGCAAGTGAGCTGATGCCAATTTCGAATAGATTATCATTAAGCTTAATATCTTTATCGCTAACGGCTGAATTGCATATTTGCAATATTTGAATGGCAGTGTCACTGGCATTATCATTGTCATTACTGCTGTGAATGTTGCTTTGCTCAACCAGTTCCTTTATCTGCTTTATTTGTTCGTCATAGTCACCGGACAGGTACTCTTCATTTAACAGGTGTCGCTGAACTTTACCGCTGGTAGTTTTTGGTATGCGTTTGACTGCGATAACCTGGTGAACTTCTATGCCGGTTGTTTCATTAATGGTTTTGCGTATGTTGCTAACCAGTGGTAAAAATGTTTCCAGATCGGCACGGTGCAGAATAAAAATAATAAGCTCGTCTTCGCTGCTGTTAGCTTTTCTGGCGCCAGTGGCAACAACCTTGCCCAGCTCAAGTTGATCAAGACCGTGCAGAATATTTTCCAGATCGTGAGAATAATAGTTGAGGCCATTAACAAAAATAATGTCTTTTAATCTGCCGGTAATGATGAGTTTCCCATTGATAAAAGCACCGGAATCACCGGTATCTAACCAGCCGTCTTCAGTGATTAGCTGTTTGTTAATGTCTTCAGCGTGATAATAACCTTTTGTTATATTGTCGCCTTTTAGTTGAATTTTCCCGACAAAGTTTTCATTGAGCACATTGTTGTCAAAGTCTGTTATACGTACATAGCAGTCGTTTACCGGGGTGCCGGTAAAGACAAATTCAATCGCGTTATCATCATCTGCAAGTTTTACTGTATCGCCAACTGAAAGCTGGTGACGGTCAAGTTTTATACTCTCGATCGGCGTTTCCATTGGCGAGAATGTAACAGCAAGGCTGGCTTCAGCAAGGCCGTAAACGGGAACCATAATGTCTGCTGGCAGCTTATGTTTCTCAAGAGCCGTTAAAAACTGCTTACAGATATCAAGCGAGATTGGCTCCGCGCCGTTAAAGATTGCGCGAATATTTGATAAATCGACAGGTTCAATACCTTTTGATTCATACACTTTAAGAAAATGCTTGTAACCAAAATTAGGCGAGCACAAAAGCGTGGATTTTTGTTCGCTGGCGGTTGTAATCCAGAGTAAGGGCCTGCGCACAAAAACACTGGTGTCCATAATAGTGTGATCAAAGCCGGTGACTACAGGTGATAAATGAAATCCGATCATGCCCATGTCATGCGTCAAAGGCATCCAGCTTAGCATTCTATCCTGTGTCGTTAGCCTGGCACCGACGATAATGGCATTGATATTAGTTATCAGATTTTTATGCGTCAGTACGACACCTTTAGGGTCGCTGGTTGAACCGGAAGAAAACTGTATGAAGGCAATATCATCCTGCGTAAGCGGCTGAATTTCACCGGCCTGTGAAACATCTTCAATGTCATCAATGAGAATGGCCTGCTGCATGAGCTGACCTGCTTCTGTTGCCATGTCGTTGGCCAGGCAGAATGCCTGCAGCTTATCCATGGTTTTTGCATCGGTATATAACCAGGGCGTTTCCAGCTGTTTGAAAATACGAATAAGTTTCAGTCTGTGTTCGTCGTTGCTTGCCGCTGCTACAGGTACAGGTATGATGCCGCCATAAAGCCCCGCCCAGAAAGCGTCGAGGAAAAACTCGTTATTCTCAGTGAGAATAATTAACTGGTTGCCGGGTTTTATATTATTACGCTGTAAATTAAAAAGTATGCCCAGGGCACGGCTTCTCAGTTCTTTAAAGGTAACATTCGATTCTTCCTTGTTGGCACGCAGATAGGTGATTGAGTTTGAATCGCTGGCGTTGTGGTCGAGCGCCTGGGTTAGGGTTTGAAATGACATGTGACTTTATCTAATGACTGATTTAATAAAACCAGATTCTATATTAACGCAGGCTTATCTGCATATATATGTTGTATTTAGTGCGTAAGTTAATGGCGGGTTCAAGTTCGATCTTTTGCCCGGGAACAGCCTCCAGTTTGAATAGCTTAAGCATTATTGCCATATGGGTTTGCATTTCGACGTAAGAGAAATACTCCCCGATGCAACGGCGAGAGCCCGCGGAAAACGGGTAAAAAGCATATTTATGCTTGAGCTGGGCACCGTCATCGACGAAGTGTTCAGGGTAAAAACTGTTCGGTTGAGTCCACAGTTCCGGGTCACGGTGTGTAAAGTAGGGAGACAGAAATATGTTAGTGCCGGCAGGAACCCGGTATGACTGCAGGCAGTCGTCGTTGATCGCTTTTCGGGTAAACAGCCATACGGGCGGATATAGCCGCAGGGCTTCATCAATGCATTGCTTGGTATAACTTAATTTTGCCAGGTCATCGGTTGCGATATTATTGTTGCTGGTCAGGGCAGAAACTTCTGCGTAGGCTTTTGCCTCAGCCTCCGGGTGCTGGGAGAGTTCGTACCACAGCCAGTTAAGCGTGCCGCCGGTGGTTTCGTGCCCCGCGATAATCATGGTCATGATTTCATCAATTAGTTCGCGGTCAGACATAGGCTCGCCGTTTTTATCCGTTGCCTGCATAAGCGCACCGAGTAAGTCATCGCCCGCCTGACCATTGTCACGGCGAGTATCGATGATTTGCTGCACGAGCTTGCCCAGCTGGCGAAATTTCATCGCTACCGCCAGGTCACGTGTTGGATCGTCGGTTAGAAAGGCAAACGGGTTTTCGCCTTTTTCGCTGATAATACGGTCCAGGTCGTCACTGATCAGGGAGCGCAAAATAACTTCGAGTGCAAATTCGCTCATCTCTGTCGTAATGTCGATGCTTTCACCGCTTTCGGCTTTCTGTTTCCAGCGCGGGATTAATTTTTGTGTGACCTGCTTCATCATATCGCACAGTGCCAGAATGTTTTTACGGCTGAAAGCCGGCTGAATCATGGTGCGCTGGCGTCGCCAGAAATCACCATCACTGACAATAATGCCATTTCCCAGCAGCATTTTTACCCGCTCGAAACCGGTGCCTTTGAGGTAGTTTCCATGATTACTGATGAGCACATGTTTTATTGCATCGGGGCTGGTTACAATATAGCCCGGATCTTTACGGTTCAGATCGTTAACTTTTATGATGCCGCCGTACTGTTTGATAAGCTTCTCAATAGACTGCTGTGACTCTATATCGATATCGAGCTTCATGGCCTCATCGGGGCCTGGTGCGAGTGTTGTTCTGTCGGTGACTTCAGGCATAATGGGCGGTAACTGGAGATTTCCTGGCAATTAATGAATAGCGTCCAATTATATTACATAAAACATCAGGGAGAGCGTGATCTGGCGCAAATAGACGAGGCTGTGGTCAACGGCTGTCTGGATGAGTTGCCCGCGAAGAAAAAAACGGCTATCCAGCGCTTGCTCAATAAACGTGATCAAATCAGTTCACTGCTTGGTTTATACCTGTTAAAAAAGTATGCTGCTGATGAAAATCTGGCCGGCTTTCGCCTGTCTGACATTGAATACCCGGATAAGGCTAAGCCCTGCTGGAAAAAGCACAGCGATGTATTCGATTTCAACATCAGCCATAGCGATAATTTAGTGTTAATGGCCGCCAGCCAGTCTCTCAAAGTCGGCATTGATGCAGAAAAGATACGGCCTTTAAAAAGCCTGAAGTTTGCTAAAGTGATGACGCCTGACGAGCTGGATCAAATACAGCTTGATCCAGCATTGTTTTTTGACTTGTGGTCAAAGAAGGAAGCGGTCGTTAAGGCGGCAGATACCGCAGGTCTGTCACGGATGCGTGATGTACAGGTGGATGAAAACAGGGCCGATCTTGATAACCAGGCCTGGCATTTAACGAATATACAACTGGCGGCATGGCAGAATAATGAATACGCGATTCACCTGGCCACTTCAGGCATAGTAGAAAAAGTAATGATCAAACAAGTTTTAATTAGCGAATTAATTTCATGACATCAAATCCTTATGGAAAAAAACAGGCGAGTAAGCCTGCTGACAGTGAAACACCACAGTCAGTAGAGCTGCCAGCGGAGACGGCAACACAGCAGGAAGCTGAGAAAAACCGTCAGACGCAGGTAACAGGTCGTCAGATGACACGGAAAAGAAAAATAAAATATGCCCTGTTTAAGCCTCTGATATTGATCATTGTGAATTTCATCTGGATGAGTTGCCGGGTGAAAATTATTGGCGCTGAAAACATGAATGATGTGGTGGCAAAACAAAAGCCGGTTATCCCCTGTTACTGGCACCAGCAGCATATATTTTGCGGCTGGTACATGTTGAAGCAGATAAAGCGCGGCATGAAAGTCGGCTTTCTGGTTAGTCCGTCTGTGGATGGTGAGATACCGGCAAAAATTGTTGCCGCACGCGGGGCGTCGGTTATCAGGGGGTCATCGACTCGAACCGGAGCGCAGGCATTGCGTGATATGTACCAGATCATAACCCAGCAGGGCATTTCGCCCGTGACCACATCGGATGGCCCGACTGGCCCGATTTATAAATTCAAGCCGGGGGCAGTGATGTTATCGCAGATGACAAAAGCACCAATGCTGCCGATAGCCTGCGCGGCAAAAAGCGCATGGTATTTAAGGTCCTGGGATCGATTTATGATTCCTAAGCCTTTTACCCGTGTTGTCATTGCAGTGGGTGAACCGGTGTATGCTGAAAGTCAGGCCGCAGGCAGCGACTCTGAGTCGGTAGCGCTACACATGGAAAACAGCATTAATGCTTTGATGAAAAAAGCTGAAGGCTTACTGGTTTAACCGGGTAGTACAGCGGCCTGTACGCAGCGCAGTGTGTCATAGTCATAAAGTCCATCAAGGGCATCATATACCGGTTTTAGTTTTCTGCTGCCATCTTCCATGCTCAACAGGGTTTCATGAATAATATTAATTTCCTGCTGTTCCAGCTCGACGACTTCGTTTAATTTTAGCTCACCCTGTTCTATGCAGCAGGCAAGGTGCTGGTAAATGGTAGTGGTTTTAAGCTTGCGCTGGTTAGCGATGGCGCTGGCATCAAGACCGCTGCGAAATAGCAATAAACTCTCATTGACTGTATCGCTCGGCTCTATATTGTGACTATCGGCATGCTCACGGATTACTTTTAAAAACGCATCGGCGTATTTATCAAGTTTACTCGCGCCAACCCCGCTCATCTGCAAAAATTGTTCGTGGTTAGCCGGTTGTCTCTCCATCATTTCTGAGAGGGTGGCATCATGGAAAATAACAAATGGCGGTACATCGTTTTCGGTTGCCAGCTTTTTGCGGCACTCACGCAAGGCTTCCCATAATGCATTATTAGAAGTGGATTCTGTATTGTAGGACTTTCGCCCTTTCCGGCTTGCTTTTGCTTTCGCACTTTCCTGTCGAAGCAAAAGGGTTTCTTCGCCTTTTAATACGGCACGGCATGATTCTGTCAAACGCAGGCTGCCATGGCCTTCGAAATCGACGGCAAGCAGATTACGGCTGATCAGCTGGCGGAATATATTGCGCCACTGCTTAGCATCATATTCTTCACCGATGCCATAAACGCTCAGGCTGTTGTGGCCAAACTGCATAATCCGATCGCTTTGTTTGCCAATCAATACATCAATAAGATAACTCACACCGAAACGTTGTCCGGTGCGATGTACGCATGACAGCGCTTTTTGTGCAGCGACAGTTGCATCCCAGGTTTTTGCCGGCGTTAAACAGTTATCACAGTTGCCGCAGGGTTTATTCAGTTCTTCGTCGAAATAGTTTAGCAGTGCCTGGCGCCGACAGCTGGTTATATCGGTGAAGCCAAGCATGGTTTCAAGTTTATGATGCTCGATACGTTTGTATTGCTCTTCGGCGGTGGATGTTGCCATCATCTGTTTTAACGTGATGACATCCTGCAGGCCAAAAGACATCCAGGCATCGGCGGCCTGGCCATCACGCCCTGCACGGCCGGTTTCCTGGTAATACGCTTCAAGACTTTTTGGCAGATTTAAATGCGCGACAAATCGGACATCGGGTTTATCGATGCCCATACCGAAGGCAATGGTGGCAACAATAATGATTGCATCTTCATTAAGAAAGCGGTGCTGGTTATGTTCCCTCTGCTTTGCGCTTAAGCCTGCATGATAGGGTAATGCGGTATAACCTTTTTCGGATAACCAGGTTGCCGTGCTTTCAACTTTTTTACGCGACAGGCAATAAACGATGCCGGTATCTTTATCGTGTTCATTTTGAATAAAGCGTAATAGTGCCGAGCGTGCGTTACTTTGCGACTCGATAATACGGTAACAGATGTTAGGCCGGTCAAAACTGGAAATAAATTCCCTCGCCGTTTCCAGCGCCAGTCTGCGTTTAATTTCTTCCCGGGTTTTCGCGTCGGCGGTTGCAGTTAATGCAATGCGGGGAATATTCGGGAACTGTTCATGCAGCAGTGATAGCTGGATATAATCCGGCCGGAAGTCATGTCCCCATTGAGAAACACAGTGGGCCTCATCGATGGCAAATAAGGCGATATCGGTTTTCTGTAATAAATGGAGAAAGCTATTTGTTGTTAAGCGCTCTGGTGCAACATACAGCATGTCCAGTTTGCCGCTAATTAGATCACTTTCGGTCTGCCTGGCAGTTTGAGCGTCCAGTGTTGAATTTAGAAAAGCAGCCTTTATACCAAGTTGCTTTAATGCCGCGACCTGGTCCTGCATTAAAGCAATTAGCGGTGAAATAATTATGCCGGTGCCCTTGCGGACCAGCGAGGGAATTTGATAACACAGAGACTTGCCGCCACCCGTTGGCATGAGCACAACAACATCGCCGCCATCAATAGATGTCTGAATGATTTCGCTTTGTTGCAGGCGAAATTCTGCGTAACCGAAAGTCTTTCGTAGAACGTTGAGAGCAGCATCTTCCATGTCTGTCACTCCGCAGTAATATGGGTTCTTAATCTAATTAAAAAAGTTTGCTAGCGGGGATTCTACGCGTAAAAGCCGACGTTGATAATGCGTTAATACAATAAATTCTCGACATTCATCAGATTATTTACTGCGGTGGTACTTCCCTGTTCCAGAAACAATAAATTATATACTTGCTTAACCTGAAGCCGCTTAACTGCAGCCCTTGGGTCGTGGCAGGCCGGCAATTTTGTTGGCGCACTTAATTAAACCTGTTGGAAATAAAGAATAAATGTATTTCTGATCGCTGCGATCTTTACCGTATTTCTTCTTCATGATTTTAGAGAATGAGCGAGGCTCACAAACGCTGCCATTTTCCTGGAAATATTCGCGTGCTTCATTGATGATGTCCCAGTGCTCCTGGGTAAGCTCATCAATTTTCTCATTTTTTGAGATTTCGACTGCGAGTTCTTCACTCCATTCGTCGAGATTTTCTAACCAGCCAGCTTCGCTGAGCTGAATTATTTGTCCGTTAACTTCTACTTGCATGGATATACCTATTAATAATAACCTAGTAATTTGATCAAGTATTCTACCTAAAAAACCCTAAATAAAAAAGATTATCTTTCATAAGGTTATTCTAATATATATAAGTTATTGAATTAAATGTGTTTATGGAAGATTTATGGTCTTGTTCCTTGAATCAATAGGTGGTGAATTAGCCCTTTAGCGAACCAGTTGCTGGTTAACCTGCTCGCGTTTATCTTTACCAGCCAGTAATTCAATGAGGGTTAAAGTAAAGTCCATTGCGGTGCCTGGGCCGCGAGAGGTAATGATATTGCCGTCAATTTCGACCGCATTTTCGGTGATTGTTATATCGGTGTTATTCAGTGCAGCGAGTACCCCTGGAAAACTGGTCGCCTTTTTACCGTCGAGTACACCGGCCTCGGCCAGTGCCTTGGGCGCCGCGCAGATGGCGGCAAGGTATTTATTATCGGCTGCCTGCTTTTTAATTAATTGCTGCAGCAGGGGGTGGTCACGCAAATGGTCAGCGCCCGGCAGGCCGCCGGGTAAAACAATGAGGTCAAATGACTGTTGTTGTATTTTATCAATACTGGTGTCTGGAATAATCGTGGTGCCGCGTGAAGCTTTTACTGGCTGTTCGTCCAGGCCGCAGGTAGTGACGTCTATCCCGGCTCGAACCAGTAAATCAGTGATGGTGATAGCTTCAAGTTCTTCACAGCCCTGTGCAAGCGGAACCAGTACATGCAACATTTTTTATCTCCCGAGATTTGTTTTCCAGGTTTCTCTGGCTTATTTCCCGTGACATAGGGATTAACCGTGAAACCGGTATGAGTTGGATGCCCTGTTCTTTTAGTTCGGCCAGATGCTGTTTTAAAAATTTTATCGTTTTTGGATAGGGGTGTGCAATGGCCAGGGCGTAACCGCGTTGATTTACCTTTTTGATAAATCGACTGAATTGCTGGCGCATGGTGTTTTCTTCATTATCAGGGTCAAGAAAATAGTCGCGCACAAGGTTTGGTATTTCGTGTTCAATGGCAATTTTTTCAGCGATCGATTTGCTGGTGGTTTTACTGTCTACAAAATACAGGCTGCCGCGTTTTGAGAGCTCTTCCATTAACCAGGTCATGTGGCCGGGATGGCGGGTTAACAGGCTGCCCATATGATTATTTACTCCGCGTACGTAAGGCACAGAGTTTAAATTAAGCGATAACTGCTTATTAAACTCGGTTCTTGTCATGTGCAGGTCAAGTGTACCGGGGGAATGCTTGTGGTGCTCAACGGACTGCATGGGCAGGTGCAGCATGACTTCTTTATTGTTTCTTGTGGCGAGCCTTGCCAGCTCTCTGGCATAGGTTGTTTTTGGTAATATCGCGATAGTCAGGGCAGCGGGCAGATCGATTATGTCCTTACCATATTCATAATTATTTCCCAGGTCGTCAATAATTATGCTGGCAAATTTTTCGGCATGAACCGTGCTGCCCAGTGATGTGATCGTTATTAAGAAATACGAAAGTATGCGGTTATGCCGATTCATAAACAGGCCCCTTGAATGTGTTATTTAACCTCCCTGTTAAATAATGCCATTTAGTTGTTGGTTATGATTTGCTAAATATGCTTAAACCCTTCAGTAGTAACAGGGCCTCGTAAAGCTGGAAGTCATCGGAAGCTTTAACTTTTAGTTCTTCTTTTTCGCCTTTTTTAGCGCCTTCCTCCGTCGCTTTTTTGATTGCTTCCTGTGATTTGGTCGGGTTGCTTATACTTCCAGTTAAGTCGGATTCTTTAATACGCACAGTCGCGTCTTCTTTTGAGTCCTTGATTTCGTAGCGGTCCAGTATAATATCAGGGGTGATGCCTTCGCCCTGAATTGAGCGGCCATTTGGCGTGAAGTAACGCGCCGTTGTTATTTTCACTGCACCGCCGCTGCGTAATTCCTGAATGGTCTGTACTGAGCCCTTACCAAAAGATTTGCTGCCCATTACCACCGCACGTTTATGATCCTGCAATGCACCGGCAACAATTTCAGAGGCGGAAGCCGAGCCGCCATTGATTAATACAACCAGCGGCAGACCATTCATAACATCACCGGATTTGGCGTTGAATTCGAATTCTGAGTTTTCGATCCGGCCTTTGGTGAATACCAGTTTGCCTTCATCGATAAATGCATCGGAAACGTCGGCAGCAGCACTGAGTACACCGCCCGGGTTATTACGTAAATCAAGCACCAGGCCTTTTAATTCCTTTTTATTCTCTTTCTTGAGATTGCCGATTTCACTTAACAGGTCGCGTGCTGTTTTAGACTGGAAGTTACTGATGCGGATGTAGCCATAATCTTCTTCCAGAATACGACTTTTAACGCTTTTTACTGAAATGATGTCACGTGTCACCGTAAACGGTAAAGGCTTGTCAGCACCCTCACGAATAACGGTTAGCTTAATGTCGGTGCCAGGGTCGCCGCGCATAATTTTAACCGCATCATTCAAAGACATACCCTTAACTGATTTTTCATTCAGGCGAATAATCAGGTCGCCGGATTCCAGTCCTGCGCGAAACGCCGGGGTGTCATCGATTGGCGAAATGACCTTAACAAAGCCATCTTCCATGCCTACCTGAATACCAAGGCCGCCGAATTTGCCGGTGGTGCCGATTTTTAATTCTTTGTATTCGTCGGGATTAAGGTAGGTGGAGTGAGGGTCAAGGCCGGTTAACATGCCCCTGATGGCGTGTTCCAGTAGAGTTTTATCGTCTACGTCTTCAACATAGTCGGTTTTGATACGGGCAAAAATATCAGAGAAGTTACGTAGTTCATTGAGCGGCAGGCCAACAGATTCTTCAGCTTTTTTCTCGGCCAGTACGCTACTGGTCAGTGACACAGATATGCCTACAAAAATACCAAAGACCAGAACCAGAACGGTCTTAAATTGCTTACTCATAAATAACTCCGGTATATACCACTTGAATGACGATAGATCTGTGCTTTGGTAGCTGCATGAAGAACAAATCAGTTAATAGTGTAAATAATAGTGCTTAGAAGGCTTTAAAGCCAGCATGTTCAACTATTATTTTATGAGGCTCTAGCGCTATGCTTTGATTTCGAATTACACCATTTTGACGGGTTGACGGGTTTGCCGCGTGAGCGAATCTCAAAATAAACCCCGCTTTGCTCCTGTCCCCCACTGTCCCCCGCTGTTGCAATGATATCACCGGCACTAACCCAGTCGCCGGCTTGCTTGAGTAATGACTCACTGTGGCCATAAAGGCTCATATAGCCATCACTGTGGTCAACAATCGTGATAAAGCCAAAACCCTGCAGCCAGTCCGAAAAGGCAACACGGCCGTGGCTTACAACCCGAATTGGCGTACCATAATTTGCCTTGATAAGGACGCCATTCCATTTCAGATCGCCATAATTTTTAGATTGGCCATACTTGCCCAGGAAACCGCCTTTAACCGGCCAGGGAAGCTTGCCTTTTAGTGAGGCAAAGGGCTTGTTTTCCGATGGGCTCGTCGGAATATCTGCCAGCAGTTCGCCCAGGGATTTTAGCAGGTTCTCTATTCGGCCCCGGCTGTCTTCAAGGTTGCTGAGGGTGTTTTCCTGATTTTTAATTTTGTCACTGAGTTCAGCCAGTAATTTTTTACGCTGTAAGCGCTGGTTTTGCCTCAGCCTCTTTTTTTCCTGCTGATCTTTTAGCAGCTGCTTTTGTGTGGCCAGGGTTTGTTGTAGCTTGATTTCAACCTGCTGCTGCTGTTTTATGCTGGCAAGAAAGCGGTTTATTTGTTCTGCCCGGGCTTTATTGAGGTAGTTGAAGTACTCCTGTGCTCTGCCTGCCTGTGCGGGATCTTGTTGATTTAAAAGCATTTTAAGGTTTTGTTGATGGCCCATGCTATAAGCAGCGCGCACCAGTTCGGCCAGGATAACCCGTTGATGGGAGAGCTGATTATTAAGTTGTTTTAGCTCCTTTTCCAGCCTGATCTTTTTCTGTCTTGACTGTTGAACCTGGCGTGAAAGTGTTTTTAGTTTTAAAGCGTTTTGACTGATTTCAAGCTCAAGGGTTTTTAGCTCAGTTAGTACACTGCTGCGTTGTTTTTTGGTGCCTTTCAGGTGTTGTTGAATTTTGGCGATACTTTTTTGCAGCTTTTCCAATTTTCCCTGGTAATGCACCATATCTTCATTTTTTGAGGCAAAAACACTGTTAAAGCTGCAAAATAGACAGAAAAATAAAGATATTGTACAAATAGTGCGCAATTGGGACTTTTTGGCAAGCATAATAGTTGTTAGTCTTTATCAAATATCCATGCGATTCCGGGCATGGAGTCAATATTTTTACGTAATCTACACGGATTAGCTATTTCAATTCAAAATAAAGTGTATTAATGTATGCTTAGTTAATTATATTATTAAGCATCGCTTTAGCATCGAGGTACCAACATGGCCGTAAACCCCAATGATCCAGACTTAATGACCCGCGAGGAAGACATCAGTCGCGCGTCACGTTCACTCAAAGCTATGTCGCACCCATTGAGATTAAAAATATTATGTACTCTGGGTGACCAGGAAGTGAGTGTACAGGATATCGTTGATGCTGTGGGTACATCACAAAGCAATATCTCTCAGCATCTGGCGATACTTCGCGACAAGGGAATTCTGGCTTCGCGCAAAGATGCTAATAAAGTATTCTACCGGGTGGGTGATACCCGTACTTTACGTTTGATTGGTATGATGCAGGAAGTGTTCTGTTCTGCAGGTCAGTAAAATCTCCAGATAGTCTCTGGTAATCATTAAACAGAATTATGCCTAAAGTTTTCGCAGAGAATTCTTTGGGCATTATGCTTTATAATACCCCACTTATTTTTATCATAACTGAAACTTCGTAGGTACTGTAGTGGAGCAACTTTCTGAATTTGTAGTAAACAATCTTATTTTATTTGCCGCTCTGCTGGGTGTGCTGGTGATGCTGATTAAGGCGGAGTTAGATCATCAGTCTAATAAGGGGCTGGTGGTTTCGCCATCAATGGCTATTCGTTTAATGAACAATCATGATGAGGCGCTGGTGCTGGATATTCGCACCGCTGCTGATTATAAAAACGGCCACATCAAGGGCGCTAAAAATATACCTTTGAGTGAATTTGAGTCTGCTATTGAAAAATATTCAGACTACAAAGACAAGCCGATTCTTATTTACTGTAATTCAGGCAACACCATAACGCGTGCATTGAAGGTATTGAAAAAAGCCGGCTTCGACAAAGTGAATAGCCTCGAAGGTGGCATTGCAGCCTGGAAAGAAGCTAACCTGCCGCTGTCCAGATAAGATTATATGCAGATAGCATAAACTGAGATAACGACTAAGATACTATTTGTTTAATTTAAAAATTATTATCGATTTAAGGAATAATTATGAGTGAAGAAAGCCAACAATTTGCGATTCAAAAGTTATATTTAAAGGACGCGTCATTTGAGTCGCCCAATTCGCCAGCTGTTTTTTTAAATAATGCCAATGACTGGCAGCCAAATATTAATGTGCAGATAAATAGTAGCCATAAAAAGGTTGCAGATGATGCCTATGAAGTGATTCTAAGCGTTACCATAACGGCAAAGCAGGAAGATAAAACGGTTTTCCTGTGTGAAGTTCAATATGCGGGTGTTTTCGCTATCTCCGGTTTTACTCAGGAGAACCTCGAAGGCATGGTCGGTGCGTATTGTCCTGAAACATTGTTTCCATTTGTCAGGGAAGTCGTCTCTGATTTGATTGTTAAAGGCGGTTTCCCGCAGTTCTTACTGGCGCCTGTTAATTTCAATACACTTTATGCTCAGCAGTTAGCGCAAAAAGCCGAGTCAGCAGGTCAGGCACAGGAAGAGCAGGAGACGGCGCACTAGTCGGTGCCAGTTAAAAATCAGTACCATGAGTATATTGGCTTATGTCTGTAGCTGATCCCGGTCATCCAATTGCAGTACTGGGTGCCGGTTCCTGGGGGACTGCGCTTGCTATTCACCTGGCCAGAGCGGGTCATAATGTTTTGCTATGGGGCAATGAAGCAGAACATATTAAGCTTCTCAGCGAGCAACGCTGTAATCATCAATTCCTGCCCGATTTTACATTTCCGGATACACTGCAGTTAACAGCTGACCTGGCGCAGGCATTGGCCTCTCCTGCCTGGGTCCTTATCGCCATTCCAAGCCACGCTTACCGCCCGTTTTTACAAAAAAATGCTCACCTGTTTACCGAAGATATGGGTATTGCCTGGGCCAGTAAGGGCCTGGAGCAGGGTAGCGGTAAGCTGATTCACCAGGTAATTGGAGAGGAGTTACCGCAATGTAAAAGACTGGCGGTAATGTCTGGCCCAACCTTTGCAAAAGAAGTAGCTGAAAACCTGCCAACAGCCATTACGGTGGCATCGGAGTCGGATGATTTCTGCGCTGAACTAACGCATTATCTGCATAGCGGCTGTTTCCGTGCTTACCGCAGTTCAGATATGATTGGCGTGGAACTGGGTGGCTCCATGAAAAACGTGCTGGCGATAGCCGCCGGTGCTGCTGATGGTCTTGGCTTTGGCGCAAATACCCGGGCCGCACTGATTACACGCGGACTGGCGGAAATGATGCGGCTTGGTAAAGTCATGGGTGCGCACCGTGAAACTTTCATGGGGCTGGCCGGCATGGGTGACTTAATCCTGACCTGTACGGATAACCAGTCTCGAAACCGTCGCACAGGATTATTGATGTCTCAGGGGAAAACCCTGGAACAGGTGCATAGTGAAATTGGCCAGGCCATTGAAGGCATCAAAACCGCCAAAGAAGTGGTTGAACTGGCGCGAAAATATAAGGTTGAAGTACCTATCTCTGAACAGGTTTATCGTGTTATTTACGAAAACCTGCCTATCAATGAAGCAGTGCATACACTGTTGAGCCGTAAATCTTCGAAAGAAACGCAGTAACCGATTAGCAAAACGGTTTTATTTGAAACCCGTAAACTGATTTTGTCGTAGTGCCTCATAGGTGACAATTGCAACAGTATTTGACAGGTTCAAGCTGCGGCTATGTTCCAGCATGGGTAGTCGCAAGATATGATCCTGATCCTGCTGATTTAAAAAAACATCAGGCAGTCCGCGCGTTTCTGGTCCAAAAAGCAGGTAGTCCCCGGCTTTAAAATTGGCCTGGTGATAGTGCTTTTTGCCTTTAGTTGATAAGGCGTACATAGCCTGAACAGGCTGTAGCTGTTCAATATTCTGGTACGTTTTGACGTCGGCCCACTCGTGGTAATCCAGTCCGGCACGGCGTAGCTGTTTATCTTCCAGCTTAAATCCCAATGGCTCGATCAAATGCAGCTGGCAACCGGTGTTGGCACAAAGGCGAATGATATTCCCCGTATTTGGCGGGATCTCTGGCTGGTACAGTACAATATTAAACATAATAAATTCAGAAAGTTACTCGCTATGCAGTTGTACAGGGTAAGTGAATGGCTAAGGCACACTTACGCTATTTAATCATTTCGCAAGAATAAAAAATAGCAAAGTCGTCAACCACGAACGAACTAAAAAAGGCAGGCTGTAACAGGTACGGCTCTGATAGAGCGCTGTCAGTACGGCTTATTTGTTACAAACGTTAAATATTGGTTCTAAATTGCCTATTTCGAGACCGCAATGGTAAAACATGGCCGCATTTCTGCTATATAAGGTGTGATATAAGCATCATTTGATTTTGGGGAAGTCGATGCCAGAAAATAAACACAATACGATGTCAGCGAATACCGATGCAGAGGCAAATAAACCAGTAAGTTTATTGCTGGTTGATGATGATCCCTTAATTATTGAAGGGCTCGGTTTTATGCTGCGTAAGCATTACCAGCTTATAACGGCCGACTCGCGTCACCAGGCAATTCAAAAAGTAAACGAAGCAACGGGTCTGCCGAGCATTGCCCTGATCGACCTTGGCCTGCCGCCCTACCCGCATAAACCGGATGAAGGTTTTGCTCTTATCCGGGAGTTATTGTCACTGCAGCCTAATATGCGTGTACTGGTGTTATCCGGACAGGATAATGATGTCAATATTCAGCATGCATTGACTATCGGTGCTGTTGATTTTATCGCAAAGCCTGCAGAGCCTGATTTATTGCTGGCACGTTTGCAGCATCATCAGCGACTGCATGATATTGACGTGCAGCGTTATGCGCAAAAATCGGTTTCACTAATTGGCGATAGTGTTGCCATGCAAATGGTGAACAACCAAATTTCACAATTTGCTGACTCTCCCTTTCCAGTACTGATTGAGGGTGCTTCAGGCACAGGAAAAGAACTGGTTGCTCGTGCTCTGCATGAAAAAAGTTTACGCAGTGGCGAGCCTTATCTGGCAATTAATTGCGCAGCAATTGCCCCCGACTTGCTGGAAGCGCAATTGTTTGGCCATTCCAAGGGCGCATTTACCGGCGCTGTGCAGGAGCATAAAGGTTTCTTTATGGAAGCGGGTAAAGGCACGTTATTGCTGGATGAAATTGGCGAGTTGCCGATGTCGTTACAGGGAAAATTATTACGTGTTATTGAAAGCGGTGAGTTTTACCGTGTCGGTGAAACCAAAGAATTGCATTCACACGCTCGAATTATTGCAGCAACTAATAAGACTTTATCGGAAGAGGTAAAAACTGGTGGTTTCAGAAATGACCTTTACCATCGCTTGAGTATACTTAATATTCATTTGCCAGAATTAGCTTTAAGGGGCGATGATGTCTTTTTGCTGCTGAACGCATTTATGGAAGCTTATGCTGACACCGTATCTGCATTTGTTCTGGATGACGGCGCGCGTGAACTCTGGCAGCAGTATGATTATCCCGGCAATGTTAGAGAGTTAAGAAATATTGTAATCCGTCTCGGCACAAAGTACCCGGGACAGAGTGTTAATAAAGAACAGTTAACGGCTGAGCTGGAAACACAGTTATCAGCAAGTTCCCTGGTTGATAATGCAACCTCAGTGAGCGATGAAATGATCATGCAGAAAATCAAGGCAGATAAGTTTGATCTTGATCAGTTAATAAACGAAATTGAAAGTCGCTGTATTCGAATCGCACTCGAAATGAATGACAGCAACGTCAGTAAAGCTGCCAAGGCTTTAAAAATAAACCGTACAACACTATACAGCCGTGTGCAAAAGCTGGGTAGCGAATGATGTACCAGGAGCACTTCGGGTTATCGCGTCCACCATTTAAAATAACGCCGGATACCAGCCTCTTTTTCGAAGGCAGCCAGCGCGGTGCAGCGCTGGATGCATTAATGTATGCAATAAACAGCGGTGAAGGAATTATTAAGGTGGTTGGCGAAGTAGGCAGTGGCAAAACAATGTTATGCCGTATGCTGGAAGTCAGGTTGTCCGATGATGTCGATGTAATCTATATTGCGAATCCCAGTGTGTCTCCTGACAATATTCTGCACGTAATTGCGCATGAACTTCATCTTGACGTAAATAATGAGATGAGCAAAGTTGATGTGATGCAGAAGATACAGGCTCATCTGCTTGAGAAGCATGCGGGAAACAGGAAAGTAGTTCTGTTCGTAGAAGAAGCGCAGAGCATGCCAATAGAAACGCTTGAAGAGATTCGCCTGTTAAGCAATCTTGAAACAGACGAAGACAAGCTTTTACAAATGGTTTTATTTGGTCAGCCAGAACTGGATGAAAAATTATCCTCTCCACATATACGGCAATTAAAAGAACGAATCACGCACAGTTTTAATTTATCCCCTTTTCCGCCGGATGACACATTGCAGTATCTGAACTTTCGATTGCGTGCTGTAGGTTATACAGGGCCCGATGTCTTTAATAAGAAAACAGCAGGCGTGGTAAAAAAATATTCTGATGGTTTGACCCGGCGTATTAATATAATCGCGGACAAGTCTTTGCTGGCGGCTTTTTCTGAAGGCAGTCATACCGTTACCCCAACGCACATAAAAACAGCTGCCCAGGATAGTGAATTTAAAAAAACAACAGGCAATAAGAAGGTTTTACTGTTAGTAGTGTTTGTATCCATGTTGATTGCGACTTTAGCGGCAGGTTTTTATATTGGTAAAAATAACCAGGTCGAGCCACAAAGTGCATCTGCGGATGCTGTAGATTCGAGTATTATGGAAGTAAACCTGGCCGATAAGGCTCCGGTCGATACAGTTACAGAGACCAGTGCTAGTGCACGATTAGTGACTGATGATGAGGCGTTAACAGCAAGGCCTGACGAACAGCAAATTGGCGGTGTTGATATATCAGGTTTACTGGCAGAACGAATCGCGAAGACCAGTCAGTGGTTATCCAGTGCAGCTGATTCTCATTATAGTATTCAATTATTTATGGCTCGTACCATTGATGCCAATAAAGTTGAAGCATTTTTACAAGAGGCGCCTGAAACGCTTGATTTTACTAAGATTTACATCTATGAAACTGTTATTAGCGGCCGTGGATGGTTCAGCGTATTGTACAACGAATTTGCTACCCAGGATTTGGCGATAGAGACACTTGACCAGTTGCCTTCTTCACTTAAGGCAAGTGATCCATATTTACGGCGTGTTAGTACCTTGAAGAAAGAGTTTTCAAAAAATAATGTTCGCAATAATGCGTACTAAAATTATTTAATAGCAAAATAAATAATGTGAAAGTTATTTTGCTAACTGGTTGACCAATGATAATTAAAAAAATAAAAAGTTTTCTGTCTTACGGCTTTATTGCAGCAATAGCTGTATTTGTTGTTGCATGCGGAGCAACGAATCCGCCTGAAATTTCACAGGGGCATATAACTTCTAAAGAAAATGATAAAGGCGATATACCGGAAGCAGTAACAAACGTGCCGGTTCTTCCTCGCCCAGGAAAACGCGAAAAACTTGAAACCTATACGGTTGTCGTTAACCAGGTACCAATTCGTGAGCTACTTTTTTCAATGGCAAGAGATGCTGATCTGAACCTTGATATTGATAATAATATCTCAGGTAAGATTACCATGAATGCGATTGATCAAACATTGCCAAAAATTCTAGAGCGTATAGAGTCGCAGGCAGATATTGTTTATTTTATTAAAGGCAATACATTAAAAGTTAAGGCAGATATTCCATATTTACATGTATATCACATCAACTATTTAAATATTGAGCGCACCAGTGGCGGCACGGTAAGTGTTTCTACAGAGATCGGCGCAAACAGTTCCGATGTGGGTGGCGGTAACAGCGGTGGCGGTGGCAGTGACAATAAGGCCAGCTCTGAAATAGAAAATAAAAGTGTTAATGAGTTCTGGTCAACATTGACAGTTAATATCGGTGGCATCCTGGGTGAAGACATCAAGGCCAGCTCTGGTTCACGTGTTATTTCCGGTAACAATATTATAGTAAACCGCGAGAGCGGTATTATTGCTGTCCGCGCAACGGGTAAAAAGCATAAAGTAATTAAGAACTTTGTAGACACCGTACTTGGTAATGTACAGCGCCAGGTATTGATTGAAGCAACAATTGCAGAGGTCCAGTTAAGTGATAAGTACCAGGCAGGAATTGACTGGTCTATGGTAAGTGAAACAGCAGTAACCTCTAGCGGCACTACAATTTTGACCAAGGGCGGTGACCAGAGCCTTATTGGTGGTAATTTAGGTTCATCACCGTTTTTTCAGTTAGCAACTTCCGGTAACATTAATGGTAATCCATTGAATATTACATTGAAGGCGCTGGAAACATTTGGCGACGTTAAAGTTCTTTCCAGTCCAAAAGTAATGGCACTGAATAATCAAACGGCCATTCTTAAAGTCGTTGATAACGAAGTCTATTTTAATCTTGATGTAAATGTTGTTCCAGCAAGTCAGAACTCCGAAGCACTAACTACTGTTGATACAACTGTAAATACAGTGCCCGTTGGTTTTGTAATGGCGGTAACGCCATATATCGACCAGGAAAACGAGGTAACCTTAAATGTAAGGCCAACAATTTCCAGGATTATAAGATTTGTTGACGACCCTAATCCGATACTGGCAGAGCAGGGCGTAGTAAGCCAGATACCGGTAATACAGGTGCGTGAAATAGAAACCATGTTAACAATAGAAAATAATGACACGGCAGTCATTGGCGGCTTGATGCAGGATCAGATAAACAAGGAAAATCGCGGAGTACCATTTTTATCAAGTATTCCACTGTTAGGTGCATTGTTTTCTTACACCGAAGAAGAGTTTATAAAATCTGAACTGGTTATCTTTATAAGGCCGGTAGTGATGGAACACGCAAGTCTGGATGGTGATTTGGCAGATTATAAAAAGTATTTGTTGGAAGATCTTCGCAAGGACACTTCAAAAAAACTTTCTGATCAATAATCCTCGGTGAGAATAAGATCATGAGTTTATTATTAGATGCCCTGAAAAAAGCTGCCGATGATAAGCAGAAAACCTCACAGGGCGAAGCTAAAAAGAAACAGTTGCCAGATCAGGCGGCAGCAGTATCTACTGTAGACTCTGCTGACAATAGTCCTGAACCAAATGAAGACCTGAAGTTACAGGATATTGACGATGAGCTGGTGCTGGATGATGGTGCTAACGAATCTATTGAGTTGACGCTGGAAGAGGATTCTCTGCAACAGGCCGCATTGACAGACGACGGACAGGTAGCAGCGTCACTGGACTTGGCTAATAAAGAAGCAAATCCCGCGGAGCAGCTTAAGAAAAGGAAAGCTGCATCACGTAAGTTTACAGTCTCGGATGATGCATTATCCTTGTTGATTTACAAAACAAATCGTGACGTCAAGTATAACAAAAGACTGGTTGTATTTAGTTTGTTCATGTTTAGTTTTGCCGTGCTGATTTCGGGTGGTGTTTATTATTATCTGGATATGGATGCAGAGATTGCTGCGCTGGAGCGAAAGCATCAACTTTCAATGATGGCGATGCAGTCTAAGACAAGTAAAGAAAAAGTGCCCGAAAAGTCAGCGATTATCCGTAACCTGGTTGGTGAATCCAATTTTGAGGATAAAGTAAATTATGCAAAAAATAAAATTTCTGGTAATGCAAATCAAGCACGGTCTTATTCGGCCACAAATACAAGTGTAAATAAAAACACGAAAAAAGATTCTTATGCAACACCCGGTCTCTCAATAGAAAAAACAAATAAAGTTGACCCGGTCGGCGAGAAACTCGATTCTGCATGGCTGTTGTATGACAGTGGTAAATATAGTGAAGCGATAAATTTATATAGAGAAGTTTTAACGCTTGAGAAAAATAACAGGGACGCAATGTTAGGTATAGGGGCCATCGCCGTGTTGCAGGGTGATCAGGTACAGGCGCGGGATATATATATGGCTTTGCTCGAACAGGATCCGCGTGATCCAGTTGCGACAGCAGCATTAACGAGCCTGCATAGTGATGACGCTTCATTACAGGCAGATGAAGAATATTTGTTGGCCGTACTCGGGAAAAACCCTGAAGCACCGCATTTAAGTTTTGCATTAGCTAATAATTATGCGCAACAAAAAAAGTGGCAGTCTGCACAGAAGTATTACTTTGCCGCCTGGCAAAGTGATATCGATAATGCTGATTATATTTTTAACCTTGCCGTTAGTATGGAGCAGCTTGGTAAACCGCAACAGGCGATGAGTTTTTATAAAGACAGTTTGTTGAAATCAACGAATAAGCAAGTCAGTTTTTCTCGTGATGTAGTGAAAAAGCGCATCATTGAATTATCAGGATTATAAGGTGATGAACGCGCCTCCCGTAGTTGAAGCAAAGAAAAAGATTGGGCAGCGATTGCTGGAAAAAGGCCTTATATCGGCCGACCAGCTTGATATTGCCTTAACAGAACAGAAAAAAAATGGACGCTTACTTGGTGAGGTTCTTGTCGGCCTGGGTTTTATTTCTGAGTCAGTTATGCGGGATGTGCTTAGCCAGGTTTTAGGCCTGGCAAGTGTTGATCTTGCCAGTGTGGTACCGGATAAAGTCGCACTTGATATGATCGATAAGGAAATTGCAGTGCGTTATACCGTAGTGCCTGTCAGTTTTGATGAAGAGTATCAGCGTTTAAATATAGCGATGAAAAATGCGTCAGATCTAATGATACTTGATCGGGTGCATGCGATTGTTGGTAGAAAGATTGAAATCGTCCCCATGGTTGCGGGTGAAAGTGAAATAAAAAAAGCTGTTGACCAGTTTTATGGCTATGAACTTTCTGTTGACGGTATTCTTCACGAAATAGAAACTGGCGAAATCGATTATCGCAGTCTTGATGCAACTGAAGATGAGTATAGTCAGCCACTGGTTCGTCTGGTTGATGCGATACTTGCAGATGCGGTTAAGCGTGAAGCCTCTGATATTCACTTTGAGCCTGAAGAAGGTTTTCTGAGGCTAAGGTATCGTATTGATGGTGTTTTAAGACAAATCAGAAGTCTGCATAAAGATTACTGGTCAGCCATTGTTGTTCGGCTGAAAGTAATGTGCATGATGAACATTGCAGAAACGCGTATTCCCCAGGATGGGCGTCTTAGCTTACAGGTACAGGGGCATCGTGTCGATTTTCGTGTGTCTGCACAGCCAACAACACATGGCGAGAATATAGTTCTACGTGTACTTGATCGTGCCAAGGGCATTGTCCCAATGGACCAGTTAGGTATTCATGAAGAAACACTAAATGATTTAAAACTGATGATGGCAAGGCCTGAAGGCATCATTCTGGTTACTGGTCCGACGGGTAGTGGTAAAACGACGACCCTGTATTCTTTGCTGAACTATGTTAAGTCAGAACAGGTGAATATTATGACACTGGAAGACCCTGTTGAATATCCAATGGATATGATCAGGCAAACCTCGGTTAACGAAGTAGCGCGTATGGATTTTGCAAACGGTATCCGCTCTATGATGAGGCAGGATCCAGATATCATACTTGTTGGTGAAATTCGAGATGAAGATACTGCAGATATGGCCTTTCGTGCAGCCATGACGGGCCATCAGGTGTTATCAACATTACACACCAACTCAGCTATCGGTACATTTCCGCGCCTGCTCGATATTGGTGTTTTACCGGATATTATGACCGGTAATATTATTGGTGTTATTAGCCAACGACTTATACGGCTATTGTGTCCGCACTGTAAACAGGAGAAGCAGCCGGATGAAATAGAAAGCAAATTATTGAATATAGAATTTGAAAGTAATGCACAACATATTTTTGAAGCAAAGGGTTGTACTCACTGTGACAATACTGGATATAAAGGACGTGTGGCTATAATTGAAGCATTGCGCATTAATAACGAGCTGGATGAGCAAATAGCCAAGCGTGCAACACTTGGTGAGTTGAAAGCAGCCGCAAGGCAAACAGGTTATATAACGCTTGCCGATGATGCGGTGCGTTGTGTACTCGAAGGTAAAACATCATTAACTGAAGTGTCGCGTGTAATAGATTTAACGCAACGACTGGTATAACGAAATCGACAAGGGTAATAATAGGTAAATAAAGTGCCTGATTATAAGTTCAGAACAATTGATACCGCAGGGCGGATACGCAGCGACACCATGGTGGCGAGTAATCCCATGGAGCTGGAAAAACGCCTGGGTACAATGGGTTTTGATTTATTAAGTTACAAGGAACAGGGTAAAGTCGGTAAAAATGCTTTTCGAAGTAAAACGATTACACGTCGTGAATTAATAAATTTCACTTTTCATATCGAGCAATTAATAAAATCAGGCGTACCCTTGATTGACAGTTTGCAGGATATTAGAGATAGCCTGGATTACAGTCATTTTACTGATGTGTTACAAACAATAATTGATGATATTGAAGGCGGTAAAACAATGTCATTGGCACTGGCAGAGCACCCGCTTATATTTGATAAAGTTTACGTAACACTAGTCAGAGTCGGCGAAGAGACCGGTCAGTTGGCGGAAGTATTGCACGATCTTGCTGAAACCATACGGTGGCAGGATGAGCTGATATCGCAGACGAAAAAAATAATGATATATCCGGCGATAGTGTCGGTAATTGTACTGCTGGTGGTGGCTTTTTTAATGATGTACTTGATGCCGCAGTTATTACCGTTTATAAAAAATATTGGTTCTGACATTCCTTTGCATACAAAAATATTAATAGATATATCAGATATATTTGTTAATTACTGGTATTTAATATTTAGTTTTCCTGTGGTTGTTTTTTTTGCTTTGAAAGAAGTTGCTAATAAAAATAAAAAATTCAAGTATTACCTGGATGGTCTGAAATTAAAGGTATGGATGTTTGGTCCTTTAATGACAAAGATAAAATTGGCGCGCTTCGCTAATTATTTCGCCATGATGTACAGCTCGGGTATAACAGTGCTAGATGCTTTACGAATATCCGAGGATATGGTTGATAACATGGTACTTGAGGACTCGATTAATCAGGCGAGAAAAAGTATTTCGGATGGCATTATTATAAGTAAAAGCTTTGAAGCGGTTGGTGTTTTTCCCTCAATGATCGTTCGCATGCTGAAAATAGGTGAAGATACCGGTGCAATGGATGAAGCATTATTGAACGTAAGTTACTTCTATAATCGTGAAGTGAAAGAATCGATTGATAAAATAGAACCGGCGATATTGCCGGTGCTTACCATAATTCTGGGTGGCATCATGATGTGGATTATGATGGCCGTGCTGGGTCCTGTATATGATGCCGTAGCGGGAGTTAAAATCTAGCATGAAACGTCTATTTTATTTTACAGGTTATCGATTAAGCGTCTTGCACTGGAAAGGTAAGGAATTAGTCGGCAGTAGTTCATTTGAACCGACGGTGACAGGGCTGGAGGATTTCAGGACGTACCTGTCACAGACCGAAATCATCCCGGGAAAATTTTTAGTTGATGTCATTGAAGAAGATTTTCGGAATGAACATATCCCGCATGTTGGCAGAAAAGACAGGAACTCTGTTGTCGGCCGTTTGCTTGACCGATACTATCGTTCAAGCAAAGACTATTGTTATAGTGAAATTATCGGGCGCAATAAGAGCGGTAGAAAAGACGACATAGTGCTGCTTGGCGCTATGACTAATCCGCAATTAATACAGCCCTGGCTAACTATAATCGACGAATGCGAAGTTCCGCTGTCCGGCATATGGTCATTGCCGGTCATTAGTAAGAAACTGCTGAAAACGATCAAGGCCAGTAGTGGTGTTGTATTGCTCGTTAGTCAGCAGGTTAATAGCAATGTCAGGCAAACATTGTTTAGAGATGGAAAATTACTATCCAGTCGTCAATCTATAATCAATCAGAATCAAAATGATATTTCGGGAATCGGTGAGCTTGCCGCACCTGAAGTTGAGCGTACAATTGCGTTTATACGTTCACAGAACCTGGTTTCGCCTGGTGAAAGTATTACCCTGCATATATTAGGTTGTGACGAACAAATAGCGTCTTTAGAGAAATCATTTGTTTCTGATGACAGGCAAAACGTCGTTATCCATCCTATTGAGCAGTTACATAAAAAGTTAGGCTTGCGCGGTGTTAACGAGAAATTCTCTGACAGTATTTTTGCCTGGCTATGCATGAACCAGGGTCTGTCAGTTAGCCATTATGGCGATCATGAAATATTTACCCGTTATAAACACCTGCTCGCAGCAAATGCATTATACCTGGCAACTTTGCTGGTCGTGATTGTTAGCGTTTTATTTACCCAGGCTAATATATCAGATGCAGTTGAATTTGAAAAATCCATCGTGTTTCTGAAGCAGGAAGAAAATAATTATAAAGATTTATATTCAAGAAAGTTTGAAGATTTCGAAGAGGTTTTTCAAAATGCAGGCGTAATGAACTCCGCGGTTGAGCTTGCAGAACAGATAAAAATAAACAGTACAACTTCACCACTGGATTTTTTAATCAGGTTAAGTGAGATATTAAGCCAGGATGATGAAGATACTCTTCACATTGACAAGATTGAGTGGAAAGCAGTCAATCTGAATGAAAAGAATAAAGATCATAAAGCCGCCAATTTTACTGCTGGATTGCCAGTGAAGCATAATGCCATCGTTACCGGACGTATCGATGATCTGGAACAGGACTATCGCGCTTCAATAAATCATATTCAGAGAATAATTGATTATTTAAATAACAGTCCATTGGTTGAGGAAGTGGCGGCATTAAAGATGCCGGTTGATTTACGTTCAGAAAGTAAATTTACTACAGAGTCTGGTGTTGATATTAAAAGCCGTAAAGAAAGGGAATCGTCAGGCGTATTTATACTTGAAGTTATAATGAAGGAGCCTGATCATGTTTAAAGGACTAACTCCTGTACTGGTTCGAGCCATAGGCGTGTTTGTCGTTATGACGGTTATTAGCGTGATCGTTGTATCGGCCTCTTACTGGTATATGGATGGCGTATACCAGGAGCAGCAGGCAGCAAAACGTGCAATGCGCTTGTGGCAGGTAAAAATAGACAGCTCGGTTGAAAACAACCAGATTATAGATGAGTTTGAAAGTAACTTTTTAAAACTGGTTAACCAGGGGGTCGTCGGTGCTGAAGACCGTCTGAGCTGGTTTGAAACCATACAAAATACGGCGAAGAAACGCGGTATGCCATCTGTTCGCTATAGTATCTCAACTCAGGAGCCGTTGAAGGCGGCTAATTTAAAACGTGATTATAATGGCATTGATGTTTTTAAAAGTGTAATGACTCTCGATATAAAAATGGCACATGAAGGCGATTTATTTGCCTTGTTAAATGACCTGGGAAAAGCAGACGGATTATTTTCTGTTGATACCTGCGATATAGAAAAGCTCAGTAAAAAATCTGTCGATAGTGAGAATAACATGAGAGCCTATTGTGAACTTGGCTGGTATACCTTCAGGGGTTCTCGCGCCAATAAAGCAAGGGGAAAGTCATGAGTAAGGCAGGGAGTTCTATCTAATGCGAATTACTTTAACTCTAACAGTGGCCATTAGTATGTTATGTAGTAATGCGCTGTATGCAGACTTCGATGTAAATCAATTACAGAAACTGTTCACCGATAAAAAACAGCGTGCACAGATCGATGCGATACGATCCGGTCAAAATATCGGTGCTGGATTGAAACAATCGGACAAAATAAAAGTTAATGGCTATATGACACGAAGCGACGGAAAAAGTGTTGTCTGGTTAAATAATCAAAATACGATCAATAGTTCAAAAATAGATTCAGTTCGAGTTGATAAGTCTACGATAGGCCATAATAAAGAAATTAAAGTTAGCGTCGAAGGTAAAACCAGACGGTTAAAGCCGGGTGAAACCTGGATGCAGGACACGGGCGAAGTTGTTGAGAACGAATAGTCGCAACAATGGAATGCAAAAGCAGGATGGGCTTGCTCTTCTTATTTTGGTCATCACTATTGCAT
>CAVQDO010000034.1:0-79675 GCA_963711255.1 uncultured Gammaproteobacteria bacterium | reverse complement strand
CCTCATTAAAACAGTTTATAGAGCGATACGTGATCTATTTGATTTCTTTACGCCCAATAAAGGAGAACTGCAGCAGGTAGTTGCGGTAACTTACAATGGTGTAGAAATGATCGGCTTTATCACTCAATCTGATGAAAAACGTCTGCCAGAGTCATTTCGCGGTCAGGACAAGGTACTGGTATACCTGCCGATGAGTTATATGATTGGCGGTTTTACTGTTTTTATTTCCAGTGAGCATGTGCGGCCTTTAGATATGAGCATGGAAGAGGCTATGCGCTTTGCGCTGACCGCAGGTATTACCGGTAACAAATAGAATCAGGCGCATTGAGAAATGTTATCCGGCCACTGCTCAATATCCAGGCTGAGTAATTTTTTGCTAAAGTCATAAGCCTGTTGCAAGTTTGTTCTAGCCTGGCTGGATAAAGCATCACCAAGATTAAACTGGTAACCGCGTACCGTCAAAAGATAAGACGGCGGTGGGGCATACTGATGGATCTGCTGATACACCGCCAGCACTGCGGCCGGACTCATGGCATGCGAGGTATAACTGTCATCGCGCTGTGGCCATAGCGGCTGAAATTCAAAGGGCGATTCACAGCTGACACTGGCATCGATAAAGATAATCGCTTTGCGTTGTTCCAGGTCAGTTGTATGTTCAATCTGTAACTGAAAATCAATTAGCAGATCGACATCATTTAATGCATGGTCATCCTGTTTATTTTTTTCCAGCAGTGCATACAGGTCCGGGCCCAGTGCATCATCACCGCGTGACGGGTTGCCGAAGGCAAATACCAGTATCGGAGCATGCTGTGTATTCACATGAAATTCTTAGCGGTTCGGCTGCATAGTTCGCTGAATCTCACCATTGACTCTTTTTTCCAGGCGATCCAGCAGTTCATTGTTTTTATTGACCAGGTCAACTTGTAAAGGCATTTTACCCATGGCGTGTGTTGCGCACGAGAGGCAGGGGTCATAAGCACGAACGGCAACTTCGACCTGATTAAGCAGGGCCTCGGTTAGCTTATTGCCAGAAAGATACTGGTTGGCAACCTTGCGCACAGATTCATTCATGGCCTGGTTATTATTGGTTGTAGAAACGATAAGGTTTGCCTTCTCTACAATGCCGTCACTATCGATTTCATAATGATGAAACAGCGTACCGCGCGGCGCTTCAATGACACCTATACCGCATGACTGCAATTCTCCCTTGTTCATTAAATCAGTGCCTGTGAGATCATTGTCCTGCAGCAGCTCTTCAATGGCTTCTGCGCAGTGCAACAACTCGATTAACCGTGCCCAGTGAAATGCCAGTGTTGACTGCACCGGTTTACCCTCAGCCACGGCGACAAATTCCAGGCGTTCTTTTTCAGCCAGCGGTGTTGAAAAATAATCACAGTTATTGACGCGCGCCAGCGGGCCTACGCGATACCAGCCTGTTTCTTCACCGATTGAAGTAATAAAAGGGAATTTCATGTAACTCCAGTTTTTTACGCCTTCCTTGATGAAGTCGCCATAGCGGCGGTAATCGGCATGGTCGAATATCATATTTCCCTGAACATCTTTGCAGCGTAAACCGCCATGATAAAGTTCAAAAGCACCGGCATCGTTCACCATGCTCATCATATTGCTGTCGATGCTGGCAAATTCCATATGATAGTCGTAGTGTTCAAAGAATATTTTTTTAACCAGTGCCACCGCCTGTTGCGCCATAACGATAATTTCAGGGATATCCTGCCTGAGATACTTGATTTCACTTTTGCTTAAAGACTTATTAACACCGCCTGGAATTGCACCGGTACCGTGAATGCGCTTACCCGAGGTGATTCGTATCACTTCCTGGCCGTATTTACGCAGCAGCACTCCCTGCTGAGCAATTTCAGGGTTGTCTTCAATAACACCAACGATATTACGGTGACGCACGTCATCATCGAAACCAAACAGCAGGTCTGGCGAACACAGGTGGAAAAAGTGCAGGGCGTGCGATTGCAGGGTCTGTCCAAAATGCATCAGCCGGCGTATTTTTTCTGCCGTCGCCGTAAGTTCACTGCTGCCAACAATCATGTCACAGGCTTTGGCGGCAGCAAGGTGGTGGCTAACCGGACAGATACCGCATAGACGTTGCACCAGTACGGGTAATTCCCAGTAGGGCCGGCCCTGGATGAATTTTTCAAAACCGCGAAACTCGGATATATGCAGTCGCGCCTGTTTGATGTTCAGGTTTTCGTCCTGTAACAGGGTGACTTTGCCATGGCCTTCAACACGTGTAAGCGGATTGATGACGATTCGTTCCAGAGTATCTGGATTTTCTGCAGTTTCAAGATCTGATAACATTTTGTGTTCTCACCTGATAGTCGTATTGGCGTTTACAGCAGCTTTCACTAATCATAATGGATCAGCGAATAGGGCAGACTAATCTCATTTCCTGCCAGTAAATCAACCAGGAATTGCCATAATGTATCCGCCGAAGGCGGGCAACCCGGAATGAAGTAATCAATTTTCACCACCTCATGTACAGGGTGTACCTTATCCAGTAATAATGGAATTTCCGGATCATTCGGTATTTGCGGGTTTTCTATACCTATGCCATTGATATAGGACTCTTCAAGGCATTCCCTGATGGTAAACTGGTTACGCATGGTGGGCACACCACCGTTGACCGCGCACGCGCCGACAGCGACCAGTATTTTGCAGTGCTGACGAAAATCACGAAGCACTTCAACATTTTCTGCATTCGCGACACCGCCTTCGATAAGACCAATTTCGCACTGCCCAATATTTTTTATATCGGTTAGCGGTGAACGATCAAGCTCAACCAGTTCGACCAGTTTCATTATGCGTTCATCAATATCCAGCAGTGACATGTGGCAGCCGAAGCAGCCGCACAGTGCGGCGGTAGCAAGCCGAGGCTTGTTAATGTTAATTTGATTACTGTCCACGCTTTTGCTTTGCCTGTTCATATCTGTATTTAGCTCGAACGGTTCTTATCGGGATATTCTTTTGCATTGCCCTTGCCAGCACTGGCAACATCGCCAACCACACTTATCGGCTTGATATCGTACAACCGATCTCCAACTGGCGTTTCATAACCACGGTGCTTGTGTAATATGGCGCCAACCGGGCAAACTGAAACCGCTTTATCGGTCAAAGATAATGTGCTGTCACCCAGTTTACCACTGACCGAATTAATCACCAGGTGGCTTTTCAGGCCACGGCCACCGATCGAAAATACGTTTTTATGGTCGACATCGCGGCTGGCTCTGACGCATAGTTCACACAGTATACAGCGGTTAAAATCAATCATTATATCGGGATGCGTGGCATCAACCGTGCGTTTTGGAAAAAAGTGGCTAAAGTGCGGGCTTAACATACGAGTGTAATATGCCACCGCCTGTAACTGGCAGGCGCCGCTCGTCTCACAGCCAGGACAGATATGATTCCCCTCAACAAACAGCATCTGTAACAGTTTTTGACGCTGCAGGGTGATAGCATCCGTATTACTGGCAACATTCATGTTTTCCGCAGCGGGCAGTGTGCATGCACTGGTTTCCCTGCCGTTAACTTCAACCAGGCAAACACGGCAGCTACCGTGTGGTTTAAACTCGGGATTGTGGCAAAGGTGAGGAATATATTCGCCCGCCCTTAAAGCGGCGTCCATGACAGTGTCACCTTCATGAAAGGCAATTAATTTACCATCCAGCCTGAACGTTTTATCATCACTCACGATTGTTTGTCCTGTGTTACATCATCAAGCAGCGGCTCATACTGGATATGCGCTTCACTGTCATCACGTCCGGTTATCTGCCTGGATTCTTCCAGTGCCGCATCAAGATCAAATGCCGGTTCAAAACCCCGGTTCACCAGGTGACGGTTATAACACTCCGGCAATTTTTTTAAACTATCCAGTATCGGATTAGCGGCTGTTGTACCAAGACCGCAATGACTGCTTTGCTTCATGATAAGTGCAATTTCTTCCATTTCTTTTAAATCATTCCTGGTTGCGTGTCCGACCATTACTTTATCAACAAGGTTCTTAATCAGTGAAGTGCCAACACGGCAGGGCGTACAAAAGCCGCAGCTTTCATGGGCAAAGAAGTGGCTGAAATTTCGCACCATATCCAGCATATCACGCTGCTGATTGAAGATCATGAAGGATCCACCAGTGGCCGCATCCTCAAAGGCAATTTTACGATCAAGCTCATCAGCAGTAATGGTGACACCTGCTGCACCAGCCAGCTGTACCGCCTGAACATTGTCTGCACCGCAGTCATCCAGCACCTGCTGTATTGTCGTACCGAAAGGGTACTCATAAATACCTGGACGTTGACAGTCGCCGCTGATACTAAGCAGTTTAGTACCACTGGAGTCTGCAGTGCCCGTGCTGCGAAACCAGTCGGCACCAAAGATAGCTATTTTTGCGGCGGCAACGAAAGTTTCAACATTATTCACCACGGTGGGTTGCTGACGAAGACCTTTAACGACCGGAAAAGGTGGCCGTATAGCAGGAATGCCGCGTTTACCTTGCAGCGATTCGATCATGGCAGATTCTTCACCACAGATATAAGCACCGGCGCCCAGATGTATTTCAATATCAAAATCAAAACCCGGGCGGGCACAAATGTTATTGCCCAGTAAATTAGCTTTCCGCCTTGACTGTAGTGTCTGTTCCAGCGATGGCAGCAAATAACGATATTCACCGCGCAAGTATAAGTAACCTTTTTTAGCACCAATAATTGCCGCACATAGCGTCATGCCCTCAAAAACATTATCGGCATAACTGTTTAACAGTATTCGGTCTTTGAACGTACCGGGCTCGCCTTCATCCGCGTTGCATACAACGTAATGTTCAGCTGCCTGTGTTTGCCGGCATATTTCCCATTTCGTCGCGGTTTTGAAACCGGCACCGCCGCGTCCTCTCAGACCTGATTCATTAATGGCATCAAGGATGACACTGGCGCCCCTGTCAATAACCGCTTCGATAGCACTGCCATTAATGATTTCATCGTCCAGCAGCATGTCACGGCGTTGAATATTATCTGTTACAGTAAAGTAGTGTTGCGGCCATTGCTCGAGGGGGGTAGCGGCGTTAACCAGATCAGCAATATGCTTGATTCGCTCATGGTCAAGCCTGGAGACCACGCTGCCATTGACCAGTAATGCCGGCCCCTGGTCACAAATACCGGTACAGGAAGTCAGGTCTGCACTGACGCGGTCATCCTCCCGTGGAATTCCCGGTACTATGGAGAGTTCGTCGCATAGCAGACGAAACAGTGCCTCACTGCCGAGCATGCGATCGGTGATATTATCGCTAAAAAGAATATCGAACTGGCCACGAGCATCACGATGCAGGAAAGTATAAAAATCGATAACAGCATAAATTTGAACTGGCGGAACCTGTAAATTCTCGGCCAGCAGATCAACCGCTGCGGCAGGTATATACGAATACTGATGCTGAATTGCACACAAATGCTGAAGCAGTTGATCAGGCTCAGCGCCATTATCGCTTAATAACGTTGTTATGTAGTTTTCAAGGTTATTCATGTTTAATTAATGACCCGCCCAATCCTCACATGGAAACTATCAACTTGTTCAAGATAACACCGGCTAATATCGGTGTAATGACTAAAATCAAACTTCTGTTTATTAATCTGGATCAACACCCGATTATTATCAATTGTTTTATAATGCACTTATTTCAAGCCGTCTTCAATTGATGGCGATAAAATATTAATGATGACTTATTTACTACAGCCAGAGTGGCAATAATGAAAACTGATGAATTACGCCAGCAGTATATGCAACAGGGTCTAAATCATAAGGACCTGGCAGCAAACCCGTTCAAACAATTTGAGTTCTGGTACCAGCAAACCATCAGAAGTGAATTATACGAGCCCGGAGCCATGTCGGTAGCAACGGTAGACGCGGACGGGCAGCCCTGGCAGCGTATTGTATTGTTAAAACTCTTTGATGAAGACGGTTATGTATTCTTCACCAATTATGAAAGCCGCAAGGCACAGCAGATAGGAATCAACCCAAAAGTCAGCCTGCTGTTTCCCTGGCATGCACTTGGCCGCCAGGTGAAAATTACCGGTGTAGCGACAAAAGTGAGCACGGCTGAATCATTAAAATATTTCGCTACACGGCCACGTGGCAGCCAGTTGGGTGCCTGGGCATCACAGCAAAGCCAGATGATTAACTCACGTTCAATCCTGGAGACAATGGTTGATAGTATGAAACAGAAATACAGCGATAAGGAAATCCCGCTACCGCCATTCTGGGGCGGGTACCGTGTTAAGCCAGCAAGTTTTGAATTCTGGCAGGCAAGAGAAAGCCGGCTGCATGACCGTTTTATTTATACAGTTAGAGATAACGCTTCATGGGGTTCTGAACGGCTCGCGCCATGATTTGTAAGCTGTTGGTTTTTCAACATTTCTGTCATGATTTCAGGGGTTCTTAAATCACTGTAAAAGCTTGAAACCAATGATTTTCAGCAAATCTATCTTATACTCACTGCTATTAGCTAATAAATAGTGCTTAACCTTCGGTTAATAGAGATTGTATATGCCAAAAAATGAAAAAGTTCATGTTTTGATCGTTGATGACTCAGCGACTATTCGCAGTGTAATCGCAAAACATCTTGATGATTCCTTTTTTATTTCGCATGCAGAAAATGGTGATGTTGCCTGGGACAGAATTCAGGAAGACAGTTCAATAAGCCTGGTCTTTGCCGACCTGCATATGCCTGTAATGAACGGTATGCTGTTGCTGAAACAGATAAGGGAATCTGATGATGAGCACATCGCCAGTTTACCGGTAATAATGATTACCGGTCACGAGGACACTGACGCGGCGAAACAGGCCTCATTCAACATGGGCGCCACAGACTTCATCAGTAAACCATTTTCTGCGACAGATATTATCAGCCGTACCAGCTCATACTCTAAACTGAGCAATAAAATCACCTCGCTTCAGGATAATGTTACGCGTGACAGTCTTACTGAACTGTTTAATGAACGCGGCATTCAGGATATGGGAGATAAAGCTATCTCCGGTGCTCATCGGCACAAATTCGAACTTTCTATTTTAAGCATGCAGATTGCCGATATTGATACTATTACCGAAACACATGGCAAAAAAATCACCTCGCAGATAATTACATCGGTATCAGATAATTTAAAAGAGTCTCTGCGTAAAGAAGAAGTTCTTGGGCACCTGGGCTCAGGAAAGTTCATCCTGGTTATGCCAATGACCAAAGCATTCAGGGCCCACATAGTCGGCATACGTTTTCAAAAGACGGTCTCAAACCTGGCGTTTAAAATCAGTAACGATACGATTCGTATAAAACTGGCTGCCGGCCTGAACTCAACGGAAGGTTATAACGAATCCGTAACCTTTACCGGTTTGACCATGCAGGCTGATATTGCTCTGCAAGAGTCACTACTGCGGCGCGCCTGCCAGATTGTTCGTCATGATGAAACCATCAACAGGGAAGAGAATAAAAAAGCCGAAATAGCTGACAGGAAAGAAGAGACCCTGGGTCAGGAGTTAGCGGCTGATTTTGATAAACTGGATACGGCATTATTCAATCGTTATATGACCGCGATTATTCAGGGCGAGTTCGAGAAAGTACCGAGAAAATATATTGAAAAATTAATTGACCCGCTGGAATCGTTTTTGAAATATGCGCGTGGCCAGTTACAGACAGAGCATGACCCAGTCAAAAAAGTCCCCTGAAACGAACTGCCTGGTAAACTACATTAACAGCTCTTTATCAATCGGATAATATTCAGAGGCAGCTTCAATTAGGGATCTGGCGGTCAGTTCCGGAACAGCATAGACTGCTGTAGTAACGCCGTAATCCTTGTTTATCTTTTCCAGTAAAAGATCGAAATCTCCATCACCGGATAGCAGAATTACCGTGTCGACGTCTTTTGCCGTTTCCATGACATCAATGGTGATGCCGACATCCCAGTCACCTTTCGCGGAGCCATCTCTGCGCTGAATAAAAGGCTTAAGCTTTACTCTAAACCCAATATGAGCCAGCGCATCCTGAAACTTTATTTGACGGTCATCGTCACGCTTAATAGCATAAGCCGTCGCCGATACTATTTCTCCCTTAGCGCTCACACGATCCCATAGTGCCCTGTAATTAAACTGCCGGCCATAGGCATCACGTGTTGTGTAATAAATATTTTGTACGTCGACGAACAGGGCTATTTTATTCATAGCCGGGGGACAAATTCCCTGGGTAACAGCTGTTGCCGCAAGCAATGACCAACATCAGCTTATGAGGCTTTCTGTTTACCCTGTTCCATCTGCTGACTGGCAAGATAATCTTCATAGTTTCCACGGAAATCAACGATACCTTTCGGCGTCATCTCGATGATGCGCGTTGCCAGTGAAGAAACGAATTCACGATCGTGACTGACAAAGAACAGGGTGCCCGGATAATTTTCCAGTGCAAGATTAAGTGACTCGATGGATTCCATATCCAGGTGGTTCGTTGGTTCGTCCATCAACAATATATTGTTACGCTGCAGCATGAGTTTTCCAAACAGCATGCGGCCCTGTTCACCACCCGATAATACACTGACCTTCTTATTGATATCATCTGATGAAAACAGCAAACGTCCCAGGGTACCGCGAATTGACTGCTCGTCATCAGTCTCCTTGCCCCATTGATTCATCCAGTCGATTAATGTTTTATCATCTTCAAAATCAGCCGCGTGATCCTGTGCGTAATAACCAAGCTGTGCATTTTCTGACCACTTCACGACACCGGCAGAGGCTTCAAGGTCACCATACAGACAGCGCAGCAGGGTGGTTTTACCTATACCGTTAGGGCCGATAATCGCTATGCGTTCTCCAACTTCGACCATCAGGTCGAGGTTGGCAAACAGGTAGTCATCATAACTTTTAGCCAGGCCTTCAACTTCGAGTGCCAGTCGATGCAGCTTTTTATCTTCTTCAAAATAAATGTAGGGGTTTTTACGACTGGAAGGTTTAACTTCGGCCAGTTGTATTTTATCGATCTGCTTGGCACGTGATGTCGCCTGTTTTGATTTTGACGCATTTGCCGAGAAGCGGCTGACAAAAGATTTCAGTTCTGCAATTTGTGCTTTCTTTTTAGCATTTTCAGATTGTAAACGCTCTGCAACCTGGGTCGAAGCAATCATGTACTCATCGTATGAACCCGGATACATGCGAACTTCACCATAGTCCAGGTCAGCCATATGCGTACAGACGCTGTTGAGGAAGTGACGGTCATGCGAGATGATGATCATAGTACAGTTGCGATCATTCAACACGCCTTCGAGCCAGCGAATAGTATTAATATCCAGGTTATTGGTAGGCTCATCCAGCAGCATGATATCAGGCTCGGAAAACAGCACCTGGGCCAGCAGGACACGCAACTTCCAGCCTGGCGCTACTTCACTCATCGGGCCATAATGCTGTTCGGTTGGAATACCAACACCAAGCAGCAATTCACCGGCACGCGCTTCTGCTGAATAACCATCAATCTCGGCAAACTCTGCCTCCAGGTCTCCGGCACGAATACCATCGGCTTCTGTCATTTCCGGGTTGGCATATATCGCATCTTTTTCTGATTTAATCGCCCACAGTTCTTCGTGCCCCATCAATACGGTGTCGATGACATTAATTTCTTCGTAAGCAAACTGGTCCTGTTTTAATTTACCAATACGTTCGTTTGGATCTTTTGAAACATTGCCAGCGGTGGCTTCGAGATCACCACCAAGTATTTTCATGAAGGTTGATTTACCACAACCGTTGGCACCGATTAAACCATAGCGGTTACCATCACCAAACTTAACAGAGACATTTTCAAACAGCGGCTTGGGGCCAAATTGCATTGTAATATTTGCTGTTACTAACATAGTTTATTTCCGGGTATAAATTTAGTTTTTAAGGACCAGGTGTAAATTATAAATCCATCGCTTGTTAAGCAGCGTTGCGTGAGCGATTCTGATTATTTGTGTTCTTTTTGTTTCCATTACTGCTTCTTGACTGGCTACTCCAGGGCGAAGAAGTGTTATCACTGGAACCGTTACCATTACGATCTGAGGCACGCTTTCTTGCGTTCTTACCAGCACGAGGCGTTTTATTTGCCGGCGCCTGGCGTCTGCCTCGTCCGCTATTATTGCCCTTATTTCTGCCATTTTGAATGGGCTCAGCCTTGATCTTTGGATCCGGGTCATAACCTTCAATAGTTACACTGGGAATGTCACGTTTAATAAGCTTCTCAATATCTTTGAGCAGTTTAAGCTCATCGACACAGACCAGTGACATGGCTTCACCTTCATTACCAGCACGGCCGGTTCGTCCAATTCGATGCACATAATCTTCAGCTACATTAGGCAACTCGAAGTTAACCACATGCGGCAGTTGATCAATATCGATGCCACGAGCCGCAATATCAGTCGCTACCAGTACACGAACCTTTCCTGCTTTAAAATCAGCCAGTGCTCTAGTGCGTGCGCCCTGGCTCTTATTACCATGTATAGCTGCTGCGGTTATACCATCTTTGTTTAACTGTTCGGCAAGACGATTGGCACCGTGCTTGGTACGGTTAAAAACCAGTACCTGCTGCCAGTTGTTGGAACCGATTAAAAAAGAAAGTAGTTCACGTTTACGGCTTTTATCAACCGGGTGTACAACCTGTGTGACAGTTTCTGTTGCTGCATTGCTTCTGGCTACTTCAATCAGCGCCGGTGATTTAAGCAGGCTGTTAGCCAGCTTTTTAATATCATCGGAAAATGTTGCCGAGAACAGTAGCGTCTGTTTATTTTTAGGCAACAGCGCGAGAACTTTTTTAATATCGTGAATAAAACCCATATCCAGCATACGGTCGGCTTCATCCAGTACCAGGATATCAATCTGGGAAAGATCGGCTGTTTTCTGGCCCACATGATCCAGTAAACGTCCCGGGGTTGCGACCAGAATATCAACACCTTTGATCAGCTTCATTTTCTGCGGGTTGATGCTGACGCCGCCGAAGACAACCGTAGATTTCAGCGGCAGGTGCCTGCCATAATTAATAACGCTGTCAGCAACCTGTGCGGCCAGTTCACGCGTTGGAGTGAGTACCAAAGCTCGAATAGGACGACGGCCTTTAGCAGGATTCGTGTTTTGAGTTTCCATCAGGCGTTGCAATAAGGGCAGGGTAAAACCAGCCGTTTTACCGGTACCGGTTTGTGCACCGCCCATCAAATCGCGGCCTTCCAGTATTAAGGGTATGGCCTGTTTTTGAATAGGCGTTGGTTCGCTGTAACCTTTTTCGGATACAGCACGATGCAATTCGGCCATAAGACCGAGTGATTCAAATGACATTAAAATGTTCTCCAGCACTAGTGTCTATAACAGCCCGCTCAATAATCTAACAATGAGTCGGTCCAGGCGGAAACAAGAATGTGCGTATGTAATTACTATTAATTACTGCTACTACAAGGGTACAGACCGAAGTGCACCCGAAATTGAGGTGCGAATTATATACTATAAATACAGCAACATATAGCATTATTAATTAGGAACGATGAAGTTAACAGCGCAGCAGTATCATTCTAATCTGCAGTTGTTCATCTTTTTCTCTTGTTAACGAAAATCTCTGACAATGATCGTTTCAGCTAAAGCACTGATTTAAATATAATTAAAACCTAATATAGCACACCTGGTTACAGACGCAGCTTAAAAAAGTATTCAGTTATGTAACGGCTAATTAAAATAGAGTGAAACTCAGAAATATACTGGTTGTAGAATAACGAACAGACACTTTGCAGCGTTAGCAGCATCCGTATTTGATATATAGCAATTCAAGTCAGGTCATTCTAGGGTAACTTTCTGAGATGGGCGAGTCAATATTCTTTAATATGAAAGTCATCACTGTAAAAAAATTACTGCTGCTCATTCTGTTGTCTATGCAACTATTCAATTCGGCTTACGCTACTACGGATGGTCAGCCGTTTAGCGCAAGTAATACAGCATGGTTTGCACTGGATGACGGCTGCACTGAAGAACTTTCCCGGTCTCAGAAAAACAGCAAAATCCTAACTGTAAATCTTAGCGGTATAGCTATTATTACTGTATGGGGTGTTGCCAAGTGGGACTATTTTACGACCTCACCAACGGCCAGCTCTGAGGGCTGGTTTAATAATGACACCAAATCGGGCGGCGCTGACAAACTGGGCCATGCATATACCAGTTATGTTACCGCTCACGGCTTATCCAGCCTGTACGAGTACTGGTGCATTAATAAACGTGACGCTGCAATTTACGGTGCTTTATCCAGCCTGGCTATTGTTGGTTACATGGAGATAGGTGATTCCTTCAGCGAATTTGGTTTTTCGAAAGAGGACATGGTCGCTAATATTGCGGGTATCACCTTTGCTTATTTTTCTTATATAAATCCTGAGCTGTCAAATAAACTCGATTTTCGCTGGGAATATTTTCCCGATTCAGGCTCTTCTGATTTCTCCACCGATTATGAAAATTCGAAATATTTACTGGCTCTAAAATTCAATGGTTTTGAATTTGCGAGAGACAGTTTTTTAAAACATATAGAATTACACGCCGGCTATTATACCCGCGGATTTGCCGATCCGAATGCGGCAAAAGAACGCAACCTGTTTCTGGGTATTGGCATCAATCTAACCGATTTCTTCCGGCGACACTCTTATAATAAAACATCCACTGTATTTAAATACTACCAGCTGCCAGGCAGCAGCCTGCAATCCAAAAAAGACCTGAACCAGTAGAAAAATTAATCAAGATACTCTTGCTGCCAGAGCAGGTATTGCTCATGCACATGCTTTGCAAAACTTTCCTTATCATCAAAATCAGATGGCAAATAAGCATCGTAAACATAATAGTTAACGAGCTTATTACTGGTTTTAAATATTTGCCATAGCTTGAGCGGCAGGCTTTCATTCTTCCACTCGAAGGCATCCTGATCAATATAGTGAAGAAATACTGGCACCACCGGAATACCCGATTGCAGCGAAATGTCAAAGGCACCGGTATGAAACGTATGGTAAATTCTTCGCCCGTGGCAGCCACCTTCAGGAAAGATAACAATATTTTTACCATTTTGAACCGTCTCGATTAATGACTGCAGAGCGCTATGTCTCGATTCTGCATTTTTACGTTCTACGTAAATGGTGCCCGCGTAATCACTAATTCGTCCCAGTAACAGCCAGTCACGTACCCCCGTTTTTGCTAATGGATAGATATCAAATAGCGCGGGTATAGCAAAGTCTTCAAACGCAGAAGGGTGGTTGGCAACGAGGATATAATGTTCGGGTAATGGCCTGGTATTTTTATGGACCAGCTTCAAATCTGTATCCAGCGCGCGAACAAATACCCTGCACCAGAAACGAGACAGGGAATGGTAATAACTAACGGAAAATGTGCGCGGTAAAAGCGATAACAAATAAAGCACAATACTCAGGACAATAAGAAGCAGCCAGACAAGTGGCAGTACAATCAGGTTAGAAATAGATTTAAGCAAGTACACACCTATACAATGGCCTTACTATAGATAATAGTGGAGAATTACTACTTTGTGGTTTCTATCCTGTTTCGGCTTTCTTCCCGGGTTTGTCTGCGGCAGTCGGCTTTTCTTCTGTTATGCAAAACATCTTCACCTAAATGTGTTTTAAGCGGGAAACTTACTTCTGTCACTTTTCGCCAGTCCCCGCGACGCTTCGTCAAGGTCATATCCTGCTGCTGAATAACCTGGCTGTCTTTCTGTGTTATCTGCAGATGCAACAGGCGTTCGAGTTTAGCCAGATCTTTTTTACTCAGATCCATTGCTGCTTCTACCCAGATATCGACAATATCAAAAAGATTCTGACGTGTTACCGGATGCACAATCTGACGAATACGTTTCATTGAACGAATGGTATTGTGCGACTGGTTATGGCTTTTCAGATATGTTTCTGTCGCCTGAACACCTTTGCCATTCTCTGCCAGCACATCAATAACACCCATTTCATAAAGCTCTTCGGCGCTGTAGGTCTTACCACTTAATATTATTCGCTCAGCCAGTGCAGAGCCTATTCTTCGCGCCAGCAGGTTATAAGCGCCCATACCGGGGAATAGATTAAACAGTATTTCAGGGAAACCGAGCTGGGATCTGCGCTCTGCAATGATGACATCACAGGATAGCGCTGTTTCAAAGCCGCCTCCCAGTGCCTGCCCCTGAACCAGTGAAACCATGGTAATGGGCAAATCAAGATTATTGACATTACGATGTACCAGGCTGACGCATTTGTAGGCGTAATCTCTCAGCTTCTCTTCATCTTTATTTTCGATGCATTGCTTAAACAACGATAGATCACCGCCCAGGTTATATATCCCGTTTATTTTTGATGCCAGTATCAGGTGGCGAAAAGGCCAGGTGGTGTCGGGGTCCTGATTTTTATAGGTGGTAGTCAGTTGCTGCTGAAGCTGTATTAACTCCTCAATTAAAGTCAGGTTGATACAGGGGCGGGGGCGGGGTTGCATCCAGCACCAGATAGTACTGGTTTCGGAATCATAACGTGTACCGAACTGGGTAAAGCCATGAAGCAGTTTTTTTCTTTCTGTACGACGGACGGCATTTTGTTCTTGCTCAATCTTCATTAGTATTGCCTTATTATTATTGTTATTCGACTGACTTGATTGATATACCTATCATACAACCTAGAGTATAGACAGCAAGTTAAATTTTGTATTAAAAAGTAAACGAATCTTGCTGAAATATAATAATTAAATTATAAAAAAATATAGACGTAAGAGGCCTATATTTGTACTATACAAGCAGCCGTAGATGGACCTGAGGTGTGTTTCCAAGTTTGAGTTTTGTAAATATTCAACTACCTGGCACTTTCCGAAATTGAGCAGCACAAGGTCTATTTATGCCATTAGATACAGTTAGAAAAATTATCGCTGATGTTGGTCATTGCAACATCGAAGATGTTAAACCCGAAGCAGAACTTATTAATTTAGGTATTGATTCACTAAAAGCCATCACCGTTCTGTTTGAGCTCGAAGAGGCATTCGATATCGAAATCCCAAACGAACTCATCCCATCCATTGTCACTGTGAATGATATTCTAATAAAGGTAGAAGAAATGCGCGGCTAGCATTTCCTGAATATTATTCATGCAAAAAAATCGTGTCATGATTACCGGGCTAGGCGTAGTTTCAGGTCCGGGTTTAACTACCGATTCATTCTGGGATGCATTGAAGAGTGGACGCAGCGCGATAAATGATTTTTCACTGCCCAATGCAGAAACAAAAATTGCACGAGCATCAATACTGAACGGTTACCAGCCTGAAGATTATTTTACTGCTGATGAACTGACGACACTGGATCTATTCTCACAATATGCCGTAATCGCAGCCAGTCAGGCAATAACTGATGCCGGCATGGAAAAGGGTGATAAACACCTGAAAAATGCAGCCGCCATTATCGGCAGTGGCTGCGGCGGTAAACACACCGATGAAGATACCTATCAGCAGTTGTATAAAAATCAACGCACCCGTGCGCATCCGCTAACCATTCCAAAAGGTATGCCGAGTGCTGCCGCCAGTATGGTCTGCTCTCATTCTGGTATTAAAGGTCCTTCATTTATGATTTCCAGCGCCTGCGCTTCGGGCTCACATGCCATTATCCAGGGCATGGCGATGATTCAGGCAGGCCTGGTTGAAGTAGCACTGGTTGGTGCTACTGACGCACCCTTCACCTATGGCCTGTTAAAGTCATGGGAAGCACTCAGAGTCGCATCGAATGACACCTGTCGCCCTTTCTGTAAAGACCGCAGCGGGCTTGTTTTAGGTGAGGGCGCTGCGATGCTGGTACTGGAATCAGAAAGCCACGCCAAAGCCCGAAATGCACGTATATATGCTGAACTTGCCGGCAGCGGCATGTCTTCTGATGCGGGTCATATAACCCGACCAGATATTGACGGCATATGCAAAGCAATCAGCACTGCACTGATACAAGCCGGTTTACAACCCGAAGATGTTGACTATATCAATGCACACGGCACCGCAACTATGGCAAATGACAGCACTGAAACCGAGGCCATCAGAAGGGTGTTTAAACAGCATGCAGATAAACTGGCGGTTTCTTCAACAAAATCAATTCACGGACACGCCCTTGGCGCCTCAAGTGCACTGGAAGTTGCCGCCAGTGTACTGGCTATTTACCACGGTATACTTCCGCCAACGGTCAATTTCACGGAAGCTGCTGAAGACTGTACGCTGGATTACGTGCCTAATACGGCCCGCAAAAAAGACATCAATGTTGCCCTGAGTAACTCATTCGCATTTGGCGGTTTAAACGCTGTAATTGCCCTGAAGAAATATAATTAAGCATGCCTACTAATATAATAAACCAGCTCAAAGACAATGGGATCTACTGTTACGGCTCAGCCGAAACAACTAAATTTGAACAACAGATGGAGCGTTACTTCGAACGTGAATATAAACGCTGGCAGGGCAATAATGACCTGCCAGAATCACACGGAGTTAATTCTTTCGAAGGAAACATTGCTAAAAAAACAATCGCGGATGCTTCTCTCAGCCATTACAATGAAGAGTACCAGGCCTACCTCGCTTTTCTTGATAAAGACTACATGGCGTATACCATGGGGTTTTATGGCATAAATAACGATACTGATAAGATCCAGGATATATCACTGGAACAGGCGCAACAAAATAAATACAAGTTATTGATAGAACGTGCTGATATCAGGGACGGGCAAAACATCCTTGATTTAGGCTGTGGCTTTGGCGGATTATCTAAATATTTACTCGAGACATTCCCAAAGGTAAACATTATTGGCATTAACCCCAGTGATGTTCAAACCAGCCACATTCGTAATAAAATCATTAATAACAGTGATATTGACAGTTCACGCTTTCGCTTGATACAAACCTATTTTGATGATGCTAGTGAACTGGATATCGAGAGCAATTATTTTGACCGGGTCATTTCTATCGGTTTACTCGAGCATGTAACCAACATAGCGTCATTGCAAAAGAACATTTCACAACTGTTAAAACCCGGCGGCAAATGCCTGCACCACTGTATCGTCTCATTTGACACCATCCCCGCCTTTTTAAATTCGGAAGACACGCATATGGGCGTTTATTATCCGGGTGCTCACATCTGGCCATTCAAAGAACCGCAAAGGCATGATACACATTTGAAATATGTAGACAGCTGGTTTATGAATGGCAGAAACTACTGGAAAACGCTTGATGAGTGGCACAAACGATTCTGGCTAGCGATAGATCAACTTTATCCTGAATATTTGTCGATTGAAGAGGTTGACCACTGGAACAAATATTTTGTGTTGTGCAAAACCATGTTCAGCCCAAACAAGGGCAACAGCTATGGCAACGGACAGTTCCTATACGAGAAGGTTTAGGCCTGCTTAATATCACAAACAGCGTGAAGCCAGCCATCAATGTCAACAGTTTTTAACGGTTTGCTAAACAGGTAGCCCTGTATAATCGTACCATTCAGTTTCTTGATTTCGGCGAGTTCCGCATTGGTTTCGATGCCTTCAAATACATTGGTTTTACCCAGGCTGCTGCTCATGGTAATAATGGCTTTAACAATACTGCGAAGGCTCTCGTTATTATGGATATTACGTACCAGGGACTTATCGATTTTAATTACATCGATAGGTAAACGTGCCAGGTAGCTCATTGAGGTATAACCGGTACCAAAATCATCGAGTGCAATCGAACAGCCAATTGAATGCAACTCATCAAGGAATAGTTTTGTTTTTTCGAAATCTTTAATTAACAACGATTCAGTAATTTCAAATTCCAGTTGCGAGGCATTAATACCAGCCCTGCGAATTTCACCTTTAACAAAATCAATAAAGTCAAAATTATTGCATTGCAATGCAGACAGGTTTATCGAAAAACCGATATCATGAATCTCTTGTGCTGCTATGAAATTAATAACTTCGTTAACAATCCACTGTCCTACGTCATAAATCAGTCCTGTTTCTTCCAGCAGTGGTATAAACCGGTCCGGACCAATCTCGCCATAATTTTTATTATTCCAGCGCATTAAGGATTCAAAACCGGTAGTTAGTCCAGTTTTGCAATTTACCTGCGGCTGATAAACCATATAAAATTCATTATTCGCAAGCGCGGTATGTAATTCATTTTCCAGCACCAGCCGATCGTGCAGCTGATTCGACATACTCTTGTCGTAGAACTGCAACTGGTTTCCGCCAGCCTGTTTGGCACGATACATCGCAGTATCCGCATTACGTAACAATATCAGGGGAGTATCGCCATCTGATGGATAAATACTGATGCCGATACTGGCGCCAATGTGAATTCGGTGTGAGTGTATGTGGAAGGTATCTGTCAGGCAATTTATAACTTTCTTGGCTACGTGAATGGCTTCGTCTGTATTTTTCAGTCTTTCCAGGACAACAACAAACTCATCACCACCATTTCTTGAAATAGTATCGTGATTACGCAAGGTCTTATGCAGCCTCGCCGAAACTTCTTTTAATAAATCATCACCAATAGTATGCCCGAGGCTGTCATTGATTGTTTTAAATCGGTCAAGATCGAGAAACAGTATCGCCATCTTCTGGTCATCTCGTGAAGATGTTTTTATCGACTGATTGATACGGTCGACCAGCAGGCTTTTATTGGGAAGCCCTGTTAGCTCATCATGATAGGCGAGGTACTGCAGGCTCTGCTCGGCTTTTTCCTTTTTATCGATAACACTTTCAAGGCTTAAATTAATATCAACCAGTTCCTTGGTTCTTTCTTCTACCTTGTTTTCCAGCTCCATTTTGCCGTGCTCAAGCTCAAGTTGTACCTCTTCGCGTATACCAATTTCACTGTTTAAATCATTAATTAACTGTTTGTTATTATAAGTAAGCTGTATTTCTGTCTTGAATCGCTTATTAAAGCGAATACTGGTTGTTATCATGATGCCGACAAAAATGAGCAAAGCAACACCCATCTGCATGTTGTAGCCGGTATCAATATTCAAAAATACATAAAAGATCGCCAGTGACTGCGGAATCATGTAGGCAAGATAGGCCGGCATCCAGGTTGAGAGCGTTGCAATACTTGCAGCGATCAAACCGAAATTAACCAGGATTACCAGGCTTCTTAAGGACTCGCTTTCGGAATGCAACTGCATATAGGCGTAACCGGCCCAGCAAAGGCCGATTAAAAAGGTAAACAGCACATGCGCATATATATAACTATTTATGCTGTATGTGCATTTATTAAGATAGTGACTTGATACAAGGATTCGTAATAAAGACAATAAAGAAATGACTGCTGAGAGTATGACAGCATGATATTGCTGTGAACTGCCATAAAGAAACATTAAGATCAGGCAGGCTGAAAAGATATTGCCCAGACCGCCAGGTAGGGTAGCCTTGAATAAAGGTTCTACCTGTGCTTTTACCAAAAATGAATTCGTTAGAGTATATTTAGCCATGTGACATGCAGCAATATTTTATTTTTTCACCTATTACAAATTTATACTCCCTGTAATAAATTTATTGTACGCAGTAGAACTCTATTTACATTTTATGGTGCGTAACTACAACTGGATGTCTATCTCCAGTTGTATAAGCATAGTGTAATATCTGATAAATGATAGATAATATCTAAATAATGACGGCTTTTTGGCGTCACAAACCAGCTTTAACTTAAAATGACAAGCTATTGAATTTATTATTATTTAACGGGATTCTCCAACTTATTAACATGTCAGTGCATGTACTGCTATTATTATTTATGTGAACTTGATCCGATTATGGAAAATATATCTCACCAGGAGTAACCTGCAATGCCGAAGCAACGGACCTGGATATTGTTGCGTGGTTTAATGCGTGAACAAAGGCACTGGGGAAATTTTGCAACGATTCTGCAATCACACCTGCCTGACGATAAATTATACCTGCATGATTTTGCCGGTAACGGTCATCGCTATAAAGAAAAAAGCGCGATCAGCATTCGTGAAATGGTAGAGGACATTAGACTATCAATAGAACAACAATCAATAGAGAAACCGGTATTTATTCTTGCCTTATCACTAGGTGCCATGGTCGCTATTGAATGGATGAAACGCTATCCTGATGAATGCGCCGGTTCTGTATTAATCAGCACCAGTTTGCGTGGCCTGAACCCATTCTATCAACGGCTGCTGCCGGCGAATTACCCTGTAATTCTCAAATCATTAATGCTGGCAAAAAACATTTACCATAATGAAAGTAGAATTTTGTCAATGGTATCTAATACTACCGCCAGTGATAATAGTAAAAGCACTGATATCATAGAAGCATGGGTAAGTTATGCCAGGCAGTATCCGGTGTCTGCCAGTAATGGTTTGAGGCAACTCATTGCGGCGATGCGATTTAATGTTCCGGAGCAGCGGCCAGTCACTCCAATGCTGCTACTCACCAGTATGGCTGACCAGATGGTTAGCCCGGAATGCTCATTGACACTCGCCGAGCACTGGCAATTACCCATTGAAATACATGACACTGCCGGTCACGACATTCCACTGGATGATGAGGAGTGGGTTTGTCATAAGATTACCTTATGGCTTAAAGCACTTTAAGGCGCAAATAAAATAAGCCCCGCATTGCAGGGCTTATTTATTCATAAATAATGTGGATTTTTCTGGCTAGTTATCGCCAACATCCATATCGCGTACCTGCTCTGGCAGGTCTTCAAGGTTTTCCTGAATCTGATCACCCATATCCACTGGATTAGGCACGCTGACTTCAGGTGCTGTCCAGCCGCCGGGCATTTCGCCCATCCGACTTGGTGCATTAATCATATCGTCCCAGCCCCGTTCCATGTTCATTTTATTCGGGTTCATCCACTTGCTCGGGCCGCTGCGTCCCCAGAATTTATTGTTATCCCGGCGATTATTTCTGTAACGGTTATAACCAGGCACATTAAAAGCAGAAGCGCCATTATCAGGGCCCCTCATGCCGCTGTTGTATGGTCCCATAGGCGGTGGTGGCATACGATTGATGTTCGCTGCTGGTGGTGCCATTGCAGCCGAATCAGGACGATTAAACTCTGGACGACGCTCTGCGCCAGGTGCCTGCGCTGGCCTTTGCATTGGTGGCCTTTGTCCTTGAGACCGTTGCATTGGTGGCCTTTGTCCTTGAGACTGTTGCATTGGTGGCCTTTGTCCTTGTGACTGTTTCATGGGTGGCCTTTGTCCTTGAGACTGTTGCATGGGTGGCCTCTGTCCTTGAGACCGTTGCATTGGCGGCTGCTGCATAGCGGGTGGAGCAGGGCGATATGCATTGTTATACCCAGGCCCGGACTGTGGAGTATGGGTTTGTCGTGACTGTCTGTTGCCGGGTGAAACATTATAATTAGACCAGTCTGGTGCCTGCCAGTAACGATTTTCTGGCTGCTTTGGCATCCAGTTACCGTCAGGATTCATATTGCCATTATTCGCCTGTGCCACCATTGCGCATGTACCGAACGCAACCGCTGCTGCAGCGGAGGTGAAATATTTAACTCTCATACATTTACTCCAAGGTTTAATTTTTACCAGTGTGCAGGCTAAAAACATTACCGCTGCACCTGCCATATGTTATTCCGGTAAACCTGTGAGTGCCAGCATTTTTTTAGAAAGGTAATATTAAAAACTAATTATTGCGCCTTCTTTGTATTTCCAAACCAGTCTGTCAGTTTGAAGTCACTTTTATATTTAACCTGCTCGGCTAAATCCAGCTTATTTTCAAGATTTTTGATATAAGTACTCATAAAGTGACTATTAACATGTTTTTCACCGGGTATGTCATTTAAGAAATCACGGGCCCGCATCATGCTGTCGGTGCCTTGCAGTACCGAATACTGCTGATTGTCATATAAAATGATTTCCGTACCCTGGTGCCAGAATATACTCAGGTTCATCAGTTCCAGCGGATCCAGTGGCGGCACCAGCGGCACCATATCTTTCAATGTTACCAGTCGCGTTACATTGAGATGCTTAAATTGTCGACTACCACTGATATTGGTCACTTTAGGCTGACCAAAAGTAATAACTTCAGTAATATCATAACCCTGAGCATCCAGCATCATCGCCAGTATGACTGCAGCAGCTCCACCCAGACTGTGACCAATTGTCCTGATCTGGTAACCGGGTTTCAAGCTGCTGGAAACAGCCTGATAAATATCCCTGGCTGATAACAGGAATCCCTGGTGTATATCAATGCCTGAAAGCTTGTCGGGTACCAGTACAAAAGCCGCATCGACCAGAACATTTTCGATATTGGAGGTTCCACGCACGGCGATGAGCTGTTGCTTGCTGGTATGATTTGTCGCCAGAACGAAGCCCACCGAGTAACCTTCAATTTGTTGAATCAGTTCGACTTCATAACCCTGGCTGGCGAGCGTTTCTTTCAGGTTATCTTCTGATTGATAGGTTGCGTTCGCAATGCGTGCAGCATCCAGCCAGTGTGAAAAATCTTTTGACGAATATTGCGCCTGGGCTGACAGGGCACTGTTTGTAGCTGCCAGTAAACTAAACAGTATTAGCAGGCTGGATGAAATGACTTTACAGGCTTTTAGACGGTTCACTATATAATATCTCTCTGTTTGATCAGGGCGCAACCACTGGCATCGTGGCTGGTACACGAGTCAATGGGTTACAGTTTTTTATTGATACCTGGCCCTGTAACAGGTTACCACGGGAATACTCCCTGAAATGGCAGGTATTTGTGGCTGGATCATAATTTTCAATCCACAGATTATCGTCTTTCCAGGTTGCTGCAAGGTGTCTTTCACCTGCAGGCACTTTAATCGTCATCACGCCGCCGTATCGCTTGACGAAAACCTGCTGAAAATGAAAATGGTAGGCGATAAAACCGATAAGCATGACGCTGATGCCGGCAATAACAGCAATTTTCCATTCTTCAACTTTGTAACCGATGAAATAAAGCAGCCCGGAGGCCAGGGCGATAATTGAAAACCAGTATAAGTATGTGATCATTGTAGAGGTACTTTTATATTAATAAGAAATTATATTATCGGATTTTAAAGTCGCAGGCATAAAAAAACCCGGTGCAACTTAAATGCACCGGGTTTTTAAAGCAGGCGTCCAAGCTGTATTATGGATTGGCTAGCGGAGTAAAGCTATGCTCGAAAGCACCCGTCCAGTCAACACCATTTGGATAAACCGATGTTAAATACTCCGCATTATCCAGTTCTGTTGACCGCCAGTCGAGTGGGTTAGTTCCCTGGTTCTCTTCCTGACCGGCAAAGCCGCCGGTAAAGTTAAAGACAGCATTAAGCAAATCATTACAGTCGTCGCCAATATCCGCACATTGCGTGCCAGTAAAATAATCAACATCCAGTAACAACGCACCTACAACCAGGTCCAGCGAAGGATCAAAAGGTATCCAGCTACCGCCAGTTTCCGGGGTGGTGCGACTGCCACGATACTCAGATGAAAGTACGGTTTTATTGATATATTCCCAGTCCATATCATGCTCGAAATAATACGCATCTTTTTTAGTGAAAATATAATCACCCAGGTGGTTATCCAGGTCGGCATTCAGTACCAGGGGCAGGGACATATCCTGAAATTCAGCAATGGATGCGCCATTACCAAGACCGTCGGATACGGTAAATAACTGCACATCGGGAACTTCCGTTATATTCGCTACTGGAACAAATTGCGCTTTCATATTAATTAAACCGCGTGCCTCAAATACCTTGAGCAATGGATTTGCTTCAAGATCCTTCTGCAGCTGTATTCTAAAACCATCTGCCCATGCATTATTCTCATCAAACTGTAAGAACATATCGGCTGTTTTTGTTGCTGCAGTAAAGTTGAAATCCATGCGCATCATGGTTCGGGTCATCGACATCATGATCATCCCATTCAACAGCCAGTCTATCAATAATCATTCTGCCTTCAATATCACCATTGACAGCTTCATTCCAGGAAATATAAAACTGAGCTTTTTCACCAGTAATCGGTGGCTGGGAACGGCTGTAGTTATAATAAAGACGAACCGTAACCTGGCTAGCCGATTCATCAGTAACACTATAATGTGTCGGTTCATCAGCCTCAAAGTCATCAGAGTTATTATCATTTTCAGTTTCAAAAATCGCACCATTGTGAGGCACAAAGGTAGCAACATCGATTATCAAGTCTGCAATGCAAGTCCATGACGCCATTATTGAAATCATAAACTTGCTGGTTTCATAGCCATTCCTGAACGGGTCATCATCGTCTTCATTGCCGAGGTAGGCACAGGGTTCCCCGGTTCCAGCTTTTGCCAGTTTCAATGAAGCATTGACGGAAGTAGCTGCAGACAACAACTCTGATTTAGCTGCAATCGTTGCCTGGCCACCGGTTAAACTTTGTGGGATCGCCAGGTCAAGGGAAGGCACACTCGAATTAACTGTGTTATTGTCATCATCACCGCAGGCAACCAGCATAGTGCTCAGCAACACCACACTGAGTACCTGTTTTGAGTTTGCCGCCGCAGTTTTCATATGTGGCATTAAAAAATTGTCGATATTCATCTTGTTTCTCCATTATTCTGGCATATGCTTAAAATCACATAACTACCGGTTTTTAATCTTCAATACTAAAGAGACAGGCATAAATTAAAAATTTGAAAAATAATCCATTAATTTAATATTCAAATATGAAGATTATTTGTGTCTCTTCCGATACATGAAAATAAATACCATTGCTAACACCATGAACAAACCTGTAAATCACCTTTTGTTAATACTGCTTATACTATTTACAGGAACATCACCTGTTTTAGCCGATTCAGTGGCTGATTCACTCATTCCGCCAGCAGACGTGAAACAGTCAATAACCTACTGGAAAAAATACACTATTGATGAAAATGAGCCGAATGTAATCCGTTCGCGGGAAATATTTTCCGTGTTATTACGAGCCTGGGATCAATCACGAATCGAACCGGCGCTGTATGTTGTCGAATCTGAAGCCGGTGCCTGGGCAGCCTCGCTGGCTGATGGCAACATCCTGTTAAGCCGTCAGGCAATAGAAACCAGTTTTTCCTTTGGTCAGCAACGTGGTGAACATTTGCTTGCCTTTGTCCTGGCTCACGAGCTGGCACACCAGCGCGCAGATGATTTATGGCATCAGCGTTTCTTTCGCATGATCGGTTCACATCCGGCAGAATCACAGAAAAAAATGATGGCCGGCCTGGACCTTAATGACGAGCTGCTATCTCAACTCGAAGAAAAAGAAGCGCAGGCCGATCATGACGGCCTGGTGTTAATGGCCAGTGTCGGCTTTGATCCCTACCAGGTTGTCGCTGAAAAAGATTTCTTTACCTTATGGGTCGAAAATATCTGGCAGCAGCCCTGTGCAGAGAAACAGATGCAAAATAGCAATGTTAGTGCCTGTAAACAGGCGCAGTCACGTGCGTTAAGGACGCAGGCACAACTCAATACTGTTGCTACACAATCAATGTTATACGACCTCGGGGTACAGTCTTTCGTTGCCGGTGATTACCAGCAGGCAAGAGATTATTTCACCAGTTATGGACGCGACTACCCGGGCAGGGCAATTATTAGTGCGATAGGACTAACTTATTTCGCCGAGGCGCAACGCATACACAAACAACTGAATACCATTATCACCAGTGATGGCAAGCCACCGTTATTTAATTTTTATTACCCGATGATACTTGATGCGCAGCCTGCTGAAATTAATGAAACTGTGTTACTGGACAATAAACGCGGCGATAACGAAAAACTGATCTCAAACTTAAACAAGCGCAAAAAACAACTGCTCACTCGCAGCATTAGTCATTTTGAAAAAGCGATCCGGCTGGCACCAGAATATCGGCAAACGTATATATTACTGGCCTCTGCACACCTGCTAGCGAAAAACACTTACCGTGCACGCGGGGTATTGCAGGGCCAGTACCAGCCCAAATTTGAAGCCCGGTTTGGTCAAGACAGTTCGCTTGAAATGTTACTGGCATTAACCACAGCCATCGAAGGAAACACTAAAAAGTCCATAGAAACACTAGCCTCACTGCTTGAAAAGATAAAGGAGAAGTCGACCGTATCACCACTGGCAGACAATGTTTTACGCTATAGCGCCTACTATAACCTCGCCGAGTTATACCGCTCGATCAATCAACAGGAAGAAGCAAAAAAAGTCTGGATGGATCTTGCACGACAATCAAAAGAGCAGGGCAACACCCTGTTATTCAGACTGTCATTAAACCAGGTAACGCCCGAAAACAGGATCGCTAAAACACAACAGTTGCAACAGGCACCTACCGTAAACGGCAAACGACTTGGAGATAATTTGAGTGATAATGCACTACCGGGTAAACAGCACTCTGATTTATGGATAGATGGTGAGCGTTACCAGGTAAGCCTGGTGGATGGCGCAAAATATATCGCACAGGATAATGGCAAGCTGATCGGTGCCTGGCAGCACGGCATATCAACAGAAATAAACACAGCAGATAAATCCATTGCTAACAGTGGCCTTAAAATAGGTGATTCAGCGGACCGTCCTTTTAAGGCACTGGGAATTCCAGACAGGCGACTCAATATGACATCAGGCGAATACCTGGCTTATGACGATTACGGACTGGCCATCCGCCTCAGTAACAATCAGGTTAAAGGCTGGTTTTTATATGAAGCACGATAGGCCGGACGCAGTAATAATTTCTGAAATATTCACTACACTCAGTATTATTTACTTAAACAATAAGCAGTGTCATGCTTTTTTATGATTAAGCACTGCCTGAAGGAATTACATTGTCTTCATCAGCCAAGCCAACGCTCAGCCAGACTGAACGAAATAATGAGCAGCTAGAGCTTGCTCGAAAAGCGGCTGACAATGAAATATCTGCCAGGAAAAAGGTCAATGAATTAATTGAACCGGTAATAAACTATCAAAGCAGCCGCTTCTGCAAACGTTTTTGTAAAGAAAACCGCAGCATCTTCAAATGCACGTTAAAACAGCCCATTGGGTCTCCGCCGGCAGATGCCCCATTCTGTGAGTGGGGCAATGGCAGCTACACATGGATGCTGGACGATCTGGCCAGTAGTAAACGCTTGAAAAAATACCAGGCCAGTAATAATGCCAGCCTGTTCGATTACTGTTACGTTATTGCTAATTCATTGCCGTTTTACGAACGCTGGAAAGACTGGCGGTTTGGACGAAAAGTTTACGTGCCGGCCTATATACAGAACCTGGGTAAAACAGCCATCGCGGTATTTTATGGTTTACGCTCACAATTGAGTATTGAGCAGATAAGCCACGACACTGGACAGAGCGAAGAACAAACCAGGTTAATCAGCCGCGAAATTGTCAGGCAGCTCAGCATAAGAAATAAACTGCATTTACTCAATGCAGATAAAAACATATCGCTTTCTCAGACTGACGAAGACTCAGCTAACCGGCTTGATTCGGAAACAGCAAGTTACGACGTTGATATTGATGTAAGCGAAGATAGCAGACGATTATCAGGCGCCTGGAAAAATCTCAACGCAATTGAGCAGTTTGTTTTAGAAGCGCTGGTTATTAATGAAATGGATGGAGAAATCGTACTCAACAGTTTAAAAAAGATGAATCTAAGTATTAAAAAGGGCATCCCGGCAGAGCAAACAAACCGGCAGCAGCTATATTATTTTCGTCGTAAAACACTGGCAAAACTTGGTAATTTTTTAAAATAAATTTATGTATTATCTTTTTCAAAAAAACACAAAAATACTGTCTCTTGATAAACATGAACAGTCAAAACAATAAAATGAATACTCAGCATATAGATCACAATAGTTTGAGCGGGTTTGCCAGAATACCACCGGCTGATCTAGCTAAGGCGAACAATGAGTATAATGATCTGCTCGATCATCTCGCTAACTGCCAGGATTGCAGGGAGCAGCTTACCGCCATGCGTGCTCTTTATGATAATGCCGCAGTTATAAATGAACAGTCAACGCTTACACCAGAACAGCATGCAATGATTTGTCAGTACATAGAGGGCAGATTAAGCGCGGAAGATATAACGACAGTCAAACAATTGATAGAAAATAATACCGATGCCATGAAAGCCGCTCTGCATTACCAGTGTCATGCCGAGTCTCTGCGAACCGATCTAGCCAGTGACAGTAGCATGGCGCCGACAGACAACATGAATGCAAGCAGTGAATCAATGACACTAAAAAGTAAATTGATCTCATTATTCGAACAGCTATTTGTCGTTGATTCACCATTTGCAGCAACTATTGCGGTAACAGCCACTATATTTATTGCACTGCTGATGATCATAAATGTCACCAGCTTTAATACTAATCAGACTATGATTGCCAGCTACCAGGATGACCCAACCATTCAATTTACAGAAACCAGCAAATTGCCTGGCATTGGATTCTTTTCTGGCGATAGCAAAACCACCAAACCATTTGATAATATCAGCATCGAGTTAGTGGCTGAAAACACAATCAAAATTAGCTGGCCACAGGTTGAAGACGCAATCGTTTACAAAATGCGCATACAGGTTTTTAACCAGGGCAGGAAAACAGTTTTAAAAGAGAAAACCACAGAAAATAACTACGCAACATTCAAGCTGGATATAGATAACAAATTAACCGAAAATGACAGCACAACCGACAATGCCACCAACGGCACAAATATCCATCATAATAAACGTTATGAATGGATATTATATGGCAACACCAAAAATGAACGGATGTTTTATGCCTCCGGCGGCTTTATTATCGACAAGGGTTATTAACCATGTTTAAGAAAACACTTTTTAAATTATTCGCAAATACAAGATTTATTTTGCGTTACTATTTCAATATTGTGATACCTCTTTTTCTGGCACTGTCTGTAACGGCCAGCAATAGTTTTGCTGCTGACAGTCGTGGCATCTCTATCGAAAAAACTGAAAACGTAAACACTCCATCAATATCTGAAAACATAATTGGCAACGGTGTTTATCGTGCGCTTATCATTGGCAATAATGACTACCAGGACGAAAAGGGGAAATGGAAATCATTGAGTACAGCCGTTACCGATGCCCGGGCTGTTGCCAAACTATTGAGCGAGCAATATGGGTTTAGCGATGTTAACCTGATGGAGAATGCAACACGGCGGGAAGTTTTGCTCGCCCTGGAAGAACTGGCCGCAAAATCCTTAAAAAATGACAATGTACTCATCTATTATGCCGGCCATGGCTTTCTTGACGACGAAACCAACAAGGGGTTCTGGGTACCGGTTGATGCGGAAGGTAGTGACCACACAACTTTTTTACGCAACTCTACGATAAGAGATGAAGTATCGAGTATTGCCTCTCGCGTCAAACACACATTGTTAATATCCGACTCCTGCTTTAGTGGTTCCTTACTAAGAACAGCCACTCGTGGCTTTTCAGAATCTGACTATAATGAAAAATATTTTGAAAAAGTTTCCAAAAAGAAAAGCGTGCAAATAATGGCCGCTGGAGGATTTGAGTTTGTTGATGACGACTACAGAAACTCTGGGCACTCTCCATTTACCTATTTTTTACTTAACGAACTGGATACTAATAACAAACCTATGTTTACCCTCAGCCAGCTTTCCGGCAACGTAGAACGCGCTGTTGCCAATAATGTTGAGCAGGTACCCGAAAGCGGTGTATTACAGGGCGCCGGTGACGAACTGGGCGAGTTCATATTTATAAGGCTGGATGTTGCTGTAGAAGGCGTAGCACCCGAGAAAGTAAAAGTCGAAGTTAATGTAGTACCCGCTGACCCGGCAATAAGCGGGGCTAGCGAGAAAGTAATTAAAAAGCCCGTAAAACAGCCAAAAGTAGTACCCATTCCAACACTGTAAAAGGATAATATTATGTTGTATAAAACAATATCTTTCGTATTACTTTCATTGATATTTACCAGCAGCAACCTGTGTGCAGACCAGCGTCTGACATTTGGTGCAAAACTACTAGGTGCTGGCTGGAATGGCGATAACGGATCTGGTGGCAGTGATTTCGAAAGCGACGAGGGCGGCCAGTTTGCTCTAAATATTTCTTATCAGCTTGATAATTTTTATACTGGCCTTAATCTTCAAGGCGGTGAATATGACTTTAATAGTAATGCGCCTGATAAATTCACCCTGGCAGGCCGTGTTGCAACGTCAAACGTTAGAATCAAACAAAGAGATTTTGACCTGCTGGTTGGTTATTATTTCTGGCCACAGGTATCATTATTTGCAGATTTAAAAGTCGTTTCCAATGACTGGAAGAACGATCCATATACACAAAATTTTGTTGGCCTGGGCCTCGGCACATCCGGCTTTATACCCTTAAACCCGAAATGGACATTGTTTGGATCCTTTGGATTTATCGGCAAGGGAGACATCAAAGATGGCAGTGACAACAAAGTTGGCGAAGGCAAAAGCTGGGCACTCGAAGTTCGGCACGGTCTACACACTGAATGATCAGCATTTTCTAAATGCCGGCATAAAAACCCGAAACTATAAATTTGAATATCTGGACTCAAGCAAACAGGAATATAGAATCAATGCTATATTCATCGGTTATAACTACAGTTTCAGTCTTTAACACAATATTATTAAGCAAACACACCTTCACGCATGAATAAATTGCATCAATGATTAAACCTTTTTCGTATTTCCTATTAGCGCTAATGCTTGGCGCTTGTGGAGCCCAGAACAGCAATATTAGCGGACATCAGACATTGCAAAGCATTCCTCTGGAATTAACCACACATCTTGGCGACAAACAGGAATTTGTTGATGGTGACGAGATCCAGTTTCTATTAAGTTTGGGCAGTGACGCCTATATTTATATGTATTATGTTGATGCTGACAATAATATCAGCCAGATACTGCCCAATGAAAACCAGTCAAGTAACTTTTACCAGCATGGTTTCTTTCTTACCGTACCTGAATACGATGATGCTTACCGCTTTATAATCAGTGAGCCTTTCGGCAGTGAGTCTATATGGGTACTTGCCAGTGATCAGAAGCCTCTAGGCAGTGGCTCATATACATCAATGGAAGAGATAAGAAATGTTATCAAAGGCAATTCAAAAAAAGCTTACAATGAATACGAACTTAAAATAATAACCAGGAAAAAATAATATTCCTGAATAATATTACTGGGCAAGCATATTGCTAAGTCGCTGCTGAATACTCTGTGCTACCTCAGGTTCTTTCTCTTTCATTGAACCGACTAAAACAATAATCATTTCCTTCGCCGCACCATCCTTGTAATCGGCTTTATTTTCCAGGATATAAAACAGTTCTTCAATCGCCGCCATGGTTTCATATTCTGCAAGCAGGCATATAGCCAGGTCGAAGTGCGCGTCATAGTCTTTTTCATTATCACTGATGCGCTGTTGCAGCGCTGTAATACCATCAGTTGTAGCCGCCTGATTAATGAAGGCTAGCTGACTTGCGAGAGACTTACCCATGCGGCTATCCTTGACAGCTGACGGTAACTTGCTGAACAGGCCATTGGCGTTATCAATCAGTTTTGAATCAATAAAAACCTGCACCATATCCATGGCGACACGGGTATTTTTTGGATCTTTTTTAATCGCTTCGGTTAAAAGTATAAAAGCCGCCTGGGTATCGCCAGACAGATGCAGCTCTCTGGCCTGGAGACGCATTTCATCAGACTCATGATAGACACCATATTGTTTCAGTAAAGCACGGCACTCATCTTCTGTTAACTGTCCTTCCTCAGTAGCAACGACTTCACCGTTAACAAATACCTTTATTGTCGGTATATTTTCAACAGCGAATTGCTTTCGCAGTTCGGCATGATCATCAATGTCGAGTTTTGCAAAAACAAACTGACTGGCAAACTCCGCAGCCAGATCAGACATAATGGCTGATAAAACAATGCATGGCTCGGACCAGAATCCCATAAATTCAACAAACACAGGAAGAGTATGTGAATTTTGAATAACAGATTCCTGAAAACTGCTTTCACTCACTTCAAAAACGTATATATCTTTTTTCATCGTCATATTTAAATCAATATTAATTGTAACTAGGGAATAAGCCGGGTAGCACCTAACTGCACACCCAGAGGGCCTCTTGGCACAGTAAAACTGAATATCTCACCACTTCGGGACATGCTAATAGATACGTACTCGCCAAGCTGGCCTTCGGCTGTTGCATCTTTTAGTTCCTGCCAGGTATACATACGCTGGCTATCGTAACTTAAGACTACATCACCAGCTTCTATGCCAGCCTGTTCGGCAACCGAACCAAGCATAACTGATGTAATTTTAATACGATTATTTTGTTTACTGTTAAAAAGATACTCATCATATTGCTGATCACCCAGCTCTTCTCTAAGACTGATATCCTGAGAATTAATTGCTTCAAGTTCGTCAAAATAGCGCTCGGTATCCAGGTAATCTTCTCTGCGAGCACGATCCTGCAGCTCCAGTCTTTCTAATTCAATTTTATTTTTTCGTCGGACGATATCTTCTGCTATCGATGGATCAATACCGCCCCGGATCAAATTATCCAGGTTATAGAGACGCTGGCTCAAAGCTGAAGTAAAGCGATTACTACGCGAACTCGACTGGCGTGTTGCCGATGAACCGGTTTCAGTTTCAGCCGCTAAATTCTGCAATGTCAGCTCGATATTTTGTAACTGTTGCATAATATCTGCAACATCATTCTCGAGCGAGTTCAACCTTGCATTATCGGTTGTCTCCGGCGCTTTCGTGGAGAAAGGATTAACAAATATTGCTGTTTCGCTATCATCGTTCAGACTGGCTGTATCAACAGCGGCTTTATTATCAGCGGTAGCACTTAGAACCAGGTAGGCGCTGACAAAGCCAACGGCTAAAAATGTTATTGCAATAATTATGTTTATAGTTTTCATAAAAGGTCACACTTCTACAACTATGTTTTTTTCAGATCACTGTCTGATGGCTGCCTTCTCTTACCAACATTTTTCTTGTCACGTACGCGGCTTTTCACCCTGGTCTTTGCTTTTTTCTTTATCGCTTTCTTTCTTTTTACGCCATAAGCCTTACCAGAGGTTTTCCTGTTTTGCGGTCCACTATAGGATGCCGGGTGTGACTTAATAGTACGTTCTATACACTTAATTTCAAGAAAGTTTTCTATACTAACCATCTGGTTCCATTCCTGTGAATTAACCAGGGTAATAGCCATTCCGGTTTCGTACATTCTTCCGGTACGGCCAATTCGATGCATATAATCTTCACCACTACGTGGCACATCGAAGTTAATAATCAAATCTAGATCATTAATATCAAGACCACGAGAGGCGACATCTGTGGCAACAATAATTTTGACATCATTATTTCTAAACTTGCTTAGAATTAAATTTCTTTTATCCTGCTCTACATCACTGTGAATGACTGCTGAGTATATTTCTTTTGACTGTAACCAGCGACTTATTGTGTTTACCGTCTCTTTCTTATTGGCAAATATTATGGCTTTCTTATATTCAAAGTTCTGTTCTTCATTTTTAAGGATGGCACGGCAGAGTTCCATTTTATGGTTATTATCATCCGCCAGGATTTTTAGCTGCGTGGCATTCAGGTTATTTTCACGAGCGCTATCAACCAGAATTTTTTCTGCGTCGAACAATACCTTATCAGTCAAAACTTTAAATTTGCCTTCATTGAAGCTGGCAGAGTAGAGTAGCGTCTGGCATTCTTCACTGCACTGTGTGGCTATTTTAACAACATCATCACTGAAGCCCATATCCAGCATCCTGTCGGCTTCATCAAGCACAAGTATATTGATTGCATCCAGTGCGATCATTTCGCGCTTAACATGCTCTAAAAGTCTGCCCGGGGTTGCGACGATAATGTCTGGATACTGCTGTAACGCCGTTATCTGGTGCTTGGGGTCTTCACCGCCGATGATGACCGCGGTTTTTATCTCGGTATACTGAGCCATCAACATGCACTGTTTATTTATCTGGCGGCATAAATCGCGTGTTGGCGCGAGAATAATAGCCTGGGTGACACTTTGCGGATTATCCAGTATCTGCTGCATCATCGGTATAACATAAGCCAGTGTTTTGCCGCTGCCGGTACGTGCATTAACAATCAGGTCTCGTCCTTCCAGGGCCAGCGGTATCGATGCTGACTGAACTTCAGTCATTTCCTCTAATCCAAGAAAGGCAAGGGCGTCAAGGATGGGTTCATCAAGCAATAGTGAAGAAAACAAGTTAGTACCTATATTACAGTTTTATCTGGTATGTAAATGAACTAGTATTATAAGCTAGTATCGAGGGGAACTACGATGAAGATTACAAAAAGACGACATTTTTTATCCATGTTAGGGCTGCTTGGTGCTGGCCTGACCGTAAACCGGGCACAGGCGAGTCACACCGATACTCACTTCGAAGATAAAGCCGCACACCAGCTCGTCTACCAGTGTAATAAGGCAGATAATGAATACCTGGAGCACCTGCTGTTTTCCTGCTCTGAAATGCTGCGCAAATACGGTGACGATATTGAGTTAGTGATTTCTGCATTTGGCCCGGGATTGAATTTACTGGTTGAGCGTCCGGCACGGCCCATTTCGAGATTGCACCAACAGCGTGTCAACTCGCTCGCTGATTATGGCGTCAAATTTCTCGCTTGCGGTAATACCATGAAAAGCATGAACTGGCAGCAGGATGACCTGCTAGACATCGCTGTGGTCGTTCCGATTGGTATTGATAGTATTATGCAATTACAGGAGCAGGGCTTTAGCTATATCAGCCTGTAGCCGGCCCTGTAATAACATCAGGTTGCTACAATAACCCGTACCGCATCCAGCCGTAAGTTAGCCGCATCAATGACCCTGGTTAACTTCGACAACTGTTTCTCAAAGTAATTTATTTCGTCGGCCCGGATATTCGGGTTAACTTTAGAAAGCGCATTTAATCGATTAATTTCAATTGATAATGTCTCTGTTGCTGAGTGCTGAGCCTGAGCCAGAATTTTTGCCGACTTTAACTCGGCATATTTTTCACTGCGCTTAAGCATGGCTTTTAGAATTTTCTTTTTCGCCTTAACAATTTTGTTTCCAACACCGCTATCAACAAACTGACGAGTGCTGTTAATTACTTCGTGTGAAAGCTTGCTATTATGGTCTGCACCACGTTCATCACAAACCACGCGAATCATGGTTGGCGGTAAATACCGGTTACTTTGCAACTCTTCTATCGGTGCACTTTCCAGCGAAAACAGGCATTCCAGTAAAACACTGCCAGCCTTGACATTACTGTAATCTGCCGCAGTAACCGAGGTATTGCCATTTTCATTGCTTAACACCATATCAATAGCGTTATTGGTTAACGGGTGCTCCCATGTAATATAGTGCGCATCTTCAAAACTAAGTGCAATATTACGCTCATAGGTAATAGTCATGCCTTCTTCTGAAAGTCCGGGGAAATGATTAATCATGTGCTCGGTTGGACGAATAATGAAACAACCATCACTATGAAGCTCATTATCTATACCAAAACAGTCATAAACGTTTTCCATATAGTCAGCCAGTAGCGAATGCTCATCTTCGGCTTCGGCCCGTAATTTAATATCATTCGCTATGCGCGGGCGGCAGGAGTTATATTCCAGCAATCGGTCACGACCATTTTGCAGAGACTGGGTCATTTCAAGATAGTGTGATCGGGAAGATTTAATTAACTGCTGCAGTAATGTCTCATTGAGTTCATTGTTCTGGCTTTCAAGTAACGCCTGGTGGAGATCATGCTGTACCCGTTTGTAAACAGAATGTCCCGCCGGGCAGGTATGCTCGAAAGCTTCAAGCGCCTCGTTATACCACTGGAAGCAGACTGACTGGGCAGAATTTTCCAGGTAAGGCACATGAATAACGATGCTGTTTTTTTGCCCGATACGATCGAGTCGGCCTATACGCTGTTCCAGCAGATCCGGGTTAATCGGCAAATCGAAAACAACCAGGTGGTGAGCAAACTGAAAGTTTCGGCCTTCACTGCCAATTTCCGAACATACCAGGATCTGGCTTCCCGTTTCAAAATCCGCAAAAAATGCAGCGGCGCGATCACGTTCAACAATGCTCAGTCCTTCATGAAAAGCTGTAGCATGCAATCCAGTCTGGGTTTTAAAGTACTGTGTAATTTCCAGCGCTGTATCAGCATTAGCAGCAATAACCAGAATTTTTTGCGGATAAAGTTCAGCACATTTTTTGCTCAACCAGTTTATTCTTGGGTCAATTTTAGTCCAGTGCTCTGCAAGACCCTGTTGTTGATACAGAACCTCGGGGGTTAATAACTGGATAGCCTGTTCAGCCTGTAATTGCGTGTAGGCTTCAGGCATTGGCAGGGCATAACTTTCAAGTTTTCTTTCTGGAAAGCCTTTAACTGCAGAGCGGGTATTTCGAAATAAAACACGGCCTGTGCCATGACGATCAAGCAGGTGTTCAACCAGTTCGGTACGAGCATGCTGCATTTGCTCCTCATCCTGGCTGCCGTTATCCTGCATTTGATTAAGCAAGCTTAAATTATCACCTTCCTGAATCGTGGCATGAATAAGCTCGAAATCCGTATCGCTTAACGCCTGGCCACTCAGTAAATCTTCTATAAGCTGAGCATAAGGCTCATAGTTTTCTTCTTCCTCGATAAACTGCTGGTAATCAGGGAAACGATTGGGGTCAAGTAATCGTAAGCGTGCAAAATGACTTTCCTTGCCAAGCTGCTCGGGCGTAGCTGTCAGCAGTAAAACACCCTTGGTGTGGTAACTTAACTGCTCAACCACCATATACTCGATGCTGGGTTCTTCTGCTGACCACTGCAGATGGTGAGCCTCATCAACCACCATCAAATCCCATTCACCCATCACACACTGTTCAAAAACAGCTGAGTTACTTACCAGGAAATCAATACTGCACAAAACAAACTGTTCAGAATGAAAAATATTATCAAAATCGTTTTCCTGGATTAAGTCATCACAGCGGTTCTTATCAAAAATTTTGAAATGAAGATTAAAGCGGCGCAGCATTTCTACCAGCCACTGATGGATAAGGGTTTCCGGTACAACAATTAATAGTCGCTTCGCACGTTCGGTTAATACCTGGTGGTGCAGAATCAGGCCGGCCTCTATGGTTTTTCCGAGGCCAACTTCATCAGCCAGTAACACACGCGGAGCATAACGATTGGCTACTTCATGAGCGATATATAGCTGATGAGATATTAGACTGGTGCGACTGCCCACTAAACCGTATAGATCCGACTTAGCCAGTCGACTCTTATGCAAAAGCGTTTGATAACGCAGTTCGAACCAGTTGTCTTTATCAATCTGGCCATTGAACAATCGTTCGGAGGGCCGATTCAATTGTATAAAGTTATCAAGTTCGGCTTCTTCAAGCTGATACACCTTGCCATTACTATCAATGCCGGAGTAGGTGACAAGACCATGATTCTCGGCTACTTCTTTAACCGTAACACTGACACCTTCGTGACTGGTTACAGTATCACCGATGGAGAAAAGCACTCGTGTGAGCGGTGCTGTTTGTATTGCATAGGTACGGGTTTCGCCGGTCGCCATAAATAGTACAGTTAAGGTCCGTGCTTCAACCGTTAAAATGGTGCCCAGCCCCATTTGTAGTTCAGCATCGCTGATGCAACGCTGACCGGGGATAAATTCAGACATTTTTCTTGTTTTTAACTTTTGTACTCATTGAACGGGGTATTTTAAGGTAGATTTAGTTGTGTGCGTATAGTTGTTTGTGGGTATTTGGGGTTTTGCGTTTTTTATTTCCTATTGGCGTCAATATTTTCTATGGTTTGCATACTTTGGCATTGCGGTTCTCGCACCGCGGGCGAGTTACTCTTTTGCTACAGCCCAAAAGAGTAACCAGAAAAGGCCGCCGCGAACTCGATAGCCCCGGAGAAGCGTCCGGGGAACCTGAATTTGAGGGTGTCTGTTCTTTTGGCGTTGGTGTTTGCTTAAGGTGTGTATGCTTACTTTGGCCCGAGCCGCCCCGATGCGCCGTCCGGGCGCAGCGTGGCTAAATCCGCCGTCCATGGCGGATTTGCTCTACGTGTTGGCAAATTCAGCTATCGAAGGCGGAAAAGTCAAAGTCAACAACAGAGTCAATAGCACCAACTAGAACACAGCAAAAAACATGGCGCGTAGCGCCATAGCTGGAGAAGCTTTTGTTTCGTTTCTTGTTTTTCTTTGTTTACCCCCCTTTTGTTTGCTGACTTTGGGCGCATTGGTAGAGCAAATCCGCCATGGACGGCGGATTTAGTGATGCTGCGCCCGGACGGCGCATCAGCACGGCTCGTAGGCAATGCACCCAAAGTCAGGAACCCCGAGTGCTTTTCTCGGGGCAAACAAGTCGGGGCGGCACTTTTCTGGTTACTCTTTTGTTGCTGCTGACAAAAGAGTAACTCGCCCGCGGTGCGAGAACCGCAAAGCCTAAGTAAGCAACCAAAAGAAAATATTAACGCCAATCGTAAATACAAACGGGAAATAAAAAACTACCAAATATTCCAAAGCGCCAGCCCGCTAACAACCATCAACATGCCACCAATAACCCGCTTAAACAAAACATCATTCTGCAAAATAATGTCATGCGTCTTCAATCCAATAAAATGCCCAATCGCCGCAACCGGCAGCAAGACAAGGGCAGTCATAATATTCAAATCCACACCTAAAGCCGCAAACGTAGTCATTTTAATACTGACTAAAATAAACCAGAGCACAAAAAGCGTATTACGTAATTGTGACTGAACAACATTACGCACATATACCGCAACCATTATCGGCGCACCAGTCAACGAGGTACCGGCAACGTAACCGCCAAAGATCAATAGAAACCGGTCTATCCAGGCACTTTCACTGTGAATACTTTTATTCAACAGCCACATCACGGCATAGAACAGGGTAATACTGTATATGAAAGTAACAATCCACAGATTGGGCAGACTAATCAAACCAAATACCCCGACCAGTGCCGGCGGGATAATGTAGTAAAGGGAGGATTTTAAATACTCCCAGTTAACATTGTTCAAGCGGGTGCGCAGTGTTAAGGCGGAAAAAAACAGCAGGTGGGCACCAATTAGCGGCAGCCAGTAAAGCGGCTGATTATAAATAAACAGCATGAAAGGCAGCCCCAGGGCAGCGCCGCCAAAACCCAGGCCACTGCGGACAAAGCCTGCCCACATAAACAGCAACGCGCTAAGCGCTATATCCAGTATCGTAAAATCAGGAAACATGCCAATAGAAAAGCGGTTAACGCTTATTGATTAAAGTGCTCTCTGGTCAATTTAAAAACAACCGGACTTAATAATATCAGTGCAAGCAGGTTAGGAATTGCCATTAAAGCATTCAGGGTATCGGCAACCAGCCACATAAAATCCAGGCTGGCGGAAGCACCAATAGGTATGGCCACTATCCAGAACAATCTAAATACTTTTATTGCGCGTTCACCCAGCAGGAACTCAACACATTTTTCGCTGTAAAAGCTCCAGCCTAATATTGTGGTAAAAGCAAAAATACTAAGGCCAAAGGTAACAATATAACCACCTGCACCCGGAAGCAGTGATTCGAAAGCGGCCGATGACAGGCTTGCTCCGGTTTCCCCCTGTGTCCATACACCGCTGGTAATGATCACCAGACCCGTAATCGAGCAAAGGATGATGGTATCAATAAATGTTCCCAGCATCGCAATATGTCCCTGTTTTACCGGATTGTTGGTAGCTGCTGCGGCATGAGCAATGGGCGCACTGCCTAATCCGGCTTCGTTGGAAAAAATACCACGTGCCACACCGAAACGTATCGCTGCCCATACAGCAGCACCGGCAAAGCCGCCAGTCGCTGCGACCGGGGTGAACGCGTGTGTAAATATCAATGAAAAAGCAGCAGGCAATGTTTCGAAATTCAGCAGTAAAATGAACAGACCAGAAAACAGATAAGTTAGTGCCATTAGTGGAACCAGCTTGCCGGCGACACTGGCAATACGCTCAATGCCACCAATCAATACCAGTGCAGCCAGTATTGCGATAATAACCCCGGTTACAAGGTGCGGTACCGCAAAGGTATTGTTCATTACATCGGCGACAGAATTAGCCTGTATGGTGTTTCCGATGCCGAAACCGGCAAGTGCACCAAAAATCGCAAAACAGGTGCCTAGCCAGGCCCAGTGTGGTTTCAGCCCGTTTTTGATATAAAACATAGGGCCGCCAATATGATGTCCATTGCCATCCACCTCCCGGTATTTAACAGCAAGTACCGCTTCGGCATATTTTGTCGCCATACCAACCAGGGCAGTACACCACATCCAGAACAGGGCACCCGGGCCACCGAGGAAAATGGCAGTCGCCACTCCCGCAATATTGCCGGTGCCAATAGTGGCAGAAAGGGAGGTCATCAGGGCATTAAATGGCGCAATATCGCCTTCGCCGTCTTTCTTTTCACGTCCCTGCCATAACAGCCTGAAGCTGTAGCCAATTCGTCGTAAAGGCATGAATGACAGGCCGTACATCAAATACAGGCCGGTTCCTAAAATAAGGAACAGCATTAACGGGCCCCAGACAATGCTGTTCAGGGCTGAAACCCACTCATTGATCAATTGCATAGTTTTTCTTGGTTATTGTATTTCTGGATTATTATTTATGAAGCGGATATTAACAGTATATGGCGCATATTTTATACATGGACAGGCATCACGGCCAAACATAGGGTAAAATTAGCGCTTTAGCTGACCCTGTATTAAACAACACATTTCACGGGGAACCGGGCAATTCAAACACAGGAAATAACTATGCCGCATTTCGTTGTATCTGCGCTTTATCATTTTGTTACGCTTGATAACTATCAGGCACTGCGCAAACCATTGTACGACTACATGGTTGAAAACGACATTAAGGGGACCTTGTTACTTGCACAGGAAGGTATTAACGGTACTGTCGCTGGTAGCAGGGCAGCCATCGATAAGCTGCACCACTGGCTGCGCTCTGATGAACGACTTAAAGACCTGCGCACCAAAGAATCCTATGAACACACGATGCCGTTTTACCGCACCCGGGTAAAACTCAAAAAAGAAATTGTCACCATGGGTGTCACCGGTATTGATCCGAACCGTGTTGTAGGGACTTATGTTAAGCCTGAAGACTGGAATGATTTAATTTCTGACCCGGACGTCCTGCTGGTCGATACACGCAACGATTATGAAATAGGTATCGGCACTTTTAAAAATGCGGTCAACCCTGAGACTGAAACCTTTCGAGAATTTCCCGAGTACGTTAAAAACAACATGGAACCCGGCAAACATAAAAAAGTCGCCATGTTCTGTACCGGCGGAATCCGCTGTGAAAAATCGACCGCTTATTTAAAAGAGCAGGGTTTTGAAGAAGTGTATCACCTGCAGGGCGGCATTCTTAAATACCTGGAAACTGTACCGCAGGATGAATCATTGTGGCAGGGCGAATGCTTTGTCTTTGATAACCGCGTCAGTGTCGACCATAACCTTGAAAAAGGCAGTTACGACCAGTGCCATGCCTGCCGCCTGCCGATTACAGAAGATGATAAACAAAGTGAAAAATATATAGCCGGTGTTAGCTGCCCCAGCTGCCATGATAAAAAATCAGAACAGCAACGTCATCGCTTTGCCGAACGAGAGCGACAGATGCAACTGGCCAGAGAACGCGGCGAGCAGCACCTTGGCTCTGAAGCGAATATCATCAGCCAGCACAGAAAACAGGAAAAAGAAGCTGTACGTCAGCAAAACAGGCTCTCAAGCCAAAAACATCGTTAGAGTAGGATTAACCCGTGACTATAGAAGTTTTATTAGGCTGGATCGCGTCAATACTCTGCACCCTGATTCTTGTGCCGCAAATTTTTAAAGCATTGACAAACACGCCATACTGATGATGTTTCAATGCTGATGCTCGTATTATCGGTTTCAGGCAATGGCTTCTGGGCTGCACATGCCGCCATGACACAAAACATACCTTTGTTATCCGGTGCCAGTCTTATCGCAATAATGAGTGTTTTGCTGATTATATTTAAATTCAAATACGATAAACTTTAGAATTATGACTCACCCCGTTTTATACAGCTTTCGCCGCTGCCCGTACTGCATGCGCGCGCATATGGCGTTAAAAGTATCGGCTCAGACCGTTGAGCTGCGCGAAGTGGAATTAAGCAACATGCCCGAAGAAGCGCTGTCCGTTTCAGAACATGAAACAGTGCCTGTGCTGGTTCTGCCTGATGGCAAAGTCATTGATGAAAGCTGGGACATAGTCAAATGGGCGCTGCAGCAAAATGATCCTGACAACTGGCTTGGCACAGATAATGAGTTTTTACTTGATTCAGAAATCCTCATCGAAACCAACGATTTTTCATTCAAGGAAGATCTCGACCACTATAAGTATGCTGATCGCTATCCGGAACACAGTGCCGACTATTATCGTCACGCCTGCGAAGAATTCATCGAAGAACTGGAAGACATGCTCAATGACAATACGTTCCTGTTAAGCGACCGTATAACAATGGCAGATATCGGTGTCTTTCCGTTTGTGCGTCAATTTTCACTGGTTGATAAGGAATGGTTTGAGCAGTCACGATATGTCAGGGTCAAAGCATGGCTTGATAAACTAATCGACTCCGAACTTTTTCAGGATGTTTTTCAGAAACATGAATTATGGAAAAGTGGTGACAGTCCCATTTATATCTAACTGTCTATGTAAGCGATAAATCATGGTTTTCAAGCTAGATAATCCCGCTCAAAATGAGCGTAAGCTTACCTGCTCGGTTATACAGGTTATTGAATTACTGGGCATGTATCACGCCGAACTGGCACGCATTTTAAAGCTGCAGTGCAGCGATATTGGCGAGTTAACATCCGGCAAACGTCTTATTAAACAGGATAGTGAAGCAGGGCAGCGCGCGGCACTTTTTATTGAAACCTACCAGCAGTTATATGATTACTTTGATGGTAGCGGCGTTGCCATGTACCACTGGATGCGGGCACATAATAAAAAGCTAAACGGAACACCACACTTTCTGATTGTCGACGAAGATCAATTATCAGTGATCCATGATTATCTATACCGGGCAAACAATAAGCAGCAGGGTACTAAGTGATTCAATTTACTGGAAATTGTCTAAAACATTGGCCAAATTTTAGAAGCGCTCCAGGCAAATAGACCGTCTGTCGGAAAATCAACAGTGAGCTGTCAATTTTTGGTACAAACCTGTTGAAATAATGTCACACCAGACTATAGTTACATTAAGTGTTTAACAGTTGTTTGGCAGTTTCTATAATAAACATTCTATTTTTAGATATTTCAAACAGTTACAACTCAATTGAATAAATCATAAATTTCTACTGCATGCCTGTACTCACCGCATGCAACCCAAAATGTACTTAAAAATATAATAAAACACCCTTTATTGTGCGTGTAAAACGCCAAATACTGGTGCTTTTTTAACCATATATTATTTTGGATCATTGCAATGGGCTTAAATCAAGACACTTCAGTACAAAATAACGAATCGCTTAAATATTCGAAAATCATTGATAAGGTATTTACCAGCGTCAATGATCACCTGATGATTTTGATCAATCAGATGCTTAACAGCGCGGATAACATGTTGTTCGATCTCGCTGAAAAAGCAGCCACTGATGAAGAACAGATGAAATATATGGACTGCACCCGTATATTCAGAACTGAAAAAAATGACATCAGCCATCATTTCTTTATCAACCTTAACCACGCATTATCAACTTCAAAGTCCTTATCTGCAAAAGACGAAAACGAGCTGAGCCTGGTAGGTCAGGATGAAATGGATGAAATGGTTGCGATTACAACCATGCACGCCAAAGCAATGAATTTATATGGTGAAGACGTTAATCACCTTGAAGCGCGTCTTGAATACATCGAGTTGATGTATGAGAACGCTATTGACAAAGAATCACTCGATCCCAGGCACATATGCCAGGTTTTTCAGAAAACCATCGAAAACATTGATATAGATATTGAAGTAAAACTGGTGTTCTACAAACTCTTTGATCAGGAAGTCTGCTCAAAACTTGGTGTAATGTTTAAAGCCATTAACAAGATTCTCATTGAGAATAACATCATGCCTGAAATCATGTTGAAAACAACCAAGCAGGAAGAAGTCGAAGAAGAGGATCAAGTTTCTACACAGGTCGCCAGCTACTACGATCCAACAGAAAAAGTATCTACAGATTTTATTCCTCGCTCTAATCAGGATATCAGTCGTATCGTTAACGAATTCATGAGCGGCGACATGACAATCAGTGGCGATGAACTGCAATTACCTGAATCATTTTTGCGTACACCGACACAGCAGGACATAGAAGGCAAGAACTGTTACCAGCGTAAAGAAGTTGTTAAAGCGCTGTCATCACTACAACGAAAAATATCAACGTTAAATACTGCTGCAGAAATCCTGACGACAGAAGAAATCAAGCAGGAAGTTCTTTCTGACATCAGTAAACAAAATGGTGGCATTGTTGATAAGCAGGTTAATTTACTTGATGAGAGAAGTATCGATTTTGTAGGTATGATGTTTGGCGCAATCTCTGATGACACGACTGTATCAGAAATTATGACCAGCTTAATTTACCAGTTACAGGTACCTGTAATGAAAGTAGCGATGATGGACCGTACACTTTTTGATAATGAAAAACATCCAGCGAGAAATACCGTAGACCTGTTAACCACTGCTGGCAAAGGCATCAACGCCAAAGAAGACCATCTTTATGATGAACTAGAAAGTATCGTTGATGACATTCTTGATAAATTCGATATCGACATACAGTCGTTCGAAGAGGCTGTAGACGCACTTGAAATTATCCTGCAGAAAGAAGACGCGTTAACTTCAGAGACAGAAAGATCTGAACAGAAAAAAATCCTGCAGGAACATGCACGTAACATTGTTATTACACAGTTGAAAATGATTTCCTGCGATAAAAAAATACCAAATAATGTCAGGCCATTAGTGCTTAAACACTGGTCCACATTAATGCTTAACCGTTATATACGGCACGGGCGTAATAGTGAAGAGTGGCTGCAATCTGTATTGCTGCTGAAACTCTTACTGAAATGTATACAGCCTATTAAGTACAATTCACAATACGATCTGATCAAAAACAATCACGCTGCATTGCTCGAAGCGATGAATGATGAGTTATACGAAACACAACAGAATAAAGATGAAATCAGTAACCAGATTTCAGAATTAAAAAATTATCTCATGTCGATGATTGATGAGTTCGGCTATAAAGTTGTGGATGAAAACAACAGTGAAATTGAAGAAGACATCTGTGAAGCGTCGAGCGACAACTTACAGGAAGAACTTGAATTTATACAGCAACAAACTGATATTGCCAAACAGAAAATAGCGCAATTGACCAACTCTACAAAACCGGGCATGTGGTATGAAATTTATAACGGTGAAGACAAACCGGTAAGACGGCTTAAATTATCCGTTATTCTTACTGATGCCGCGCAGCTGGTCTTTGTTAACAGGAAAGGCATAAAAGTAATTGAAAAAGATGCTGAAGATTTTGCCCGTGAACTGGAAGAAAATCGATCACGCGTACTGGCTGACCATTCAACCTTTGACCACGCTTTAGGAAACGTAATTACTGCGCTGGCAGCATAATATCTCGGCGCATTACGAACCCGGATAACGAATAAACAACAATTATAAAGCAGCACCCTTGTAGCTGGTTATTTATATAACCAGCTTTTTTATGTCTGCTGGATCAAGTTAATTTTAACTCTTGCTTATTCAACCCGGACCCTGAACTTGATTTCCATCGATGGATTATTCACCCCGTCACTGCCGCTGAATTCACCCTTGGGGTTTATACGAATATAGTTGATGGGCGGTACCGTTATGTCAAAACCACCAGCGTCGAGTGTCGGTACGATATACGATAAACCACCGTCATTGGAATAGTCAATATCATCAAGCGGATCAGCCACAGGGCCAATATTTAAGGGCACAGTAAGACCGCTTGCAGTAACCCCATCGATCATGTTTACCGGATCAAGCGGCGAGCCAAAGTAAAAAGTAACACTAGGTGATAATGGGTCGGTAATAATAAATGAGTCAGTATCAACATAGCCGAAACCGCTATTTACTACACCAATAGTATATTCAACAATGGCCCCTGGAATTGCTTTTGGTTCTGTAGCATTAACCGGGTCGGATAAAACCTGGCTGTTTTTACTGACCGTGATATTAGCCGTACCGACAATCATTGTTGCCAGCGCGGTATGTGACACCGTACCTTCAGTACCTTCATTGGCAGTAACACTCAGGCTCCAGAAACCATCTGGCGTTGCTGGAATAACATACATGTATTCATAAACACGTGTTGCAGCTGTCGGTGTTGCAACCGATGTCATGGCAACATTATTAACTGGAACCGATGGCGTCGGATCAGTAATGGTAATGTTTGCTCCGTTAATATCGGCACTGCCAAAAGGGTCACTCACTGTGGCGCGGATGTAGACGGTATTTCCCGGTTCATACGATGAGAATTTTGTAACAGCGGGATAAGGTGCAGAAAATACGTCAATATTATCAACATTAATCACCGTACCTGACTGCATCTGTACTTCGGAACGAATGCCGTTTCTCAGCGAACTTACCCTGATATCACCATTGCTGGCTGGCGTGTTAGTAATCACCACTCGAACAAAATCACCAATCGCAAAGTTTGCATCCGCCGCAATAGCAAGTGGCACTGTAACAGTGGTCCAGGCTCCTGAATTCCAGTTTGCAGTATTTGAAGCAATCAATGTTGCTGTACCGCCATTGTACAAATCAACTTGAATAGTACGCCCGCCACCACCATTACGACGGCGTATACGTAGTTGCACATTCGTTGTACTGCCACCGGTTATAGTAAACGGCGCAGCAAATGGCACTGACTGGTTAAGCGTTAGTACATCTAAATCTGGCGTTACCGTCTGTGCAGCGGGCGGCACACGGGTAAGATCTTGCGCAGCAGTATTTAAGGCATCGAAATATAGCTGCTTGATGCCACTGGCGGGCGGAATAACATTAACGGTAACACTGGCTGATTCATTATCGGGTACATCGTTACCGCTAATAGTGGCTATAACCTGTGCATTATTTACCGTAGTGTTACCTGTTGGTAATTGCGCGCTGCCAGCAACGATTGGACCGACAATGACTGTTTGCGATGCTGCAGGCAGGTAATTCTGTTCCAGTCCGGATAAATCATGGCCCTGGTCATCTGAGGTGTTTCCAGCACTGATAACAAATGGAATCGCATTCGGATTTGAAACGGTATAACAATAATAAACATTGGTACCACTGGTAACCGTGATCGCATCGAGTGTATCGCTACAGGTTGCGTTGGTGCTGGCATACTTGTCAAAATTCACCCCTACAATGGGGATCGAATAGTCTTCCACTTCACCGTCAGACATGGTTCCACCGGTGCTAAAAACAGACAGTCCAAGGTCACTGGAAAAACGTATGCGCACATAGCTATCACCGATAACCAGACCGCTTAATGCCGGCCAGTTTAGTGCGACTGTTGCGCCTGTCGTTCCATTTGCAATGTTAGTTTGCGTACCTTCACCTGACTCAAAAGTGCCATTACGATTAAAGTCTATCCAGCCTACAAGCCTGGCAGAATTGCCTGAGTTATTAGTGACATTAACATTCACACTGTAACTTGTTGCATTGCTGCTGAGCACAGGAAAACTGGCCACACCATCTTCATCATCGGCATTATCAAGGTCATCGCCATCTGCATTCACAGAGGGTAAACCTGTTACTTCATTGTCAGGTGCTGCAGCACCGATAAAAATTGAATTATCAACGCCATGACTCGGGCCACCACTGCTGGTCAGGGTTTTATAACTGTCCGGCGCGTCACCCAGGTCAAAACCGGAAAAGGTGGTTGTGCTAAAAAGAGGGTGAATAAACGCCGTTGAATCATATTGCCTGTCACCGGCATCAGCTACTGCAATTTTTACATGGTAGGTCTGGCCAGGGGTAACGTTAATCGGCTGAAACAGGGTATTGGTAAAACCATCCAGTTCAAGATTGGCATTGGTTGTTGCGACTACAGCATTACCGCCTGTGGTATTACCATTACTGTTATCCGAATAATAAGCCGAGTTCGCCAGGCTACCGCAGTTTGCAATGTTGCCGTTAATACCGACCACACCCGTATTAACCCAGTTAATGGAAGAAAGCTGGCCAGATGATGTTTTAGCGTAGTTTTCAGCATTCAGCCCACCGGAATAGGGACCAGAAATACCGGGGCCACTGACAAATATTCCAACCAGGTCACCAAAGTTACTGCAGACATATTCAGGGAATTCATCTGAACCAAATTGAAAGGGGATAGCCAGGATGGCTGCAGTGGGCACCACATCAAATTCAATTGCAGCATATTCGCCAGCTACTGCCGCCGGCTCAATCGCAACAATATCTGCATCACTGGCCGTACCGCTGCATAACAGGTTGGTATTATTAGCCCGGTTATTCGAGGTATCAACCTGGTCACCACTACCCGTAGTAATATCAAAAGCACTGTTCGATACCACTACACCGGTAGACACACCCAGCACCGGACCGGGACCGACCGGTGTCGTACCATTGCTGAAAACACCCACACCCTGATTGACCGTGCAGCCTGCAATTGGTGTTATCGTTAAATTACTGATTGTGACGCCACTACCTGTTAATGCCGTTTGCATTTGGGCAGCGGTGACACCACCAGTCGCCACATCGGCAACATTAACAGCATAAACGTATGGGGCGGCGATCAGACAGACAGCAGCAATCGTTATATTCAGGTGATGTCTAATAGTGTGCAGCATCAATCTTGGTAATCCATATGGGGGGTTGGTATTTAAAGGTGATTTAGTAACAATTAACTCGCTGGATCAAATATGCTTCAATACCTCAGAAACAATCGAATCACTGTTAGTATAGTCTATAGAAATCATAGTGTTAGATTCATTACGCCGTAATACTAAACCAGGAAAGCTGTAAGCCTCAAGAGCTGACGCCAGCTGCAGCTGCTCTGTTAACAATGTTTTACATTGCCCGGAGTAAAAATCCTGCTCAAACAGGCTGCTATCAAGGCCGATTTCAGCGGAAATCGCGATTAAAACCGTATTATCAGAAGGATTTCTTGCCTGCAGATAATAGGCCTGCTGTATCGCCAGCAGCATTTTCCTGGCCTTTACTTCACTCTGCATACCCGCTGCCAGCACCGCGCGGCAGGCAGGATAGGTGGAACGCCGTGGCTGGCAGTTTACCCAGAAATCATAATTAAACAGCGTTCCCGGTATTTCCTGCTGAATTCTTTGCCAGGTCTGTTTTATGGTTCGCTGCATACTCTCGGGCATAGGCTCATCCGTATCGGGTGCCAAACCGCCCAGCACATATCTTACCGGCAGCGTTTGCGGCAGTGCAGCCTGAACCTGCTTCCACACCGGAAGAAAGCCCCAGCACCAGCTGCACATCGGGTCATGCACATAATAAAGGGTTGTATCGGAGTGATTCACACTACACCTATGATGAGCAGCTCACTTCTATCTGCTGCGCCCATTCCGGTGGGTGGCCGGCATAATGTTCAAACTCACTATGCTCATCAAATGGTTGCTGTAGTATTTTCATCAAATTTTCTATTTCAGAATAATCGTTTTCATCCTGCGCTTTTCGGATCGCTTTTTCTGCCATGTAATTTCGTAAGATAAACTTTGCATTGACCTTTTTCATTTGCTCACTGCGCTCTTCGGCTGAGCTGTTTTCAATGCTTAAGCGTTCCTGGTACTGCGCAAACCACTGATCAAATGACTCACGATCAATAAACAGATCACGGCATTTTACGATATTTTCATCGCTTAATAAGTGACTTAAGCGCCTGAAGAAAATAGTGTAATCGACATGACCGGCTTCAAGTAACTCCAGCAGTGCAGTAATTAACGTTTGATCTTCATCCCTGGCCTGGACAAAACCCAGCTTTTTACGCATGAGCGCTGCATAGTTTTTCATGAATGCCGGTTGATAATTTTCCAGTGACTGTTTAGCCAGTTTTACCGCTTCATCGGGATCGTCGTGTAATACCGGCAATAATGCCTGCGCCAGGCAGCTAACATTAAACAAACCGATTTCCGGCTGTTTATTAAAAGCGTAACGGCCATGATGGTCAGAATGATTGCAGATATACTGGGGATCAAACTGTTCAACAAAGCCAAACGGACCATAATCCAGCGTGATACCGTGAATTGACATATTATCGGTATTCATCACGCCATGAGCAAAACCTACCGCCTGCCAGTTAGCGATAAGCTCTGCAGTGTCAGCAATCACTTCATCTAAAAAAGCATGCATCGGATTTTTTTCATGCAGCAGGTGAGGGTAATACTGCTGCAGTACATAATCGGCCAGCAACTTTAGATCATCATAACGCTGTGAATAAAAATAATACTCAAAGCTGCCAAAACGTATATGACTTTGCGCCACGCGCAATACCATGGCACCCGGTTCAATCTCTTCGCGGTATACTTCTTCAGAACTGCCTGATAAAAACAGTGCATGCGTAGTTGCTATATTTAAACCGTGCATTGCAGCACTGCATAAATATTCACGTATAGAAGAACGAAGCACGGCTCGGCCGTCACTGCCGCGTGAGTACAAAGTTGGACCGGCACCTTTTAACTGAAGATCCCAGGTCTGATTTTCATTGCGTAACTGCGCAAGTAATATTGCGCGGCCATCACCTAAACGCGGAACAAAATGTCCAAACTGATGCCCGGCATAACACATGGCGACTGGCTTGAAACCGGTAAATTTTTTCTTCGTGGTAAAAATATCCAGCAAATCACTGCGTTCACATTCACTCTCATCCAGCCCCAGCATAGCGGCTACAGCGTGATTAAAGTGAATTAAAAAATCTCCCGACAATGCTTTTGGTTTGTGTTCTGAATAAAATATTTCAGGAAGGGTGCTGAAGCTGTTACTGAAACTCAGCTGTTCTAATGTACTCATGTGTTCATTGTGACGACACATGAAAAAATATCAACGGGTTAATAACAGGGATTTAATTAAAGGCTGGCAATCACGATAGTCTGAAATACTATTTCATGGTGACTTCAGTTTTTATTTCGAAGCTACGCAGGTACATTGTTAACTGCCAGATTTGTTCATCACTTAAACTATGAAATGCTGGCATGCTGGTGCCAATAGAACCGTTTTTGATAATCCAGAACAGCTGGCCATCCGGTAAATCAGCAACCACTTCAGAACAGGTAAAATTCCTCGGTGCCGGTTCAAACATACTGGCCATGCGGCCGTTGCCGTCACCGCGCTCACCATGACATTCAACACAGGCAACCGGTTTTACGGTTTTTAGATAGAGATCTTTGCCGGCCTCAAAATTCTGTTCATTAATATCTAGTGGATTAGACTGGCTGGCCGAAAAAGCTGGAGCCATTTCCGTCGCCCGCTGCTGTGGACACATGCCAGACTGTGCCTGCTGAAGGTTTTGGGAGTTACAGGCCAGTAACATGAGGCTGGCTACAGCAATGGAAATACTTGTAATGGAACGAAAAACTCGGCTACTCACGCGATACACCTACTACTTGCCGTTAAAAACTTGCCGTTAAAAATCACTATCAGCATTTTCGCCTTAAATCTGCCACTAAAATGTGCGGCACTTCACATAATACGATTTTTTAGCAAATAACTGACTTAGCCGTACTCACATAAGTAAGCACAATCAGCTGGCACAGAAACAGTAAAAGAGCTGTCTGCAGCAACCTCAAACGACTGGCCAGCGGTGTAAGATTTACTGTTATCCTCTCCGGCCAGCTGGATAACCAGCTCACCAGAAACAACGCTCATTTTTTCTTTTTCAGCCGTATTAAACACATACTCGCCTGCCGCCATAACACCGACTGTGGCGGCCTTTGAATCACCCTGAAAAGCTATTGATTTCACTTTTCCGTCAAAATATTCATTCGTTTTAAACATAGTGCTTCCTCTATTAACACCGGGTTATTTGCTGGCGTATTCTAGACGCAATAAAGCCTGTTAATAAAGCAGAACAGGCGCATAGACTTAACACATTGATATTGAAATAATTATCCAAATATAATAGAATCCTTATATTCTTCGCTATTACTAATTTAATTATGATTGAGAGATACAATTGCAGTTTTTTAAAGGAAATCATGAGTGAAGGAGGCCAGCTTATCGACGTTCGCTCACCTGTCGAATTCAGCCAGGGCGCACTAACTGGTGCCATCAACATGCCTATCAATAGTTTTCAGCATTTAAAAGATGATATTGATACCACCAAACCTGTAGTACTATATTGCCGTACCGGTGCACGTTCAGAAATGGTTAAAAAATACCTGCAACAACTAGGGGTAGACCGGGTACATAATATCGGCGGCTACCTGCAGTTTATGGGCTGCTAGTTAAACGCTTCATAAGGGGCTAGTGATGACATACCAGATTTCAGTTGAAAACATTAAATGCGGCGGCTGTGCCAATACCATCAGCACAAAGTTAAATGCCCATGAGGCGGTGGATGACTGCCAGGTTGATATCGAAAATGGTGTCGTTAGCATTAACGGTGACGAATCCAGCCGCGAAGCGATAAGCATGCTGCTGCTAAAGCTGGGTTACCCCGAAAGCGGTACCGCAGAAGGCCTGAAAGCCGCGAAAGCAAAAGCTAAATCCTTTGTCAGTTGCGCTGTTGGCAAAATGAGCAGTTAGTAACTCGCCAGACTCACCTGAAATAAAACCTTAAAACGGTATTTAAGTTAAAAATCAGCGTTCAGTAATATATTCTTTCGCGTGAAAGCGTTATTATTCGCCGCCAATGAAAACACGCGAATTCCAATACCATCTACCTGAGCACCTGATTGCTCAAACACCCTGCGAAATCCGCTCGCATAGCCGCCTGCTGCACTATTCGCGTCAACAGAAAATTATTGAACACCTTCAGTTCAATGAAATCCTGGATTTAATCAATCCTGATGACCTGCTGGTATTTAACAATACCCGGGTTATCCCGGCGCGAATATACGGTTTCAAGGAAACCGGGGGTAAGGTAGAAATACTGATCGAGCGCCTGACTGGTAAACATTCGTGCCTGGCACACCTCAAGGCCAGTAAAACCCCAAAATCAGGCAGTAAAATCACGCTCTGTGATGAAAGCAGGGCACATCAATACAGCGTTAATGTCGAAGGCCGGGAAGGTGATCTTTTTCGACTCAGCAGCCCTGACGGCGAGTCCATCGCAGATATCATGGAACAAATAGGCCATATGCCGCTACCGCCCTACATCACTCGTGGTGACACCGTCGAGGATATGTCGCGTTATCAAACAGTTTATGCGGATGCTCCTGGCGCTGTCGCAGCGCCAACCGCCGGCCTGCACTTTGACGATGAATTATTGGAAAAGATTAAACAAAAAGGCGTGAACAGCGCTTATGTTACCCTGCATGTTGGCGCCGGTACTTTTCAGCCGGTGCGCTGTGACGCGATCGAAGACCACAAAATGCATTTTGAATACATCGATGTAACGCAGGATACGGTCGATAAATGCCGGCGAACGCGAGAAAAAGGCGGGCGTATTATTGCTGTCGGTACAACCACGGTTCGTTCACTGGAATCAGCATCGCTACACGGTGAACTCGAAGCATACCGTGGTGAAACCGATATTTTCATTTACCCCGGTTACAGCTTCAAAAGTATTGATGCGCTGATTACTAACTTTCACCTGCCCGAGTCAACACTGCTAATGTTAATCAGTGCATTTGCCGGTAAAGATGAAATAATGCGCTGTTACGAATCAGCAATCGCTAATGAATACCGCTTTTTCAGTTATGGCGATGCCATGTTTATCAGTTAATCCAGGTGAGACATTAACAACTAAACATCGCGGAATAAATTCCGCTGCTAGCAAAGCGGCACCGTGTAGGAGCGGAATTTATTCCGCGAATAGCTAATAAGAAGTCCAAACTCATATGCACACAACCTATTATATAGATTAAATATATTACATAAACTACTGATGTTATTCAAATTAAACAAAGAAAATAATGGTGCTCGACGCGGTCAACTGAGCTTCGAACGCGGCACCATCCAGACCCCGGCCTTTATGCCGGTTGGTACTTACGGCACCGTCAAAGCGATGACACCGGAGGAATTAACCGGTATCGGCGCTGAGATTATTCTCGGTAATACCTTCCACCTCATGCTGCGGCCCGGTACCGAGATCATACGCAAACACGGCGACCTGCACGATTTTATGCACTGGCAGAAACCCATCCTGACGGATTCTGGCGGCTTTCAGGTATACAGCCTGGCCAATATGCGAAAGATTAGCGAAAACGGGGTTCTGTTCAATTCACCGGTTGACGGCAGAAAAATCGAATTAACGCCCGAGTATTCAATGCAGGTACAGAAGGAGTTGGGTTCAGATATTGTCATGATATTCGATGAATGCACGCCTTATCCAGCAACGGAACAGGAAGCCAGCGACTCCATGCGCCTGTCACTGCGCTGGGCGGATCGCTGCAAAACCGCCCATCAGGGTAATGCTTCCGCCTTATTTGGCATAGTGCAGGGCGGCATGTATGAAGCACTGCGTCATGAATCCGCAGAAGGCCTGACCGCTCTCGGCTTTGACGGTTACGCCATTGGCGGTTTATCGGTTGGCGAACCCATGGAAGAGCGTAACCAGGTTCTGGATTTTACCGTAACGAAACTACCTGCCGAAAAACCCCGTTACCTGATGGGTGTCGGTCGCCCGGAAGATATCATCGAAGCAGTCAGGCGTGGCATCGACATGTTCGACTGCGTTATCCCAACTCGCCACGCACGTACCGGCTTTCTTTATACCTCGAAAGGTATCCTGAAAATCAGAAACAGCCGTTACCAGGACGACATACGCCCGCTCGATGAGAACTGCCAGTGCTATACCTGTCAAAACTACTCGCGTTCCTACCTGCGGCACCTGGATAAATGCGGTGAGATTCTGGGTTCCAGGCTGAACACAATTCATAATCTATATTATTACCAGCAGCTAATGCGCGATATTCGAAATGCGATAGATAATGACCGCTTCGATGAATTTGCCGATGAATTTTACCGCCAGCAGGAAACAGCAGAATAAAACACTGAAAGGGGTGGATTTGTGGCATAATATCGCGCCATTAAAGGCCGCTATAAAGAACCATAAACGGGACTCAATAGTGGCCATAATAATTAAGTAACCCGGAACAGGTAAAAAGTCCGGACTTCTAATTCTACGAGGATAATCATGAGTTTTTTCATTTCCGACGCAATTGCTGAAACGGGTACTGCCGCAGCACAGCAATCAGCTGATCCATTAGCATCTTTACTACTGCCGATTGGCCTGGTTGTATTATTTTATTTCTTCCTGATCCGTCCGCAAAGCAAACGCCAGAAAGAACATAAAAAAATGGTAAGCGATCTGCAAAAAGGTGAAGAAGTCATTACTTCAGGCGGCATCCTTGGCAAAATCACCAAAGTAACTGACGATTTCATCACCCTGGAAATTGCCAGCAATGTGTCTATTAATATACAGAAATCAGCCGTTCAGAACATAATGCCCAAAGGCACAATAAAGGACATGGCAAAGTAATAAAGTCTGCGGTAACAGTAGCCAGTTCTATTATTTAATACTGTGGCTATTGTTGCCAGATAGACTATATAAAGTAACCACTTAGGCTTAAGCCGGCTTATAAGTGATGCTTTAACTAACTATAAATATAAGAATAATTCAAAAATAACTTTCAAAAACCGGGAACACTCAGCCATGCTGAATCAATATCCACTGTGGAAATACATTTTACTCGCCGTTGTATTGCTGGTCTCCAGCATCTATGCCTTGCCCAACCTGTATGGTGAAGACCCTGCTATACAAATAAGCCATCGCACAAAATCCTTGCTTGAAGAAGACAGGATGGCAGTCGAGCAAACCATACAGTCCAGAGACATCGCTTTCAAATCCTCAGAAGTCGTGCAGGGACATTTACTGGTTAGATTCAATGATACTGAAACACAGCTGATTGCTGCTGATGCATTAAAAGAGGAACTGGGCAAACAGTACCTGGTTGCACTGAACCTTGCACCCGCTACACCAGACTGGTTACGTGCATTAAATGCTTCACCAATGTACCTCGGCCTTGATTTGCGCGGTGGCGTCCACTTCCTCATGGAAGTCGATATGGTTGCTGCCATAAAACGCCTGGAAGAAAGCACGCTATCCGATATTCGCAGCTACCTTCGTGAAGAGAAAATTCGCTACCGCGGGGTACGCCGTGACGATGATGGTATGCACATTAACTTCCGTGAACTTGAGCATATGCAGTCAGCGGCAGAACAACTGCCACGCCAGTTCCGCGAACTGGAATTTAGTGAAGATGAAGACACCTTAAGCCTGCATGCAAAACTTTCTGATGTTGCCATCAGAAACGAAAAGAAAGCCGCATTGCAGCAAAACATTATTACCCTGCGCAACCGTGTTAACGAGCTGGGCGTTGCCGAACCGCTAATCCAGCAGCAGGGAAGTTCACGTATTGTTGTGCAATTACCGGGCATACAGGACACAGCCGGCGCGAAAAAGATTCTTGGCGCAACCGCAACACTGGAATTCCGAATGGCTGAAGGCACACGTGCCGACTGGCTGGAAGCTGAGAAAACCGGCCGCACACCGCTTAACTCTATTCTTTACCACGAACGCGACGGCAGCCCGGTATTGTTAAACCGCCGAGTCATTGTGACCGGTGACCAGATTGTTGATGCCGCATCAACTTTTGACAGCCAGAAAGGTACACCGGCAGTAACGGTTCGCCTGAACGGAAAAGGCGCCAATAAAATGGGCGACACAACACGTGACAATATCGGCAACCCGATGGGCGTTGTCTTCATCGAAAATAAAATTGAAACTAAACGTGTCGGTGACGTAACCAGAAAACAACGCACGACAACAAAAGAAGTAATCAACGTTGCAACAATCCAGGGTCAGTTCAGTGCGCGTTTTCAGATTACCGGACTGGAATCACAGGAAGCTCGTGACCTGGCCCTGTTGCTGCGAGCAGGCTCATTGCGCGCGCCAGTAGAAATCATTGAAGAGCGAACTGTTGGCCCAAGCCTGGGTAAAGATAATATTGAAAGAGGCTTCATGTCCGTTATTATCGGTTTCTGCCTGGTTCTGGTTTTCATGTCGGTTTACTACAAAGGTTTTGGCATAATAGCCAATATCGCATTAACCGCAAACCTGGTCATTATTATCGCCGTGCTTTCATTGTTGCAGGCAACATTAACGCTACCCGGTATCGCCGGCATCGTTCTCACGGTCGGTATGGCAGTGGATGCAAACGTGCTGATCTTTGAACGCATCAAGGAAGAAATTAAAAACGGCAATTCTCCGCAGGCGAGCATTCACTCCGGTTATGAAAAAGCATTCAGCACCATTACTGATGCAAACGTCACCACCTTGCTCGCTGCCATTGTGCTATTTTCCCTTGGCACCGGTCCGGTCAAAGGTTTCGCGATTACTTTAAGTATTGGTATTTTAACATCGATGTTTACCGCTATTGTTGGCACCCGTGCCATCGTTAACAAGCTCTACGGTAACCACGATATTAAAAAGTTATCGATCTAAACCGAATAATAATTAAAAATACCCAACATCAGGTAAACGATATGTCTCAAACACACGCAAGCAACAAGACATTAATTAATTTCATGAACAAACGAAAACCAGCCATGGTTTTCTCATTAGTGCTAATTTTAATTTCCCTGGGCAGCATCGCTACTAAAGGCCTAAACCTCGGCATCGACTTTACCGGCGGATATTTAATAGAAGCGGGCTACAAGAACGATGTAAACCTTGAGCAGGTAAGAGACGCTCTGGCCACTGCAAAATTCAAGGATGCCCAGGTGCAGAATTTTGGCTCCTCGAAAGATATTATTGTTCGCATAGCACCGCGTGAAGATATCAACAAAGCCACTATTGGTGACAATATTTTAGCCGTCTTAAAAAGCACCTCTGAGCAGGAAGTAACCATGCGACGGGTAGAGTTCGTCGGCCCACAGGTAGGCGATGAATTAAGGGACGATGGCGGCATTGCCTTGCTGGTAGCTCTTGGTGGCATCCTTATCTATATCAGCCTTCGCTTCCAGCTAAAATCAGCCGTAGGCGCAATCCTGGCGCTGGTACATGACGTTATCATAACCATCGGTGCATTCTCCTTATTTCAGCTGGAGTTTGACCTTACCGTTCTGGCTTCCATCCTGGCGGTTATCGGTTATTCATTGAATGATACCGTAGTGGTGCTTGACCGAATTCGCGAAACATTCAGAAGTATCAGGAAAACCTCGCCAGAAGAAATTTTAAATATATCAATCAACCAGACACTGGCAAGAACACTGGTAACTTCATTAACCACCTTGCTGGTGTTATTTGCGCTGTTCTACTTCGGTGGTGAGATCATTCATGGATTTGCCTTTGCCCTGATCATTGGTGTTGTCATTGGTACCTATTCATCTATTTACATTGCCAGCAGCACATTAATGGTAATGAATATACACAAGCAGGATTTCCTGATTGCGGCTAAAGAAGAAGTGGTTGACGATGCGCCTTAGTTTGTTAAGCCGTCTTCTTTCTGAGTAACGGCGAGCATTCTGAATAGCAACCTGAACCACAGGCTAGAGAACAGAGCTTAGAAGCTTGGCATATTGCTTTGATTAACCACGGACTGGAAGCTATCAATAATAACGTCAGGACTATGCGGCGGATTTAAAAAAGCTACCAGGCGACCTTCAGGATTAACAAGCAGCAGGGCAGAACTGTGATCAACAAGGTAACCGCTGCTTTCTGCGTCCTTGTTCGCTACTTTATCTTTCCCGGCATCTTTCTTGGCATGTTTTACTGATTTTTTCTGCGGCTTCTGCTCAGCCATTTTCATATAAACCACGCTAACCTGCAGTGTAAGCGCTTTAATCATATCTTCACTGCCGGTGACACCAATAAAGTCTTTATCAAAATAGCGGACATAGTCACCCAGCAATTCAACCTTGTCACGCTCGGGATCGACCGAGATGAATATGACGTCAGGAAAGATATGATTGTTCACCTTCGATATTTTTTTTGCCTGGGCAAGCGTTCCCATCGTGGTCGGGCATATATCCGGGCAATGCGTATAACCAAAAAACAACAAATGCCATTTACCGGTTAAATCATCCAGGGTAAAAGCTTCACCGTTATCCTTGGTCAGATCAGGCACCGCAATCTTTCGTGTTGGTGACAAAATTGAACCTTGAATCGGCGAGAAATACTTGCGCGCATCTTCCAGCGCTTTTTCATTGACCGCTTCAAAATCTTGATCAACTGCATCCTGCAGCACCACGGACAGCAGGTAACCTGCTGATAACGCAGCGAGAGCTGCGCCTAGAACAAAACTACTTGATTTTAGAGACATAGAAAATTACACCTGCCAAAGCAGGCTCATTAAATAGTTATTATCCAAGCAGTATACACATATTACACAGTTGCAGAAATGGAGCTAGATCAAGTTACCGGCAATAAAAGTGATAGAAAATCCTTATTATGGATAACATTTATATTGTAGGTTTTCACACAAAAACTGACTAACAGTGCCGGCAAAATAATGGTCGATTACCATGGCAATAAACAGCAACATCAAATAATTTATTGAATAGACAAAAGTGGAAATTGCTGCATTTTTACGACTGCTAAACATCAGCATAAAGACTTTATAAAAGAAGTAGATACCTAGTATTACAGCAGATACCAGGTAAAACTCACCTCGCATGAAAGCAAGATAGGGCAGCAGGGTAACCATGAACATCAGGATGGTATAACCCAGTATTGAATACTTGGTAAATTGAATGCCGTGCGTCACAGGCAGCATTGGCAGATTAACTTTTGCGTAATCATCACGACGGTGTATCGCCAGTGCCCAGAAATGTGGCGGCGTCCAGGTATAAATAATCAGTACCAGCAGCAAACCGTGTGCATCTACCGCGCCGGTAACCGAGGTCCAGCCGAGTAACGGTGGTGTCGCGCCGGCAAGCCCGCCAATAACAATATTTTGCGGCGTGGCTTTCTTCAAATACATGGTATAAACAACAGCATACCCGATCATACTGGCAAAAGTCAGTACCGCGGTAAGCACATTGATCCAGGCCGTTAAAATGAATACCGATGCTGCCGCCATCATGATGGCGAAAATAAAGGCGTTTTGCTGGCTTACGCGACCCTGGGGAAGGGGGCGGTTTTCAGTGCGGGCCATCCTGGCATCGCTATCCCGCTCAACGATCTGATTAATTGCGGCGCCAGCAGCCGAACCCAGGCCAATACCCAGGGTAGACATTACCAGGATAAATAATGAAATCTCACCCGGTGGGCTAGCCAGAACAACACCAACTATCGAGGTAAGCAGTAATAGCATGACCACTTTTGGCTTGCACAAATCATAGTAATCACGCCAGGTAGCCTTCTCGGACCTGACCTTATCGATGCTTTCGGTTTTGCTATTCATTACGAAATTATCCAGTTATTTATTATTGCCAGTTATTACTTAATGCTAACTGCGCTGTTTCGTTTTCAGGCCCGAATAATGCACCAGGGTTGCCAGGCTCATTAACAAACAGTAAGACTGCAACACCGTTATGGGCAACTGCGACGGCCAATGGTAATGGTAAAACGACATTCAAGGCAAGCTTATAGCTGATGCCGTACATTTGTGTTTTTGTATTATCCAATTTGTGAAGCCTTCAATAATTTACGTAAATCATAGAGAAAGTCTTTATTAGGCTGGTCCTGCGTGAAACGCATCATTACGTTACCCATAGGATCCATAATATAGGTTTCATTATTGTTAATCGCTGCGTCACTGCGAATATTTTTAGCCAACACTTTAGTGATCATTTCAGCGTCGCCATAAACATGAATAACGCCTGGATGCGTTTCTTCTATCAGTTTTTTCAATGCCTCACCGGCAGGTTCAAGGTGGACAAACATACGCATGATACGATGCTGGTTCTTGCCTAATGCTTTATGTATCTGTCGCGTATCAAACAGACGGGCCTGGCATTCGGTATTGCATTCGCTGCTTAAAAAAGAAACCAGGCGCCACTTATAAGTTAGTTCTTCTTTTGCAATTAGTTCTCCGTTTTCATTTTTAAGCTCGAAATCTTCAATATGGACAATCGGATTTAAAATTTCACCGCGATTGGTAAATGAAGAGACATCAACAAAGAAGAACATGATGTACGCCAGCGCAACCGGTGCGATGAAGGCAATAACAACAAACCATACGGTGTACGGATTTTTTTTACCCTGCATAGCATTGTTAACAGGTCTGTTAACCGGGTTACTGCTTGTATTATCACTGTTTGTATCATTCATAATTGCATCGTTTAATAGTTGTCTATTTAGCTCTAACTTATTGTTTACGCCGGGTATTAACAAAGATATAAATCAGAACCAAAGCCAGCGACATGGCGAACCATTGAAAGGCATAACCATTATTTTTTGCCGAATTTAAGTTGAGTACCGGCAGATCATAATCAAAAATACCGGGCTCTTCCTTATCAAGCCAGAGCACCATATCATACAGTTCATATTCTGTAATTTCATTCAGTTCATTCAGGTCTATATACTGTAAAACCATAGGCCACTGGCTGCTGTCATGAAAATTTTCAGCCAGCACCAGGGCCCGTGAAGGTGGCAGGTCGAGCAAGCCATTGATTTCAATTTTACCACCGGGTGTTATTAATTCGGGTAATTGCTGGCGCGAAGCACCCTGTGCAATAAAACCCCGGTTCACCAGTATGGCCTTGCCGGCAGCTAATTTTACCGCGGTATAAACGTGATAACCAACCTTGCCGTTAAAAGTTATGTTATCCAGTAGAAAGCTGTGCTCAAGGTCATATTCTGCGATAAATTTTAACGGAAGATAGCGGCGATCGTCGAGTGTTTCCGGCAAATCATTAATGCCTGAAGGCATTAAATTTTTTCGTTCAGCAATCTTTTGTTGTAAAGTATCCTTATAGTCCGCACGTCCAAGTTGCCAGTTTCCCAGTGACAGCATTGTGTATAGCAGCACAGCAGTTACCAGGCTACTTATAATTCCCGGGTTGAAATGGAAAGAAGCAACAGTAATCGACATTAAGCGAATATTTTTTATTGCATTTAAATTCATCTAGAAATTAAAAAGATCGTAATCAGGAAAACACATGGTATTTAAAATCGTCATTCTGGGCTTATTAGTGGTAGTTCTGATAAGCCTTGGCTCCGCACTGGTGGCTATGTCCAAAGGAGATCAATCTGACAAAATGGTGAAGTCACTAAGCTGGCGAATCGGCCTGTCGGTACTTATTTTTATTCTGCTCTTAATAGGACAGGCCATGGGGTTTATTACACCACATGGCCTGTAATAATAAAACAGTGAATTATTAGTAATTAACTGCTTTATATTTTCACTGCTCTTCTAGAACCAGTAAACGAAGATAAACAATCCTAGCCAGACAACGTCTACAAAGTGCCAGTACCAGGCAACCGCTTCAAAAGCAAAGTGTTTTTCAGGTGTAAAGTGACCCTTAATCGCACGTATCAGCATGATCAGTAACATGGTTGTACCCATGGTTACATGAAAGCCGTGGAAGCCCGTCAACATAAAGAAAGTGCTGCCGTAAATACCAGATTCCATGGTCAGACCAAGTTCAGTATAGGCATGAATATACTCTTCAGCCTGCAGCACAAGGAAGATACAGCCCAGTAACACCGTAGCGGCCAGCCATAATATTAACGGTTTTCTGTGGTTTGCACGCAAAGCGTGATGAGCAATAGTCACGGTTACAGAAGAAGCTAACAGGATGGCAGTATTCCAGGCAGGTAATCCGCTTGCTGGAATGACTTCACTAGGACCGGCAAATTTCGCATTATCCGGGTTAGTCATTATTGGCCACACAGCATCGAATGCTGGCCATAACAGCTCATGTGTCATCGCATTATTACTTGCACCACCCAGCCATTCCATCGCAATAACGCGGGCATAGAACAGGGCACCAAAGAAGGCAGCAAAGAACATAACTTCTGAGAAAATGAACCACAACATACCGATACGGAACGATTTATCCACCTGAGGATTGTAGCTATCGGCCATTGACTCTTTAATAACAGCGCCGAACCATCCGAAGAACAGATAAGCGATCATTAATAAGCCGACGGGCAGAATCATATTAATTGACCCTGCATGTATAGATGTAACCGCACCGATAACAGACGTTGTTAAGGCAATAGTACCTACAACAGGCCATTTACTTGGTTCTGGTATGAAATATACATCATGGTTTGTACTTGATGACATAGTTTATTTCCTGTTTTTTTTAGTATTGTGCCAAAGGTGTGCTTAGAGCAGTTGAATGTTTTTTATCATTCGCCGCATTCGCGTCCTCTGATCCTGGTTTTATAAAAAATGTATAAGCCAGTGTAACTTCATGTACATCTTCATCAATTGATGGATCAATCATAAAGATCACTGGCATTATCTTTTCTTCGCCGGCTTTTAATACCTGTTCAGTAAAACAGAAACATTCTGTCTTCTGAAAATGGCCTGCAGCCTGTCCCGGGCTTACACTGGGAATAGCCTGACCGACGATGTCTCTATCTGTTTTATTTCTGGCAACGTACTCAACGCGTGCAGATTCACCCGGGTGCACCTTAACCGTCCTTGTTAGCGGCTTAAATTCCCAGGGCATCTCTTCGTTTAAATTTGCCAGAAACTCGACTTTTATCGTTCTAGTGGTATCGACCTGTACTGCTTCCTGCGATACATAGCGACCATCCGTTTTTCCATTTAGTCCCGTAATGTCGCAAAACACGTCATACAGGGGAACCAGCGCAAAACCGAATCCGAACATACCAACAACGACAAACAATAAATTACGTATTATTTTTTTATTGCTGTCGCCCTGGCTCGTGTTCTCTTTCGAATTCGGTTTTGCACTCATAGTCTTTACTCGGCCACTAATTACTTAACAGTCGGTGGTGTTGTAAAGCTATGGAATGGAGCAGGTGATGGTAATGTCCACTCAAGACCTTCAGCGCCTTCCCATACCTGGTCAGTTGCTTTTGCTGTGTTCTTACCACGAATGGTTTTAATCACGTTGTACAGCAGGATAAGCTGTGAGAAACCAAAGATGAACGCACCGATAGAGGCGATCTGGTTAAACTCGGCAAACTGCATGTGGTAGTCAGGAATACGGCGTGGCATACCTGCAAGTCCTACAAAGTGCATCGGGAAGAACAGAACATTTACCGAGATGGTTGAAACCCAGAAATGCAGTTTACCCAGACCTTCGTCATACATGTTGCCGGTCCATTTTGGCAGCCAGAAATAAACCGCAGCAAAGATACCGTATAAAGCGCCTGTTACCAGTACATAGTGGAAGTGAGCAACCACAAAGTAAGTATCGTGGTACTGGAAGTCAGCTGGCGTAATAGAAAGCATCAGACCTGAGAAACCACCAATGGTGAACAGGAAGATAAATGCAATCGCAAACAGCATCGGTGTCTCAAAGCTCAACGAACCTCTCCACATGGTGCTGACCCAGTTAAATACTTTCACACCGGTTGGTACCGCAATCAACATAGTTGCATACATGAAGAACAGTTCAGTTGCTACTGGCATACCTGTTGTGAACATGTGATGCGCCCATACGATGAATGACAGGAACGCAATTGAAGAGGTTGCATATACCATTGAAGAGTAACCAAAGATTTTCTTACGAGAGAATGTAGGAACGATCTGAGAGACAATACCGAAAGAGGGCAGAATCATAATATATACTTCAGGATGACCAAAGAACCAGAATACGTGCTGGAACAGTACAGGGTCACCGCCACCGGCAGCATCAAAGAAACTGGTACCGAAGTTACGGTCAGTCAGCATCATTGTTACAGCGCCAGCCAGTACAGGCATTACCGCAATCAGCAGGTATGCAGTAATGAACCATGTCCATACGAAGATAGGCATCTTCATATAAGTCATGCCAGGTGCACGCATGTTGATGATAGTTGCGATAATGTTAATCGCACCCATAATTGATGAGATACCCATCATGTGTACTGAGAAGATGAAGAAGTCAGTACTCGCTGGACCGTAAGTGGTAGACAGCGGTGCGTAGAATGTCCAGCCGAAGTTAGGAGCAGAACCCATACCCATCAGGCTCATAATCAGGCTTGCTATCAGCAGACCAAAAGCACCCGGCAGCAACCAGAAACTCCAGTTGTTCATGCGTGGCAGCGCCATATCCGGCGCACCGATCATTAACGGCACCATCCAGTTAGCCAGGCCAACGAAGGCCGGCATAATTACCCCGAACACCATAATAAGGCCGTGCAGGGTAGTCATCTGGTTGAAAAGTTCAGGCTCTATAAATTGCAGACCCGGTTCAAATAATTCAGCACGGATAACCAGTGCCAGCGTTCCACCAATAAATAACATGATGAAACTGAACCAGAGATACATGGTTCCGATGTCTTTATGATTGGTACTAAATAACCAGCGGCCTATACCGGTTGGTTTGTGGTCATGATGATCATCATGATGTTCTTCGATAACAGCGCTCATAGTTGCCTCGTTTATCTTTTATTATTCAAATACGTTGAATTTAGTTATTAATGTTATGTTCTGTAGTCAATGACGAGCTGCTTATCGGGCAGCCTTAATATCAGTTGGCTGCACCAGATCACCAGTGCTGTTACCCCAGGCGTTACGCTCATAGGTAACTACCGCTGCAATATCTGCATCATTTAACTGTGGGCCGAATGCCTGCATAGCAGTACCCGAAACACCATTTACAATAACATCAATGTGTTTAGCGACATCACCGACTGCAATCGCACTGCCTTTCAGACCCGGGAACACATTAGGAATACCTTCACCGCCAGCCTGATGACAGGCTCCACAACTTGTTGCATAAACCTTTTTACCATGCTCCATAGACTCTTCCATTGTCCATACTTTATTTGAGCTTGCTTCTGCTGCTGCAGCCTGTTCCTGCTGACCACCAACCCACTTGTCGTAATCAGCCTGTGAAACAACATCAACTACGATAGGCATAAAGCCATGGTTGGTTCCACATAACTCGGCACATTGGCCGCGATAGGTACCGATCTTATCAGTTTTAACCCAGCTTTCATTAATGTAACCGGGAATCGCATCTTTCTTCACGCCAAACGCAGGAATCCACCAGGCGTGGATTACATCGCTAGAAGTGAATAGTAAACGTACTTTCTTATCGACAGGAATGACAACATGGTTATCAACTTCTAAAAGATAGTTTTCATTTTTTGTTGCCTTGTTCTGAATTTCTTCAATAGGCGTTGACAGGTTGCTGAAAAAGCTTATGTCCTGTGCATTTTCACCGACGTTATAATCGTAATGCCATTTCCACTGGTAACCGGTGATTTTGATCGACATATCCGAGTTAGATACATCTTCCATCGCCAGCAGTACCTTGGTTGCCGGTACGGCCATAAAGCCCAGAATAATGAATGGAACAACCGTCCATATAATTTCTACGGTTAGATTATCGTCGAACTTGGCGGCTTCAGCACCGCGTGATTTACGATGCATGATGATTGAATATAGCATCGCACCAAATACGATAATACCGATAACAACACATATCCACATAACCAAAGTATGTATGCCATAGGCACCTTGACTAAATGAAGTGACACCTGGACGAAGATCCAATTGATACTCAGCCCAGGTCTGCATGCTGACTAGCATCAGTCCTATAAAACTGGCAACTCGGATTGCTGCACTCATGTTTTCTCCTGACAATTTTTATTGTAGTTTTTAAAATCTTTTTGCAACTCTTCAGCCTGTTTTTGTCACCAAAATTTCACGGTTTCGAAACGGTTTTAGTTATAGAGTCGGCGCGTATCCTACTTTTTATAAGGAGTTTACACAAGAGCAGTCTGTCATTTATTGTGTGATTTCACACAGTAAATTAATTTACACCAGTATAAATTTTTTAAATATAATCAGACGCTTATATAAGAAGGGTTTCCAGGCTGACAATACTGTCATGCTTTATTCGTATATAACTAAACAGTTATTTACTTATATATTATAAAAATACTACTATTTCAGTTAAATATTATAAATATAACCGGTAAAAACAGGTTATAAAGAAGACCGCTATATAGTTACTGGTTAAGAGACTGTTATAGTAACGTTTGGCAACTAATTGACGAGCCGGAACATAACGACGAATAGCAGCCGGAATGCCATATAACAGTCATTTATTCTCGGTGGGTTTACTTTTAACTGCAGCATAGACTGACCATTTATGGAGTAATCATGACAACACATAAAGTTGTATCACAGAAAGAATGGCTGCAGGCACGCAAGGAACTACTTATTAAAGAAAAAGAATTTACTCGCGCACGAGATTTATTAAGTGAACAGCGTCGCGCGTTACCATGGGTAAAAATTGAAAAGGATTACATCTTTGATAGCACTCAGGGCAAACAGAATCTAAATGATCTATTTGGTGATAAAGGTGACATATTTCATACTTACTCAAGCTATTCACGCGGGCTGGATATTTTGAATGGTGCCTATAATTATATTGACTTAACGCCAAAAGGACGCGATGAGGGTGATGGCATCATGCACTGGCTACATCGACATGATCAGTACGAGGATAGCTAGCCAGCGATCTACTTATCGCGCAATATAGATATTTAAAACAGTAGGTTATATAGCAAACCTTATGTTATATCTAATATAGGTAATGCGGTGCCACCAATGAAGATATTGGATAAATTCATACCTGGCCATACATGCTATTTAACATAATATACATTATGCGGAATAATATAATGCTCTTAAGTACATTAAAGCATCCTAATTTAGCCCTGTTTAAGCCACGCCATCATCCCGCCCCGAACCACCTGCACATCCTTAAAACCGTGTTTCAATAATATGTCCGCTGCTGCTGCCGATCGTTTATCGGTTCGGCACACAATCGAAATTGGCTGCTCGATATAATCCTCCAGTTTTATTAACTCTGCCTCCAGCTGTCCAACGGGAATATTTAATGCGGTTTCAATATGACCATCCGCAGCAAACTCTTTTTTCGAGCGAACATCCAGCAGCATTGTCTGCTGCTGCTCGATTCTTCGTTTTAGCTCGGCGATATCGATACCCGGCCCTCGTCTCAGTGTTTTCACAAAACGCGGTAAAAACATTGCTGCCGCCAGTAATGCCAGCGCGATTAAAATCGTTTTAATCAGGTCATCGCCACCACTGAGCGCTTCACGGCCCGCGTGACCCAGGTAGGTATAAGCAATAGCGCCAGGAATGATAAAGATGAAGGTTGCGATCACATATTCAGTAAATCGTATCCGCGTCAGGCCAAATGCGTAATTCAGTAAATTGAACGGGAATAACGGCACCAGCCGCGTAAAAGCAACAAAACGCCAGCCTTCCGCCTCAACACCATTAATCAGCTGCTTTAATTTACCGCCCGCTTTCGCCATAACGAAATCAGACGCCAGGTAACGAGCCACCAGAAATGATAGTGCCGCTCCTGTCGTGGCACCAATAAGATTGTAGATAACACCGTAAAACGGCCCGAATATCACACCGCCTGCCAGGGTAAAAACAGAACCCGGTAAAAACAGTACTGCCGCGACACTGTATATCAATATAAAAACCAGTGGTGCCCACCCTTCTGCCTGCATTAACCACTGCTCTATCCGCTCAATATCAAAACTTTCGCGATAATAAACCGCCACGGCTATTGCCAGCGTCAATAGTAATGCCAGCCCTATTTGTAGTGGTCGTTTAGTCATTCTTTTTCCTTATTCATGAAGCCGGTTTTAACACTAATCAAATCGCTCTGTGTTGTCACAGCCATTTTTTAAGCCGTATCGATTGCGCCTGAGCCTCTAATCATAATTCAACGAATGCGAGATATCTTGCCTCGTTTCAGCTTTTTCACTAATAGCTGCCGGTATTAGTCTGTTAAACTACGCAGGCTCCTGAATTAACCGATCAACAGTCCATTGCTACAACTACAAATCCCCGAAAAACAGAGCCAGACCTACTGGAACCGACTTTATGGAAGTTCACTTGCCTTATCAATAGTTGAGGCAACGGCAACACATAAAAATGGCCCGGTGGTGGTTATTGTCGAAGACGTTGTCCACGCCGATGTTTTAACCCGGGAAATTGAATTTTATAAAGATGAAAAGCAGACTATTTTTCATCTGCCCGACTGGGAGACATTACCCTACGATATCTTTTCGCCGCATCAGGATATTATTGCAGAGCGCCTAACCACCCTGCACGCACTGAATAATGTTCGCGGTGGCGACATCTTAATTATTCCTTTAAACACATTAGCGCAGCGACTGGCGCCAAAATCTTATATACAGGGCAATGTTTTAAGCCTTAAAGTTAAGCAGAAACTGGAGATAAACGATTTTCGCCGCAACCTGGAAGCCAGCGGTTATATCAATGTCAGCGAAGTGATTGAGCATGGTGAGTTTGCCATTCGCGGTTCCATCATCGATTTGTTCCCGGCCAGCTCATCCAACCCTTACCGTATCGATTTATTTGATGACGAGATAGAAAGCATTCGCTGCTTTGATCCGCAAAGCCAGCGCTCCGATAACAAGGTCGATATGGTCGAACTGTTACCGGCAAGAGAATTCCCCACCGATGAAAAAGGCATACAGAACTTTCGCAGCCGCTACCGGGAATTACTCTCCGGCGATCCATTAAACAGCATCATCTATAAAAGTGTCAGTGATGGCATCATGCCTTCGGGTATTGAGTATTACCTGCCAGTCTTTTTTGCAGACCACGAACTCAATACACTGTTCGACTATTTACCGAAGTCATCGCTTTACATTGCACCGAATGAACTGCAGCAGCAGCTTGAAGCTTTTGAAGCAGACGTTAACGAACGTTACCAACAGCGCCGGCATGATATCGAGCGCCCTATTCTTTCGCCGGAATACCTTTACCAGACAGCGCATGAAATAAGCACTGCTCTGAAACAGAACAGTGTTATCTATACGTCGACAAATAAAAACATCGATGAACAGTACAATGCAAAAGTAAAAACGCCACCCGATCTAATCCTGCAAACCCGCCTGGAAGAGCCGGCGCAGGCATTAAATAATTATATTCATAGTTATGCCGGCCGCATTTTATTTGTCGCAGAAACCAGTGGCCGCCGCGAAGTATTAATCGAACTGCTGCGAGACCACAAGATTCATCCAAGAGTCTGCGCCAGCTGGCATGAGTTTGTTTCCTGCCCGGACCGTATCTGCATTACCGTTTCTGAAATATCTCAGGGACTGGTATTACTCCAGTCTGAAACCAATGCGACTGATATTGCTGTTATTACCGAGTCTCAGATTTACGGCCAGCGCGCGATACAGAAACGGCGCAGAAAAAAACGCGGTGCCGACAGCGATGCCATAGTACAAAACCTGACTGACCTGACCATCGGCGCGCCGGTGGTTCATATCGACCACGGCGTTGGCCGCTATCTTGGCCTGGAAAAATTAAGCGGTGAAGGTTACGACGCCGAGTTCCTGTTACTGGAATACGCCGGCAACGACAAATTATACGTTCCGGTCGCGTCACTGCATTTAATCAGCCGATACACCGGTGCTTCGGCAGAACACGCACCGGTACATCGCCTGGGCTCTGATCAATGGTCAAAGGCACAGGCAGAAAGCAGCAAAACAGGCACGTGATGTTGCCGCCGAACTGCTTGATATTCATGCCCGCCGTGCTGCCGTACAGGGCCGCTCGTACCCGGTTGACGAACACGAATACGCCAGTTTCTGCAACAGCTTCCCATTCGAAGAAACACCGGACCAGGAAAGTACCATTAATGCCGTGCTGGAAGACCTGGCAAAATCACAGCCGATGGATCGAGTGGTTTGCGGTGATGTTGGCTTTGGTAAAACGGAAGTCGCGATGCGTGCCGCCTTCGTCGTCGCCAACACCGGCAAACAGGTGGCGGTACTGGTTCCTACGACGCTGCTGGCACAACAGCATTACCAGAACTTTACCGACCGCTTTGCCGACTGGCCAATCAAGGTCGCCAGCCTGTCGCGCTTTAATTCGCCTAAAAAACAAAAAGAAGTACTCGATGACCTGGCCAACGGTAAAGTTGATATTGTTATCGGCACACACAAGCTTTTACAGAAAACAGTAAAGTTTGCTGATTTAGGATTAATTATCGTCGATGAAGAACATCGCTTTGGCGTAAGACATAAAGAGCACGTTAAATCACTGCGCGCTGAAATTGATATATTAACGCTAACTGCGACGCCTATTCCAAGAACCCTGAACATGTCGCTTGCCGGCATTCGCGACCTGTCGATTATTTCTACACCGCCAATGCAGCGACATTCAATCAATACCTTTGTCACCCAGTGGAACGATGCACTCATAACCGAAGCCTGTCAGCGTGAATTGAAACGCGGCGGACAGATTTATGTATTGCATAATGAAGTTAAAACCATCGAAAAAATCACCCACGACATTCAAGCACTGGTACCCGATGCCCGCGTGGAATTCGCCCATGGCCAGATGCCGGAGAAACAACTGGAACAGGTGATGCTGGATTTCTACCACCAGCGTTTCAATATATTAGTGGCAACCACCATTATTGAAAGCGGCATTGACGTACCTACCGCCAATACCATTATCATTAATAAAGCCGATCGTCTGGGGCTGGCGCAGTTACACCAGATTCGTGGCCGCGTTGGCCGCTCGCATCACCGCGCCTACGCTTACCTGCTGACGCCACCGGAATCGACCTTAACTGATGATGCCAGGAAACGACTGGCTGCAATTGAATCCCTGGAAGACCTGGGCGTTGGCTTTACCCTGGCAACCCACGACCTGGAAATTCGCGGTGCAGGCGAACTGCTCGGCGAAAACCAGAGCGGACAGATTTCAGAAGTTGGCTTCACCCTGTACAGTGAATTACTGGAACGCGCAGTAAACGCATTAAAACAGGGCAAAGTTCCCGACCCGGACGAGCCGTTACATTATGGTATTGAAATTGACCTGGGTCTGCCGGCATTAATTCCTGACGACTATGTCTACGATATTCACCAGCGCCTGATGTTATACAAACGCATTGCCAGTGCCAGCGACCAGGAATCACTGGATGATATTCGTGTCGAGCTTATCGACCGTTTTGGACTACTGCCGGATTATCTTAAAAACCTGTTCTCGGTCACTGAAATAAAACTGGTGGCGCAAAATATTGGTATAACCAATATCGAGGCAACCGACAGCAGCATCAAAATCAAATTTAATGAAAAACCTAATATAAATCCGATGAAACTAATCGAACTGATACAAACACAATCGAACCTTTATCATTTCGACGGCAAACAAACCTTTCGAATACTTAAATCAAATGACAAAATCGACGAGCGCGCGAAACAGATATATGATGTAATTAATATGCTGTATTTGCAGGAAGCCGCTTAACTGTAATCAGCTGTTCTGAGCAAACAACTCAGCATAGAACAGGTATAAAAGAGATAATAACTTCAGCTTACCTGTAAGCTCGTTATCAGAACGTGAACATTACCGACTTTTTATTCAATCAAGTGAAATAAGCATCAACCAACTAAACATGATTTTAAATAACATCAGCAACAGCCTGCTAAATACATCTAAACAGTTATTACAAATACTGTTATTAATACTGTTCCTTCCTGCTTATAGCCTGGCTCAGGATAGCGAGGTAGCGGAAGAAGATGTACAGCGCTATAACATCGAGATCATCATATTTGAAGATGCGCATTCTCGATATCTGAACAGTGAAACCTGGCCACTGGACAATGCCATTAATAACCCGATAACACAGCCTGATGCAATTGAACCGGCTGTGACAGCACTGTCTGAAGACAACAGCCAGCGTTTTACCTCAATAAAACCAGCAATACTCAAGAAACAGTACAACGGCGTTAAAGTTTCATCAGAATACAAGGTGCTTTTCTATGGGGCCTGGCGGCAAGATGGGCTAAGTGAAAGTGATGCATTTGAGATAAATATTGATGAGCTTGAAAACAACCATAAATCATCGTCACAAAACACTATTTCCGGTACCTTCAAGCTTGTACTTGCCAGGTACCTGCATATATACAACAACCTGAGCTATCAGCGGAATGTCACCAGGGCTGCATCATATGAGGAAAGTTCGACTGAGAGTAATGCTATTAGTGCTGAGTCATCTGTTTACGTCGAGACTTACCCGTTAACCAGTCATCGTCGTATGCGCAGCAAGGAACTGCACTACATAGATCACCCGCTGGTGGGCATACTTATTCAGATTAACCCCGTAGAAAAGCCCGACCAGTAAGCTATGTAAAAGTAATAGCGCACCTTAACCGGGCATACTTAGGTAACTATAATCTCGGGCAGGACGCCGTAATCACACACGTTTGAATGTGTCGAGATTTTAAACAAAAACGATATAACAGGCTATTAGTCAGTCTTGCTAAGTAATAAATTTTAGATCGTGTATAACTAACTTAATGCTTGATAGGTAACCTTCTTTCAACTCCAGAGCGACGTCCCAATACATCGCTAAACCGCGTGGTACCGCGGCGATCATCCCTTTCCCTACGATCTGCTCGTCTTCTTTCAGGACCATTATATTTATTATTGTCTGTCCCCATTACACTAAATCTCCACCTAAGTATTGTGTTATCACTTTTACATTATTCGATAATAGGTCATTTCAACAATATTACAGCACTTTTTATGCCAAATAATTAAAAGACTTTAATATCAACTATATAGGTTAATGATAGAGAAAAACTTAATCAATGAAACAGGCATAGTGTAAAACATACTGACATATTTACAGGAAACACTAGTGATAACTGTCGACCTGGTTAACAGGCTTGTTTCTGGCTAAAAAAGAGACACTCTTTTGCCGCAGTTAGTAAACTGCGTATCTGCTTTAAACGCCAGGTTTCAGCAATTACTTGATAAAAGTACGAGAGTCTTTATCCATCGAAAAACGCCGGTACTTTTCAGGCAGGATAAATTTGGCGGGATCAAGTGCTATCTCTTTGTACGTAGTAAGAATTCTGGAACGCTCATTACTGTGCCACTCCTGGATCGGCAAACCCTTACTGTAATACGCACCCGTGTTATAAACCTGGTCAACAAAATGACAGGCGCTCTGCCATTCATTCACCTTGTTATCTGTCATTCTTACCTGTTGCCCTGAAACCACCTTCTGGTAGTTCGCAAGGATGGCGGCTACCTGCGGCAACAGATTTTCCACCAGCTGAATCTCTGTGCAGGTTTCTTCACTATCTCCCTTGCCGGTAAAGACGCGGTAATTAAATATTTTGCGACCCGATACTTCCGGCGCGTCAGCAAGCTGCAAATACTCGACCTCGAACGGTACCGGCGAATCATCCACGCTGAACGGATTCTCCTTTATTACCAGAATCGAATCGTCATGATGACTGACACTGTAAATCGTTTTATCTTTATCATCATAAATAATAAAGCCGCTGTCTTCACCCTCTTCATCCAGGCGGATATAGCGTTCAGAAACCAGCATTGTGACCTCATAGTCATCGACACCAGGCTCACGTTCAAGGTATGACAGCTGGTAGACTTTATCCTGTCCAACGGCAGTATCCGGATTGGTCTTCGCCTGCAAAGCTGCCGATATCGATAGCGATGCCGCTAGCAATAAAGCATAAAAACCTGTAAATATAGTATTTTTCTTAATCATAATGTTCTCTCAGACAAAGACAGTTTTACTGAATAGACTAAAAATGGCTCATCAAGCGCTGTAATTCTACTTTACTAAATCCGGCCTCAAGACGCGCTTCGGTTTCAAACGGACCAAATTTAGCACCTTCCATAAATTCTTCAATCAATTGCAGAAACGTATCCTCAGGTTCCAGGCCTCGTTCTTTACATAATGTTTTATACCAGAAACTGCCGATTTTAACGTGCCCTATTTCTTCATCAAATATTTTCTGCAGTATAGCGATTAAAGCAGTATCACCCGTCGACTTAAGTTTTTCAATCATCGTAGGCGTAACATCAAGCCCCCTCGCCTCAAGCACACGCGGAACCAGTGCCATTCGGGCCAGGACATCAGCATCCGTCTTCACCGCCATCTCCCAGAGCCCGTTGTGCGCGCTTAAATCGCCGTAGGACATGCCATGCTCCTCCAGGTAATCAGACAGCATCGTGAAGTGCTGTGCCTCCTCTGCGGCCACACGGCACCAGTCAAGGTAATACTGCTCCGGCATATTCTGAAAGCGATACACCGCATCCAGCGCCAGGTTAATCGCATTGAACTCGATATGGGCGATGGCGTGTACCAGTGTTAAACGCCCTTTCAAGGTGGTGAAGTTACGCCTGGGTACGTCACGCGGGTCAACCAGTTCTGGTTTAACAGGACGGCCGGGTACGGGTAATGGTTCAACAGTCGATAATGGCTCTCGTTGCATTACGTCATTAGCACAGTCTTTATACAGTGCTAACGTGGCTTTGGCTTTCCGTTTCGGATCATCAAGCAAAAGACAGGCGAAAGCCTGTTTAAATAAATTCTTATCTTCGGTACTCATTAAGCGCATTTTAGCAATAAAAAAGGCCTGTAATTCAGGCCTTTTTTATATTTCTCAGGTATCAGTTTTTATGCGGCATCACGCTACGTCAATGACAGTATTTCGCAATACCCTTATTAATCTTTTTCAACCGGGCAGCCCGCTGATTTTCAGACAGATAGGTACGCTCTCCGTCTGGACTCATGTGATATGTGCGATTACTTTGTATCTGGCTCTGATAACGCCTTCTATAACTATCACAAAGTTTTTTACGTATTTTATTGGAGGCCAGCCGTTTTTTATTCTTCTCAGCTTTCTTCTCCTTTTCTTTTTCTATCTCTTCTAATAAAAGTTTTCGATCTTTATTATTACCTGAGGAATTTGTGACCCCTGTTTTATTATTCGTCCTGATATTCAACTCAGTTGCCGATTGATTATTAACAGGCTTATCACCAAAATAAACATTTCCTTTTTCGTCTGTCCACTTGTAAACACCTGCGTTTAGTGGTGACGCTATAATAAACAGTGATAGTAATAAATTTTTCATGGAATTCCTTGTCGTTTTGATACGAATGAAGTCTAACACCATTGAATGTATTCTACGTGTAACCATATAGTTTAAAGATAAAAAGTATACCCAAGTACCAGACTTGTTCCGGAAACATTGATATCGTACTCATTGTAACGAAGATTCGGACCAGAATTGGTCAGACTAATAGAGAAGTTCTGCCATTGATAATCAATAAACACCCCGTAGGCAAAAAAGATATTCGATGTGCCGTTAGTAATTGTTACCCGGTCATCGCTCCGGCTTGATTCAGTCAAAATAATATCACCTTCAAACTTCGCTACACCGGCACCCACGCCAATACCTGCCCTGAGATAGTGCCCTCGATAACGATCACCAATATTATAAAATAGCGTAGGTACCGTCGTGGCGAAATAACCATTGACCCGGGTACCCAGGTCACGCACTTCCCCAGAGGAAAGTTCCTGTTCTGCTAAATCAATACTCGACAGGTTTAATATCCAGCTGTAACCGACATTGGAATTACCAATGTAGCTTGCCCTGGTACTGTAATAGATAAAGTAAGCCTCTTCCTTATTTTCTACCAGCTTGCCATGATCACCCGTCCCCTGCCTTGTCACGTCAACCATTACCGAGCGACCGCCGAGCCCAACAGTAACACTAGCGCCCACGGTGAGGTAATCCCATAACCAGGCACTAAAGCCATCATCAGTGACCGTATCAGGCTCCTGTGTGTGACCTGTCATTGGAAATAATAGTGACAGCAGCAGTAACAGACTTACTTTATTCATTAAATAAAGTGTAGCAACTAAATTTTAGTGGAATAGAATAAATCGATAAACGGATGAATGGAAAAACAGGGGAAGGCCAGAGAGCAATTATTTCCGATGAATATTAGAGTGTGTTGAGTGTGAATTCGAACTCATAACGAATTAGTTGGCGGCTGAACAAGCTGCTTGTTATGCGCTCTATCCATGATATTTAATCCAGTACATGACGAACGGAATGATGGCCAATATAGCTGTAATAAACTGACCTTTTATTCCGGGCTTAATCAGAAAGCTTTTCTCTGGTTTTTCTGGATGATAAAAAACCGAAACTTTACCATCGGGGAACTGTTGAACTGACCTTAACTGTTTTTCCAAAATAGACTTCATATTGTGAGAGGCAACAACAACCCAGGGAGATACTCTACGACCCTGGTACTCTTTACCATTAACTACATAACAATAAAGTGCTGATGCAACATATTTTTGATTACTCGCTGCCCACTCAGTACTCCCAAATTTCCTGATCCCTCCTTTTAGTAATTCCCCGCTCGTACCTGGCCATGATGCTATTTTAATTTGGTATATTAATGAATAAAGAAGCACAATAAATGCATATAATGCTGCCCAGAAAAAAATACCTTGTGCTTTACCCTGTAAGGCTAGATCCCACATTTCTTCTAGATAGTTAATTAATTCCATGTGCACAAGGGGTCAGACTCCATGATTATTGTGGTGAATAAGTTATCAATAAACTTTCATCGAGTCTGACCCTTTGTTTTTTGAACCCATTGTTTTTCATTTGTGTGTTGTAAGAATATGCTCAATCATCGGTTTGATTCCCCGACATTTTTTTGTTGAATACTTTTAGCATATCTAGCGGTAACGGAAACACAATGGTCGTGGTATTTTCTGTAGAGATATCACTCAAGGTCTGCAGATAACGAAGTTGCAGAGCCTGCGGGTTTTTGGCGATAACATCGGCTGCGGCTAATAATTTTTCCGATGCTTCCAGTTCACCCATAGCATGAATAACCTTGGCGCGACGTTCACGCTCTGCTTCAGCCTGTTTGGCGATGGCGCGAATCATGCTCTCATCCAGGTCAATATGTTTGATCTCCACATTGGTGACTTTGATACCCCAGGAGGATGTTTGCTCATCCAGGATATTCTGGATATCGGCATTTAACTTATCACGTTGTGAAAGCATCTCATCCAGATCATGTTGACCCAGCACTGAACGCAGCGTAGTTTGCGCAAGTTGGCCGGTGGCCTCGAAGAAATTTTCAACCTGAATAATGGCGCGTTCGGCATCAACCACGCGGAAATAAAGCACGGCACTCACATGTACCGTGACATTATCTTTGGAGATGACATCCTGCGGCGGGATGTCCAGGGTAATCACACGAAGATCCACACGTACCATTTTCTGGATCATCGGGATAATGATGATTAAACCGGGCCCCTTCACCGCCTGGAAACGTCCCAGGAAAAAAACCACTCCCCGCTCATACTCACGTAGAACACGAAGTGCGGAAAACAGGATGCCGGCAACGAGAAGCAGCGGCAAAAGATATTCTATATACATCATGATTTCACCTTCGTAGGGTCAGTAGCATCAATCGATTCAACTTTAAGGACCAGATGCTGAACGTCCTTTATTCTCACTTTTTGTCCGGCTGTCAGCGGTACTGTACTTTCCGCCAGCCATGATTCGCCTTCAACTCTAACGCGGCCTTTACCGGTAAAATCCTGAGTAACCTCGGCGACCTGACCGATCAGATACTCCAGCCCGCTAACCACCTGTTTATGCCGAATCGTCGACAGACGCCGGATGATCCACAACAGGAATCCTGCTGCAATGGCAGCGACTCCGCCAATCAAAGGTAACGACACCGCCAGGTATTTATCGTCGAATAAAATAATCGAACCGATGACAAATGCGACGACGCCCCCGATGCCCAGGATTCCACCGCTGGTAATAAACATTTCCGAGACAATAAATCCCAGCCCGATACCGACCAGGGCGAGACCGGCATAGTTAATGGGTAACACCTGAAAAGCATACAGCGCGAGTAACAGGCAGATTGAACCGATGACTCCCGCTATGATGCCCCCGGGATTAGACAACTCGATGACCAGGCCATAAACGCCGACCAGCAGCAGAATATAGGCAATGTTCGGATCGGTGATAACACTTAGCAAACGCGAGCGCCAATCGGGTTTAATGCGTTCGATGATTAGCCCCTGTGTATCCAGGGTCACCGTCCTGTTTTTGAGAGTAATGCTTCTACCGTGAAGCTGTTGCATAAGATCAGCGACACTGTCTGCCATCAAATCAATAACAGACATCTCCAGGGCTTCTTCTGCAGTCAGGCTGAGTCCGTCTGTAACCGCCTTTACGGCCCATTCTTCATTCCTCTGCCTGAGCTTTGCCAGGCCTTTGATATAAGCCGAGGCATCATTGATAATTTTCTTTTCCATGCTGCTCCTGTTATCTTGCGCCGGCATTTCAGCCTCGCCCTCCTTGGCTGCAGGTTCTGGCGTAGCAGGCATCTCTGGCATTCCACCCAGTTGCACAGGCGTGGCCGCGCCCAGATTAGTCGCTGGCGACATAGCAGCAACATGACTGGCATAGAGGAT
>CAVQDO010000033.1:0-32492 GCA_963711255.1 uncultured Gammaproteobacteria bacterium | reverse complement strand
TTTAATGTACTGGAGCCGGTACTCACATCGACCAAAGTATTTAGCAATATCACATCACCTGGCAACCTGCCTGATGGCGGTGATGTAATTGAATATGTTGTTACGGTATTAAATACCGGTGCCAGTGAAGCCTTTGATCTGACCATTGTTGATACCCTGCCGGCAGAACTGTCACTGGATGGCAGTTTTACTCCGACTGTCTCGATAGCCGGTGCTCCTGCCTTTAATGTTTCCCCGGATACTCTGCCGGCCGGTACCTTAACCTGGGGGCAGGCACAGGTAGTGCCTAATGGTCTGCTGGATATTCCGGAAGGTTTGCCAGTTGGTCAGGGTCTGGTGCTGACTTATCGTGTGATACTGGATGATATTGTTGAACCTAATCTTGATATAAATAATAGTGTCTTTATCGACTGGACCTCGCAGGATGGCGTTACCGCAGTAGAGCGTCATGGTATTGGCTGTCCGGCATTTGTTGCACCTAATGATTACTGTGTTGAGTCGATTGGTGTACCGTTAACGGTAATCGATGCCAATGCCGTAACAAAAGTAATTACTGCTGATACCTATATTGCACCGGTCGGTACAGTACGTGTTGGTGATACCGTTACTTTCCAGATGCAGGTTAATATCCAGGAAGGTCTTACCCGTAATATAAGTCTGCAGGATGCCATGCCAGCCGGCATGACGTTTGTTGATGTAGTCAGTGTGAATGGCGATACCACTGCTGTTGACGGCTATGATCCACCAGGTGGATCGAACTTTGCTTATGCGACGATACCAGCGGCGAACCTGCCCACCGCGCCTGCTGTGGGTACGACCACCTTTACCCTGGGTGACATTACCAACACAGCTGACGGTAATCCGCTCAACGATATTTTTGTTATCGAATACCGTGCACGGGTAACCGAAGACTTTGTACCGCCAATTCCGCACGTGGTCAGTACACCGCTGAACAATACAGTTACCCTGGATTATATTGATGCTAATGGTGTAGCACCAGTTGCTGATCCGCGCCTGACTTCAACCGCGATAACAACGGTATTGCAGCCGCTAATTGATACCTTAACCAAGCTGGATCGAAGAGGGGTGCCATTTGTTACTGGTGTTACCGTTGACCCGTCATCGGATGTAATGCAATTCCAGCTGCGGGCATGTAATGCAGCTGGCGGTGCACCGGCATACGGCGTGCAAATTACTGATGACCTGCCGGTACAGATTAACGAAGCAACAATCACCGGTCCGGCTAATGGCCTGGGTAATCCTGATGTCATTATTAACGGTGCTGCTGTTGGTATAAATGTTGGTTATACCTATACGCCGCCAGCGGTACGCGGCGGTAATATGCTGTTTGTTTTCACTACACCGTTAAATTCCGGCCAGTGTATTGATATAAATTTTGACGTGGCATTCTATGATGATTTTGCCGTCAATATGGTGTGGCAGAACAGTGTCACTGTTGATGAGTACTGGTCTTTGCCACCGGCGAATGCACAACAGTATCCAGCCGTCGGTCCGGCGACGTTCAGTATGAACAACACCGCGGGTATCGAACCGCCGGTAAAAGCATTACAGGCACCGGTAAGTGGCGAAGCGACTATCGGCGAAGAAGTTATCTATCGCATCACTGTACCGGGTTTGCCGATGCCTGGTGCCCTGCACAACGTTGTTATTAGCGATACACTGGATCCGAGCCTGCTTTACGTTAGCGTAACAGAAGTCAGTGGTAATGCTTTTGTCATTAATGATTCCGTACTGCCTGGTAATATTCTAAATCTGCAGACTGACCTGATTCCAGCCGGAGAGCAGGCCATTATCGAGGTACGTACGCGCGTTGATAATGTTGCTGCTGCCGATGCAGGTACCTCGTTCGATAATACCGCTTCCTATACCTTCTCCCAGCTGGCGGGCGGCCCGTCGATCACCGATGGCGGTACTAGTGATCCAGCAGGAACAACATTAACCATTGTTGAGCCGCTGGTTAGCATTAAGTAAAATCGTTACCAATTTAACCAAGCCCGGCGCACCGATCGTTGCACCGGATGCCGGCGATATACTGCAATATACCTTAACCTTTACTGCGTCTGGTGGTGCCTTACCCGGATAATTTCTCTGATGCCTTCGATCTTACGATCAACGATACTTTGAGTCTGGGCATGGTGTTCAATGGTGGACTAACCGTTTCAGGTGTCGGCAATACCATCGCGGCACCGGTTATTACTCCAGTGGGTGCTGACGGTATTGCGATTGCTGAAAACCTGAGCTGGTCGCTGGCAAATGTTAATGCCGATATCGATGTAGCCGAAGGCACTTCTGTCATCATGACTTATGAAACCATCGTGCTTGATGAAGTGCTGGCTAACCAGGCATTAACCAACTCGGCAACTATTCAGTGGACCAGTATTGACGGGCCTGATGCCAATGAGCGTGACGGTTCAGCGGTGCCCGTGGTAAATGATTACTTCACTGCGCCAGCAACAACCAATACTGCAAGCTCGGACAATAATACAATTGTTAAAACCCGCTTATCGGATACCTTTAATGCGGCAGATAACATTGTTCGCATCGGCGATATTGTTGAATACGAATTACGCCTGACTATCCAGGAAGGCACCAGCCCGGCGATTGAGGTTGTTGATACCCTGCCGAAAGGTTTGATGTTTACCGAGGTCGTCAGCATCAATGGCGACACTTCGGCTAACTATGACCAGGTCGCACCGTTTACGCATAACCCGATTTTAGCGACTGATATCGCGGTGCTGGGTAATGCGGAGCTAGCGGATACAACCGTCACCTGGAATATCGGCGATGTGGTCAATGTCGCTAATAACAATGCAGTCGATGATGTATTCATTATTGTTTATCGTGCGCAGGTTTTAAATGACGATGTTTTCCTGCAGGCTAACCCGACGGTACCACCTTTAATAAACTCTGCAAACTTTGATTACACCACGGCTGCGGGCCCTGCGGTAACAGAAAATGATACGGAAACAATAGATCTACGCCAGCCGATTCTGACAGTAGATAAAACAGCAGTACCTGCAGGTGGCGTGACGGTCGACGATCCTGCTAATACGATTATTGAAGCCGATGAAGTAATCACTTATACCATTGAGATCTTTAACGGCGGAACAGCACCGGCGTATGATGTTGTGCTTAACGATGTTATACCGGCTGGTTTACGCAACGGTGCATTAACCATAACCGTTGATTCAATTTCATTAGCGGTTGGCGGTGCACGGCCGATACTTAACCCTGTCTATAATGCTGCCACCGGTCTGGCGGTATGGGATTTTGATACCGGCGTCGGCAATACCGGTCTTGATGACCCTTATACCATTCCAGCGAACGATACCTTAATTATTGTTTACCGTGTGCAGGCCGAGCCTGGTATTGGTGCCGGCCTGGCCCTGGATAATGCCGCCACGGCAACGCTGTATTATTCCTTTGATAATAATGCAGTTCCGGCAGGTGCAGTTGCTGCCGACCGTGAAATATACGGACCGAGTAATACCGCGATCGTTTCATTAACAACGGGAAATCCCAATGCGCTGTTAAAAGAAAATCCATTACAGTTAACACAAACTATTGGTGAATCGTTTACCTATCGCATAACCATTCCTGATGCACCAATGCCGACATCATTGTATGACGTGCAGATAACGGATGACCTGTCGACCTTGCCTGGTGCGATGACATTAATTTCGGTTGTTCGTGTGCCAGATGCTCTGCCGCAAACCTGGGTGCCGGAGAATGTCGGAACTCCAACAAATCTTCTGATTCAGGATCTGGCTACAGGTTCCGGCATTGATATTCCACCGAACGAACAGATTGCGATTGATGTCACGGTACAGTTACAGAATCTGCCGCTTGCAACCAATGTCGCCGGTTTAACCTTTATCAATAGTGCGGATTACACTTTCAACCAGGTAGACGATGTTGGCCCAAGGGTGAATGGCGGTTCTGACGATACGCCGATTATGACCATTACTGAGCCGCTGGTTCTGGTTACCGACAAGAGCGGTCCGGCGCAAATGACATTCGGCACGCCAGAAGTCTTTACTATTGATGTAGAAAATAATACCGCAGCGAATCCGAATGCCAGTGCAGCTACGATTTAACAATTACCGATGTGCTGCCAGACCAGGCTGATGGCGGCATGTGTGATACACCGCCAGCAAATATCAATGCTGAAATCCAGGACAGCGGTGGTGCCACCGTTCGTGTTCTTGTCGTGCTGGGGACTATGTCACTAACTTTGTCGGTGTGCCAGCCTGTACGCTGACCATTACCATGCAGACGGACGCTGCGCGCATTGATCCTGATGAGCACCTGGTTATTACTTACGAAGCCACGCTGGATATCGATAGTGTTGATGATGTAGACCTGATAAATACAGCAACACCGACACAGTGGTTCAGCGCCGATACGCCTGCCGGTGTTGCTGTTGGCGAAATTCGTGAATACCCGAATACCAATGCGAATACTATTGCTGCGCCGGACTCAGTCACCGTTGAGGTATTAGGTCCGGTACTGGTAATGAGCTAAAGAAGTGTTTGATGCGGCTTCAGGCAATGCTGCGCCAACCGCCGAAGCCGGTGACCGTCTGCGTTATTTAATTACAGTGAATAATATCGGTCGCGGACCGATTGCGGACTTTAGTGTCACTGATGAACCGGACCGCTTAACCACACCGCCGGGATTATTTGAACCGGGCACGATGGTACCGAACCCGGCTAATCCTGGAACCGACTTTACATTAGCGAATGCAGGTGCCAATGGTGCTGGTATTCTTGATGTACGGGCACTGACATTGACAGAAGCGGGTGGTGGCAACGATACCTTAACGATTGAATTTGAAATTGATATTGCTTCAGTTGTCGAAAACGGCCTGATAATTATGAACCAGGCGGAACTTATTTCGCCTAACTTTACCACCATACCCAGTGATGACCCTGCCGTTGTTGGCGTAGCCAACCCAACACAGACCATTGTTGGTTCAGCTCCGATATTCAGAACCCTTAAAACATCAGCTGATTTAACTGGAAGCACATCCGTACTGGCAGTGGGTGATACCCTGCGTTATACCTTACGTCCACAAAATATCGGTGCTGAAAATTCTATTAATACCATATTGCGTGACCAGATTCCTGCGAATACAACTTATGTGGCAAGCAGCACAACATTAAACGGTGTGGCCGTTGCCGATCCTTCAGCTGGTGTTTCACCTCTGCAGGAGGGCATGCTGATCAATGCACCGGAAAATTCTACCGCCGGCTATATGCGTGCAGATAACGTTGGCACAACAAATATTGCGACCGTAACGTTTGATGTTGTGGTTGCCAGCAACGTGATTAATGGTACGGCCATATCAAACCAGTCTTTTGTTACGGGTACCGGTTTAAGCGGTACGCCATATCCTGATCAACCTTCAGATGATCCTGATACCGAACTGTTTAATGACCCGACGATTGATGTTGTCGGTAATCTGCCTTTATTAAAAATTCAGAAAACGGCTGGTTTTGCAGTTGGTGGCGATACCAATGGCGATGGCATAGTTAATACTGGAGAACGGTTGCTTTACACTTTCCAGATTAGCAATACCGGTAGTACACAGGCAACTAACGTAACCTTGACTGATGCAGTGCCGACGAATACGGATTATGTTCCGAGCTCGGTATTTGTTAATTCTTCTGCGACGCCGTTGACCGATCCTGCACCGGGCGTATCGCCACTAATTGCGGGTATTAATGTTAGCTCCTATGCATCGCCAACTTTCACCCAGGTTGGTGTTATCGAACCTGGCGAGACAGCACAGGTTACATTTGAGGTAACGGTTACCGGTGCTTCGGGCCAGTTGATAAGCAACCAGGCAACACTGGGTTCAAATGAACTGCCGGATAAATTATCCGATGCCGATGGTAATGACGAAAATGGCGATCAGCCTACCGTGGTTGTTATCGGCAATATGCAGCAGTTAAGCATAACCAAGGAAGTCAGTATTGTCGGTGGTGGTGTTGCAACAGCAGGCGGCCAGCTGGAATATGTTGTAACCGTAAGAAATATTGGTACCCAGCCTGTTACTAATATCGTGCTTACCGATACACTGCCCGCAGAGTTAACGCTGGTCAACAGTTCACTCACCATGAACGGCTCAGTTGTCGGTACCAGTGTATTGGGGCAGGATATTACAGCAGATTATTCGGCTAATTATTTTGATGATTTTGAAACGGGTGATTATATTACCCTGCGTTTTGTCGCAACCATAGATGCTGCACAGGTAGTGGGCACAACCATTAGTAATACTGCCAGGGTTGACTGGAACCTGGGCACACAAAATGCGAGCGATAGTGCAAGTGTTGACATAGGTGCTGCACCGGGTGTTGCCAGTGTTAATGGTACCGTGTGGTGGGATCCAAACTTTAACCAGGTGCTGGATACCGGCGAAGATATTCTGCCGGAATGGTCGGTAGATATCTTCCTGCAGGGGCAACTGCTGGATACGGTTAATACCGATGAAACCGGTTTTTTCCAGGTTAACGGTATGGTACCAAGTGCAACTGGCGGAGCTGAATACGAGCTGCGTTATAGCGCACCGGGTGCGGGTGCTACAACCGCTTCTATGGGTATAACTAATTCTGCATTTGATGCATCCGGTACTCCGCTACCGGGTGGCGCACGCTTTACCGATGGTCATCAGCGCATGTCCGATATTATGGTAGTGGCGGGCAGCTTCAACCAGGCGCTAAACCTGCCGCTGGATCCAAACGGTATTGTTTATGATTCAATTTTAAGAACACCCGTTGCCGGTGCGACTTTAACCATGATCAACCAGACACGCAGTAACCAGTCTGTTCCGGCGATATGTTTTGATGATCCAAACCAGCAGACACAGGTAACTCTTGATCAGGGCTTCTACAAGTTTGACCTTAACTTTAGCGATGCTGCCCGTTGTGCCTCTGGCGATGAATATGAAATACAAATTATACCGCCAGCAGATGGCTATGTCGGTACAACATCTGTAATCATTCCACCTGTTGTTGCGGTCACTGGAAACGCTTTAGATGTTCCAGCATGTCCGGGTACTGCTGCCGATAAGGTTCCTACAACATTGCAGCATTGTGAAACCAGCGCTATAGCAATACAGCCTGCAACATCAGTGCTGCCGCGTACAGAAGGTACAGATTATTATCTGAAGTTCCTGTTTAACAATGTACCGTCTACTGACCAGGCATTTAATAACCATATTCCAGTTGATCCTGAACTGGACGACGCTATTGCTATTTCAAAAGTTTCAGGCATGCAAAATGTTACCAAGAGTCAGCTGGTGCCTTATACCATTACTCTGACCAATACCATCGGTGCGCCGCTACAGGATTTAAGTGTTGTTGATGATTTCCCTGCAGGCTTCAAATATGTTGCCGGTTCAACGCGTATAGACGGGGTTGCTGTTGAACCTGTTATTAATGGCTTGCAGATGGTCTGGGAAAACCTGACTATTAATAGCAGTGATACTGTTGTTATTAAAATGCTGCTGGTTGTCGGTTCTGGTGTTGGCGAAGGTGAATACGTTAATACGGCGCGAGTCATTAACTCGCTTACCGGTGAAGCAGCATCCGGCGTTGCTTCGGCCACGGTAAGAGTAATACCTGATCCTACCTTCGATTGTACCGATATTATCGGTAAAGTGTTCGATGACGAAAACATGAATGCCTACCAGGACAAGGGTGAGAAAGGTCTGCCGGGTGTGCAGGTGGCAACGGCGAGAGGCTTGCGCATAACAACCGATGCTCACGGCCGCTTCCATATAACCTGTGCTGTGGTGCCAAATGATATTCGCGGCTCGAACTTTATTATGAAACTGGATGACCGTTCGCTGCCCTCCGGCTATCGCGTAACCACTGAGAATCCACGGGTGCAGCGCGCTACCCGCGGTAAGATGCTGAAGTTTAACTTCGGTGCTGCGATACATCGTGTGGTACGTCTTGACCTGGCTGATGGTGTCTTCGAAAAAGGTTCGCTGCAGCTTCGCCCACAATGGCAGTCACGAGTTGATTTGCTCATTATAGAACTACAGAAAGATGCATCTATATTACGTCTATCATACCTGGGCGAAAATGAATCTGAAGGTGAAGTCGATGATCGTCTTGATGCGATTGAAGACCTTATTAGTGAGCGCTGGGAGCAGCTGGACTGTTGCTACAAACTGACAATAGAAAAAGAAGTTTTCTGGCGTAAAGGAAAACCTTCAGAGCGTAAGAGGTTTGAATGATGAAATTCTCGCGCGCTAGTTATATTCTGTCTATAAAAAACACACTGTTTTTTACGTTACTACTGTGTACTGCTAAAACATCATTAGCAGAAGACTGGTATAGCATAGGCGAAGATCCTCGCGGAAAAACCACACAACCACCGGTTACCCTGGAAGAGTACCCACTGGGTGAAAATACAGAAAAGCACTTTCCGCCAAACCAGGAATTTACCCTGTGGACGCAGGATGAAACCTTCTTTAAACCTAAGGAAGAAGACCGGGTAGAAATCAAAAAAGTCCTGGAAAAAGAAACTGAAACCTTCAAGCTGGATAATGCAGTGCCCTCGATCGGTTTCAAATCCGGCAATATTGACATACCCGATACCTTTATTGAAAAACTGCGTACCGTATTAAACGAAATGAAAAACCGCACTAATGTGCGACTGCACTTTATAGGCCATAGTGACAGCGATAAACTGGGCCCGGCTCTACGTGCAAAATACATCAACAATATCGGCCTCTCGAAATATCGTGCTCAAACTACAGCTGAATATTTTCAGCGCGAACTGGACCTGCCGCCCGATGCAGTATCTTTTGACGGTGTAGGTTCGAGTAAACCGATAGCCAGTAATGACACAGCGGCCGGTAAAAGCCGAAACCGCCGTGTGGAAGTTCAGGTCTGGTACGATGAAATAACCGAGACAGCTGTTGAAAAAGAAATTGTGATACCGGCTAAAAAGCTTAACCGTCTTAAGGTTTGCCGTAAGGAAACGGTGTGTAAATTAAGTTATAAAAAAGGAAATGCACGCCGTGCGCGATTACAGAACCTGGTTAAACCATTACGCATAGAAGTCGGCCAGGCGGGTGTGCCGGAAGAATTTGTGCGCCAGATACGTGAGACTATCAATAATTTAAGTGACAAGAGGAATGTGGTTGTCAACTTTGTCGGTCACACTGATAACCTGCCGCTGGACGATGCTGAAAAACGAATTTATGGTGACCATGTCAACCTGTCTAAAGCACGTGGGCGTTACGCTATGCTTGAAGTGCAGAACAAGCTTGCACTGCCAAATAGTGCAGTAAGCAGCGGTGGTAAAGGCCTTAAGTATCCGGTGGCCTCCAATGGTACTGAAAAAGGCCGCTCATTTAACCGCCGGGTTGAAGTTGAATTCTGGTATGACGATCCGTTTGAGCAGTTTACCGAAGATCCGCAGGCATGTCCGGAAGCGGCCGGTTCAGAAACGGTTACCCTGGTTTATGATCCAGCAACCGGCCCGATAAAGGCCATTCGTTTTGATGAAGGTAAGCCGGTAATTCCCCAGGGTTATAGTGAACGCCTCGCCCGAATTCTTAAGGACACGGAAGATAAAGTAAACGTGCGCCTGCTCTTTATTGGTTACACCAACAACGAACGTCTCGACCGCCGTACCGCGATGGTTTATGGCGATGATATTGGCCTGTCGACTTCACGTGCGCGACGCGCCATGGAAATGGTGAAACAGGAAATGGGATTGACCGACAAGCAGGTGGAGTTTGAAGGCCACGGCTTTGTCCATTCAGAAGATGTTGTCAGTACCGGATTTATTCAGTTTGACAGTTCGCGGGTGGAAGTTAAGGTTTTATATGATGAACTTGCTCTGCTGGATGACCAGGAAAACCTGGAGATAGAGCGGATTAATCGTGAGGCGGTTGCGCATAATCCTTATGCATTAAACCTGATGCGTATCACTGTTGACGGTGAACCATTATATGACCCTTATAAGCACAGTGAAGATATACAGCGCTGTACCGACGTCGCCCTGGAGAATGCCGATATTCAGTTCAGGTTTAATAACCTGCAGCGCAAACCGCGACTTAATATTACTGCCTGGCCAAATACTGTACGCTCGCAGGATAACCCGGAAACCGAAGTCGAAGAAAACAAAGTACATTTTAAAATGTACAACAACTACCGTAATTTTATCGAACGTGCAGAAGTTCGTCTGTTTAATGTAAAACAGTCGACGCAGTCAGAACCGCTGGCCGTAATTGCGCTGGATGAAAACAATCGTGCTAGCTGGAATGCTGACTTCGACAATGTCGGCGCTTCCGTTAAACGCCTGGTTTATGTATTGCGTGTTTACGGTAAAGAAGGTGACTACGATGAAACCTTTGCTTTACCGCTATGGGTCGTTAACGAGCTGGATGATGAAGCTGAAGCAAGCACTAAATCGGGATCGATTAAAGATAGTGATATTGAGAAGGAACTGCTCTCCGGTTATGGTGAAAATCATCTCGCCAGGCAGACGATAGCAATAAAAGGCGGAACCGTAACCATAAATGGTGACCAGATTCCTGCCGGGCATAATGTCTGGCTGGCTGGCAATAAAATACCGGTGAATGAAAACGGAGAATTTGTCAGTGAGGAATTATTCCCGCGCGGTATGCATACCATAGAAGTAGCTGTTCTTGACGAAGAGGGTAATGGTGAACTATTCCTGCGCGACATGGAGTTTGCCAGAAGCGACTGGTTCTATGTAGCTATTGGCGATGTTACCATAGCACGTGACCGTACCACGGGGCCGGCAAAACTGGTCACTCAAAACGAAGACGAATTCAATAACGATATTAATATTAACGGTCGCTTTGCCTATTATACAGAAGGCGCGTTTGGTGACGACTGGCAGTTAACCAGTAGCGCTGATACCCAGGAAGGCCCGGTTGATGAATTGTTCAGTAACTTCCTGGAAAAAAATCCGCGTGCTTTATTAAGGCGCCTGGATCCGGATCTTTTCTATCCGACCTTTGCCGACGACTCTACGCTGGAAGAACGGGCGCCGACGTCGGGTAAATTATATTTGAAACTTCAACGGCACAACAGCTACGGTATTTTAGGTAACTTCACTATTGGTTATCTTGATACTACACTGACACAACTTGATCGTGGATTATACGGTGTTACCGGCCACTACGAGACTGAAGAGTACACTTCATTCGGTGAAGAAAAGTTCATGCTGGATGGTTTTGCTGCTGAACCGGGTACTGTTGGCGGTCGTGATGAATTCCGTGGTACTGGTGGTTCACTTTATTTCCTCAGGCACCAGGACATACTGATCGGGTCTGATCGAGTACGTATAGAAGTCAGAGATAAAGATTCGGGTGAAGTGATCGGTGTCAAAAACCTGGTACCTGTTATCGATTATGACCTTGATTATATACAGGGTCGAATCTTATTAAGTGCACCGCTGTCGTCTCTGGCTGAAGACGGCCTGTTGATTTCAGACAGTTCATTAAGCGGTAACCCGGTCTACCTGGTATCACGATATGAATACTCTCCCGGTTTTGACGAAATAGAAACGCTGGCCGTCGGTGGACGCTCGCATTACTGGTTCAATGATAACGTTAAACTGGGTATGACTTTAAGTTCACAGGACGAAGCCCAGAACGAAAGTAAATTAAACGGTGTCGATTTAACCTTAAGAAAAAGCGCCGGCACCTGGTTGAAACTGGAAGCTGCAAGCAGCGAAGGCCAGGGTTCAGGTGCGCTTAATTCTAATGATGGCGGTTTTAGTTTTAACCAGCAGGATACCGGCACTCTTGATCCTGATGATAAAAGTAACGCCTACCGGATTGAGGGTAGTGCACTGGTTGATGAAGTTATCTCCGGCGGCAAGGGAACGGCAACATTCTATGCGCAGCAACGTGATGCCGGCTATTCGGCGCCCGGGCAGTTAACGGCAAATGATATTAAACAGTACGGTGGCCGTTATAATACTTCTTTGACCAAACGTGTCGACCTGGATGTGAAAGTTGATGCGCGTGACCAGGATAAATCGTTAAAAACAGAAGCCCTGGATGTTTCATCATCTTACCAGGCTACCGAGAACTGGCGTTTAAGCGGTGGTGGTCGTGCTGATACCCGTACCGATAATTCAGACAATGTTGCGGCTACGCAAACGCAGGGAGATCGCTTTGATCTTGCCGCTGAAGCGCATTACGACTCTAAATCTAACTGGACGGCCTACGGTTTTGCGCAGGGCACTGCGGCTACAACTGGCAGCCGCGAAGATAATAATCGCATTGGTTCAGGCGGTAGCATTCGTCCCACAGACCGTTTAACGCTTGACGGTGAATTATCGGCTGGCAACCTGGGTATGGGCGCAAAGGCTGGTACCGACTACCTGGTTTCAGATCGTACTAATGTTTACAGTGCATACACTTTTGAAAATGCACGTTCCGATAATGGCCTGCGTTCACGTCGCGGCAACTGGAATACCGGCATGCGTTCACGCTATACCGATACTACCAGCGTTTATGGTGAAGAACGATATACGCATGGTGATGTTCCAACGGGTTTAACCCACGCCTTTGGTGTTGATTACACACCGGATGAACGCTGGAACTTTGGCGGCAATATAGAAGCCGGTACACTGGAAGACAAAAATACCGGTGCCGAGACGGATCGTCGCGCGATGGGCCTGAATGCCGGTTATAACTTTGGCGCTATAGTCTATTCAACTGCAGTTGAATACCGCGTCGATGAAACGGAAAGCCCCGATGCAACGATGTCAAAACGTACTACCTGGCTAATGAAAAATAACCTGAAATACCAGGTCGATTCAGACTGGCGTTTCCTTGCCAAGGCAAACTTTTCCAAGAGTACCAGCTCACAGGGCGAACTGTTTAGTGGCAACTTTACAGAAATTGTTACCGGTTATGGCTACCGTCCTATTGCGAACGATCGCTGGAACACTTTGTTCAAGTATACCTATTTTTATAATGTACCCTTTGGTGATTTATCAACCACAGACCCTGTAACAGGACAGGTGGTTGGTACCAGTTCACCAATAGACTTTATTCAGAAGAGTCATATCTTATCGCTAGATACGATTTACGATTTAACCCAGCGCTGGAGCCTCGGCGGTAAATATGCCTACCGTCTTGGCCAGTTAGCTCAGGATCGTCTGAATCCTGAATTCTTTGACAGCAGGGCCAGCCTCTATGTGTTACGCGCTGACTGGCACTTTACCCATCGCTGGGATGCGTTAATAGAAGGCCGCTTGCTGGATCTGCCAGACGCGCAGGATAGAAAGGAAGGTTTTCTGCTTGGCCTGTACCGGCACATTGGTAAAAATATAAAAGTCGGTGTGGGTTATAACTTCACCGATTTTTCTGATGACCTGACCGACCTTGATTATGATAGCCAGGGTGTATTTGTTAACTTCGTTGGTAAGATATAACTTACCGCTATTTCGCTTTATCCTCTCACCGTATTACCGCTCAATCGCGTGGCTGAATCCGTTTAAGAAACATTTGGTTTTATTTTTCTATATATTTCAACGTCTTATAATATAGTAGATAGCAGTTCTCTGACTCGGTTATTTGAATTGTAACTACTTGTCTTTGTTTGTTTAATTTTTTCCAGCAGGCGCCGATATACATCGTGAACACGCGTTTTTAAGCCATGGAAAAATGTCATGAAATACTTTACTACGACACATAATAAAATAATTTTTCTTGTTATTAGCCAGGAAGGTATACGGCGTTCAGGGGTGACCAGTATTCCTCAAGCACTGCGTATGGTACCTGGCGTAGAGGTGGCGCGGTTGATGTCAATAAATGGGCAATTACATGAGTAAACCTTTTAATCAGTTGAACCTGTTCAAAATATTGAAGAAATGGTTGCAGCAGGATGAAAACAGAGCCGACATAGAGCAAACACCTGTTGATGGTAACTACCTGGCAGAAGGTTTGCTTGACCTGAGTCGTATAGAAGAACTTCGCGTACTGGGTGAAAAGAGTGGGCGTAACATACTGGGTAAATCAATAAATCATTTTATTGAGCAGACGCTCGGAAGATGTAAAACGGATACACCAGTCTATTGATTCAGTTGATAAAGAAGCACTGCAAGAACTTGCCCACAGTTTGAAGTCGGGTAGTGCAAGTCTAGGCGCCACAAACTTTTCAGAATTGTGCAGACAGCTGGAGCAGGCGGCGATCGATAATCAACTGGACAGGGCACCACTACTGATTACGTCCATAGAAACTCTGATGTTGCCGGTTTTTGCTGCGCTTAAAAATGAATGTATTGATCAGGAGTGTATAGAAACAGAGACCCTGGTTGTAGCGGTGAGCGGCGAACGTATATTACTGGTCGATGACGACCCGGGCTTTAGACTAACCACAGGTGAAGCATTAAAAGCCGCTGGTTTTACTGTTGAAGAAGCGTCGAGCGGCGAGGAAGCACTGAAAAAATTTAATGAAAGTCATCCAGACCTGGTTTTACTCGATGCCGTTATGAGCGGTATAGACGGCTTTGAAGTATGCCGTAAGCTGAGAGACAATCCGAACAATCAAGGCATTCCCATTTTAATGGTCACTGATCTGGAAGATATGAATGCGGTAAGCCAGGCCTTTGAATCGGGTGCGGATGGGTTTACCAGTAAACCATTAAATTACACGGTACTGGTTCATCGTTTACGTTTCCAGCTGAGGGCAGCAGAGGAATCCAGGATGCTGCATGAAAGCAAGGAACGTCTTGCTAATGCGCAGCGCCTGGCCAAGCTCGGCTACTGGCGATGGAATGCGGCAAGTGATGAACTGGTGGTTTCTGATGAAGTATTGTCAATGATGAACGCTGATGCGGATATCGCTTATAAGAGTATCAATGATTACCTGGAGCGTATTCATGTGGAGGACAGGGACTTTATTCGCAACAGTATTACCTCGATGCTTGCGGGTGTGCCGCAACAACCGGCTGATTTTCGTCTGCAAACCTATAACAATAAAGAAATTATTGTGCATCAGGAGATGGATCTATCGGGTGAATCTGACGATATTGTGGTTGGTACGGTGCAGGATATTACCCAGCAGCACGCAGCAGAACAGCGAATACGTCAACTGGCTTATTATGATGAGCTTACCGGTATCGCAAGCCGCACCTATTTTTACCAGCACACCGGCAACCTGATAAAGGGCGCACTGCGCCGTAGTGAAAGTTTCAGCCTGCTGTATCTTGATCTGGATGGGTTCAAGGATGTTAATGACAGCCTGGGCCATGATGTCGGTGATGAATTACTGAAAACAATTGCGCAACGATTACAGCATCTTTTAAGAGACAGTGATTTCGTTGCACGCCTTAGTGGTGATGAATTCTGTATCCTGGTTGATAATATCAATGATCGATACGATGCCGCTGAAGTATCTGAGCGTTGTCTGAATGAAATTAATCAACCCGTTGTTCTGGGTCAGCATGAAATTTGTCCACGCTGCAGTATAGGCATCGCGCATTTTCCTGAAGATGGCAGAGACCTGCAGTCATTGTTGAAAGCCGCTGATAGCGCCATGTACGCTGCCAAGGAAGAAGGCAAGCATCGCTATGCCTTTTATCAGCCGGCACTTACCGCACTGGCAGAAAATCGTCTGCGAATCGAACAGGATTTGCGACAGGCTATAGAGCGAAATGAGCTTGAGTTGCATTATCAGCCGCAGGTGGAACTTAAAACCGGAAGAATGGTTGGCGTTGAAGCGCTGGTACGCTGGCAGCACCCGGAAAAAGGAATGTTGCCGCCCGACCAGTTTATTCACGTGGCTGAACGAATCGGCCTGATTAAACAATTGGGTGACTGGGTACTGGAAACTGCCTGCCGCCAGGCAGTGGAGTGGAGAAAAATGGGGCTGCCTCGAATCCAGATGGCGGTAAATATTTCACCAACACATTTCCAGGATCCGGCATTGGCGACAGCGGTTGTCAGAATTCTTGGTGAAACCGGCTGGCAGGCTGCTGACCTTGAACTGGAAGTAACCGAAAGTGTGGTGCAGACAACTGGTGACAACGTAGACATGTTTAACAAGCTTCGGGAGATCGGCATCAAGATAGCAATCGATGATTTCGGTACGGGTTATTCATCACTGGCTTCGCTTAAATATCTGCCGATTGACTGCCTGAAAATTGACCGCGTGTTTGTCACTGATATGTTAAAAGACCCGGATTCCTCTATTATTTTAGGCGCTATCGTTAATGTGGCGCATTCACTGGGTCATGAAATTATTGCTGAAGGAGTAGAAAGTATGGAACAGGCAGTAGCCTTATATGGTATTGGTTGTAAAATAATACAGGGTTACCTGTTCAGTCGCCCGGTAACCGCAGATAAAATTCCGGCTCTGGCAGAGCAGAATTTCAAGTCGCTTGCGATCAATCACGGGAAAAACTTTCCTGAACTTAACGTATTAAAGTCGGGTTAGGTTTATGATGCAGTCGATCAGTGAGATAGAAAAAAAACTAAACTTCAACCAGGTACCGGTATTGCCATCAGGTGTTTCAAAACTATTTGAGACTCTGACTGATGATTCAATTGATTTTACTGAACTTGCAGCAACAATAGAAAAGTTCCCCAGTATTGCTGCGCGCCTGATTGCTATTGCTAATTCGTCATGGTCAAGCCCGGTTACGCCCGTTGATTCTCTGGAATCGGCGTGTTCACGTTTAGGTTTTGACATCGTAAGAAGCACCAGTATCGCGCTGGCAGTTGCCGCTCCATTTGATGCAAACCGCTGCCCGAAATTCAGTGCCAGATATTTCTGGACGACCGCTTTACTTGCAGCGGATGCTACCAGCTGGTTACGCATGGAGAGCTCATCGATGAAAACGGAATTACCGGTAGTGCGCACGGCAGGCTTGCTGCATAACATGGGAATTTTGTTGCTGGTTGATCAGCTGCCCGAAGAAGTGGGCATGGCTATAAAGCTGGTTGAGGATAGTGAAGACCTTAGTATGAGTGATGCACTATTGTACATACTGGGCTTTAATCATCTTGAAACGGGTTTACTACTGGGCAAGGCATGGAATTTCCCCGATCCTCTGGTTGAAGCGATGGCGGGACAGGTGCTTGAAACGGATGAGGCTCATCTCAACAGGAGAAATAGCTACTGTTGTTGATATAGCGGTTTCCATGATTCGTGCGCTTCAGTTCAGTTCCCGGCCCTGGGCAATACCGCAAACACAACTACAGCAACTTCAGATTCAGCCGGCTGCAGCGAGCGATGTTTTTGAACGTGTTGGCGGTCAGCTAACACGCGCACAGGAACTGGCTGATACCCTTTTCTGCTGATTTAGCGGGCAGTGTTTATTCGTTCGCCCGGGCAAGGTTCTTTTCTAGTGCATGCAGGCGCTCAACACTGCCAACATCTGTCCAGTGGCCGTTATAGTGCTGTGCGCTAATTTGATTTGTATTTGCCTGTTCTCGCAACATTGGGCCAAGCGCTAAAACCCCCTGCTTGCTATTGGCAAAAAACTGCGGCGAATAAATGCCAATCCCGCTGTAGGTGTACCGTGGCTTTCCAGTATTGCATAGTAGACCGTTAGCAATTGCAAAATCGCCGTCTGGATTGTGTTCGGGATTGTTCACCATTACCAGGTGTGCCTTACAGCCATCGCTTAAATCGACCAGTGTTGAAAAATCAAAGTCACTCCAGATGTCGCCATTAACTACAAGAAAAGTTTCATCACCCAGCAATGGCAAAGCATTAACAATGCCACCGGCAGTTTCCAGTGCGCTGCCCTCATCGGAATATTTGATGCTGACACCATAACGGCTGCCATCACCAAGTGCATGGTGAATCTTTTCAGCCAGCCAGGCAGTGTTAATAACTATCTCGTTAAATCCAGCGCTGGCAAGATTGACCAGGTGATATTCTATAAGCGATTTACCGGCGACTTTAATCAGTGGCTTAGGTGTTTCATCTGTTAAAGGGCGCAGGCGTTCGCCTCGACCGGCAGCGAGTATCATCGCTTTCATGAATCCACTTCCACACTCGGATGGCAGCCGGTTTCCAGAAATATTTGCAGCAGGGGCTGCAGTTCTTCATATTTATCACAGGTGCTAATAACATATTTTAATGTTAACGGTAAATCATCCAGGTATTGGGCTTTACCGTCTCGATAGTTTAATCGCGAGAATATGCCTAAAACTTTTAAATGCCGTTGTACACCCATTAAATCAAACCAGCGAATCAGGGTCGCTTTCTCAATAAAATAGGCCGGCGTAATACGAGCCAGGTACAGATCCAGCCAGTGTTCAATTTTTTCTGCCGGCCACTCGATGTAACAATCCTTGAAAAGTGATACAAGGTCATAGGCAATAGGGCCAATAACCGCATCCTGGTAATCAATGACACCGGGATTATTGTGCTCTGTAATCATCAGGTTTCGTGAATGGTAGTCACGATGCACAAAAACCTGTGGCTGTTGATCAGCATTGGCTATTAATAAATCAAAGGTATATTGCAGAGCCTCTTTCTGTATTTCATTTAATTTGACGTTCATGTGCTGGTTTAAATACCAGGTTTCGAAAAGGTTAAGCTCGGTCTGCAGCAGGTTTGCATCGTAGGCGGGCAGCATGGCATCGATGCCCTGCATTTTGACCAGTGCGTCGATAGCATCGATGTACAGGCTTTCAGCACTAGCATCATCGAGTCTATCGAGATAAGGCGTATTACCAAGATCGTCAAGTAATAAAAAACCCAGTTTCAGATCCATGGCTATAATATCAGGGGCGTTTACCCCGCAACTGCGAATCAGGTCGGTAACCTGGACAAATGGGTGGCAGTCTTCTTTTTCGGGTGGTGCGTCCATGACAATATAACTTTTGCCCTGTTTTGTATTGCTAACGCGAAAATACTGGCGGAAGCTGGCGTCAGCAGAAGCGGGCTGTAAATTGCTGTAAGTGTCTGGCGACAGGCTATCCAGCCATTGTTGAAGTAGGGTGAGACGACTCACGTTAATTTCCTGTTGTAATTGTTATAATATGGGGCTTGATACCAGGTGCTGCTGCGCCCGGTATGCCGGAAAAATGACATTGTACCCTATGAAAGTAACAATTTAATAGTTGGATTAAGATTATGAATAAATCTGTAGTCGTGGTTGGTTTAGGTGAAATGGGCAGTGTTTTTGCCCGTGGCTTCTTGTGTACCGGATATACCGTACACCCGGTTATTCGGGGTGTGGAAATGGCCGAGTTGGCTAATACCATAAGCCTTCCTGAGCTGGTAGTAATAGCTGTTGCAGAGGCCGATTTGCATGAGCAACTGGCTAAAGTCCCTGATGCATGGAAAGACCGGCTGGTATTACTGCAAAATGAGCTGTTGCCACGTGACTGGCAACAATATGGGCTGGATCCGACCGTTATTTCAGTCTGGTTCGAGAAAAAGAAAGGCCAGGATTCAAAAGTCATTATTCCATCCCCGGTTTTCGGACGGCATGCGCAGCAGGTCGCCGATGCGATGGCATCTATCGATATAGCTACAACAATACTTGCTGATGAAACTGCATTACTGCATGAACTGGTATTAAAGAATGTCTTCATACTCACAACGAATATTGCCGGGCTGGAAGTAGGCGGCAATGTCGGACAGTTATGGAACGAGCACAGAGTGACCGCTAATGATGTTGCCACTGAAGTGATTCTTTTACAGCAGGCGCTGTGCGGGGAAAAACTTGATCCGCATGCACTGATAGAGGGTATGGTTAAAGCTTTTAAGGGTGATCTTAATCATATGTGTATGGGCAGGAGCGCACCGCTCAGGTTGCAGCGTGCATTGAGGCAGGCAGAAGAAAATGGCCTGACACTTACCACGCTGGAAAATATTGCAAGTTATGCGCTAGTCAAAAAGACCGGGTAATTTACTGAATGAAAATATGGGTAGATGCGGATGCCTGTCCCGTCGTGATCAAGGAAATCCTGTGTCGGGCTGCAGAAAGAACTGCAGTACAGTTAACCTTTGTCGCAAACCAGGCGGTAGATGTTCCAAAATCGCGATATATAAATTACATTCAGGTTTCTCAGGGTTTTGATGTCGCGGATAATGAAATTGTTAAAAGACTTGAAGCCGGTGACCTGGTGATTACCAGTGATATTCCACTGGCAGCAGACGTTATCGAAAAAGGCGGCTCAGCACTCAGCCCACGCGGTGAAAGTTATACCGCAGACAATATAAAAGCACGGTTAAATATGCGTGATTTTATGGAGTCATTAAGATCAAGCGGGGTTAATACAGGCGGCCCTGCTGCACTTAACCAGGGTGATCGAATGGCCTTTGCTAACCAGCTGGATAAATTCTTAACCAGGCATAGCCAGTAGAATATTTTTATATCAGATTTAGCGGGGCGATAAAATGAATGAGCATGAAAAAATAAATTATCTTGAGTTTCCAGCGAAAGATATCAGCGCAGCCAAAACTTTTTTTAGTCACGTTTTCTCCTGGACTTTTGTCGACTATGGCCCGGACTACGTAGCTTTTAGCAATGCAGGACTCGACGGCGGTTTTTATAAATCCAGCAAGTACAGTACTACTAACAATGGGGCAGCACTCATCGTTTTCTATAGTAAGGCGCTGGAAGCAACACAGGAAAAAATAGAAGTAGCAGGCGGTGAAATTGTTAAGCCGGTATTTTCATTCCCCGGCGGCCGACGTTTTCATTTTAGCGACCCAAATGGCAATGAGTTTGCGGTATGGTCGGAGTCGTAAGTAGCCGCTAGTAACCTGATTGTTTAGACAGAATTATAGAAAACCGCCATATTTTTACTGTGTGGAAAAGAATTGATCAGTATCAATAATTTAGAACATGGCTATAGGATAATATACTTGGGGTGTATGTTGGTGTTCGGATTTTGTATGGAATAAGATTGTAGATATTATACGCCTGTCTGCTGGGGGCTGTTTTAGCTCAGCATATGGCAACTTAACACGGACTATGGATGTTATTAATTGCTTAATTTAAAAAAATTATCTAATGGCGCAGTTCTAGCAGTCATCGCAGTTATAACCATGTTATTAATTCTGCTGTCGTCCATATCGATTTACTATACCAACCGTATGGTGTCTCATTATTCTACTCTGGTTGCAACTTCTGTTGAGGTCAAACAGGAAACTACCATTGCTCACCTGTGGTTTGAAGAAATAATTTCGGGTGATAATAGCCGGACGATTGATGTTGTCTGGCATCATCTTGATCTGTCCTTGCGTTATATAAGAGATTTAAAAGATTTTATTCAAGGTTCCAGGGCATTACTTAAACTGGCAGGGAACACTGAAGTTATAGAGAGAATATATAACGTTGAAAGTGAACTGCTTACTTTCCGTAATATCACTTCTGAGCGATATGCTTCAGAAGCATTTGCTGGTGTGGGTAGTGAAATAGAACAGAAGTATGATGAGCTTTTTATCGGATTAATGTCTGATATGGATGTGGTTATTGCAGAATTAAAGATATTAAGCAGCAATGATTTAAAGCGGTTTAATATTTTGCAGCGGGTTCTTATATTAATGATTCTACTTTCCAGTGCTGGAATCGCTATTGTTTTATATCTGAATCAAAAACGTTTATTAATGCTGATTGATGAGCAGCATGAAAATAATCTTATATTGAGTGAAAATAAAAGGCGGTTTCAGGATATAGCTTTTTGTGGCGGCGACTGGGTATGGGAAGTTGATTTACAGGGTCGTTATACCTATGCCAGTGAGAATGTAGTTGACATAATAGGTTACACCTCAGCCGAGATTATCGGCAAGGCGCCATTTGACTTGATGTCTGAAGAAGAAGCTGAACGGGTTGCCTATATCTTCTCAGATATTATTAAGCATGAAAAAAAGATATCTGACCTGGATAACTGGAATACTCATAAAAATGGCAAGTTAATTTGTTTAAGAACGAACGGTGTTCCCGTTTATGATGACAATGGAAAGTTGACAGGGTATCGAGGTGTTGATAAAGATGTTACCGATAAGGTTGCAATGAATAATTACCTGATGCGCAATCAGAAGATGGATGCTCTAGGTAAATTAACTGCAGGTATTGCGCATGATTTTAATAACATGCTTGGTATTATTTTAGGTTATGCAGAAATTATAAAAAGTAAGGTTTCTGACAACGAAGAGATAAGTAAATACGTGTCGCAAATTTATAACTCAGGTGAAAGAGCCAGGGTGTTAACCGATAAACTGTTAATGTTTTCCAGAAAGGAAACATCTGAAGCCAGGAAAACGGATATTAATCAGTTGCTCAGGGATGATCGCAAGATGCTGGAGAAAACGCTGGCATCACATGTTCGATTACAATATGAACTGGAAGTCGATCTGTGGCCTGTGTGGCTGGATAAGTCGGCATTGGGTGATGCTGTATTAAATATGTGCCTTAATGCTATGCAGGCCATCGTGGATAGCGGTTCTATTAAAATTGCTACGCGTAATGTCAGTCTGGATGCTGACGATGCCGTACAGTTGAATTTGAATGCCGGTGATTATGTTGTGCTTACAGTTAGTGATACCGGTGAAGGCATGGATGATGTGACTCTGCAAAATATATTTGACCCATTTTTCACAACTAAAGGAAAGGCTGCAATTGGCCTTGGGCTTAGCCAGGTATATGGTTTCGTGAAACGTTCTGATGGTGAGGTTCATGTGTCATCGAAGCCGGGTAACGGCACACAAATTTCTATCTATTTGAATCGTTACATAAGTGATGCTGAAGACGAGCCAGTAATAAAAGTAATGGATGCATCATGGGACCTTTCCGGAGATGAAACCATACTGGTTGTAGATGATGAAGATGCTTTACGTGGACTTGCGGAAGAATTTCTTACTACACATGGCTACAAGGTGCTAACAGCAGAAAACGGCGAACAGGCATTAGCTATTCTCGCTAAGGAAAAAATTGATTTATTATTTAGTGATGTAATTATGCCTGGTATGGACGGCTACGAACTTGCAGCAAGAGTTATAAAGGATTATCCGAATATAAAAATACAGTTAGCCAGTGGCTTTAGTGATATGTACCAGGTTCGCGATTTTAACGAAAGACTGAATGAAATGAGTCTCAAGAAACCTTATAGTTCTAAAGCGCTTCTTCAGCGCATCAGGTTATTGCTGGATGCACCAGCTGCTTCCTGAAAAATATAATTTCAATTAACTATTTTCAGGTGTTACAGATCCACAATACCTGGTATGGCTGTATTTCCAGAAGTTCTTCACCATCTTTAAAGTGTACTCCGCTGATAAGGTCTTGCCATTGATCGGTTGAAATCAGGTTTAGATCCTTAAGCATAAGAGACTGGACCGTGTCGCTTATATTATATATGCAAAAAATACTTTGTCTGCGATCCACGCTTTGCCGCCAGAAACCGAACAGCTGTTCACCCATGTGCAGCGTAAATTGTGTGGCGTTAGGATGGAAAGCTTTTAGTTGTTGACGTATTTGTATGATTTTTTGTAAACGTGAAAACACCTGCTTGTGTTCGGAGTCATTGTCGTCCAGGGTTTTGTTTAATGCGGTGTAATCCCATCGGTGCCTGTTAATAGCCCGTTTATGGTCTTTACGTTCCATATTTTCATAATCGTTTCTTGTGCCTAGCAGACTGTGTATGTAAATCGCCGGTACGCCTTCCAGCGCAAGCATAATTGCGTGCGCACAAATAAAGCGATCCATGCCCAGGTTATCTGGACCTCTGGTCGTTCCCTGCAGAGCGTCATACAGGGCAATATTAATTTCATACGGCCGTTTAACGCCATTGGTGCCGGTGCTCCATGATATCTTTCCACCAAAGCTCTGCATCGTGTTTATTAGTGAGGCAATTTCTTCTTCGTTAAGCAGGCCTTCAGCGGGCCGCAGACCAATGCCGTCGTGCGATGCGATAAAGTTAAAATAAGCTGTGCCATTTTGTGCAGGCGGCATGCTCATTAGCCACTGTTTTAAATAATGGCAATTACCGGTGACTAGCGTGTTAAGCAATAATGGCGGCAATGAAAAATTATAAATCATATGGGCTTCATTGGCGTTGCCAAAGTAGCTCAGGTTTTCGCGATTGGGTATGTTGGTTTCTGTAATGATGATTGCGTTCGCAGAAGCATGTTCGATAAGTGTGCGTAGCAAGCGGACAACTTCATGTGTCTCTGGCAGGTTCAGGCAGTTAGTGCCGATTTTTTTCCAGAGAAAAGCCACGGCATCAAGGCGAAATATACGTACACCCATGTCAAGGTAAAGGCGAATAATGCTTACGAACTCTTTCAGAACATTTACATTTTTAAAGTTGAGGTCAACCTGGTCATGGCTAAACGTGCACCAGACGTGTTTCGTGCCTGAGGTTGTTTCAACTTTTCTCAATAGTGTGCTGGTGCGGGGGCGGACTACCTGTGAGACTGGTGTATCTGCCGCAGCGCAAATGAAATAATCATGTCCGGTGCCTTCACCTTTAATGAAGTTTTTAAACCACTGGCTTTCGCTGGAACAGTGGTTGATAACCAGGTCGGCCATTAAGTCATAATTTTTTGCAATCGTTGTTATATCATTCCAGTTACCGAGTGACTCGTTGACTGCCTTGAAATCAATCACTGCAAAGCCATCATCAGAACTATATGGAAAAAAAGGAAGTATGTGTACGCCAGTTATAAAATCGCTGACACGATTTTGTAAAAAATTATTCAGTGTCTGCAACGGCCTGTCATCGGCATCTATGATGCTGTCACCATAAGTTATCAGGGTAATGTCTTTTTCATCCCAGTGATTCTGATGGGGCACTACATCTTCAACGTACTCATGCAGTAACATGATTTCGATTAGTTCGTCAGCCAGTTTGTTCGTGTTATATTTTAGTTCGTCTGACTGGTAGATAATTTCCAGGTGGTGAAGAACATTTTGTTTCAGCGATTCGAGCTGTTCATCCGATGGTTTCATAGATTGCTTTATACCTCAGCTGGCAAATTCTTTATTGTCTTCTTCGACAGCATTTCTGAGCCGTTCGAAGACATCGGGCATGGCGCTTTGTACCCGGTTCCAGCAGGGAATAAAGGGTGTTTCCATCGGGTTTTCCAGAAACGCCTGGCCGGCTTCCATGATGTTGCCGGCAAACATTTCAACGGCCTGTTCTTCCTGGTGAATATCAATTTCGAGTCCATTCATCAAGGCGTCATTACGATAGGTCTCGACAAAATCCAGGGCAATGCGATAGTAAGTTGCTTTCAGTGTACGGAAAGTTTCCGGTTTCAAAACTTCACCTTGCGTTGCCAGTTTGCGGAATAACGCTTTTGCTATATCAATCGACATTTTAGATAAGCCGGATTTCTGGTCACCAGTGACACCTGCTGATGTTTGTGGTCGTATACTTCAGTTATATCAACCTGGCACAAGCGGTTATGGGAGTAGTTGCGGTGCATTTCTGAGAGTACGCCAATTTCCAGTCCCCAGTCACTGGGAATTCGAAGGTCGCTAAGCACATCGCGACGAAATGAAAATTCGCCCGCCAGAGCGTATCGAAAACTGTCCATGTACTCAAGGTAGTCATTGCTGCCAAGTACGCGTTTTAATGAACGTATCAGCGGCGTGACGAGCAGGCGGTTAACGCGGCCGTGGATTCTGCCATTTGCCGCGCGGGCATAATAACCTTTACAGAATTCGTAGTTAAACATCGGGTTGGCGACCGGGTAAATCAGCCTTGCCAGCAATTCACGGCTATAGGTAACAATATCGCAATCATGCAGTGCGATTGATTCGGCACGGCCTGATGCCAGGATATAACCCATGCAGTACCAGACGTTACGGCCTTTGCCGAATTCCTTGGGTGCCAGTCCCATTTCTTTCAGTTCGGCATCAAGGGCTTTTAATCGCGGGCCATCATTCCAGAGGACACGATGATGCTGCGGCAATATGGAAAAGAATTTCAGTGCATAGCGATATTGCTCTTCATCCGCTTTGTCGAGGCCGATGACGATTTCAGATAAATAGGGGACTTCTTTTATCCGATTGATGATGTCAGGTAGTGCTTCTGTTTCCAGTTCGGAAAATAATGAGGGCAGTAACAGACCCATCGGGCGATGCTGACTGAAACGTAACAAGTCAGTTTCCATATCGGCAAGCGGGCGGTTCGACAGGTTATGCAGTGTTGTAATAATGCCATTCTGGTGAAAATCGGCCATGAGTGTTATTTCCCGTATCTAGATATATATTAGAACTGTGTATTTTATGTATTAGTGTTTGTTAATAAGCCTATCACGTTTTCGACACCTTCTACCCAGCCTTTTGGGCCGTATTCTGTCGACCTGTAACAAGTTTGATTTTGATCAATATCGGGCAACTTATTGACCGGTGAGCGAATAATTAAAGCGATATCAGCCGCTTCCAGCATGGCGATGTCATTCTGGCTATCGCCAATCGCAAGCGTGGTGAATGTTGTCCCGGGTATTTCTTGCTGGTAACGTTTTGCCAGCCATTGCAATGCCTGGCCTTTATTGCACTTGCCTGAAACATGCATGAAACGCCCGCCCTGCAATATATTAGCGCCCTGTTCTTCGAGTTGTTTGATAAAAGCCAGTTTGTCTTTTTCTGATCCCTGCCATGCAACCGGTTCCCCATATTCTCGCCTGGCGGCTAGTGAAGCTGATTCTCTGTCCAGTCCTGTCATCTCTATGATGCCATCGATGCCGGCATCTTCGAAGGTGGTGAAATTGCCGCCAAACTCTTTTTGTAGTGTTTTGATGAGTGCTTGCCAGTACTGTCTTGGTTGAGTAAATTCTTTTATCAGGAAGCCGTCTTTACGGCTAGTATCCTTCGGGCTGTGTGAAAAATAACCTTCGGGGATGTAAATAGCCGCTCCATTTTCAGCAATAAAGGGATGCCTGTTATCCAGTTCGTAACGTAACTTGATAAGTTCGGCAGAGGTTTTACTGGTAGCTGGAATGACAGGTATTTGTTTAACTTCCAGCTCAGCCAGTAACGCATCGGCATCGGCGTGGCTATAGTTGTGATGATCCAGCAGAGAGCCATCCATGTCGGTAAATATTAAAAGCCGGTGTGTAGCTGAAAGAGAAGCCATTAATTCAGTGCGACCGGCTGTGAAAATTTGATTATGTGCCTGTTTTTATCCAGCTCGAATAGAAAATGCACTTTGCCGGGTAAAGTGTTCAATGTGTGTTCTGTTATGCGCTGGTAATGCCGTATAAATCGGGCGATTTCATCCGGATTCATTATGCCGGCAGAAGAAAATTGCCCCTGTTTCTGCATCGACTGTTTTAATTTTTCTTCCTGCTCAAGGCGCCAGTCAAATACGCATTCGAAAGACGGCGCTTTTAACATGACCCATATATCAACCTGCGAAAAAAGCGCAGGATAATTATCCTGTAACTGGCGGTTGGCATAACTGCGCCATGTCTTTTCAGGGTCTTCACTGGATTCAAGTGAATTAACAGGCGTCACCAGTTCACTATCCAGCTGCGCCTCTGAACCAACGCACCAGCCTTCGAGAATAATAACATCAGGGGGTGAGTCGACCGTTTCCCACTGCTCCAGCGGATAGCGATCATCCTGTGATTTGTTAAACCGCGGAATCTTGACAGCACCATTCTGGTGCTTAAGATTCTCCAGTGTTTGCAATGCCAGGTTAATATCATGTGTTCCGGGCACGCCGCGAGTTGCGAATAGTGGATGAATGCTGTCAGCCAGTGACTTACGTTCACTGCGTGTCAGGTAAAAGTCATCAATTGATAATGATAATACAGAAAGATCATACAGCTGTTGCAGAACGCAAACCAGGAGATCGGCCAATGTGCTTTTTCCGGAACCCTGTGATCCGTTAATTCCAATAACCAGGGGGCGGCCCTGTTGCCTGCTTACAGACAGGATGTGTTCAGCCATTGGTAAAAACCACTTCTCAGTAATTTTTGTGTAACTATCGGGCAATTTATGTTTTTCGATAAATTCGGATAAATCCAGCGGAGCGGTCATATACAATCTTTAACTATTGGCAGTAACTTAAATTAATGTTTCATTATTTATACCAGATTTAGCAGCCGATAGTACAATAGATTTCTGATATTTATTAACCGCACTTGCTTAAACATGAAGTATTTAATGGTTTTTCTGGTTATAGTAAACGACAGTGTGTTGACATATTAATTATGGTTGAATAGAGCAATGAGTACAAAAGTAACAATTGGACTGGCGCTTGGCAGCGGCTCTTCGCGAGGCTGGGCTCATCTGGGTATTATCAGGGCGCTTGCAGAGCTAGGTATAGAACCTGATGTGGTCTGTGGAACCTCTGTCGGGGCGATGGTTGGCGCATCTTATGCGAGCGGTAATATTGAAAAGCTGGAAGCATGGGCACGTTCAGTTACAAAATTTGATGTGGCGAAATTTCTTGAGTTTAATACCAAGATGGCAGGGTTTGTTAATACCGAAAGGTTTCACGCTTATTTAAATGAAAACGTGGCGGCGGATGAGCTTGTCATCGAAAACCTGGAAAAAGTATTTGCTGCTGTTTCCACCGACCTGGAGTCCGGTAGAGAAATATGGTTTACGCAGGGTTCAGTGGTGCAGGCCGTGTGGGCATCAATGGCATTGCCCGGGCTTTTTCCGGCGATAAGACATAATGAGCGATGGCTGGTTGATGGCGGGCTGGTAAACCCGGTACCGGTATCCGTTTGCCGTGCACTGGGTGCAGACATCGTCATTGCTGTCAATTTAAACGGTGACATTGTTGGAAAAAATATCAATAAATCGAAACCGGAAAAAAAACAGAATAATGGCGTTGCAGGGAAAATCAACGAGCTGGTGAAAGAATATACCAATATCTCATTGTTTGATAATAAAGATACTATGGAGTCGCCTGGCCTGATGGATGCGATTGCGGGATCTGTCAATATAACTCAGGACAGAATAACAAGAAGCCGTATGGCCGGCGACCCACCTGATGTGGTGCTGTCGCCACGGCTATCTGATATTGGTCTTCTAGAACTGTACCGTGCCAATGAAGCCATAACGGAAGGCGAGAAATGCGTACAAAGGAAAAGGGCCGAAATCGAATACATGCTGGAAAGGGCATGACCATATCGACGATGACTGTAGGCGGCTTACACTGTAATAAAGTAACACTTATATAATCGGTCATGTCCAATGTATTGATTAAAGGTATGCTCGTATGGTGTGTTGTAGTGATTGCAGCTATTATCAACGGTATTCTAAGAGAAGAGTTACTGACTCCTCTTTTCGGTACAAATATCTCTCTTCCTGTGAGTGGCATCACGTTATCCATACTGGTGTTTCTGGTTACATACAGTTTTATTGTTTTTACTGGTGTTTCCAAAGCGCTGGATTGTTATTTGCTGGGATTGTTCTGGCTAATATTAACCCTGGGATTTGAATTTGGTTTCGGCCATTATGTTGCCGGTAAATCCTGGAGTGAGATAAGCCGGGTATTTAATCTTGTTGAAGGCGATTTATTTCTTGTGGTTTTGATTATTACCACGATATCACCCTGGTTAACTGCAAAGTTAAAGGGATTGATATAGAGCCGTTATATTTATAAATCCGGCCCGTGTATTACGAGTTTAGGCGGTAACCCTTCATCGACAGCGCTGCATATAATTGCACCATATTCAACTTTAAGACTGCTATATACATCATCGAGTGATATTTTTAAAATGTTAGCCGTGATAGCGCGTGCAACGCCTGCATGGGCTACAACCAGGATGTGTTTGTCCTTATGTTGATGCAGAATGCTTTGATAACAGCGCCATACCCGCTGTGAGAAAAGATCGAGTGGTTCGGCCCCGGCAGGGCGGTTATGTACCGGGTCCTGGTAAAAATGGTTTAAAGCCTGACTGTCTTCAGCCAGTATCTCATCGGGTGTTTTTCCTTCCCATTCTCCAAAGCCGATTTCTTTCATGTTATCTTCAATGCTGTAAGGAATCTGTAAATCATTAGCCAGTTCCTGGCTGAACTCAAGGCAGCGTTTTAAAGGTGAAGAAACTATATGCTGCCACTTCGCTGTCTCTGGTACCGCGGCCCGCATTTGTGCCCAGCCTTTTTCTGTTAGCGGGTCATCAACACTGTAACCCCGGTAACGTCTGCCACCAACGGGTTCACCATGTCTGATTACATCAATGTAGGTTGTCATTCCTGCTGTTTTACCTGTATTAGTTAGTTAAAAATCCCACCCAGGGTCATTATAGCCAGTATTCCAACCCAGACAATAACTGCCCGCATAACCAGTGCCTGTGCAGCATAGACACTAGCCAGTTCATTTTCGATTTCATGGTTATGGATCGCGCCAAGACCGGTTGCAACTAAAATCTCTTTATTACCCTGTGATATATCTGATGTGCTGGCTTTGTCTTTGTAGGAATGATAGGCGCCATCAAAATTCCCGGAAAGTGCATAACCCGCTGCCAGCATGCGGGCAGGGAGCCAGGCCATGATGGCATGAATGAATTCTGAAAATTCTGCCAGTTCATCGGATTCAATTTGCTTGCTAAGTTCTGATATTAAGCGGTATAGCATAGCGCCAAACGGACCTAACAGGACAAACCAGAAAATGGTGGCGAAAATTCGTTCGTTGGCAACATTTAAAATGGCGCGTGTAACGTCGCTGGTTTGCTGGTCGGGTGACGAAGATGCAGCGGTATCAGTAATGGTGCCGGCATAGTGTAATGCTTCATCATCGTCGCCAAGTGTTCTTGCCTGTATATACGCTTCAATATCAGTGCTTAAGCAGGCGGGGCCAAGGCAATAGATAAAAATGATAACGCCAAAGATAAAGCCGGGGACATTAAATAAAAAATCATTAAGCAAAATTTGGATGCTTAAAAGTAAAAAAATCGGTATAGCGAGAACCAGAATAAACTGTAACGGAGGCATCCGTTTTCCAGTAAAGCGCTGGATTGACTGCACATAAAATTCAAACCAGGTCATATCACGCAAATCGTGCAAATGACGAAATGTGCGATCAAGAAACAAACCGAGGATGATGGAAATAAGGGCCATAAAAGAGACAGCTTTTTTATATATTCAATTAGCGTAACTATAGCTGATTATGTGTGATTTTTCTGATACAGCGATTAAACCCTGGTCGCTAAATAGCGTTTGAGTTTATTCCAGTCGAAAGCAATACCGGGATCAGTTTTACGTCCGGGCGCGATATCACTGTGACCGGTTATATTGTCATCAATCGCCGGATAGCTTTTCTTTAAAGCGGTGATTAAATCAGCCAGCTGTAGATACTGGATTTCTTCAAAGGCATCACTATCGGTGCCTTCCAGCTCGATACCAATTGAAAAATCATTACAGCACTCCCTGTCCAGGTAATTCGATTTACCGGCATGCCAGGCGCGCTCATGAAAAGGAACAAACTGCACGATCTCACCGGTACGTTTAATGAGTACATGTGAAGACACCTGCAGCTGGTGGATTTCATTAAAATAAGGATGCTGGTTCTTATCGAGCTGATTCTGAAAAAAACATTCGATTGATTTGCCGCCGTATTCACCGGGGGGCAGGCTGATTGAATGGACTACGACCAGGTCGATAGCGGTGTTTTCAGGTCGGTTGTCTTTGTTTGGTGATGGGCATTGCTTGCAGTCATCTAGCAGGCCGGTTTTATTGTTGATTTTCATGGGGGGATTATAGCTGTAGAGGGGGTGATTTGTAGTGGTCTTTGGTTTTTTCTGGGTGTGAGGTTTGTTGTATTGTGTTTTGCGTTTTTTATTTATTATTGGCGTTAATATTTGCGGTTAATTGCTTACTTAGGCCTTGCGGTTCTCGCACCGCGGGCGAGTTACTCTTTTGCTACAGCCCAAAAGAGTAACCAGAAAAGGCCGCCGCTGACTCGATAGCCCCGGGAGAAGCGTCCGGGGAACCTGAATTTGAGGGTATCTGTTCTTTTGGCGTTAGTGTTTGCTTAAAGTGTTATTGCTTACTTTGGCCCGAGCCGCCCCGATGCGCCGTCCGGGCGCAGCGTGGCTAAATCCGCCGTCCATGGCGGATTTGCTCTACGTGTTGGCAAATTCAGCTATCGAAGGCGGAAGAGTCAAGGTCAAAAACAGAGTCAACAGCACCAGCTAGAACACAGCAAAAAACATGGCGCGCAGCGCCATAGCTGGAGAAGCTTTTGTTTCGTTTCTTGTTTATCTCCCCTTTTGTTTGCTGACTTTGGGGGCATTGGTAGAGCAATTTCGCCATGGACGGCGAAATTAGTGATGCTGCGCCTGGACGGCGCATCAGCACGGGCTCGTAGGCAATGTCCCCAAAGTCAGGAACCCCGGACGCTTCTCCCGGGGCAAACAAGTCGGGGCGGCACTTTTCTGGTTACTCTTTTGTTGCTGCTGACAAAAGAGTAACTCGCCCGCGGTGCGAGAACCGCAATGCCAAAGTAAACAACCAACAGAAAATATTAACGCCAATAACAAATAGAAAACGCAAAATACAGAAATATTAACGCCAATACC
>CAVQDO010000032.1:0-74667 GCA_963711255.1 uncultured Gammaproteobacteria bacterium | reverse complement strand
TGGTTTCTATTGAGCCTAACATTCGTGTTAGTGCCCTTGATTTCGATTTTGGTGAGGTAAGTTTATTTGATCCAGCTAATGGTGATGTTGGGGAGATAATTAGTATTAGCATGTTAAATGATGGGAATATAAATCTTAATATTGATTCAATTACATTGGTTGGTTCTGATACAGCACACTATGAGCTCGTGGATGAATGCACAGGCGCAAGTCCATTAACGTTAATCGATATATGTGAAATGTTTATAATATTTAAACCTTTGTCTGATGGCGTAAAATCAATCGAGTTGAGGATCGAATCTGATGATCCTGATCGCTCAGTACTGTTGATTCCAATAACGGGGTTAGGGTCTCTGGATGGTGATGGTGTATTAGCTTCAATTGAAGATACATCACCCAATAATGGTGATGGAAATAATGATGGCATACAGGATAGTTTGCAAGGTCACGTAGCTTCGATAGATATTGACGGCTCTGGTTATGTAACATTTGTTGTGACCGAAGACTACAATTTCAAGAATTTTAGCCCTATGGATAATTCTGAGTTGGTTGATCCACCGTTGAATGTGAATTTAAATGGTGGGTATCAGTTTGAACTGGAAAACTTGCCTATTACATCTGGTTTTCAAGTTATAGAGGTTGGTTTAATTTTTCCTTCAGGTGTAACACCGAAAAGTTTTTATATTTATGGTATGACACCTGATAATAGCAATCCACATTGGTATGAGTTTTTGTTTGATGGGATAACAGGTGCTCAAATATTTGGTGATGTAACCTTAACATCTTCCTCTGGTGAAACGATTCAACGAAGTATTGTAAAGTTGTTGTTAGTTGATGGATTAAGAGGGGATAATGATCTTGCTGTAAATCAAAAGATAAGTTTTCAGGGTGCACATATTTTGTTAGATAATATTGAAAATGAAAATAGTGGAAGCTCATTTAATTTTTACTACTTAATATCTATCTTGCTTTTGATTGTATATTTGAGGCGCGCAGCAGTTACAAGATGATTGTATTGCAATCATCGTTAACAAGATATAAAGACTATTAAGGACTGCTAAATTATGTAGAAAACTACAGGTAGTAGTTTAGCTGGATGTACTCTGACAATTAATAATACTGTCAATGTACCACTGTTATAATTCTGAACTTGGGGGGGTATGGTTGAACTGTCAGTTTATCTTACACATTTAGTGTGCCAGCTAAGTATTTAATTCCTGCTGGTTACTACATTTCTAATATTTAATCTTTTATCTTATTTGGTATGAAATAGCCTTATTGTTCTTAGTGATATTCTATTCTATATTTATGTAAAGAGTTTGATTGAAAGGTTTTTTTGGAAATGGGGACAGAAAATAATAATTATAATGGTCCTGAAAGACGAGCGGCTGATCGCAGAGAGCAGGCAGACCGCCGTGGTACAACCAGATTTAGTGATGAATTTACGATGCTGCAGTGGATACCGGCTAAAAGCACGCCGGTATGACGAAGGGGTTATGACTGAACTTTTATTACGAATAAGTTTGTAATTCTAAGTCAGATTCGTCGTTAATGCGTAAGTAAGCTGCGGTGTCGTGCCAGTCACCAAGAACGATTCTTGTTGTTTCTCTGATTGTTGACTGTTCTGTGATGTATGTCAGGCCGGTGAGTATGGCCGTGAATAATCAGGTTAACGTTATTTTCCAGTGAAGGCTTTATCGGTTTCATCCTGGTTAACATCCATGATGAATTCTTCTTTACCAGTCGTTGACTGCTGGCTTTTTTCGCGAATGCTTTTTGCCAGTTGAAAACGTTCTTCCAGGGTTTTGCTCAGTACCTGCTGCTGCCATTGCGGGTTTCTTACCATCTGGCGAAATTGCTGGTACTCAACATCATCAATGCATAATGTATCGCCATGCATGAGCAGGGCATCCTGACCCTGTATTTTTATTTTATGCGGATCCTGGATTATTTCGAAATTGCAGCGTTTTGCCAGGCCTTCACCAATCATGAAATCACGGTTGCCGTGCATAAGATAGACTTTGGTGTTCTTTGCTTGCGAGTCCAGCCAGGCTGTTAAATACGTCTGTGTAACCGGTTGCCGGGTCGTCATCGCCCCACCAGACTTCGAGAAAATCCCCGAGGATATATAATGTATCTGCTGTTGATGCTATGTCATCGATAAACCGGATGAACAGTTCCATGATTTGTGGACGTTCCGGCATAAGATGCAGGTCGGAAATAAATACAATATCTTCCATCGGGGATTATCAATCTCAAGTTGTTACGAAATAATCTTACGATGCTTTTGCACTATTGATGGTAACCGTTTCAACAGGTACATCGCCGTGACCACCGTCATTGCCGGTTTTAACGGCAGCAATTGCATCAACGGTGTCCATGCCTTCTGTGACTTTGCCAAAAACACAGTAACCCCAGCCCTGGTCGGTAGGTGCAGTGTGGTTTAGAAAATCATTGTCTTTATGGTTGATGAAGAACTGTGCGGTCGCAGAGTGCGGGTCGTTGGTTCTTGCCATAGCGATTGTGCCGCGATCGTTAGCTAAACCGTTATCGGCTTCATTCTCGATTGGGTCTTCGGTGTTTTTTTGAGCCATGCCAGGCATGAAGCCGCCGCCCTGTATCATAAAGTTAGGAATTACACGGTGGAAGATGGTGCCGTCAAAAAAACCGTCATTAACATATTTTAAAAAGTTGGCAACGGTTTTTGGCGCTTTTTCGTCGTTAAGTTCGATAACAATGTTACCGTGCGAAGTATCTAGTGTAACTGTAGACATAGTGTATTCCTGCTTTAAATAGTATTAATTAGTTGAACGTGTTTGGTGTCCCGAGAGGGAGTCGAACCCCCGACCTGCCCCTTAGGAGGGGGCCGCTCTATCCGGCTGAGCTATCGAGACCGAATAAAATTATGGGGCAAATTATAACAGCATTAGCGGTTGATACCACACTGTAAGGCTATTGATTTAGCGTGAAGGGCCGCGTCTTTCCTGCTTGCGCATCAAACGACTGACTTTTTTCCAGATATACGACTGTGGTTCATTTTTCGATGTCATTACATAATTAAGCGTGGTCAAATCTGTCAGCGTTGGCAGCATGACATTTTTTACCTTGCGAAGCCCACAAAACAGTATCTGATCAAATGGCTGTATTTCAGTCTCGTCATCGGGCAGTAATGTGAGGATATCGCCCCGTTTTAACAATAGTGGAACGCAGGATAGGCTTTTTCTATGATCAACCGGGTTTCTGATGATATGTTCTAGCTTGATTCTTCTACCGTAAGCTAACGCCTGTACGATGCCAGGTGTATTTTCTTTACCAATCGTTACCGTCCATATATAGGGCGGGTTATCGCCGACAACAGCGCTTAATCGACTAATGGTGATGTTTGCCCAATCCTGCTCTTCATGTAAAGCCAGTTCGATAAAGTCAATTAATAATGGCGCAATTAAAATAGCGCGAATTTTTCGCGCGATGACTTCGCTGGGCTGCATGACAAGGTGTGCCAGGGACGTTATTTCGTCACCGGTATTGCTGGTTGATGAATGGTAGTGCTCGTTGATTTTTGTATAGAGCAATTCGTTAGCAACGTAATTCTGGCGTCCGACAACAAACACTTCCTTGTTTAACTGGCGAGCCGTCATAATAATAGACAGGTTGTTTGAATCGTTATCGGTGCCGGCAATGATACCTGCGGCTGTATCGATGCCAGCTTTTGTTAGTGTGGCCGCATCGGTTCCAGTGCCGACTAAAAAACTGTCACCCAAATTTTCTTTAAGCAGCTCTATTCCCGTTTCCTCCAGTGGATCAATAACAACGGCAGGAATATTATTTTCTTTTAACTCTTTGTACAGTTGTTTGCCAAAACGGCCATAACCGGAAAGTATCCAGTGTCCCGGTTTGATGTTGATAGGCGAACTCAGTGAAATATCAGGTGCACCGGTTAGCCATTCATAAATCAGGTGCATGGAAGGAGAGTGCAGTGCCATGCTAAAAATGCGGGTAAAACTTTCAAAGGGATTGATAATGTGATCAGTGCCAAAAGAGAGCATATTGTCTTCATGCTCTTTGTATTCGGAGCGGCAGACAACGGTAACATCGGGGTGTAACAGTTTACTGATGATAGCGATTTTTAAATTGGTTTCATCGGAAGCGGTTACTGCAATAACACCACGGCATTTGGACTGGTGTACGCCCGCTAATTCAAGTATTTCAGGATTGGAAGCGTCATCGGTTAGATGTGGCACATACTCGAAAGAATCAGTTAACCCGCGCTCGGAAATATCCTGTTTAATTTCTATTACTACAGCGCCAAAATGCTCTTCCAGCAGGGCGTTGACCACGGCTTTTCCCGTTTCACCATAACCGCATACAACGTAGTAGGGGCGGTGGATGTTTTTTACGTCCCGCTTGAAGGCTGACTCCTTGACCACCGCCTGAAAGGTTTTATCCTGAATCAGCGAAATGACAGTACCCAGTGCATAGAACCACGAGATGACGGTTATATAAATGATGACAACCGACCAGAGTCGCTGGGCTTCAGTCAGCGGGTAGGGAATTTCGCCAAAGCCGATGGTCGTTGCGGTATAGCTGACAAAGTAAAAGGCATGAAATATGCTCATATGCCAAACATTGCCTTTATCATCAATTCCCGGAATCAGTGTCATGCCTAAAATGGCAATACTATAAACCAGGGTGATTAATATCAGCGGCGTACGCATACGCCGCAGGATTAGCGATGTGACTTCATTCATGTTGTGTTATCACGCACTGAATGCTGTTGATCTCATCGCTGAGCTATCGTTTGAACATAGAGGCTTCTATCATAAGCAGCATGACAGAAATGATATTAGCCAGCATCGCGCCACCGCTAAGTGCCACGATGGTAGCCATTACGCTAGGTGTTAAACCGGTGTAATTAATATGTTCGGCGAATACCCAGACTATCGAGGCGGCGATAAGCTGTACCATGGCGACAAGGCTGGTAGCGAGCAGCATGGCGCCCATCTGTGACTTATCACCAAACTTCATAATGGTGGCTATCAGGTTAACCACGATCACTGCAAAGAGCTCATAGACGTTATGGTGCACTGCATTATCGATGTGACCATAAAAGAAGCCAAAATTGAGCGTAAGGGCAAGTATCATGAAAAAGCTAAAGATGACTTTTTCCAGGTTCATGTGCGCGACTCCTTTGTTATATTTATTAATGTGGCAATCATTGGCTTACTATAAATTTTGCCGTTACTAATGTAAACAGCTGAATACCGCCTAGCGATTCTGGAACAGGTTGTTTAAAATTTCTGTGTAAATCTCGGTCAGTTTTTCAAGCTGTATAATATTAATATTCTCATCTATCTTGTGAATGCTTTCATTCACCGGACCGAGTTCGACCACCTGTGCACCTGTGGGCGCAATAAATCGTCCGTCCGAAGTGCCGCCACTGGTGGAGAGCTCGCTGTCTATATTGCAGGTGGTTTTAATGGCGCGCTGAGCGGCATTGACCAGTTCACCATCGGGTGTAAGAAAAGGCTGGCCGGAAAGTGTCCATTGAATACTGTAATCAAGCTGGTGGCGATCTAGTATTGCTTCAATACGCTGCCTGATCATTTCATCGGTGATTTCAGTGGAAAAGCGCAGGTTAAACTGTACGTGCAGATCGCCGGGTATGATGTTGCTTGCACCGGTGCCGGCCTGTATGTTTGAAATTTGAAAACTGGTTGGCGGGAAGTGTTGGTTTCCGTTGTCCCAGACTTCACTGGTTAAATCCTGTAAAGCGCCGGCAAATAGATGGATCGGGTTTTTTGCCAGGTGAGGGTAGGCGATATGCCCCTGCACACCGTGTATGGTCAGGTCACCGGAAAAAGAGCCTCTGCGGCCGTTTTTGATGACGTCACCGACTGTAGCCGTGCTTGATGGCTCACCGACCAGGCACCAGTCAATTTTTTCATTCGATGCGCTTAGGTGTTCGATAACTTTCACCGTGCCATCAATCGCCGGGCCTTCTTCATCGCTGGTAATTAAAAAAGCAACGGAGCCATTCAGTTCCTGCCTGTCAGTAAAAAAGTTTTCGCAGGCACAAACCATGGCGGCGATACTGCTTTTCATATCGGCCGTTCCGCGTGCGGTCATCACATCGTTTTTGATCGTGGGGGTAAACGGCTCGCTGCTCCATTGTTCAACCGGGCCGGTGGGTACCACATCGGTATGGCCGGCAAAGACGAACAGCGGGGATTGTGTTCCGTATCGAGCCCACAGGTTATCGACTTCACCGAAACGCAGGTGTTCGATTTCAAATCCTATTGCGCTTAATCGGTCAGCGATAATTTTCTGACAGCCCAGGTCTTCGGGCGTTACTGATGGGATGCTGATAAGTTGTTTTGCCAGTTCGAGTGTTGCAGTCATTGTTATAGTGATTCTTTTAATTGTTTTTGTAGATTGATTTTCTGTTCTTTAGTGAGTACTTCGTCGTCCCGTGTTCTGATAACGAAATAGTCGAGTGCTTTTTCTCCCGCTGTTGAAATGCGGGCATTAATTACTTTTACATTGCAATCGATAAAAGTTTTGGCAATGTTTTCCAGTACACCAGTGCGGTCGATTGTCTCAATAGTCAGGCGTGTGGCATTATTCTCATCCAGGTCTTTAAAGCTAACAATGGTTGGCGATGAGAAAAATTTATGCTTGATTCCGGTTTGTATTGAAGTGTTAGTCGCGCCAGTGCTGGTGGTCAGTCTTTGCATCAGGCGATGGATTAAATGATCGGCAACCTGCGGTAATTCGACATTATTCATTTTGACCGGGGCAAGGCGGAATGTCTGCAGAGTGTAACCATCGGTTGTGTTCAGGATCTGGGCATCAACGATATCAACTTCGCTATTACTTATTACTGAAACTACATCGTAAAAAATAAACTTACGGTCACGGGTGTAAATCAATAGCTGAATACTGTTGCTGGACTCATGTACGCGTGTACGTACCAGCGGTTTATCCAGTTCCTGTTTCTGACTGGCGTTAATAATCAGAGAGGTATGCCAGGCGATCTGACCATAGGTATGGCTCTGGAAATAGTCCGCATTAAAACTTGACCATAACTGGTTTGCCTGGTGCGAGTTAATGCCAAGTTTTTCTAGCCTTCTTAAACTGGCTGTCTGAATTTCGGTTATGTTGCTTTCCTTGTCATTACGCTGCTTTGCGCCCAGGTTTAATACCGATGCGGTTTTGTTGTATAACTCACCAAGCAGCTTGGATTTCCAGTCGTTCCATTGTTTTGGGTTGGTGGCGCGTATATCCGATATTGTTAGCAGGTAGAGATAATCCAGGCGCTCTAATGTTTTCATCTTTTCGGCGAATGAATTGATGATTTCGGGGTCGCTAATATCTTTTCGTTGTGCAGTTAACGACATTATCAGGTGGCTCTTTACCAGCCAGCTGACCAGCGCACAATCTTCTTCGGGAAGTCCATGTAATTTGCAAAATTCATAGGCATCAACGGCGCCGAGTTTGGAGTGGTCGCCCTGTCTTCCCTTGGCTATATCATGGAACAGGCCGGACAGGTATAGCAGGCCCGGGTTTGGCAGGTGTTGATAAATACCGCTGGCGAGTGGGAATTCATGGCAGTAATCAGGCACCGAGAGACGGCGCATATTTCGAATGACAAACAGCGTGTGCTGGTCGACAGTGTAGGCATGAAATAAATCGTATTGCATTCTGCCAACGATTGACTCGAAGGCAGGTATATAAGCGGCGAGTATGCCGTAACGGTTCATGCGCCTTAATTCGTGAGTTACACCGCGCGGTGACAGCATTATCTTGATAAATAGCTGATGTGCTCGTGGTGACTGTCTGAACTCATCGTTTATCAGGTCACGGTATTTCCGGATCTGGCGAATAGTTGCTGCCCGTACGCCCTGAATTTCAGGGTAGTCCTGTAGCAGGGTAAATATTTCAAGCAGGGCAGTCGGGCTGTTTTGAAAAACATGCTCATTAGTCGTTTCGATATAGCCGTTACGTACCTGGAAATTGCTGTTAATGGTTTCTGCTTCTTCAACTATGTCTGCATAAATGATCGCTTCTCTAAAATGCTGTAACAACATTTCATTGAGCCGCTCCAGTTCTATTACCGTACGGTAATACTGTTGCATAAACTGTTCTATGGCTTCATTTTGCGGGTTTTCGCTGTTATCGCTAAAACCAAACTCGACTGCAAGGTCACGTTGATAATCAAATAACAGGCGGTCTTCCCGCCGCCCTGAAATATAGTGCAGGCTGCATCGAATGCGCCAGAGTAAGTGCTGGCCTTCGAGCAGTGTATTTAATTCATCTTCCAGTAAAAAATTCTCGTTTACCAGGTCGTGCAGGCTGTTGGCATTAAAGTGGCGTTTGGCTACCCAGGCTATCATTTGTATATCACGTAATCCGCCACGGCTTTCTTTTATGTTTGGTTCGAGGTTATAGGCGGTGTCATTAAATTTACCGTTGCGTTGAATCTGTTCATCCAGTTTTGCCTGAAAAAATGCTTTCGAGTCCCAGGTGTGTTCTACGCTGGTTTTTTCTTTCATCTCCTCAAAAAGTGATTCACTGCCAGCCAGTAATCTTGCTTCCATGATGTTGGTTGCTACGGTAATGTCTTTTTCAGATTCCGTGACACATTCTTCGAGGGTGCGAACACTGTGACCGATTTCCAGCCGAATATCCCATAACAGGGTTAAAAACGTTTCCAGCAGGTCTTTCGTTTTCTGATTTTCTTCTTCTTTTAAGAGAAGCATTAAATCAATGTCAGATTTGGGGTGCAGTTCACCACGGCCATAGCCGCCGACGGCTATTAATGCGATTTCCTGATCAATATCCTTGAAAAAATAGCGATAGATAACATTGATTAGCTGGTCGGTAAGCTGTGATCGGCCGTAAACAATAGCGTTAACATCGCTGCCGTTTTTGTATGCCTGCTTCAGGCCTTCATCGATTGTTCTGACTGTATTTTTTAACAGTTTGATTAATTCGGGATTAAGCTGTCCTGTCCTTGCTGATTTTTCATTCGCGTAGGAATCAAGTTGCTGGTTTAATGATGTCGTGTCAATCAGCCTGTTTATGCTGTCATCACTTATCGCTGCAGTGCTCATATTTATTACTGATGCCATTAAACTTCATCGCCTTCGCATTGTGTTAAAACGTCATGGCCATCGTTGGTCACGAGTATGGTGTGTTCCCATTGTGCTGACAGGCTGTGATCCTTGGTGACAACGGTCCAGTTATCATTGAGTAATTTCACATCGCGTTTGCCGGCATTAATCATCGGTTCAATGGTGAAAATCATGCCAGGCTCAAGAACGACACCAGTGCCGGCTTTGCCATAATGCAGAACCTGCGGGTCTTCGTGAAAGCCCTTGCCGATACCATGGCCGCAATATTCTCTAACCACAGAAAAATTATTAGCTTCAGCGTGTTGCTGGATAACATGGCCAATATCACCAAGATGCGCACCGGGTTTGACCAGCTCGATGCCGCGAACCATGCATTCATGCGCTATCTGGCTGACACGCTTGCCTCTAACCGGAGGCTCTCCGACGAAAAACATTTTACTGGTATCGCCGTGGTACTCGTCTTTGATGACAGTGATATCAATATTGATGATGTCGCCTTTTTTAAGTTTTTTATCACTGGGTATGCCGTGACATATCTGGTGATTGACTGAAGTGCAGATTGATTTTGGAAAGCCATGATAGTTGAGCGGTGCAGGAATGGCCTTTTGCACATCAACAATGTAGTCATGGCATATTTTATCCAGTTCATCGGTGGTTACGCCGGCCTTTACGTGTGGCCGAATCATTTGCAGCACCTCACCGGCGAGTCGTCCGGCGACGCGCATTTTTTCTATTTCCTGATCATTCTTGATTAATATTGCCATGTTGTTATTTTCTTTAAAATCAATTGTTTGCAGTATATTCTACAGTAATCGGGGTGTAAAATATCGTTGTTTATTATTGCTGGTTATGGTATAAAGCGCCCGCGCTAGCAAAAGTTAGCGAATACGAGCGATATAGTAGTCCTTTGATGACTGAATTGATGGTTGAGTTCCAGGGCTTGTGAAAACAAACGCCGGTCGATTCAAATCGGCAATTCAGGACACCGGGGCTAACTATATCTTATTTAAATACGCACATATACCGACACGTGTAATTGGGTGCTGATTTAAGCCAAAAGGCATACATTAAGTGTGCTTTTATTTGACGGTTTAAAGCAGTTATTGCATGGGGTATATGGAGGCCTAACCCCTAATTGGAGAAGATTAATGCCTAACGTTACTATGCGTCTGATGCTTGAAGCAGGCGTACATTTTGGTCATCAAACCCGTTTCTGGAATCCGCAAATGTCTGAGTACATTTTTGGATCACGTAACAAAATTCATATTATCAACCTTGAGAAAACACTGCCTTTATATCTGGATGCAGTAAACGCTCTGGGTAAAATTGCCGCTAACCGTGGCAACATCCTTTTTGTCGGTACCAAGCGCGCAGCTCGTAACATCGTTGCAGAAGAAGCTCAGCGTTGCGGTATGCCTTATGTCAGCCATCGCTGGTTAGGCGGCATGCTGACTAACTACAAAACCATTCGCCAGTCTATTTCACGTTTAAAAGAACTGGAAGAAATGTCAGAAAATGGCGGTTTTGATCGTTTGAATAAAAAAGAGCAGTTAATGCTTACCCGCGAAATGGAAAAGAAAGAAAAAGTTCTTGGTGGTATTAAGGACATGAAAAGCCTGCCAAGTGCCGTCTTCGTTATTGACGTTGGTCATGAAGATATTGCGATTAAAGAAGCTAACACTTTAGGTATCCCGGTATTTGGTATCGTTGATTCCAATAACTCCCCCGATGGTGTTGACTACGTTATTCCTGGTAACGATGACGCGATCAAGGCGATTCAGTTATACGCACAGGGTATTGCTGATGCGGTTATTGAAGGCCGTGCATCTGCAGTTATTCAACGCAATGAAGAGCCTGTAGCGAAAAAAGCGGCTGCTAAGAAAGCAGCGCCGAAGAAAGCAGCGGCGAAACGTCCTGTCGAAAAAGCAGCTGCTGAAGAACCGGCTTCTGAAGAAGCGGTTGTAGAAGCTGCTCCTGAAACAGCGGCTCCTGAAACAGCTGTTGCAGAAACAGTTGAAGCAGCTCCCAAGAAGAAAGCGGCGGCCAAGAAAAAGACAGTAAAGAAAAAAGCAGCTGTTAAGAAAAAGGCTGCGCCTAAAAAGAAAGCAGCAACTGACGCTGAATAAGGAAAACCGAATCGTTGCCCTGGTCACTATATCGGGCACTATTTAGTCTATTTTTAGAAAAATTTATTTTAAGAGGTTACTGTGATGCAAATTACAGCTTCAATGGTTAAAGAACTGCGTGAACGTACAGGTTCAGGCATGATGGAATGCAAAAAAGCGCTGCAGGAAGTTGATGGTGATATCGATGCAGCAATCGAGAATATGCGTAAATCCGGTTTAGCAAAAGCGGATAAAAAAGCAGGTCGTGTAGCGGCAGAAGGCCGTGTTGTTATCAAGATCAGTGACGACGGCAAAACAGCTTCTGTGGTAGAAGTAAACTGTGAAACCGACTTTGTCTCTGGTGGCGACGACTTCCTGTCGTTTGTTGAAGCCATTGCGCAGACAGCATTAGAAAATAAACCTGCGGATATTGCTGCATTGTCAGAAATGACTCTGCACGGTTCTTCAGAAACTATCGAAGAAGCACGCAAGACGAAAATTGCCAAAATTGGTGAGAATTTACAGCTTCGCCGTTTCGTAATATCTGAGACAGCAAATGGTACTTTCGGTAGCTATTTACACGGTGCTCGTATGGGTGTACTGGTGGAAATGGAAAATGGCAACGATGACCTTATTAAGGACGTTGCTATGCATATTGCTGCAAGCAACCCTTTGTGTGTCAGTGAAAAAGATGTTCCTGCTGACGTTCTTGAAAAAGAAAAAGATATTTTACGTGCACAGGCACTGGAAAGCGGTAAACCAGCGGATATCGTTGAGAAGATGCTTACCGGACGTGTTCGTAAATACCTTGCTGAGATTACATTGCTTGGCCAGCAGTTCGTTAAAAATCCCGATATCACAGTTGAAACACTGCTTTCTGATGCCGGCGCAAAAGTGAACAGTTTTGTTCGATATGAAGTTGGTGAAGGTATCGAGAAGAAGCAGGAAAACTTTGCAGACGAAGTAATGGCACAGGTAAACGGTTAAGCAAAAGCAATAACACAAAGGACCCGGTATTAAATGAGTGGCTATATGTATTTAAGAAGATTTTTCATAAGTACGGCACATATTTTTATACATAAAGGACGACGTTTATAGTGGCACAAAAGACCGGGGGACATCTCCCGGTTTTTTGTGTGAATAATAATAAAATAAGAAACTTATAACCATAATTAACAAAACAGGCGAATATCAGATATGTCAGCAATATATAAACGTGTTTTACTTAAGCTTAGCGGTGAAGCCCTGATGGGTGATCTGGATTATGGAATTGATAAGAACATGCTGAAACGCGTTGCTACGGAAATTACTGAAGTGGTTAACAGCGGCGTTGAAGTTGCTCTGGTTATCGGCGGCGGCAATATATTCAGAGGCGCTGGCCTGGTTAAATCGGGTATTGACCGTGTTACCGGCGACCATATGGGTATGCTGGCAACAGTGATGAACAGCCTGGCAATGCAGGATGCGCTGGAGAAGCTGGGCATGACCTGTCGGGTAATGTCTGCAATCAAAATAAACCGTATGTGTGAAGAGTACGTGCAGCGACGAGCGACAAGACACCTTGAAAAAGGCCGTGTTGTTATTTTTGCTGCAGGCATTGGCAACCCGTTTTTTACTACGGATACTGCCGGCTGTCTTCGTGCTGTCGAAATACATGCTGATTGTGTACTGAAAGCGACCAAGGTTGATGGCGTTTATGATTCAGATCCTGCCAAAAACCCGAATGCAAAGCGATATGAAACGCTAAGCTTTGACGAAGTGCTTGATAAGAATCTGCAGGTTATGGATGCAACAGCAATCGTATTATGCCGGGATAATAATTTACCGCTTCGAATATTTAATTTGAATGATGCAGGCTCTCTGCCAGCAGCTATGAAAGACAAGACAATTGGTACCACTGTAACAATGGGGGAGAAATAAGTGATTGAAGAAATTCTTGCGGACGCAGAATCACGTATGGGTAAAAGCGTTGACTCATTACGTAGTGAATTAACAAAAATCAGAACTGGCCGTGCACACCCAAGTTTGCTCGATCAGATAGCCGTTGACTATTATGGCACTGATACCCCTATTAACCAGGTTGCTAATGTAACCGTGGAAGATTCCAGAACTCTCGCTGTAGCACCCTGGGAAAAGCAAATGGTGGCGGTTGTTGAAAAAGCCATTTTAAATTCAGGCCTGGGCCTGAATCCTTCTACGGCGGGCAACTTGATTCGTATTCCTATGCCGCCATTAACCGAGGAGCGTCGTCGTGAGCTGGTTAAGGTAGTCAAGGGTGAAGGTGAAAATGCGAAAATTGCCATTCGTAATATCAGGCGTGATGCTAACAGCGATTTTAAAGATCTGTTGAAAGAGAAAGATATTTCCGAAGACGAAGGCCGCGGTGCAGAAGAACAGGTGCAGAAATATACGGATAAATATGTTGCCAGCGTTGATGAAGTGATTGCGGTTAAAGAAAAAGAGTTAATGGAAATTTAATTGCAGACGGTAAAGCAGTTTCATGAGTGAAAATTCTCAAGCGGATGATTCATCCGCTATTGACCGGATCTTGCCCCGTCATATTGCTGTGGTCATGGATGGTAATGGCCGCTGGGCAAACAAACGGCACCTGCCACGGGCAGCTGGACATAAGGCGGGCGTTAATGCGACAAGAAAAATAGTCGAAAACTGCGCTAAAAATGCCATTGAAGTATTAACGATATTTGCTTTTAGCAGTGAAAACTGGAATCGCCCAAAGTCAGAAGTCAGCAGTTTAATGTCGTTGTTTGTTTCAACGCTTACTTCTGAAGTAAAGAAGCTGCATAAGAAGAATGTATGTGTGCAGTTTATTGGTGATTGCAGCCGGTTTTCCGAAAGTCTGCAAAAAAGTATTGCTGAGTCAGAGCAGCTGACCAGGGATAATACCGGTCTGAAGTTGAACATTGCGGCTAACTATGGCGGCCGTTGGGATGTGGTTAATGCCTGCAGGCAGTTATTACAGGACTATGATAAGAAATTAATTACGGCGAATGATATAACGGAAGACCTGTTTAATTCGTATACGGCGTTGAGCCAGCAGCCGGCGCCAGACCTGTTTATCCGTACCGGCGGTGAGCAGCGAATTAGTAATTTTTTGATATGGCAGCTGGCCTATAGTGAGCTGCATTTTGTTGATACCTTGTGGCCTGATTTTGCTGACGAGGATTTTGCTGAAGCCCTGCAGTGGTATGCTGGCAGGCAGCGGCGTTTTGGTAAAACCGGTGAGCAGATTGTTGAACAGGAAACATCGGAATGATGGTGTTAAGCAGTTTTATTAAACTTGAAATAAGATCGTGATCAATCGAATAAATATCGTGAATAAAAAAACTTAAAATGTTGTACCAACGCATATTAACCGCAATTCCCCTGGCGGCCTTTGTTTTCTGGATAATTTTCTTCCAGCCAACTTCTGTGTTTTTTTACTTTGTCTTATTTATCGTGCTGATTGCCGGTTACGAGTGGGCGAAATTATCCGGTGTAAGCAATATCATACTGCGTTGTGTGTACGCGCTATTGATGAGCGGGGTTACCTGGGCGCTCTATGAATACGCAAATGATTTCATACTGTGGCCGGTGTACCTTAGTGCCATGTGGTGGTTTAGTATTACTTACTACCTTAAAAGTGCAAAACCCAGGGCTGCCAGTTCGGCGTTAAAGCTGGATAAACTGTTTATCGCTTTTATAGTTCTGCCGGCTGCCGCGATTGCAATGAATGAGGTGCACTCAATCTACATTGGCGTTGATAAACAGGGGCCATACTGGCTGTTCTATGCACTGTCGCTGGTTTGGGTTGCTGATATTGGTGCCTATTTCTCGGGTAAGAAATTCGGTAAAAATAAACTGGCGCCTTTTATCAGCCCGGGCAAGACCAAAGAGGGGCTGATCGGCGCAGTTGTTGCTACTTCTATTTACACGCTGCTGGCCAGCTACTATTTCGATCTAAGTACCGAGCGTGCTGCCTTGCTGGTTCTGCTCTCTGTGATACTAACGTTTGTTTCAGTTAGCGGTGACCTCTATATCAGTTTTTTAAAACGCGAAGCGGGTTTGAAAGACAGCGGTAATATCCTGCCGGGCCATGGTGGTATACTGGATCGCATCGACAGTGTTCTGGCGGCAATGCCGGTGTTTCTGCTTGGATTTAACTGGTTTATTTACAGCAGCGTATTATGACGCAATCCACAGCGCTACAGCTTACAGTATTAGGTGCAACCGGCAGCATTGGCAGCAGTACACTGGATGTGGTCGCGCAGCATCCTGATCTCTATCGTGTTCTAGCGCTTACCGCGAATAATAATGTGGATGCGCTGGAGTCATTATGCGAGCGCTGGCAACCGCGTTATGCTGTAATGAATGATGTATCATCGGCTGCCGAACTGGCTTCGCGGCTGCAGGCTAAAAATATCAATACCCAGGTACTGGATGGAGAGCAAGGCCTGTTACAGGTTGTTAATGAGGCAGAAGTAGACTGCGTTGTTGCTGCCATTGTTGGCGCGGCCGGGCTGGTGCCGACACTGGCAGCGGCTAAAGCAGGTAAGCGGGTGTTGCTGGCTAATAAAGAAGCGCTGGTAATGTCTGGTAAACTGTTTATGGACACCGCGAAAGAGAATGATGCGGTATTAATGCCGGTTGATAGTGAGCATAATGCTATCTTTCAGTGCCTGCCCGATTGCCTCACACAGCATCACTCATCCGTTAAGGTGACTAATGCTCAGGGGCATGCGGGTATAGAACGGGTTTTACTGACCGCAAGTGGTGGACCGTTTAGAACCTTCAATCTTGAGCAGCTGCAAGAGGTGACACCGGAACAGGCGGTTAACCATCCGAACTGGGATATGGGCAGGAAGATTTCGGTGGATTCGGCGACTTTGATGAATAAAGGTCTTGAATTAATCGAAGCTTACTGGCTGTTTGACATGGATATCGCTAATATCGATGTCGTGGTGCATCCGCAGAGTGTGATTCATTCTATGGTGAGTTATAGCGATGGTTCTGTACTTGCCCAGTTAGGTAATCCAGATATGCGTACGCCTATTGCGCACGCGCTGGCCTGGCCGCAGCGGATTGATTCGGGGGTTGAACCACTGAATATTTTTGATGTCGCAAAGCTTGAGTTTGAAAAACCGGATCTGGACCGGTTTCCCTGTTTGCGTTTGTGTTACGAGGCAATAAAAAGGGGCGGTACTGCAACTATCGTATTGAATGCTGCCAATGAAATTGCTGTAGCTGCCTTCCTGGATGAAACGATACGTTTTACTGATATAGCATTATTGATAGAACAGGTACTGGATAAAGCCAGTATTTCTGAAGACGTAAGCTCGCTCGAAAGGATTCTGGAAGCAGATGAAATGGCAAGGGCATTAACCAATGATTGCATTGCCCGGTTAAGTAAACACTAATAATAAATAACTAAAAAATAATAACTAATTATAACTACCACCTATATATTTAAATTCTACTTATGAGTGTTCTACACAACATATTTTTCTTTATCGTTGCGATTGGCGTGCTGGTCACTTTTCATGAGTATGGCCATTACTGGGTTGCGCGTAAAGCCGGTGTAAAGGTACTGCGTTTCTCAGTGGGCTTTGGTAAACCATTATTAAGCTGGAAGCGTAAGACGGCTGAAGGTGATGACATAGAATATGTTATTGCTGCCATCCCACTGGGTGGTTACGTCAAAATGCTTGATGAACGCGAAGGTGATGTGGCCGAAGCAGACAAAAAACGGGCGTTTAATAATCAGAATGTCTCCAAACGTATTGCCATAGTATTTGCCGGCCCGGCGTTTAACTTTTTACTGGCCATCTTTTTATACTGGCTGGTGTTTATGATGGGCACTACTGTTGACCGTCCGTTTGTTGGCGAAACAGATAGTGGCAGTGTTGCTGAACAAGCGGGCTTTGAAATACAGGATGAAATTTTAAACGTTGGAGATACTGCGGTTAAGTCGTGGAATGAATTCAGGCTTGAAATACTGGATCAGGGTCTTGATGGCGGTGATATTGCAATTCGGGTGAGGGATGTTGATGGGCTTGAACATACCCGTTTGCTTGCGCTAGGTGACATGCACCTGCTTGAAACAGAGGGCGATATTTTCAACCAGCTAGGGTTTAAGCAATGGTGGCCAAAATTAAGGGCAGAAATTGGCGGCGTCATGGAAGAAAGCGCGGCGCAACAGGCCGGTATTCAAAAAGGTGATGTGGTTATTCAGGTTGATGGTGTGGCGGTAGATCAGTGGATGTCGCTGGTTGAGATGATACGCGTGAAAGCAGGTATACCCATGCAGTTTGTTGTTTTACGCGACGGTATAGAAACCGCGCTGACAGTCATACCGCAAAGCAGAAAAATCAAGGAAGAAGAGCAGGGCTATATAGGAGCCTATCAGCATATTCCTGAACAGGTAAGGCAGCAGCTGATTGCCCATATAGAGTATTCAACTTTTCAGGCAGTGAGCAAAGCGGTAGTAAAAACCTGGGACATGTCGACCTTAACACTGCGTGTATTATGGAAGATGGTTTCCGGCGAAGCTTCACTGTCAAATATTTCCGGACCTATTACCATTGCTACCTATGCTGGCGTGACAGCGAGTATCGGTCTGGTTTCATTCTTATCATTTCTCGCTGTTATTTCAGTTAGCCTCGGTGTGCTGAACCTGTTGCCGGTGCCAATGCTGGATGGTGGACATCTGTTTTATTATCTAATTGAAATAATCAAGGGATCGCCTGTGTCAGAAGCGTTTGAACTAAGAGGGCAGCAGATAGGCATTGTTCTTCTTGCCTTATTAATGAGTGTTGCCATATTCAATGATATACAGCGCTTGGTGCAGTAACGGGAAATCTTGCTTGTATGTTATTAATTCGTGTAATTTTTCTATTCGCCCTGGTTAACAGTGTCTTCCTGTTTTCTGCACATGCAGATTCATTTATTGTCGATAATATCAAAATTGAAGGTCTGCAACGATTACCTGATGGCACCTTGCTCAATTATCTGCCTGTCGCTGTCGGTGATCCGATTGATGATAACCAGGTGACCTATGCAATTAGTGAACTTTATAAAACGGGCTTTTTTGCCGATGTAAAACTGCTTAGAGATAATGATACGCTGGTGGTTCGAGTCAAAGAAAGGCCTTCCATAGCAGAAGTTGAGTTTTCAGGAAATTCCGATATTGATGACGATGCCTTAAAGGATGCATTGCTTGATATCGGTGTTACCCGGGGCCAGATTTATAACCGTTCCTTGCTGGATAAGCTGACGCTGGAACTGGAACGTGTGTATTTCAGCCAGGGTAAATACGGTGTAAAAATCAACTCTGAAATAACCGAGCTGGACCAAAACCGCGTAGATATCAAAATAACTATTTCCGAAGGACAGGTAGCATTAATCAAGCACATTAATATCGTGGGTAATGATGTTTACAGCGATGATGAATTACTGGGTGAGCTGGACTCGGGCGTGCCGTCATCCTGGGCGGTTTTCTCATCAGCGGATGACTATTCCAAGCCAAAATTAAATGGTGACCTTGAAAAGATTCGCTCTTATTATCTCGATCGTGGTTATATAAAATTTACTATCGAATCAACCCAGGTATCCTTAACACCTGACAAACAGGATATTTACATAACAATTAATGTTGTTGAAGGCGATCGATACAAAATATCTTCCTCGGAATTAACCGGAGAGCTGGTGGTTAACCGGCAGACAATGGAATCCCAGATTCTGACCCGGCCTGGCGCTTATTTTTCACGCAGCCTGATGACCAGCAGCAAGCAGCGTCTTGAAAATCAGATGGGCCGAATTGGTTACGCTTTCTCAGAAGTAAAAATTACCCCGGTTATCGATGATGAGAAAAAAGAAGTCGCTTTAACCTATCATGCAGTCCCAGGCGATAAAGTCTATGTCAGGCGAATTGATATCTTTGGAAATGATAGTACGCAGGACCAGGTTTACCGTCGTGAAATGCGTTTAATGGAAGGTTCAATACTTGCCAGTGATTTGCTTGAACGTTCTAAAACCCGTATTCAGCGATTGCCTTACATAGAAACTATCGATATTCAAACCGTTCCGGTACCGGGTACTGATAACCAGGTTGACTTAAGAGTCAAAGTGGAAGAAAAACTGGCGGGCAGTTTCAATATAGGCGCAGGTTTTTCACAGACGCAGGGTCTGCTGTTCAATGTCGGTTTAACCCAGGAAAATCTGTTCGGTAGCGGTAAACGGCTTTCGGTCAATGTAAATACAGATAGCGCCAATACAATATACAGTGCAGCCTATACTAATCCGTATTACACGATTGATGGTATCAGCCGAACCTTAAGTGTTTCGGTTAGAAACAGGGACGCGGCAGAAGAGTTGATCAATAATTTCCAGACAAACTCGGCTGATGTCAATGTCAGTTATGGCATACCACTGACTGAATTTAATACAGTCAGCCTGGGATATGGCTATAGTTTTATCGAGCTTACCCCTGCGGCTATAACTTCACAGGATGTGACTGATTTTCTTGAACAGAATGACGGTGAAACCAGGTTCCATAATTTCACACTAAATACCAGTTTTTCTCATGATACAAGAAACCGTACCGTATTTGCTACCCGAGGTACACAGCATACCCTGGGCATGAATTTGACTGTGCCGGGCAGTGACCTGGAGTATTATAAACTCAGTTACCGAACCAATACCTTCATTGGAATAACCGGTTCGACAACATTATTATTACGTTCTAATCTGGCGTACGGTGATGGCTATGGCGACACCGTAGAGCTGCCATTCTTCGAACGGTATTTTGCCGGCGGAATTCGTACAGTACGTGGTTATGACTCTAATTCGCTAGGCCCTAGAGATACCGAAACAGGTTTGGCCATTGGTGGTAACATGCGAGTTACTGGTGGCGCGGACTTAATATTTCCGATACCATTTGTTGAAAAGCCGCCCAGCTCAGTACGCTTGAGTGCATTTCTTGATATAGGTAATGTGTTTCTTGAAAACCGTAATACCTTTGATGCAGAGGTAGGTGATACCGGGTTTCAGACTGATCAGTTAAGAAGCTCTTATGGTTTGTCACTGGTCTGGATTTCGCCCATTGGTCCATTAAGGTTTAGTTATGCGCAAACAATTAATGATGTACCGGGCGATGATTTACGAGCATTCCAGTTTAGTATTGGTTCATTCTTTTAAGGAGAAAATAAAAGTGAAAAAATTAGTAGTAGGTTTAATTTTATTATCAGGTCTTATTTCAGCTAATGCTTTTTCAGCCGGCCTGAAAATCGGCGTTGTAAGTGTTGAAAGGATATTGACAGAAGCCCCCCAGGTTGATGCAGTTAATACCTCAATGCTCGAGCGTTTTGGTCCACAGCGAGATGAATTGCAGAAAATGGAAAAAGATATCACCAAGTTGCAGGAAAATTACAAACGCAATGAACTGGTGATGACGGAAGATAAATTGAATGACCTGAAAAAAGAAATTATTACAAAAATACAGGCACTCAAGCAGAAAGAAGCATTGTTGACACAGGAAGTTGGCACTGTCAGAAACCAGGAGCTTGCCGTATTGCAGCAGCAGGTAAGAAGTATTATTGACGATATCGCTAAAAAGGGTAAATACAGCCTGGTGTTAAGTGAAGGTGTTGCCTATACCGATGAAAGCCTGGATATCACAGATAAAGTACTGGATCAGATGAAATCGGCGTTTAAAAAGAAATAAGTTTGTAGTATTTACGGAAAAGAAATGGCTATCCTACTTTCAGCGTTAGCAAAAAGCATTGGCTGCCGCCTGCAGGGCGAAGACTGCCTGATTGATAATGTCGCAGATATAAATCACGCTGAAAGCGGTCATCTGGCCTTTGTCTACAACCCGAAATATTTAGATGGCATAAAGACATCCGGTGCCTCTGCCATTATTCTTAAAGAAGAGTGGCTGCAAGCCTGCGATAAACCGGCGCTTATTTCAGATAATCCGCGGCTGGCATTTGCCAGGGCAGCAGCATTATTAAACCCTGAAAAAGTCGTCGCATCAGGCATTGCAGAGACTGCAGTGATCGCTGCAGATGTTGAAATACCTGAATCCGCATCTATCGGCCACCATGTCGTTATTGAATCGGACGTTAAGCTGGCGGAGAATGTGCAAATAGGTGCTGGCAGCATCATTTCTCATGATGTGCAGATTGGCGAGGGTACTATTATTCATGCCAATGTCACTATTGCCAATAAAACGATAATCGGCGATAACTGCACGATATTTCCCGGTGTTGTCATAGGCAGTGATGGTTTCGGCTACGTCAGAGATGGCGACCATTATGTGAAAGTACCGCAAATTGGCGGTGTTATAATTGGCAACAATGTCGATATTGGTGCTAACTCGACTATTGATCGCGGCGCCCTGTTAAACACCGTTATTCATGACGGCGTTAAACTCGATAATCAGATCCAGGTGGCTCATAATGTGGTTATTGGTAAACACACTGTTATATCGGCTTACACAGGAATAGCCGGTTCGACTAAAATAGGCGAGTACTGCTTAATTGGCGGTGGAGTAGGGATACGGGATAATATTGAAATTGCTGATAATGTTGTTATAACTGGTAGAACATTTGTCTCGTCTTCTATAAAAGAGTCGGGTTCATACTCATCGAGTGTTCTGGTTGATACCACCAGCAACTGGAAAAAGAATGTTATGCGTTTTAAACGTCTGGATGAAATGGCGAAACGCATCAAAAAACTTGAACAGTTACAAGAAGAGTAGTTTGTTCAGGGATGCACCTGTTCTTTGTTTACTGTAATTTGTAACCTACAACTTAATACCTGATACCGGAGTTCATTTTGAGCGAAATGTATATTGAAGAAATCAGAAGGTTTCTTCCACATCGATACCCTTTTCTACTGGTTGACCGAGTGCTTGAATGTACCCCGGGTGAATCCATAGTTGCAATAAAAAATGTGTCTGTTAACGAGCCGCATTTTACCGGCCATTTTCCGGAGCAGGCTATTATGCCTGGAGTATTAATCATTGAGGCACTGGCACAGGCGACCGGCCTGCTAGGCTTTCGCACCATGAGTGAAGAACCTAAAGATGACATTCTTTACATGCTGGTTGGTGTCGATGGTGTTCGATTTAAACGACAGGTTATTCCGGGTGATCAGCTGGTGTTAAAGGCAAAAGTAGAGCGTCGTTCAAAAGTAATCTGGAAATTCTCCTGTGAAGCAACAGTAGATGGCGAGTTATGTACAGCCGCTAACTTACTCTGTGCGGCATCACCCAAAGTTGAAGATTAATCCTTATGATACATCCACAGGCAATTGTCGATCCGTCTGCAAAGATTGCTGACGATGTCAGTATTGGTCCCTTTAGTATTATTGGTGCAAATGTCGAGATCGGATCAGGCACCACGGTAGCGCCTCATGTCGTCATTAACGGCCCGACTAAAATAGGCAGGGATAACCGCATATTTCAGTTTGCTTCAGTTGGCGAGAAGCCCCAGGACCTTAAATTTAATGATGAACAAACAGAACTGATCGTTGGTGACAGAAATACCATACGTGAATACGTCACACTGCATCGCGGCACGCCGGGTGGCGGTAATGTAACGCGTATCGGTAACGACAACCTGTTCATGGCAAGCAGCCATGTTGCTCACGACTGTGTCGTTGGTGATAACGTAATCCTTGCTAATGCAACCGCAATCGCCGGCCATGTTATTGTCGAAGACCATGTGATACTCGGCGGTTATACCACGGTACATCAATTTACCCGTATTGGTGCACATGCTTTCACCGGCTTTTCAACAGCAATAGACCGTGATGTTCTGCCATTTTTTACCGTGGCCGGGAACAGGGCGCGTGCTATTGGCATCAATAAAGAAGGCCTGAAACGTCGGGGTTTTTCCGCAGAAAGTATTCGTGCCCTGCAGGATGCATTCAAGCTGCTGATTAAGTCCAGCTGTTCGCATAAACTGGCACTGGAAAAAGTTGAAGAGATCGCGCAGCGTGATGAGAATGTTCGTCGAATGCTGGATTTTCTTGATTCTAGTGAACGTGGGTGGATACGGTAGCTTTCTTTTTGTAGGTGTTACGTTAGCGCACTTTTTAGTTGTTGTTAGATTGTTTCGTGGTTTCACCTCTTTTAGATATGTTTGTGGCGTTAATATTTTCTTGTTGTTTTCTTACTTTGGCCTTGCGGTTCTCGCACCGCGGGCGAGTTACTCTTTTGTCAGCAGCAACAAAAGAGTAACCAGAAAAGTGCCGCCCCGACTTGTTTGCCCCGGGAGAAGCGTCCGGGGTTCCTGACTTTGGGCGCATTGCCTACGAGCCCGTGCTGATGCGCCGTCCAGGCGCAGCATCACTAAATCCGCCGTCCATGGCGGATTTGCTCTACCAATGCCCCCAAAGTCAGCAAACAAAAGGGGAGAAAAACAAAGAAAAACAAGAAACGAAACAACCGCTTCTCCAGCTATGGCGCAGCGCGCCATGTTTTTTGCTGTGTTCCTGCTGGTGTTTTTGACTCTGTTTTTGACTTTGACTCTTCCGCCTTCGATAGCTGAATTTGCCAACACATAGAGCAAATTCGCCATGGACGGCGAATTTAGCCACGCTGCGCCCGGACGGCGCATCGGGGCGGCTCGGGCCAAAGTAAGCAATAACACTTTAAGCAAACACTAACGCCAAAAGAACAGATACCCTCAAATTCAGGTTCCCCGGACGCTTCTCCCGGGGCTATCGAGTCAGCGGCGGCCTTTTCTGGTTACTCTTTTGGGCTGTAGCAAAAGAGTAACTCGCCCGCGGTGCGAGAACCGCAATGCCAAAGTAAGAAAAAAACAGTAAATATTAACGCCAATAATAAATAGAAAACGCAAACCCCAAAGAACAAATCAGAAATCCGCTAACTCCCATACATCATAAGCCGGCTGCTCATAAGGATGACTCAACTTCATCGCCTCAATCGCCCCCTTAACCTTGTCAGCCTCACATACCAGCTCAATTTTAATCTCAGCCACCTGTTCAACTCTATTTAATGTTCCTATTGCCGGTTTACTGTTTTCCAGCGGCCGGAACTGCCCCGTTCCCAGGCTTTGCCAGCAACAGCTGTCATAGTTTCCAATTCTGCCGGCACCAGCTTCGAAGAGGGCGGTTTTGACGGTTTCCACAGTATTTTCAGGGACATAAACACAGATTTTATACATGATGTTTCCTGTTCGATAAGCTTGAAATAGCTTAGACTACCACCATTATAATTTGTGTATTAACTTGGAAAGTAAAAACTATGAGTGGTGGTATTCAACTTTCGTCAGAAATGATCGCTGACATCAAAACCGTTATTTCAAAACATGATCCGGCTGCGGATAATGATTTATATTTTATGCAGTATCTGTCCGCCGTTACCGGGTATGTTCTGGCAAACCAGGACCAGCCAGGAATGGACAAGAAGGCACTTCTGGGTGATCTGTCTCACTTTATGGGTCAGGTACTTGACCAGGTTGAGCAGGATATGAAACCGCCTGAAGATGCTTTCGGTATCTGGAAGCCGGGTGAAGGCTAAGCGTACCGTTCCTGGATTATGGAAATAGATTTCTGGCAACAGCGCTGGGACAATAATCAAACAGGCTTTCATCAGGATACAGTAAACCCTTACCTGGTTTATTTTTATGGTGACAAGGGGCCTTCCCCTGAGCAGCGTGAAAAACTAAAAGTGTTTGTCCCTTTATGCGGTAAAAGCAAAGATTTGCTGTGGCTGTCACAAAATGGCTTCAAAGTATTTGGCGTTGAGTGCAGTGACAGGGCGGTAAATGATTTCTTTGTTGAAAATAATTTAAGTTACAAGCACGCTGTTAAAGGCGAGTACGGCCTGTATCAAAGCAGCGACCAGCCTGCGATGATAGAAATTCTCCAGGGTGACTTTTTCGGCCTGCAGCAAGACGACCTGAAGGATGTGACTGATATTTTTGATCGCGCTTCACTGGTTGCGCTGCCAGAAGAAATGCGAACAGCCTATGTCAATAAAATGGCCGAGATTCAACAACCCGGGCAGCGGACTTTGCTGGTCACATTGACTTATGATACTTCGGAAATGAATGGGCCGCCGTTTTCAGTCACAGATGAAGAAGTTCAAGCCTTGTATTCAAAGGACTTCAGCATTGAAAAGTTATGTTTTAAAAACGTTATTAATGAAGAAACGGGCTTAAAGAATCGCGGGCTAAGTAGCCTGATTGAAACTGTTTTTAAATTAGTTAAAAAATAAAATATTACTGTTTATCGGTATTCACAAGCAGTACAACCTAGAGAGCTAGCCAGTTTATGTCATCAGTTATGTCTTCGACAGAAAAACCTTCAGCGATTGAAGCAAATGAAACCAGCCATCATCCCGCATTTAGCTGGCAGCGAAGTGAACGCATCGATTCATTAAATTTAACCCTGCAGGAATTTCGTCATATCAAAACCGGTGCTTTGCATTATCATATGCAGGCTGATAATGCTGAGAACGTATTCCTTGTCGGTTTCCGTACGGTACCAATGGACTCAACGGGTGTTGCCCACATCCTGGAACATACTGCGTTATGCGGCAGTAAAAAATACCCGGTACGCGATCCTTTCTTCATGATGATTCGCCGTTCATTAAACACCTTTATGAATGCTTTCACCAGTAGTGACTGGACTGCTTACCCGTTTGCCAGTCAGAATAAAAAAGATTTTAATAACCTGCTTGATGTCTATCTTGATGCGGTATTTTTTACCCGTCTTGATGAGCTGGACTTTTTGCAGGAAGGCCATCGCATAGAATTTAAAGATGCCAGTGATGCCAGCAGTGAGCTTGAGTATAAAGGCGTTGTGTTTAACGAAATGAAAGGTGCCATGAGTTCGCCGGTCAGCGTGCTGTGGCAGGAAGTTAGCAAGTATCTCTATCCTACGTCTACCTACCATTACAACAGTGGTGGTGAGCCGCAGGATATTCCCGATTTAAGCTTATCAGCAATTAAAGGATTTTCATAAAACACATTACCATCCCAGCAATGCGGTGTTTATGACATTTGGCGATATTCCTGCCATTGAGCATCAACAGAAATTTGAAGACCAGGCGTTGCAGCATTTTGATCGGCTGGATGTAAAGATTTCTGTTAAACCTGAAAAAAGATATTTGGCACCGATATCGGTCGAAGAGGCCTATGCCTATGATGCGGTCGGCGATGAAAGCAGCGACGATAAAACACATCATGTGATGAGCTGGCTGCTGGGACCGTGTACTTCGCTGGACGATATGATGAAAGCAAACCTGTTATCGCAGGTTCTGTTTGATAATAGTTCTTCACCTTTGCGACAGGCGCTTGAAAAAACAGATCTTGGTGCAGCGCCATCGCCATTGTGCGGGCTTGAAGACTCTAATTACGAAATGTGTTTTCTTGCCGGCCTGGAAGGCAGTAAGGTCGAAAATGCGCAGGCGTTTGAAGCCCTGGTACTGGGCGTACTCAATGATGTTGCTGAAAACGGTGTGCCACATGAAAAACTTGAAGCCGTACTGCACCAGCTGGAATTAAGCCAGCGTGAAGTAGGTGGCGACAGTTACCCGTTTGGTCTGCAACTGATCCTCAATGGTTTGACTGCAGCAATACACCGTAGTGAACCAGCTTCCTTGCTTAACCTGGACCCTGTCATTGAATCATTGCGCCAGGATATAAAAGATCCAGAATTTATTAAAGGCCTGGTTCGTCAGCTTCTGCTAGATAACCAGCATCGTGTGCGATTGACCCTGCGTCCGGATGAGAAAATAAGTCAGCGTAAAGAGCAGGCTGAAAAAGATCATCTTGCCGCCATCAAGTCAGCATTAAGCGACGAAGAAAAGCAACAGATCATTGCGCGCACACAGGCCCTTGAAGAGCGCCAGTTACAGGTAGATGATCCAGAGATGCTGCCTAAAGTCGGCCTGGAAGATGTGCCCGATGAAATTAAAATACCGGAAGCGGAGCAACGAGTCATTGCGGGAACCGATGCCAGTATTTATAAACAGGGTACAAACGGGCTTGTTTATCACGAGGTTGTTTGCGAACTGCCAGCATTAAGTGATGAAGAGCTGGCGCTATTGCCTTATTACTCTTCCTGCCTGACTGAAATTGGCTGTGGCGATAAAGATTACCTGCAAATGCAGGAAATACAGTCAAGTGTCAGTGGCGGCATACACGCACATCAAAGTATTCGTGCATTTACCGATGATGTGCAGAAAGTCCGTGCCTACTATGTGATATCCGGCAAGGCGTTAAACAGAAACAACAAGGCACTGGCAGAGTTAATGTACGAGACACTTAATGATGCGCGATTTGATGAAATGGCGCGGCTCGCTGAACTGGTAACGCAAATGCGTTCACGCCGTGAGCGCAGTGTTACCGGCAGCGGCCATACTCTTGCAATGACCGCCGCAGCGAGTGGCCTGAGTCCTGTTGCCGTGCTCAATCATAAATTCAGTGGTCTTGCCGGTATTAAAATATTAAAAGCACTGGATGATTCGCATGCTGATGAGTCATCATTAAAGCAGACGGCGGCCTTATTCAAATCGATACATGAAAAGATCAGGGCTTCGGCTAAATCCTATATGCTGACACTTGAAGCAGATAAAGTGGAGCAGTCCGCAGCAGAGTTCGAATCGGTCTGGAAAAAAAGTGCAGCCAGTGCAATCGAAACCTTTAGCCTGCCAGAACAGAAACAGAAAACCTCACAGATGTGGATCGCTAATACCCAGGTAAACTTCTGTGCCAAAGCGTACGCCACTGTAACCATGGAACACCCTGATGCCGCAGCACTTTCCGTATTGGGTGGCTTTATGCGAAATGGTTATTTACATACGGCTATACGCGAGCAGGGTGGTGCCTATGGTGGCGGCGCATCCCATGATGCCAATATTGCCGCTTTCAAATTTTATTCATACCGTGACCCGCGCCTGGCAGAAACCCTGGCCGACTTTGAAAAAGCCATTAACTGGATGCTGGAATATGAGCATGAGCCACGCCAGTTGGAAGAAGCCATACTGGGTGTTATAGGCAGCATTGATAAACCGGGCTCACCGGCCGGTGAAGCGAGATCTGCTTTTCATAATGCAATGCATGGCAGAACTCGGGATAAATTACAGGCGTTTCGTCAGCAGGTACTGGCAGTCAGCATGGATGACCTGAAACGGGTAACAACAACCTATCTTAAAAATGGTGAAGCCAGTACTGCTGTTATTACCAGCGCTGCCACACTGGAAAAAGTAGGCGATTTAGGTCTTGAGGTTGTCGAGCTGTAATACCGATAATTGAATTGATTTGTCATTAAAAATGCCAGTCCTAAGTGACTGGCATTTTTTTACACAGAAATTTTGTGGAAATCCATGGCTGTTTTCAATTAGTATGGCTTAGAAATTTGTTTGTCTTGTTATGCAGATAATGGGGAGAAGATATTGTCCTGCCACAAAGGGTTGATCAAGCTGCGTCAGGCATCACCGGACTTCGTTCCTGTAGTGCAGGTTATTCTCATCCCCGTGTTTTGTGCCTGCCTGATTTCTGTTATAGGTTCTTCAGTTGGCATGCGCCACGCTATTTTTATGCAATTTGAAATTAGGATGGATACCGAGTTTATTTCTGTTAACAGCGCTATGTTGTTGGAATAAATTCTTAATAATTCTCAAATGAAAGGTCATAAAAATGAAAGTTGCTTACATATTCTCTACCCAGGGTCACTCAGTTTCCTACAAACTCGGCAAGATGATACTTCCTCAATTAGAAGATAAGGCACACGGCGTAGAAGTCGTCGGCATGTTTTTCTTCGAAGACAATGCCTACGTGTTGCAGCAGGGCAATCCCATCGGTGAACGCCTGGCAAAAGTTGCTGCTGACAGTGGCATGTTATTAATGGCCTGTGACCAGTGCGCCTATGAACGGGAAATTGACGGTATGCTGGTACCGGGTGCGGTCATTGGCTGTTTCCCTAACCTGTACGGTGCACTGTCTGGCAACATGCCTGATCAGGTTATCACTTTATAAACTTGGGCGTAGCTGGTGAATATTTTATATATCGGTTCATCAGGTGCGTTATCCATAGTTCCGTTTAAAACACTGCTGGCGACTGAGCATAACATTGTCGCCGCCGGTGTTCAGCGACCGCTTATTCTTCAGCAAAAAATTATTGCGCTGGAAAATGAATCACTGGCGCTGTTAGCACAGCAACAGTCGATACCGGTTATTGATTTTTCGCAGCCGCTCAATGATCTGCTTGAGTCGCTGGCTGAATTTAACATCGATGTCATTATTATGTCCTGCTTCAGCAGGCGCCTGCCGGAGGAAATTGTCAAACTGGCCGCCCAGGGCTGTTTTAATATGCATCCTTCACTGCTGCCACATTATCGCGGTCCCGAACCAATATTCTGGCAAATGAAAGATAACAGCGAAACAGGGGTCAGCTGGCACCTGGTCAGTGAGCAGCTGGACGCCGGCGATGTTGTTAAACAGCAGGCCATCACACTCTATGACGGGCTGTTATTTGAAGAAATCAGCGAGTTACTTGCCAAAGCCGGTGCGGCGCTTTTATTAAGCCTGTTATCCGATATTGAGGATAAAACGCTAGACAAGCTACCGCAGGATGATAGCCGGGCGAGTTATTACCGCTACCCTGAAACACAGGATTTTGTTGTTGATTCGACCTGGACGGCGCAGCATGCCTACAATTTTATGCGCGCTACACAGGCCTTTTCGCAGCAATACCGCTTAAAACTGGGGGACACGGAGTTATTGCTTGAGCAGGCGCTGGATTACGATAACAATATGTCGCTGGATGTTATCAATGTACAGGGTGATCGGCTTTATATACCCTTTAATGAAGGTGTTTTAATCGCAAGCTACACTGGTAAACTGATGTAACACTCGCTTTCAGGTTTTAACGTCATGTCAGACCAGTACCAGCTTATTGAAACCCGTTTACAGGAAAAACTGGATAACGGCACGACCCGCTGTAATCTTTGCTTGTGGCGCTGCAAAATAGGCCACGGACAGCGTGGATTCTGCCAGGCGCATGTCAATCGAAACGGCACACTGTACAACCTGTCATACGGTATTCTATCGGCGATCGATATCGATTATATTGAAGAGAAGCCGGTACGCCATTATCGCCCGGGCACGAAAGTGATGTCGGTCGGCAGCTATGGTTGCAGTTTTCGTTGCGGAGGCTGCCATAACCTGGAAATCTCCTGGGGCGTAGGGGCGCTTGATGATCTCGCCAAAGGCCAGTCAAAAGAAGCCTGGGTGCCTCCGCAAAAGCTGGTTGATTCGGCTATCAGGGCGGGTGTACAGGGTATTGCGTTTACCTATTCTGAACCGGCAGTCTGGCTGGAATACGTGCTCGACGTTTGCGAGCTGGCGCACCAGGCCGGTTTGTACACGGTGTACGTGTCAAACAGCTTTATCACCGATGAAGCGCTGGAATTACTGGTGGGTAAGGTTGATGTGCTGTGCTCGGATATCAAGAGCATGCGTGATGAGTTTTACAAAGACATCTGCCGTCCGGCAAAAGTAGAGCAGGTGCTGGCCTCTATTAAAAAAGCCCATGATTTAGGCATTCACGTTGAAACCCGAACCAATATTATTCCGGGTAAAAATGATGATCCACAGGAGCATTATGAAATAGCCTGCTGGATTCGCGACAACCTGGGTGCTGACAGTCCCTGGCATATCACGCGTTTTTTCCCTGCCTACAAATTGATTGATGTGCCTGCGACCCCCGAACATATGCTTTTTGACGCTGAGGCACAGGCCAAACGTGCAGGGCTAAACAGCGTTTACGTGTATAATGACAAGGGTTGCGACTGTGCGACCGAGAATCAGCCGGTTGAAGTTTATTTAAATAGCACAGCAGATGAAATTCACCAGATTAAACAATGTGCGGCAAGTTGTTGTGGTGATGATGGTGTCCTGTTGAAAAAGTTTGAAGAAAAAAGTTAGAGGTAGAAATGGCAAATAAAGTTAAATGCGTGGTTTTAAAAATTGAAGCAGAAGCCCTTGATGCACCACCGCATCCTGGTGAATTAGGCATACGAATTTTTGAAAATGTATCGAAGGAAGGCTGGAAACAATGGCTGGAGCGCCTGACCACAATTATTAATGAAAATGGTTTAAATACCGCAGATCAAAATAATCTTGAGTTGATTGAAAAGCACATGGTTGGTTTTTTCTTTAACGAAGGTGATCATGGCCAGGCGCCGGCTGGTTTCCAGGCTGGCGGCGGCGGTAAGAAGTAATAATCCGATTTTCTTCTGCAAACAAACCTGCATCATCACTGGCTGTGTACAGTGATGGTGTTAAGTCGCGGAACTTAATTTACTAAAGCTGATTTACTCGTAATCACGGTTAACTGATTTTAAACACAGGCGCAGTAACAAACTTGAGACAAGCATAGGCTTCACGGATGGCGGCGGTGACCTGTTCAGTGGTTGCGGCGCTGGCAAAGATATAGCCCAGGTACTGGTTGCCTTCCGGCAGCGGTATCAGTTCGTGGCCCTGTGGAATAATAATATCGATTGTATCAATGTGATTAACCCTGTTCGCTTCAAGCAGACCTTCAACTCTTTTTAATAATCCCTTTTGTTTGATCGGTATCATCATCACACCGCGTGCCTGATCGGGCATGGTGACAGTGATGGGCTGATTGATTGCCAGTGAAACTGCCAGTTCTTCGATACTGAAATTGTCATTGTCCAGCATACGCGCGCAGTCACCACCGATGGTGCGTGAGGCTATTTCAAGAATCCAGACCTTGTTATTTTTATCGATCCGGCATTCTGCATGTATCGCACCGGTGTTTAATCCGTATGCTTTACAGGCCGAATCAATGACCGTTTTAATAGATTGCTGAATATCACTGTTTAATGAAGAGGGCGTGACATAGATGGTTTCTTCAAAGTACGGTCCTGTCAGCGGGTCAGGTTTATCGAAGATGGTAATCGTGGAGAGCTGACCTTCACGCAGGTAACCCTCGTAGGCTATTTCAATGCCCTCAATATAATCTTCGATCAATATATGCGTCTGTTCGAATTCACTGGCTGCTGTGGCCAGAATGGGTTTCAGACGATCGCAGGCAAGCCTGAACTCATCAGTATTATTAGCGCGAATTACACCACGGCTGGCCGACATGTTGAGCGGCTTTAACACGCATGGCCAGGGTAAGCCAGCTGTTAGCCTGCCTATTGGTTGCGTAATATCTAGCAGGCAATGTATCGGTACCGGGCAGCCGCACAGGCCGAGCTGTGCCCGCGCCAGGTCTTTTCGGTGTGAGTATTTTGCGGCTGCAGGCGGGTTATGCGGCAAGGCCAGTAATTGCGCCACACGGGCGGCCAGTACCACGGTCTGGTCATCGCTGCCCAGTATGCCGCTGAACGGTCTGTCCTGATGTTCTTTTAAAATAACGTCGACCGCGGCATCGAAATTATTAAAGTCGATGTGTATGCCATTGGCGACCTCGGAAACCAGGGAATGTTTTCCCTGCGAAGCGATGCTGACTTCGAGACCTAGTCTTTTTGCGGCCCTGATATAAGGTGCAATGCGATAACTATTTTGATGTGATACCAGTAATAAACGCTGGTCTTTTAATGCTGACATTTAATGCTGGACAATGAAAAAAGGGCAGGCCATTTTAACTGGCCCACCCCCTGATATTCTACTGCTGATTTCTGACCCCGGTTATGGGTTTAACCGCAACCGCCGCCAGATGAACCGCAGCCGCCGCATGAACCACCGCTGCTGGTGTTGGCAAATACATTTTTGAATACAAAACTGGCATTAGCGCCTTCGGTCTGGTAATCAATCTCAACGCCTTCCAGAAAGCCCAATGCAACCGCATCAACGTGAACTTTAAGGCCTTCTTTTTCCAGCGTGGTATCAAACTGAGTAGGCTGATCAACGAAAGTCATGCCGTATGACATGCCACCACAACCACCACCGGAAACGAAGATACGTACACCGTTGACACCATCTTCACTTTCAGTCAGCGCCAGTAGCTGTTTAACCGCTTCATCAGAAACTTTGATCTGGTCGGTAAGCTGGGTATTAAATTGAACTTGAGACATATGAGCATTCCCCTTATGTAATTTCTTCAGATACATTCATGTTAGCACGAAAATGGCTAATCAATAAGCTGATTCTAGCCTGAAACCCGGTGCGATAAACCTTAATTACTGTCTGAGATAGCCGGCTTCTCTTCAGATTCTATTAGGGTATCGTTTTGTCGACAAGTTGCATCATATTCTGCGAAACAGTGAAATTCTATATACCTGACATATTGTCTATCTATGCCGACTTATAAGTACCTACATATGGCTACCTACATGTAGGTATTTAGGTGCTGTTCTTGACTAATGTCAATTAGCTAATGACTTATATTGATAACCTGCGCGCAACAATCTTATTAACCGGAGTCCTTGTTATGAAAAATCAAAAATCAATCCTGGCTACTGCTGTTTTATCTGCATTACTGGTCAGCACACCACTTATGGCTATTGAAGAAGGTGATATTTTAATTAATGCGCGCATCCTTAATATATCCCCCGATGTTGGTAGTAACCAGGTGATGGCGGGCGGTGCGCCTCTTGCCGCACCTGCAGGTATTGATGTTGATGATGCATACACATTGGGTGTTGATATTACCTACATGGTAACCGATAATTTCGGTGTTGAATTAATGCTGGACACTTCTTCTAAACATGACATAAAAGGTACCGGAAACCTTGCTGGTGTAGATGTGGGTGACGTTACCGTTTTACCACCATCAGTAATTGCTGTATGGCACTTTATGCCAGCCAATAATATTCGTCCTTACGTGGGTGCGGGTATTAACTACACTATGTTCTTCAGTGAGAGTACTACTAGCCAGTTTACTAGCACTATTGATGCTGTCGCAGGTCCTGGTGTGACTTCTACTGGTTTATCTGTTGATGATACATTGAGTATTGTTATTCAGGCGGGTGTAGACGTAGATATAAATAAAGACTGGTACGTCAGTTTTGATGCCAAGTACCTTGATCTGGATACTACGGCAACAGTTCAGGTGAATGGTGTAGATACCGCTACGGTTGATTTCGATCTCAACCCATTAGTGCTGGGTGTTGGTGTTGGTACACGCTTCTAAAGTCGAGAAGTCTAATGCTGAAAACAATAATTAGCCGTTTACCCGGCTGATTATTGTGCAGGAATTCTTTCCCTTCTAGATGGTGTCTGTTGTTAAAGGCACCATCTTTTTTTTCGTTTATTTACTGCTGAGATAAACGGGCATGAAAAAAAGCATAAAGGCTGGGTACCAGTACCAGGCTGACGAATAGAGAAAAGCTGAGTCCCCAGACGATAACAAATGCCAGCGGCTGCAGCATTTCCGATCCTTCACCGATGCCAATCGCCAGCGGCAACATGCCAAAAACGGTAGTCAGCGTTGTCATTAGAATAGGCCGCAGTCGCAACGCCGCCGCTTTCTTGATGGATTCGTTTAACTGTTCCCGGGCTTTAGCGGGCGCTTTTTCTCGCTCAATTTCAATTTGTTCAATCAGTACGATAGCATTGTTAACCACAATACCCGTAAGCATGATTAAGCCCATCCATACCGGCATGGATAGACTCATATCGGCATTTAAGAATAAACCAATGGCAACACCAGTCGCAGCAAATGGAATGCTCAGCATGATAATAAGCGGGTTGAGCAGTGATTCGTATTGCACCGCCATAACCACAAATACCAGAAATATAGCAAGTAACAGGACAATAAAACCCTTTCTCTGGCCTTCTTCAAGCGTTTGATTGGTTTCGTTATCATACAGAACATAACCGGCAGGCATGTCCAGCTCAGAAAGTTTTAGCATTGCATTTTCCAGCACTTTTTCCTGGTCTGCATTAGCTTCGTAAGATGCCGATATTTCTACTATTCGCTGTTGCTGGCTTCTTACAATACGGCTGGCAGTCGGTTCACGGTTAATAAAGGCTACATCGCCAAGTCGTATCGTGTTTCCATCTTTATAAGCGACCATCAGATTTTGCAGTACGTTAGGGTTATAGCTGTTTGCCCTGGGAAGCCGCATGCGAATATCGAATTCTTTATCGCCTTCGATATAATCACTGATAATCTCGCCATCCAGCGCAATTTTAAGCGCTTCACCAATACTTGCTGCATCGACGCCGGAATCTGTTGCACGCTGACGGTCAATATGGATGCTAAGTTCCTGGTTTACTTCTTCATAGGAATGCGTCAGATTTTTTAAGCCATTAACATCTTCCAGCAGAGTAACAGCCTGCGCGCCCAGTTCCCGTAAAATATCCAGATCATCACCACGGATATGTATACTGACATCATCACTGCCGCGTGTAAGGTGCAGACCACGTACCCCGGCGACACGAAGGTTAACCTTGAAACCGATCAGGTTCAGGGTGTCAATATCCTGATCCACCTGTTTTGCCCAGAGGTCACTGCTGATGTTTCGCTGCTCTGATGAGATCAGTTTGATTTTTATCGAGCTGCGATTGCTGTTCTCGAATTCTGAGCGACCAAAAATAAAGCCGCCGGCGGTGGTGAATAGTGTGGACACTTCCGGTTTCTTTAAAAGCAGATCTTCTATTTTATCAACAGCGTTATCCATTTCGTCGAGCTGCATGCCAGGGTCACCGGTAATGGAAAGTGAGATGATGCCTTCATCAACGCGTGGCAGATCGATTCGTTTGGTACTATATATCTGGGCTATCGATAAACCCAGTAACAGGCAGAACAGCAGTAGCGTGATTAGCGGATGGTTTAAAAATAACGCTATATTGTTACTATATTTAACTTTAAGTTTATTTGTTAACTTATTGAATAAATTATCATCTTTTGCTTTGTATCGTACCTTGGCGCCAAGTGCGGGTACCAGCGTTATGGAAACCACCAGGGCTGCCAGCATGGCCGAGGTTATCGTGATAATCAGCTCCTGAAACAATAATCCTGACATGCCGCCAATAAACAGGAAGGGCAGCAGGGCGCTTAAATTGGTACTGGTTGAGGCAACGATAGGGCTGTTTACTTCAATGGCGGCATTAATGGCATCCTGTTTTGAGATTTCACCATCAGCCTGGTGACGGGTTATATTTTCCAGCATCACGATGGTGCTATCGATTAGTAATCCCATGCCTAGCGCGAGTCCGCCCAGGGTCATTATGTTTAAGCTTAAGCCCATGCTCTGCATGATAATAAAGGTCACCAGGATACCAATGGGAATTGCGCTGCCAATGATTAAGGTACGTAATACGCTGCCAAGGAACAGGTAAATTACCGCCATTGCCAGCATGGCCCCGGCTCCGGCAGCCAGCGCAGCATTATTGATAGAGTAGCGAATGAAAACTGACTGATCATCAACCACGGCCACTTTTATATCATTGGGAATCGCATTTTGTGCGCGCAGGTTATTGATGCGGTGCCTGACTTCATTCACCACTGCGACGGTATTCGCCTGCGGCTGTTTTTGAATCGAGAGTTTGACCCCGGGCACCTTATTCAGACGAATACGTAAACGTTCATCCTTGTGTTTGTCAATGACCTGGGCAACGTCAGCCAGGTGGATATCTTTACCAATATCAGCAATCTCATACTCATCAGTAAACGATTCACTGGTCTGCAGGGGCAGTTGCCTGATTTCGTCCAGTGAACGAAAACGGCCCTCTGTACGAGTAATAATTTCATGCCGTTTGGCGATCATCCTGCCGCCGGGAGAATCAGTATTCTGCAGTTTTATCTGTCGCGAGAAGTCCTGTAAGGAGAGGCCGATATTGCTTAGTTTTTCCTGGTCAGGAATAATCTGGATTTCACGTTCCAGGCCACCGCCAATTTCAACTGCGGCAACACCGGGTAAATTCAGGAACCATTTGGAAAAGGTATAATCAGCCCAGCTGCGTAATTCAACCGCATTTAACTGGTTTGAGCTAACTACAAGTTCCATTACCGGGATCTGTGACGGGTCACGTTTGTAAATAATAGGCGGATTATCGTTTTCCGGTAAGAAACGTTTTGCCCGGTCCAGCCTGATACTGGCATCGCGAAGCGCATTATTAATATCGACACCGAAAGGAAAACTCAAAGCAACAGCACTGCGGCCTTCGCTGGTCTCTGACTCCACTGAAATCGCGTCTTCGGTTATCGCCAGCTGTTCTTCCAGCTGCCGGGTCACCTGGTCTTCCATGATGCTGGCGGGTACGCCCTGGTCGATTATTCTTACCCGAACTTCCGGCGCGATAATATGTGGCAACAGGTTAATGCCCAGTTTTTCAAACGAGAACAGGCCAAGAATGACAACCGCCAGCGTTAACATGCTGACGCCTACCGGGTGATGTATTGACCATGCGGCAAAGCCGCCAGTTCGGAAACGTTGTTTCATTTTTTGTTTTTACTGAGTTCGCTGTTGCTGACCGATGAAGTCGCAATCAGGACTTTTTTCTTATTTCGTAAGCCAAGATAACCGCGGCTGACAATTTTATCGCCTGCTGCCAGGCCTGAAAAAACTTCAGCGACTGAGCCGAATTGCTGACCCTGAACGAAACTGACTTTTTCCGCTATGCTGCCGCCATCTTCGCCTTCAACAATTCGATAGACGTAGGCACCTTCGGGTTCATAGTGAATGGTGTGCACCGGGATGACCAGTCGATTAGTCGCGGTTAGATTAATCTCGGCCCGTGAAAACTGTCCGGCCGCCGCGCCTTTGGGCACAGGTTTTAGTAAAATCTCGATTATGCCTTTGTGGCTTCGGGCATCTATCGTTGGGTGTATGCGAATTATCTTTGCAGTCAATTCATTATCACCCAGGGCATCAATACGCAGGCTTACCGGCTGCTCTATTTTGACTAGTGGCATCCAGCGTTCGGCAAGGCTGGCTTTCAGGCGTAAGGACGTTGGATCGATAATGGTGTAGATATGGGACTGCTGCGCCAGCATGTCGCCGGGTTCATACAGGCGCTGCGTGATTAAGCCATCGACAGGTGCTTTAATACTGGTCCGTTGCAGCCGGGTTTGCTGGTATTTTTCTTCAGCGATAGCCAGGTCCAGCTGGGTGCGTGCTTTGGCAACTTCTTCTTCAGTTGCGATCTTTTTTGGCAATAACTTTTTTACCCGGGAAAGATCGACCCGGGCCTGTTCCATGGATGCTACCGCTTTGGCAACTTCCGTTTTAAGCAGTTCATTATCAAGCTGCACTAATAAGGTGCCCTGTTTTACAAAATCACCTTCATAGTAGGGCAGCCGGGTGATGCGACCGCTTTCTTCATTATATAAACGTATTTTACTTACCGCTTCCAGGGTGCCGGACACGGTTTGTGTCAGTGACACTGCTTTATGCTCGACACTAACTACTTCAACGCGGTGCAAAGGCTGTTTTTCACGTTTGCTGGTGGTATCGACCGTATTATCACAGGCGGTCAGCATCAGGCTAATCAATACCGGGCCGGTAACCCTGAAGATAAATGATGGAGTGGATAATAACGGTGAATAGTTGTGCGGTTTTTTCGATATAATCATGCACTGAACTTTAACCTATAAAGCACTGATACTTCAAAAAAATGATACACCGACCGACCGCAACACCGCATGGTAACCGTAAGGACTTTAATAACCTGAAACGCCTGTTTCCTTATATATGGGATTTCAAGGGAAGGGTATTGATCGCACTTGGCTGCCTGGTATTATCCAAGGTCGCTATTGTCGGCATGCCACTGCTGCTTAAAGATATTGTGGATAGTCTGGACATAAGACTGAATACCGGCCAGCTGTCTACAGCAAGCGACACAGAAACTGTAGCATTAGCCTTACCGTTGTTTTTGTTACTGGCTTATGGTGCCTTACGCCTGATGGCCAGCCTTTTTAATGAATTGCGTGATGCCATTTTTTCACGTGTTCGTTATCATGCCATGCGCGGTATTTCGCGACGCGTACTCAAGCATTTATATTCGCTTTCTCTGTCATATCATCTTGATAGAAAAACAGGCGGTATTACCCGAGATCTTGAGCGCGGTACGAACAGTTTAAGCTCCATTTTAAATTACCTGGTGTTTAATATATTTCCAACGGCGGCCGAATTTACCTTTGTTGCCATTATATTGCTGGGGAAATACGAGCCGCACTTTGCCATTATTACTTTTACTACGGTTATTTTTTATATTGCATTTACGCTACTGGTAACCAACTGGCGTATGCATTACCGGCATGAAATGAATGCCCATGAATCTAAGGCCAATAGTTTTGCTGTTGACGGTATGCTCAATTATGAAACCGTTAAGTATTTTACTAACGAGGAATTTGAGTTAAAGCAATATGATAAAACCCTGGACCAATGGGAAGCAGCAGCGGTAAAAAGCCAGGTATCAATGTCACTGCTTAATTTTGGACAGGGCGTTGTTATTGCTATTGGGGTGACCCTGATGATGATATTTGCGGCGCAGGGCGTAGTGTCTGGTGTTATGACACTCGGTGACCTGGTGCTGGTTAATGCCATGATGCTGCAGTTATTTATTCCACTAAACTTTTTAGGCATTATCTACCGGGCATTAAAGTATTCACTCGCCGATATGGATATGATGCTTAAACTGCTGGACACGGAAAGAGAGGTTAAAGACCTGGAGGACGCCAAAGACCTGGTCGTCAGCGATGCCGTAATACGTTTTGAGAATGTTAGCTTTGATTATAATAAGGAAAGGAAAATTCTGGATAATGTCAGTTTCGAAATTCCCCATGGCCAGAAAGTGGCTGTGGTTGGTCCATCAGGTGCCGGCAAGTCGACGCTGGCACGATTGCTGTTCCGCTTTTATGACCTGAAATCCGGAAAAATACTGATTGATGGCCAGGATATAAAATCAGTTAAGCAAAACAGTCTGCGTGACAATATTGGCATCGTGCCGCAGGATACGGTTCTATTTAACGAGACTATCAGTCATAACATTCGCTACGCCAGGCTCGATGCCAGTGACGAAGATATTCAAATGGCAGCAACACATGCCAACATTCATGACTTCATATGCAGTTTGCCGGATTCTTATCAGACAATTGTTGGTGAACGAGGTTTGAAATTGTCAGGAGGCGAAAAACAGCGTGTCGCCATCGCCAGGGTTATTTTGAAGAATCCTCGAATCCTGGTATTTGATGAGGCAACATCATCACTGGACTCTCATTCCGAACAGCTGATACTTGAGTCGTTAAAAGAAGTTGCGGAGCAGCATACCACGCTGGTTATTGCGCACAGGCTTTCGACCATTATTGATGCGGATAACATCATTGTGCTGGATAAAGGGCGTGTAGTTGAGCAGGGTACACATCAGCAGTTACTGGAAGAAGACGGGCTGTATGCGCATTTGTGGCAGTTACAGCAGGAAGAAGAAGCGGAGCAGGCAGCGTAAATGAAAGATGCAATATTAAAATTTCAACCGGTAGAGCTGTATAAAATTCTCAAATTTGAAGGCCTGGTGCCGAGTGGTGGTGTTGCAAAACTGGCAATCGAATCCGGCGATGTTGTTGTCAATGGAGAAGTTGAAACGCGTAAACGAAAGAAGATGTTCGCTGGCGATATTATCGAATTTAATGGCGAAACAATTCGATTGATCCTGGACGAGTAGAGGTCCATAAATTAGCTTTATCTTATATGTTAATATTGTTTTGCCTGTCTGCATTTATTAACAGACAAAAAAAACCTCGCCGAAGCGAGGTTTTTTTATCATACAATAATAGTCTTATTGTGGCACAACGTTGCTTGCCTGCAGACCTTTAGGACCATCTTCAACTTCATAAGTAACGGTTTGACCTTCACTTAATGTTTTAAAGCCTGTGCCCTGAATTGCGTTGAAATGAACGAATACATCTGCACCGCCATCTTCCTGAGAAATGAAACCAAAACCTTTGGATTCGTTAAACCACTTTACTGTACCTGTTGCCATAAGTATTTCACCTGAAACAAATTAAAAATAAAAATTTTATGAATAATGAAGAGATCATCCCTTTCTTATTCGATTATGCAATACATAAAATAAATCTCTTTCAGAAAATTACAAAACTGATTTTTGGCAATTTGTAACGTAAAGCATAGCGGGCTGATTTATAAATTCGAACCCAGCTTGATTCTTTATGGATTGTATCGCCCAATAATAACACAACAAATTTAAGTTTCATTCAAATTCAGCACGATAAATGCAACAATTAACAAAATCTTCATGAAGTTTGCCATTTATTTTGGGACTAACAGCCGCGCACTGCATCTTATGCTTCAATTTTCCCGGCGATAAAAGCTGAATATTGATAAAAAGTGTCCATATTCTTAAGGAATTTATTGTGCACTTTACACGCCGGTGTATTATTTGCACCTAAAAAGAGCAGTTTTTTAAAGTGTCTTGAACTCGTCTAAATTTATCTTCCGTGGTACTACTTAATCCTGAAAAATATGTAATTTTACAATTTTTGTGTGGTTTTTATGGTTTCGGGCTTCAACTCACGGGTATCAAAGGTGTAGTGCCGCATGAATCATCGTTCTTATTGTAATAACATGTAAATGGTAGTACTTTTAGCTTTGTAAAGATGCTTACATAGCGATATGTGTGCCCGGGTTCGTCATAGTATTTTTGTTCTGTTACCTGGGTTTTAGCAAGCTATAAATGTGCATGCAAAAAGACCTGGTGCTGAAGGTGACGGGTGATGCCCCGAAATTTGAGTCAGGTGTGGAGAATTTTTGTCGGGGCAATCAATATGACGTACTTTCAACTAAACAGGGTGAGGGAAGATCCGTAACAATCTGCTTACGAGTCTAATGCATGAAAAAGAATCTGTTAAATCGTCAGATATTGAACAAAAAGCAACAATTTTTCTGGCCAGTGGTGAACTTGACAAAGCATTGCTGTCACTGTTTAGCTCGTTATGCGTAGACGCAAGGAATTCTTTTAATATCGCTGTTTTTTAGAGAGTTTAATGTGTGATTACAAATCAAAATACGAAGCATTAGAAAAGAAATATAAGGAACTTGAAGCTGCAAATCGATTAACCAGTAAAAAACATGAAGTGATTGATGAAATGCTTCATGATATTTCCGTTGAACTTGACCTTAATATTATCCTCAATCTTGTTGCCGAAAAGGCACGAGAGCTGATAAACGCCCAAACATTAGTTGTTCCCATAATCAATGAAGTTGAACAGCGGTATCAACACCTGGCAGCCAGTGGTGAAAACGCAGCATTAATCCTGGGCAGCAGCTATTCGATAAAAACAGGTATGTTCGGTCGTGTACTGAGTAATCAAGGTACATTGCTATTTGCTAAAGATCACGAGCTGTTGCTGTGGGAACGCAGGCAATGGGAGCATGGCATGGAATCTGCCTTGCTGGTGCCGCTTGTTTCACGGGGCAGAATAATTGGTGGTCTTTCGGGTCTTGGCAAGGCAGGTGGAGCCAGCTTTAACGAGGATGATAAATCTATTCTTGAATTATTTGCCCGTCATATAAGCCTGGTAATAGATAACGCACTCACTATTCAGAAACATGAGGAAGATGTAGAGCGGGCGAAAATCACTCTGCGCTCCATTGGCGATGCGGTTATTACAACCAATACCGAGGGTGAAATTACCAGTATGAACCCGGTTGCAGAAAATCTGACCGGCTGGCAGGAGCGTAATGCAGTCGGCCTGTTTCTGCCCGATGTGTTTCATGTGATTGATATCGATTCTCGGCGACGAGTAGAAAACCCGGTAGACAGTGTGCTCAGGCAGGATGAGATAGTTGATATTTCCGAACATAAAACCCTGATCAGTAAATCAGGTAATGAATTTCATATTACAGACAACGCCGCGCCGATAAAAGACCGGGATAATAATACCATCGGTATTGTCCTGGTGTTTCATGATATTACAGAATCTTACCTAATGCGTACACGCCTTGAGAAAGAGCGTGAACAACTAAAATCTATTCTGGATAATACCTTAGCCGTTGTCTATGTAAAGGACCTGGATGGCCGCTATATTCTTATCAACAAAAGATATGAAACACTATTCAATATATCGAGTGAAAGTATACGGGGTAAGACTGACTACGATATATTTCCTGCAGAAAATGCAGATCGCTATGCTAAAAATGATAATTATGTCATTGAGAACCTTTGTACTTTTGAAAATGAAGAAGTACTGCATCAAAGTGATGGTGAACATACTTATATAAGCGTTAAATTCCCTTTGTTCGATATGAATAACGAGATATACGCTACCTGTGGTATATCTACCGACATTACCAAGCATCGGCAAACAGAAGAAGCCTTGCGCCGTTCACAAAAAATGGATGCTATCGGTCAGTTATCCGGTGGTATCGCACATGATTTTAATAATATCCTCAGTGCAATATTAGGCAATATTGAATTGCTTGAGTTGCAAACAACACTCGACGGAAAAGCACTTAAACGCTTTAATACTATCAAGCATTCTGCGCAACGGGCAGCAGAATTAACCAAGCAGCTACTGGGGTTCTCCCGCACCGAGGCAACCAGCACCAGGGCAGCTAATATAAACGAAATTATCCAGGGTATGCAGTCTTTGTTGAAGCATTCGCTTACACCACAGATAGAATTAAAGTTTCATCTTTCAGATGGCCTATGGGCAACAGACCTGGATTATGGTGATTTTGAAGATGGAATATTGAACCTGATTCTAAATGCGCGAGATGCAATTGACGGCGATGGATTTATTACCATTGAAACCAGTAACTGCAGTCTCGACCAGGTTTATTGCAAGCTGAATCCCGATCTACTCCCCGGCGATTATGTAGAACTGACTGTCAGTGATAATGGTAAGGGAATATCAGTGGCAGATCAGGAACGTATTTTTGAACCCTTCTTCACCACAAAGCCACCGGGTAAGGGCACCGGGCTGGGCCTGGCGATGGTATTTGGCTTCATCAAACGCTCAAAAGGTAATATTAAAATATACTCAGAAACTGATATAGGTTCAACATTCCGTCTTTACCTGCCGCGCTCCTGCAGTGATGTGGACAATACCACTGATATTGCAGGCAATCTTTCTGTTTTATCCTGTGGAAATGAAGTCATATTACTGGTAGATGATGAAGTTACGCTGTTACAAATGGTCGAAGAATCCTTAACCGCACAGGGGTACCGGGTAATTACTGCATCAAATGGTGCCGAAGCGCTAAATAAACTGGCCGAGGTGCCGAATATAAAGATGATGTTTAGTGATGTTGTCATGCCAGGCGGTATCAATGGATACGAACTGGCAGAGCGTGTAAGTGAAAATTATCCGCATATTAAGATATTGCTGACCTCGGGCTATACCGAATCAGCCATGGCAAAAAATGGTCAGGCGAGATGTAATGCCAGACTGTTGAGTAAGCCTTATTCGCTTGCCAGGTTAAATGCCAGTGTACGGGCCTTACTTGATGAAAAGTGATGCTAAATTAAGTACAAAGTTTTACATAAAATTAACAATTTACCGGGTCAGTATTGTTTCATGAGCGTTACAATAGAAGTGTAAATAAAGGTTTTTTGAGGTTTTTCCAGATGTGAACGGGAAAGGATCTAGAGTAGAAAAATATGAGCAAATCAACAATTTATCTTCTCGATGATGAGGAAGCACTGGTAGATCTGCATTGTGAGGTTGCAGAGCTGGCGGGATTTAATGCCCTGGGTTATACCAGGGCGAGTGAGTTTTTTGAGAGTGTCAGTGAGTTTGCTCCCGGTTCTATTCTGGTACTGGATCTCCATATGCCTGAAATGGATGGTATTGAGGTCATGCGGCGACTGGCGAAAATAGATAATCCACCGGCACTAATCCTGCTTAGTGGTCATGATGTCGGGGTGTTATATTCCGCTGAAAAACTGTGTCGAGCACATGGCCTGAAAGTTATAGAATCGTTAAAAAAACCACTATCAATGGATAGCTTATTGTCTTTGTTCAGGCAGCAAAGGGATGAATCCGTTAGCCAGAATGAAAATGAACCCGTCAATCAGATTAGTGAATTTAGTGTAGAAGAGTTGCGATTTGCGATTAAAAATGATCAGCTGGTCCTGCACTATCAGCCACAGATAGAAATCGCAACAGGCGTTATGTCGGGTATTGAGGTTCTGGTACGCTGGCAACATCCGGTGCATGGCCTGGTATATCCCGACAACTTCCTGCCGCTGGCTGAAAATAATGGCCTTATTGGTGAATTAACAAGCTGTGTTATTGACCAGGCTGTAAAACAGGAGCAGCGATGGCAGGCGGCGGGTTTAACGACGACTATGTCGGTAAATATATCTGCACTTGATATCATTGGTCTTAAGTTGCCAGAGCAGCTGGAAGAATTGTTAAACAATAATAAGCTCTCACCGACACGCCTGACTTTGGAGATAACCGAAAGCACACTGATGGGCGAGCTGGTTACCTCACTTGACATTTTAACCCGGCTACGGCTTAAAGGTATCAACTTATCTATTGATGATTTTGGTACCGGTTACTCTTCGTTGTCACAGCTGCACCGGGTGCCATTTACTGAACTGAAAATTGACCGCAGTTTTGTCAGCAATATGAGTAAAGACAATGAAGCGCGGGCGATAGTTAAAACCTGTATTTTGCTCGGCCAGGAGCTGAATATGCGTGTTGTTGCTGAAGGTGTTGAAACTGAATCGGATTATCAGTTATTGAGAGAAATGGGCTGTGATATCGCACAGGGCTATTTTATTGCGAGGCCGATGCCTGCTGCGGCTTTATTAAGCTGGGCCGGGTCATTAAAGCTGACTGCATGATATATTTGCCTGTTCGCTGTTACTCAGCGACTGGTTTTGCTTAAGATTAAATGCTTTACTCATCCTTTCGGGATCATTTATAAATATCAAAAAGTGCTCGCGACTTACTGTAGTAGTATGAGCCTGCAGATTACAAAAGTTCTAAAGATTACAAATGCTGGTTTATGTTAATATTTGCCAATTAGTTGCTCGTCGGCTCATCCTCAAATAAGCGTTATTGCTACTAAATCTCAGGGTTACATATGGACAGGTTTGTTACAGGTTTATTTTCAACATTGTTTTTATTTTTTTTTGCATTTAACTGTAGTGCTGAGACGGTTCAGTTAAAGAATGCTTCAGGCAGGGACGTAACAGCAGAGTATCTACAGGGCACTAATACAGGAAGTCCTGTGCTGATACTTCATGGTTTTCTTCAGACAAATAAATTTTCAACGGTTACGCGTTTGGCTTCATCTCTGGCAGACCTGGGGTTCACTGTACTAAGCCCCACATTGTCATTGGGCATTAGTAATAGAAAAGTCAGTTTATCCTGTGAGGCCATACACACACATTCTCTTGACTCGGATGCCAATGAGCTAAAGCTGTGGATAGAGTGGTTAAATAAAAAAACACAGAAACCAGTTACTTTAATAGGGCATAGCGCAGGCGGTCCGGTAATACTGAAATACCTGGAAATGAATAATGCTGAAAAGATTCAGCATGCGATATTAATCAGTTTATCTTATTACGATTTTGGACCCGATGTGAGTAAGCAGGGCGGACTCGCGGAAAAAGCCCTTAATGCGGTTGAGAAGGGAGAGAATCCGCTAGACACTTATTCGCTGGATTATTGTAAAACGTATCCTACCAATGCCAGATCATTTCTCTCGTACTACAACTGGGACAGACTAAAAATAAGCAGTGTTGTGGGAGAGTACAGTGATCGTATTACAATTATTCTCGGTACCGATGACAATCGAATGAAAGAAGACTGGAAGAACCAGCTAAATAAGCAGCATGACAACGTGGTATTTATTGATGGCGCTAATCACTTTTTTGATCAGGCACACGAATTTGAGCTGACAGATGCGATCGAAGATGTGCTCGACAGTAATGCGGAGCGCTAAGTCTTGTTGCTGAGTGTTAAACAATATGCTTTTTTTATTGCATTATTTGTAGCTATACTGGTTTCAGTATTTTCTTATAAAATCATAACGAAGCTTGAAAGTTCCCGCTTGCAAATAGAAGCTTCCCAGAAAAGCCTGTCTATCAATGAGCTGGAACATGCTATATCCATTACGTTAAAAAACATCCGGCAGTCGACTGATATGTTAAGTCACTGGCAGGAAGTAAGGCAGCAAATTAACAACCCGGAAATATTTGCTTACTGGTATAACGTTCGCTTTAAAAACTTTGCATTTGATCTGCAACGATTTACCCAGGAACTTATGGTTTATGATATTTCTGGTAACGCGCTTGCTGAATTAGATGACAATACCTTGCCATTGAAAATAAAGGTCAATGATATTAATGATTTTAGTTTTCGCGTAATTAATGATAGCGACATCATTTATATTACACCTGTTTACGGTGGTGACTTAAATGCTGAGATAATTGGTTACCTCAGTACTCGCATGCAACTACTGCCTTTGCTTAAATCACTAAGTTCATTTCAAAATATAGAGTTAAATACCTTGCATTTGAAGGCGGACGATACGATCCATACTATGGATACCCTGAAGGCCGACGGTTTCACTTACAGGCTGCATAAGGATGTCGGTATTCTGGTTCTTGAAAAACAGATGCGCGATTCTGTTTTTGAATTATTGTTAATTATCGTTATTCCGATAATCATTCTGTTTCTTACGCTTATTTTTGTTTTTGGTTTGCCAATCAAGGAAGTTGATGATTACATTAATCGTTTAAGAACCCAAAAAGGCGTTGCCAACGATGATGGTTACCACAATTTTTTTCAGGTAAGGGAATTACAATCTGTGTACGATTCACTGGATAAATACCATACTGAGTTAAGCCAGAAGGAAGAACATATTTCTTTGACCTTAAACAGTATTGGCGATGCTGTTATAACTACGGATTCACATAACAGGATAGTCAGAATGAATCCTGTAGCCGAGCAGTTAACAGGCTGGACATTTGAGAAGGCCGAAGGCAAGTCAGTAAAACAGGTATTTATTCTACTTGATGCTATTACACGAAAACGAATAGAAGGCCCTTTTGATAAGGTTATTAATACGGGAAATATTGTACATATTAGTGAAGAGAGTGTACTTATTTCCAAAAGTGGCAAGGAGTATTATATTTCAGATTCGGCTGCACCTATCCGTGATAGTTCTGGGGAAATTCGCGGTATTGTTCTGGTTTTTAATGATATTACAGAGCGAAAACTGAAAGACGAACAATTGCAGCAAAGTCAGAAAATGGATGCACTGGGTAAACTGACAGGTGGTATAGCCCACGATTTTAATAATCTGCTGGGTGTAATACTGGGGTACTCTGAATTACTGAAGACCTTGCTTGGTGATCAATCAAAAGCTCAACGTTATGCGGAGCAGATTCATGTGGCCGGTGAACGTGCCAGAAAACTCACCGCCAAGTTACTGGCTTTTGCGCGTAAGGAAACGCCTGAGGCGATGGTTACTGATGTTAACCAGCTAATATTATCTGAGCAGCATATGCTGGAAAAAACACTCACCGCCCGTGTCGAGTTAATACTTAAGCTTGCAGAGGGAGCCTGGCCTGTTTTCATTGATCAAAGCCAGTTACGTGATGCCATACTCAATATTAGTATTAATGCCATGCATGCGATGCCAGACGGAGGCAGGCTGACATTAACTACGCAAATGGCAAATGTTGATGTTTATGGTCAGCATCATATCGACCTTGAAGTTGGCGACTATTTGCAGTTAACGATTTCTGATAACGGTGAAGGTATGGACCAGGCAACCTGTCGCAGAATATTTGACCCGTTTTTTACGACCAAGGGTGATAAAGGTACTGGGTTGGGTATGAGCCAGGTATACGGCTTTGTACAACAATCTGGAGGTGCGATTCATGTTTTTTCAGAACCTGGTGTCGGCACAACTATAACAATATACCTGCCGCGTTTTAATGATGTGGATAACGTACTTGAGGATAGCCAGGAATCAGCTCAAGATATTCTATCAGAGGCTACAGGTAGCGAGACTATTTTACTGGTCGATGATGAAGAGGCTCTGCTCGATCTCTCTGGCCAGATATTAAGTAATAATGGTTATACTGTTATCAAAGCAAATAGCGGTAGTGAAGCACTGGATATTCTTGAGTCAAAGCGGGTTGATTTATTATTTACCGATGTAATTATGCCTAAAATGGATGGCTATCAGCTGGCTAAAATTGTATCTGAGAAATATCCTGAAATAAAAATTCAGATTGTTAGCGGCTACAGTGATGATCGAAACCTGGATGCTGGTTATGATCAACTGCATGAACCTTTACTGAATAAACCATACAGCTCTGAAGAATTACTAAAGCGTGTAAGGGAAGCGTTGGATAGTTGAGCTGAAGCAGATAGTTGTGTTTAAACCGAATGCAGTTTTGCCTGATGCCTGGATAGATGTTTTTTCTCATATATAACTGAGTCGGTAAGTTTTAATAAATCATCAACTGAACAGTTTTGAATGTCATCCACCTCTACTCTTTGTAAATTTACACGACAACCAGGTGTTTGATGAAGTATGTGTTCTGCGCGAATGTAATGGCGTGGTGAATAATGACTGGTTCGCAATGAAAACTTCCCTATACAAATACGAAGCTGTAGAATTTACATCATTAATTTAAGCCAATGGAGCAATAGCCTAATGGGCAGAGCCTATCAAAACCGTAAAGAATCAATGGCAAAAACCTCTGATGCCAAAGCAAAGGTTTATAGTAAATATGGCCGTGTTATCTATGTTTGCGCAAAAGAAGGCGGTTCTGACCCTGACAGTAACCTTGCCCTTCGCGGCCTGATCGAGCGAGCTAAAAAAGACCAGGTTCCAACGCACGTTATCGAAAAGGCAATTAAAAAGGCACAGGGCGGTGGCGGTGAGGATTTCTCGGTTGCCCGTTACGAGGGTTATGGCCCGGGCGGATGTATGGTTATCGTTGATTGCCTGACAGACAATCCGAACCGGACTTTTGGCGATGTCAGGCAGTGCTTCACCAAAACAAAATGCAAGATCGGTACTGAAGGCTCAGTTAGCCATATGTTCGACCATTCCAGTATCCTGGTCTTCAAGGGCGATGAAGAAGCCGTACTCGAAGCCCTGATGATCGCTGATGTTGATGTTACCGATATTGAGGAAGATAACGGTATCGTAACTGTATTTGCACCTAATACTGAATTTTTTAAAGCCAGGCAGGCATTAATTGAAAGTTTTGATGATATCGATTTTGATGTTGATGAAATCCAGTTTTTACCGAAAAGTACGACACCTGTTGCTGCCGATGACAGGGAAATGTTTGATAAATTTATCGATATGCTAAACGATCTGGATGATGTTCAAAATATATATCACAACGCTGAAATATAATTGACCGATAACTTTTCAGGGGCATCATAGCGGACATGGAAAAACCTGAATTATTCTGCATTGGGCACCGCGGTGCGATGGGGCATGAGGCAGAAAATACACTGAATTCTGTACGTAAAGCAATGGCGCTGGGTGCGCCATGTATCGAAGTGGATGTTTATTATGTCGATGCTCATTTAATGGTTTTTCATGATGATAGACTGGAGCGGACGACTAATGGTAGCGGTTATATCTGCAAGCAGTCTTTTGACTATTTACGTTCACTGGATGCGGGTGGCGGTCAGCAGATACCAACACTGGACGAGGTGTGTCAGCTTGTCGATTCACAGATAGGTATCAATATTGAACTCAAAGGCGAGAATACAGCGGTTCCTGTCGCTGATCTGCTATCTAAATTGATCGGGCAGGGCTGGGATAGCCGGTTATTCCTGGTTTCATCTTTTGATTACAGTGAGCTGCTAATTTTCAAACAGCAACTGCCCCAGATAAAACTGGGTGCTTTGATGCGGCAGCTGCCGACAGACGGTGCAACATTTGCAGAAGCTCTAGCTGCCTATTCAGTACATCCGTCACTGGATTCTGTAAACCGGGATTTCGTAAAAGATGCCCATCACAGGGGTTTTAAGGTTTTTGTTTATTCTGTTGATGAAGAAAAAGACATTGAGCGAATGTACCAGCTTGGTGTTGATGGTGTTTTTACCAATTATCCAGAGCGAGTCCTTGAGCACTATGCCCAGCCTCGTTTGTTCAACCGCGGATTTTTATAACTGAATATCATGAGAGCAGTGGCTGCGGAACAAGTCCTGTCATTGCAACCGGCTATTTTATCCAATCGGGGTCAGACTTTTCTGGCTGTTAGAACATTAGTGACTGTTTGCTTTCTTCCAGCATTAGCTCATTTTCTGTGATCTGGATTTCATCCATTTCGGTTTCTATGCCGAGTTTTTGAAATGCAGGTACCTTCGATAAATCGACAGGCATTTTATCTGCGGGTATAAAACCACCCTGCAATAAACTTACCTGGACAAGATACAGCATAGTCGCGTCTGCATCACTGCTGTATTCGAAGTTGTGACATTCAGATACAACTTCAATCAGGCTGCTGGAAAAATTCCAGCTTTTCAAGATCAGCGCACCGACCAGGCCCTGTAAATCCCAGATAAGCGTGTTTAATTTTTCAGTGTCATTGAAAAGCTCTTCGCTGTTTTCTGCAAGTTGCAGTATCGGTAAGCAGCCAATATTGTGAATTAATCCAGCCAGCATGGCTTCTTCTTTTTTTACACCGGGAACGGTAGCTGCCATCATCTGGCAAATAGCCGCGACATCAACAGATGTATTCCAGGCCGACCTGAAGCTTTCATCCAGCGCTACCGAGGTGGCCTGAAACATCTGTTTCATTGCCAGGCTCATAATCAGGTCTCTAACCATACGTATACCGAGACGTGCGACAGCCATCTGTAAATCATTAATAGGGTTTCTTGTTCGATATAACGGGCTGTTAACGACTTTTATCAGTCGCACGGATAAGGAACTGTCCTGACTGATGGTTTCTGCAATCTGTTCTGCGGAAGACGTTTCCGACTCCACGGCATCTCTAATTCTCAGCGCTACGTCAGGTAGGGAGGGGAGTACCAGCTTGTCAGTTAGTACTGCCTGTTCTAATTCTTTATAGAATTTAGCGGAGTCTATATGCATGGTTATGTCACTGCCTGTTAATGAATAATTAGGGTAATTATTATCTTTAAGAAATTATCATCAGGTTTATCGGCAATTGAAATGGAATTCTTTACTAAATAGTGCAGAAATAGCTGTTAATGGCATGTTTGATACGACAAGGACAGTCACTTACCGGAGCAAGTGCGGATTCTAGAGTTAACGATTGAGAGTCGAGCACGACACGCCCGGTACCAGCAGGCACCAGGCGCCAACGCGTCCAGTTACTCGCGTCACTAGACGACAGTCAGATACAGCGCCAGCATAAGCATAATAAAGGCAAATGCCTGTATGCCAATCCGCGTAAACATCAGTTTTTCGCTGTGTGTTTCATCATATTTCCCGCCAGCGACCATTGAACCTAAACCCCAGATAAGGGTGACAATGGTTGCTACCAGGGCCAGAACAACAGTCAGGGTAAGTAATGACATAGCGCACCTCCACCTCCTATTGTATGAAGTGCGGATTGCCAGCTTTTGACCTGTGTCAAAAGCTGGCTGAATAACACCGGTTTCGGATAGTTAGTCAGAAATAGCTTTAGTTATTATTGGAATCAGCGGTTCTGGCAATTTGATTTTGCCGCCAAGCGCAAACTGGTGTGCCTGGTCAGACATTTTATTCCAGGTTCTGCGAATGATCTTGATCCATTTTTCTTCATCATACTCGGGATGCTTGTTAGCAAAATCCAGCATGTAATGCTCGATAAATACCAGCGAGGCTACATCTTCAAGCATCTGGGTATCCGGGTTAGTCTTGATTGACTTTTTTCCAACAGCAGTCTTTACCCGTTCGATAAATTCTGCATCGTAACCTGCGGTCGCCAGCAAATCACCAGCGGTATCTGCGTGAAACTTATACAGGTTGGTGCGCCATTGGTGGTAGCCCTTGCGATCCATGCTGTAGTCACTGCGCGGCGATTTCCAGCGCTGAATATGCTGTGCGCGGCAGGCAAGTTTGACTGCGTTGTCTGCGTCCGGGATGTAACGCTCTACCATATCGGCCATACGTTGTGAGTACAGCAATTCTTTCGGCCAGTCTTTGCCATCACTGGTTTCAATATTGGGGTCTTCACCGTTTGCGGCATCATAAAGTTTGATCGCAGCGTCTAATAATTCTTGAGTCATAATTTTTCAGTAGGTTGTTAGTTTTATAAAAATAAACATTATAAGTTTAAGGTTTTTAACTTATAAAACAGAAGGTTTATCCAGGCCGGTTAAGCCTGAGTAGTGGATTTTACACTAAAATTAAATAGCATAATGCAGTGATAATGACGGCCCCGCAAAGATTTAAAACGATACCCTCGCGAGCCATTATTTTTGTACTAAAAAATCCACTGGCGTAAACAATACTATTGGGTGCGGTAGCAACCGGCATCATGAAGGCACAACTGGCGCTAATGGTGGCAGGTATCATCAACAACATAGGGTCAATGCCGGAGCCCATTGCAGTAGCAGCCAGTACCGGCATTAACAGAACCGTACTGGCGGTGTTACTGGTGGTTTCGGTTAAAAAGGTTACCCCCAGGCAAATCGCAAAAATCATCACGATTACGGGTAGCGTCGACAGTTCGGACAGGTTTTCAGCAACGGCGCCACTTAAACCGGATACCCCAAAAGCTTTGGCTAAGGTGATGCCGCCGCCAAATAATAAGAGTATTCCCCAGGGAATGGTTGCCGCGGTTTCCCAGTTAAGCAGTTTTTCACCTTTGTGAGTGTCTTCGCCTGCGGGTACGATAAACATTAATATGACAGCAATCAGTGCTACCGAAGCATCGTTGGCTGTTTCCAGGCCCAGCCAGCTGCTCCAGCCGCCAAAGGGTTCTTTGCGGGTAATCCATGCGAAGGCGGTCAATGCAAAAATCAGCATTACCCGTTTTTCTGTGGTACTCCATTTGCCGACAGCAGGCATATCAAAACCGCCGCTGTAGGTAAGTTTTCTGGTCAGCCATAACCAGGTCACCGGGATCATCAGGCAAACTACCGGTATGCCCCAGCTCATCCATTGGGTAAAACCGATATTCTGCTTGAACTGCTGTTCGTATACCTGCATGAAAACCAGGTTGGGCGGTGTGCCAATTGGGGTACCAATGCCACCGATACTGGCGGCATAAGCAATACCCAGCATCAGGGGAATCGGCAACGATTTATCTTTTGCCTGGCTGGCCACTGCAATCCCGACCGGTAATAGCATCAGGGTCGTTGCTGTGTTCGAAATCCACATACTTAAGAGTGCGGCGGTGACCATAAAGCCCAGTACCAGGTGTTTGCTGCTGGCATTGCCAAACAGGTTGACCATAAACAATGCCAGTCGCAGGTGAGCGCCGCTTCTTTCCATTGCTTTGGACAGGATAAAACCGCCAAGCAGCAATAGTATTAAGGGGCTGCCGTAAGACTGGCCGACCTGGCTTGAAGTTAATACACCAGTTAACTGAAATACCGCCAGTGGCAGTAATGAGGTAACGGGTATGGGAACCGGTTCAAAAATCCACCAGATAACACAAAGCGTGGCAACGGCGGCTGTGATGGCAAGTGCGCTAATGCCTTCTATTTGACCGGCAAGTGATGAATACATCAATGCGTAATACATGAGTATTGCTGCCAGAGGGCCGCCAAATAAGGCAATTTTTTTCGTCATTTTGTGTGTCTAGCTATGCTGTGCTAGTCCCATGAAAAAGCCTCATCAAGTGTTTTCTCAGGACGGTGTTTTAACTGTAATCCCTGCAGGAAATTTCGTAATACCTGGTCTTTACAGACGCGATAGTGTTTATGGTCAGGGCGGCGGAAAAAGGCGCTAAGTTCATGCTTACTGATGGCTAGACCGGCCAGCTGCAAAAGCTCCAGTGTGTCATTTTCTTTAAGGTTCAGGGCGATTTTTAATTTTCTGAAAATTATATTATTCGTCAGTTTTTTCTCAGGCTCTGGTTGTTCACCGTCTTTTTTGCCGCGTTTGTGGTTGATCAGGCCGTTCAGGAAAATAGCCAGTTCGGTATCGCTAACGCTTTTATAGGCGGGATCATCATCTTTTTTTAGCCAGTCACTAATCTGTTCGCGAGTTACCCTGTAATCGGCCAGGCCAAAGATGGATATCATTTTTGTATCATTAAAGTCGAATATGTATCGAACTCGACGCAGTATATCGTTGTTAGTCATAAATAGAGCCTGAACTAAATTGTTCTGCCAGGTTTACAAAGGCCAGAGCGTTATGCCCAGCAGTGTAAACTGTACGGTTAATAGTATGCATAGCACGGTAGTTATTGTATAAAAAGGATTCAAACTGAATTTAAAATTAGTCGCTTTCAGTTGTTTTAGGCCGATAAATGCGCCGGCTAAAACAAGGAAAAAGGCACACTCGTTTATTATCAGCAGTGTTAACAGGGGGAGTGCAGTAATACCTTCAGCATCAAGCTGACTGCCCCGGTTAATAACCAGTAAAAGAAACACGCCGAGGCCAACTGCCAGGTAAGGAAAGTTATATGTTTTCATAGTTGTTGCCGAGCTCAGTAGTATCTTTGAATTGTATGCGGTAATGTTTCACGGTATTTTTTCACGATGTTTTTTCACAAAACTGCAAATTCAACCAACACCGGCTAAATTCGTCTATACATTATTCAGGCTGGTAAAAAATCAATCTTAACAAATCCTGTTCCTAATTGGTTACTTCATGTCAGACGAGAACAAAAAGAAAGAGCAGCAAGATAGAGATCAGGATGCACTGAACTACCACCAGTTCCCGATTCCGGGAAAACTTCAAATTAGTGCCACCAAGCCTTTAACCACGCAGAACGACTTATCGCTGGCCTATTCCCCCGGTGTCGCTGCAGCCTGTACGGCTATCGAGAAAGACCCGTCAAAAGCCGCTGATTATACGATTCGAGCAAACCTTGTCGGCGTTGTAACCAATGGCACTGCGGTGCTGGGGCTGGGGAATATCGGGCCATTGGCGTCAAAGCCTGTGATGGAAGGCAAGGCGGTATTATTTAAACGCTTTTCAAACATCGATGTTTTTGATATTGAAATTAACCAGCCCGATATCGATAAATTTGTTGATACGGTGGTTGCTCTGGAACCGACCTTTGGCGGCATCAACCTGGAAGATATAAAGGCGCCCGAATGTTTTGAAATTGAACGCCGCCTGCGTGAACGTATGAATATCCCGGTTTTTCATGATGATCAGCATGGCACGGCGATTATTGTGGCTGCGGCAATACTGAGCGGCCTGAAGGTGGTGGGTAAGAATATTAAGGATATACGGCTGGTTACCTCGGGTGCGGGCGCCGCTGCGCTCGCCTGCTTAAACCAGCTGGTTAGTGCCGGACTCCAGGAAAAAAATATTATCGTCACTGATATTGAAGGCGTTGTCTACAGCGGGCGTGAAGCGCTTATGGACCCATGGAAACAACGCTACGCCAGTGATACTGAACATCGAACCCTGGCCCAGGCGCTGGATCAGGCCGATGTGTTTTTAGGCTTGTCGGCACCGGATGTGGTTAAACCCGAGATGTTAAAAAACATGGCAGCGGATCCATTGATACTGGCGCTGGCAAACCCGGTGCCTGAAATTCTGCCAGAACTGGCGAGAGCGGTAAGGCCGGATGCCTTAATCTGTACCGGCCGCTCGGATTACCCAAACCAGGTTAATAATGTTTTGTGTTTTCCTTTTATTTTTCGCGGTGCGCTGGATGTCGGCGCAACAACAATCAATGAGGAAATGAAGCTTGCCTGTGTCAAGGCGCTTTCTGAGCTGGTGCAGAAGGAATCGTCAGATGATGTATTGCAGGCCTATGGCGGCAAACCGGACAAGTTTGGTGCTGACTATTTAATACCAAAGCCCTTTGACCCCCGTTTACTGGTCGAACTGTCAATCGCGGTAGCTGAAGCAGCTATGATTAGCGGTGTTGCCACACGACCAATAAAAGACTTCTATGCCTACCGTGAAAAGCTGCATAATTTTGTTTATCGCTCCGGCTTTTTTATGCGGCCGGTCATTGAGCGCAGCCGCGGCAGCGGCAAAAAACTGGTATATGCCGAGGGTGAAGAGTTAAGAGTCCTGCAGGCTGCACAACAGGTGGTTGATGATAATATTGCGCGGCCGGTTCTAATCGGCAACCATGACATGATCATCGACAATATAGACAGGCTGGGATTGCGTATTAAAGAGGGTGTTGATGTTGATATTGTTGACCCGCAGCAAAACCCGTCACTGACAGAATATGCTTCTTCTTACCATGAACTTATGGGCAGGAAAGGGGTGACGCCGGGCGGTGCGCTGCACATCGTTCGTAACCGCAATTCGATACTGGCGGCACTAATGGTAAGACTGGGCGACGCTGATGCCATGATTGCTGGTGTTGCTGGCGGTTTTACCCGCACGTTAAATAATATTATCGATGTAGTCGGTAAAGCGGAAGGCATACAACAGGCCTCAACCATTGTTGCTCATGTGCTGCCCACGCATACGATTTTTATTTGTGATGCACACGTTACAAAAAATCCGACTGCCGAGAACCTGGTGGAATCTACATTACTCGCTGTTGCCGAGATACGCTCTTTTGGAATTGAACCGAAAGTGGCTTTTGTTTCGCATTCAAATTTTGGCGCGTCCAGTGATGAATCGGCCGAAAAGATGCGTAAGGCGCTGGCGATACTGCACAAAACAGAACCGGATCTTGAAGTTGATGGAGAAATGCATGCCGATGCCGCGTTATCTGAGAAGCTGAGGAACCGTCTGTATCCTGATTCGAAATTAAAAGGCGCAGCAAATTTATTGATTATGCCCAGTGCAGACGCAGCCAATATTTCGGTCACGTTACTGAAAACACTTGGCGGCGGTGTCACCATCGGGCCCATTTTAATGGGCATGTCCGGCTCTGCGCACGTGGTGGCGCAGGCAATTACGGTGCGCAACCTGGTTAACATGAGCGCGGTGGCAGTAGAACATTCCATGCGTTAAGGTATTGCCATGCGTTAAGGCATTGATTGAGCAATAGTTTCAATTTGCCAGTACCGAGGCGCTGCTGATAAAAAAACATAAAGCCCCGTATCTGGGATAAACTTGCCAGCTAATTTAATCACCAGTATATAACTATGGCAGTTCAGTGGTATCCGGGGCATATGAACAAGGCCCGTCGCATCATCAAGGAAACAATGTCGACAGTAGACCTTGTTATCGAAGTGATGGATGCGCGTATTCCTTTCAGCAGTGAAAATCCTATGGTCGCAGAATTGCGCCAGCACCGTCCCTGTATAAAAATCCTTAACAAAAGCGATATCGCTGATCCTGAAATTACCCGTTTGTGGATGGCACACTTTGAAAAAGAGAAGGGCGTGAAAGCCCAGGCTTTGTCGGTACTGGACAAAGCCCGGACAAAAAACTTGCCCGCTCTTTGCCGAAAGCTGCTGCCCGAACGGGGCACTGCGGTTAAACCGATACGGGTTATGATTATGGGTATTCCAAATGTCGGTAAATCGACATTGATCAATACCCTGGCGGGAAAAACACTGGCGAAAGTGGGCGATGAGCCGGCGGTAACGAAAGAGGTCTCCTCTTCACAGCAGCGGATTGTTCTTGATGACGGTATAACACTGTCTGATACCCCCGGGATTCTGTGGCCAAAAATAGAAAACCAGAACAGTAGCTATCGTCTCGCGGTAACCGGTGCGATTAAAAATACAGCGATTGATTTTGAAGATATTGCCCTGTTTGCCGCGGATTACCTGATTACTGCCTACGGTGACAGGGTGGTTGAGCGCTTCAATTTAAAACAATGCCCGGAAACGGATGTTCAGCTGCTGGAAGAGATAGGCCGTCGCAGAGGTTGTTTGCGAGCGGGCGGCATCATCGATATACAGCGGGCTTCTGAAATTCTGATTCATGAAATTCGTGATGGTTCGTTGGGCGCTTTAAGTTTTGAAACACCGGAAATGATTGCGCAGGAAACGGCAGTTGATGATGCCGATGAATTGCCTGGAGAGCTGCCCGAATAGCTCAGTCTGTATCAGCCAGCTGTATCGCCATTTGATCTTCGTCGCGCTCATACACGGACATGACGCGAATTAGATGATCAATGATCTGTCGTCTTTCTTCCGCGGTAAATTCGGCTAACTCTTCTACATCAATGCCGTTTCTTTCATTCTCGATAATCTGATTAACCAGTGAACAGCCCTGTCCGCAGATGGATTCCAGTTTATCTTCAACTTTCTTGGAGTAGGCTGTGCTCATAATCGGGCTAAAAAGGCTTGTGTGCCTGGCTTAAATATTGATGTGAACGCATTTCAATAAGTCTGCTGCTGGTTCGGTGAAAAGCGAATTCTAACATGACTCCGCGGTAGAGTTTATCCGGTTCTGCCGAGGCGCTGGCGATGAGCTTTACATTACGGTCGTAGAGCTCATCAATCAGGTAAATAAAGCGCCTCGCCATATCATCGCTGTATTCATCCATGATTTCAATATTGCTGATAATAATGGTATTGAAATACTGGGCCAGTTCGATGTAATCCTGCGCGGCGCGCGGCGCTGAACAGATTACCTCGAAATCAAACCAGGCAATATCGTCACTGCAATACAGGGTCTCAATTTTGCGATTTTGAATTGTCAGCACTTTGGCTTCGGTCAGCGGTGTAATAGCCAGTTCCTGCATTCGCTGCAAAATTTTCTGCTGGCTTTCGTTGCCGGGCGGGCAATAATAAACATCCGCCTGTTCCAGCAGGGTCGTGCGGTGGTCGACCCCGCCATCAAGATGAAAAACCTCGGTATGGGTTTTAATCAGTTCGATCGCTGGCAAAAAGCGCTCCCGCTGCAAACCGTTTATATACAGGTCGTCTGGAATTCGATTTGAGGTGGCTACCAGGCAGATATTATATTTGAACAGGGAATGCAGTAATTCGCTAAGAATCATTGCGTCAGTAATATTGGTGACAATAAATTCGTCGATGCATAATAGGCGGTACTTTGATGCCAGTTCCCGGGCTATTTTCTGTAGTGGATTTTTCTGTTTACGGTCCGCTGATTTATTCATCTCGTCCAGCTTTTCATGGATGCCCAGCATAAAGTGATGGAAGTGAATACGGTGCTTTTGCTCAATCGGCAGCTCTTCATAAAACAGGTTCATTAACCAGGTTTTACCGCGGCCGACGCCTCCCCAAAGATAAAGCCCGCTGGCCTGTGTGTTTCGTTTGCGGCCAAAAAGGCGCCGCAATAGCCTTTTCGCCAGTGACATTCTGGAATTAGATATTAACTCCAGGCTAAGTGTTTCGAGCAGGTTTATCGCCTGTTGCTGAACGCTATCCTTTACCATGTCAGGTTGCTGTAATGCTTTATTGTACTTCTCGGTTAGTGACATACGGTAATGAATGGCTGGCTTAAGTTTGGGCTCGGCTGTGATTATTTAACGGGCAATATTTTCAATGCAGCTATTGTTCCAGATAATTTTCCGGAATTATATAGAAAAATCAGTGTTTTCGTTGTCGCTAGCTGTGGTTTTTTGATAGAATAATCACCCGAGCAGATGAAGCGGTACAAATCCATGTTCGGGCACTTCAACTTCGTCTTTCTCACAATTAACTGCATGCAATGATGTGTGCGGTGACGACTATACCTTACTTTCTGCAACCAGGGCCTGCTATTCATGACTCGATATATTTTTGTTACCGGTGGTGTTGTTTCTTCATTGGGCAAAGGTCTGGCATCCGCTGCTGTTGGAGCCATTCTTGAAAGCCACGGCTTAAAAGTTCAGATGATGAAGCTGGATCCATACATTAATGTGGATCCGGGAACCATGAGTCCTTTTCAGCATGGAGAGGTTTTTGTTACCGAAGATGGCGCTGAAACTGATCTGGATTTAGGCCATTACGAACGTTTTGTTAATACACCGACCAGCAAGTCCAGTAATTTTACCACCGGCCAGGTCTATGAAAGCGTCATCCGCAAAGAGCGGCGTGGTGAATATCTTGGCGGCACGGTGCAGGTGATTCCGCATATAACCGATGAAATAAAACGGCGCATTGTTGCCGGTGCGGGTGATGCTGACATCGCCATGGTCGAAATTGGCGGTACTGTTGGTGATATTGAGTCATTGCCGTTTATGGAGGCGATTCGCCAGATGGGGGTGGAGCTGGGACGGCAGCATGCCATGTTCATGCATTTAACCCTGGTGCCATATATCGCCACTGCCGGTGAAGTTAAAACCAAACCTACACAGCACTCGGTAAAAGAATTACGCTCTATTGGTATCCAGCCAGATTTGTTGCTGTGCCGTTCTGAGCAGCTGCTGGGCGAAGAAGAGCGCCGCAAAATTGCACTGTTTACCAATGTACAGGCGAAAGCTGTTATCTCGGCTGTTGATCTGGATAATATCTATAAGTTACCCAAATGGTTCCACGAGCAGAAGGTTGATGAAATTATTGCTGAACACATGGGGCTTGATCTTGCGCCGACAGATTTGAGCGACTGGCAAAAAGTCATCGATGTTATGGCCCACCCGGCACATGAAGTGACGGTGGGTATGGTCGGCAAGTATGTCGACCTGACTGAATCCTATAAATCACTCAATGAATCACTGTCGCATGCCGGTATCCATAACAATGCAAAGGTAAAAATTCGTTATATAGATTCCGTGGTACTGGAAACCGGTGATATGTCTTCACTAAAAGGTCTGGATGCAATATTAGTTCCGGGTGGTTTTGGTGATCGTGGTATTGAAGGCAAGATCGCGGCGATTCAATATGCCCGTGAAAATAAAATACCTTACCTTGGCATCTGCCTTGGTATGCAGTTAGCTGTTATTGAATTCGCCCGCCACGTTGCCGGGCTGAAAGATGCGCACAGCAGTGAATTTAATGCTGAAACGACGCACCCGGTTATTGCTTTAATTACTGAATGGCAGGATGAAAATGGCCGTATAGAAAAACGTGATGCTGATTCCGACCTGGGTGGTACCATGCGTTTGGGTGGCCAGACCTGCCAGCTGCTGGAAAATACCCTGGCACGTTCCGCTTATGGTACTGATACCATTGTTGAGCGGCATCGTCATCGTTATGAATTTAATAATCACTACCTGCAGCAGTTAAGTGATGCCGGACTGGTTTTCGGCGGCAAATCCAGTGATGGTAACTTGATAGAAATGATAGAGTTGCCGAAAGAGGGCGCATCAGGACATCCGTGGTTTCTCGGTTGCCAGTTCCATCCCGAATTTACTTCAACACCGCGTAAAGGCCACCCGCTGTTTACCGATTATGTTAAGGCGGCACTGGCGCAGCAGAGCAAAAAACTGGAATCTGTTGAAGCCATGGCCTGATCGAACGGTCTGATTGAATAATATTAGCTATTTACCTGCCTTATCATATTGCACAGGAACACATTTAAATGAAACTTTGTGACTTTGAAGTCGGTCTGGACAAGCCCCTGTTTTTGATTGCAGGCCCCTGTGTTATTGAAAGTGAGCAAATGGCGCTGGAAACTTCTGCGCAGTTAAAAGAAATAACCTCCCGGCTGGGCATTCCGTTCATTTACAAATCATCGTTTGATAAAGCGAATCGGTCTTCCGGCGAAAGTTTTCGTGGTCCCGGTATTGAACAGGGCCTGAGAATATTACAGAAAGTTAAAGACGAAATCGGTGTACCGGTTTTGACCGATGTGCATGAAGACACGCCAATGGATGAAGTAGCCAGCGTGGTCGATGTTCTGCAGACGCCGGCTTTTTTATGCCGGCAGACGAATTTCATTCTGAAAGTTGCTGCTACCGGAAAACCGGTCAACATTAAAAAAGGCCAGTTCCTGGCACCGGGCGATATGAAAAACGTGATTGATAAAGCGCGTTCGACCGGAAATCAAAATATCATGGCCTGTGAGCGCGGTGTTTCATTTGGCTATAACAACCTGGTTTCCGATATGCGTTCGCTGGCCATTATGCGCGAAAGCCATTGTCCGGTAGTGTTTGATGGAACCCATTCTGTACAGTTGCCGGGCGGCCAGGGTACATCGTCCGGTGGTCAGCGAGAACATATACCGGTGCTGGCGCGCGCTGCGGTTGCGGCCGGTATATCCGGTTTATTTATGGAAACGCATCCGGATCCGGCTAATGCCCTGAGTGATGGCCCTAATGCCTGGCCATTACAAAAAATGGAATCGTTATTAAACGTTTTAATGCAAATAGATGCCACGGTTAAAAACGGAATTTTGCACGAACTGGAACTGTAAAAAATACACGTTCAGCTGCTTTTAAAATAAACCAGGCTGAACTTTCGTAGTAACATATTAAAATTTTAGTAAGGAAGAAACATGTCTAATATTACAAAAATACATGCTCGTGAGATTCTCGATTCACGCGGTAACCCTACATTAGAAGCAGAAGTAACACTTGAGAGCGGTGCTTTTGGTCGGGCAGCGGTTCCATCAGGCGCTTCTACTGGTGCTCGTGAAGCGCTGGAGCTCCGTGACGGCGATAAGTCGCGTTATATGGGTAAAGGTGTCACCAAAGCAGTTAATAACGTTAATAACGAAATCAGTGCTTCCCTGATCGGCATGGACGGGCAGAACCAGGAAGCACTGGATAATAAAATGATTGCACTGGACGGTACCGATACCAAGGAACGTTTAGGCGCTAACGCATTGCTGGCTGTTTCACTGGCTGCTTCACATGCCGCTGCAAAAGAAAACAACGAGGATTTGTACGTTCACCTGGGAACGGGCAGTTACACCATGCCGGTACCAATGATGAACATCATCAATGGCGGTGAGCATGCAGACAATAGTGTCGATCTGCAGGAATTCATGATTTTGCCAGTTGGCGCGCCAACCTTTAAAGAAGCGCTTCGCTATGGTGCCGAAGTATTCCATACTTTACGTTCGGTACTGTCAGCAAAAGGCTTTAATACGGCTGTTGGTGATGAAGGCGGTTTTGCCCCTGACCTGTCTTCCAATGAAGAAGCGATTGAAGTAATTCTGGAAGCAATCAACAAAGCAGGCTTTAAAGCCGGTGAAGACATCTACCTCGGTCTGGATGCAGCCAGTTCCGAATTTTACAAGGATGGCGTATACAACCTGGCCTCTGAAGGCAAAAGCTTCAACTCACGTGAATTCACCGATTACCTGTCTGGCTGGGTTGATCAATACCCGATTATTACCATTGAAGACGGTCTCGACGAAGCAGACTGGGATGGCTGGTCATACATGACCGAACAGCTGGGTAATAAGGTACAGCTAGTGGGTGATGATCTCTTCGTTACCAATACCTCGATTCTAAAAGAAGGTATTGAGAAGAATATAGCAAACTCAATTCTTATTAAATTCAATCAGATCGGTACTTTAACTGAAACCCTGAATGCGATCAGCATGGCGCACAAAGCAGGTTATACCGCGGTTATTTCACATCGTTCAGGTGAAACTGAAGACAGCACCATTGCAGATTTATGTGTTGCCACCAACGCCGGCCAGATTAAAACCGGTTCTTTGTCACGTTCCGATCGTATTGCCAAGTACAACCAGCTGTTAAGAATTGAAGAAGCACTGGGCAGCGACGCAGTATATGCTGGTAAATCAGCATTTAAACACCTGGCTTAAACGGCGATTACATCGTATTCAGTCATAAGTGAAAATTATTGCTTTTGTTTTACTGGCATTACTGATCTGGCTGCAATATAAAATCTGGTTGCAGGATGGCGGTATTCCTGAAATTTTACAGTTACAGGAAGAGGTTGAGACGGTTAAAGCAGAAGTAGGTAAATTACAGGAACGTAATTCATCACTCGATGCCGAGGTTAAAGACCTGAAAAAAGGCCTGGATGCAATTGAAGAGCGTGCCCGCAGTGAAATGGGCATGATCAAGCAAGGCGAAATCTATTACCAGGTGATTGAGCCTGAGGATGATAAGGACTAAGCATATGTTTTACCGCAGAGGCGCAGAGTTCGCGGAGTTATTACGTGTTTTGAAAGCGTTAAAAAACTCTGCGTGCTCTGCGCCTCTGCGGTTAAAAACAGTTTTCTGTCAACATAACAGGGCGCAGAATGCCAGCTAAGCCAAATAACAATCATGCGATATGGGCCATTGTGCCCGCAGCCGGCATCGGTCAACGCATGCAATCTGATATTCCCAAGCAATACCTCGCGTTAAACGGACGACCCGTTCTGGAACATACGCTCAATGTTCTGCTTGATAACGAAAACATTAGCGGTCTTGTTGTTGCACTGCATCCTGAGGATATTTATTTTCCTGACATACAGATACATTCTGATAAACCGGTAATCAGGGTTACCGGCGGTAAACAACGTTCCGATTCTGTGTTGCATGCACTGCAGGCTTTGTCCCGGGCAGAAGAGTTTGATCAGGAACGCGACTGGGTCATGGTGCACGATGCCGTACGCGCCTGTGTCAGAGCTGAGGATATCGATAAACTGGTTGCAGAAATCGGAGACGATGCGAATGGCGGCTTACTTGCATTACCGGTACGCGATACCATGAAGCGTCAAAAAACCGGCGAAAGTATCACTGCAGTAGCAACCACAGTGGAGCGGGAAAATCTCTGGCATGCATTAACACCGCAGTACTTCAAGGCTATAAGTTTAACTAATGCGCTGCATAACGCTAACCAGCAGGGCTTTGTGGTTACCGATGAGTCGTCTGCGATGGAGCTCGCCGGTTTTTCTCCCAGGCTTGTTGAAGGCCATGAAGATAATATTAAAATTACTCGTCCAGGTGATTTGCAATTAGCCGGTTTATACCTGAATAACAGGTAGTAACGGGATATAGCAATGAGGAAACCGCATGAAAGATAAAGCAAAAAACGCACACCCTGTTTACCGCGTTGGCCATGGTTATGATGTGCACCGGTTTGGTGAAGGAGATTTTATTGTTCTTGGTGGCGTGAAAATATCACATAATCATGGCTTTATTGCGCACTCTGATGGTGACGTATTAATTCATTCCTTGTGTGACGCATTGCTTGGCAGTATTGCCGCAGGTGATATCGGGCAGCACTTTCCAGATACAGATGATAAATATAAAAATATTGACAGTGCTATATTGCTTACAAAAGTTAACAAACTAGTACATGAAGCGTTGTTTTCTATCGCAAATATTGATGTTACTATCATTGCCCAGGCACCTAAAATGTCTGTGCATATAGCGTCAATGCGTAATCATCTTTGCCGGCTTCTGGATATCGAAAAATCCCAGATTAATATAAAGGCGACAACAACAGAGACATTAGGCTTTACTGGAAGGGAAGAGGGAATAGCTGTTCATAGTGTAGTAATGGTTTACAGAAACACGCTGTAATTGTATAAAAATGCATTTATTACTGTTTTTATAGTAAAAAATGCATTATTTTTTTAAAAACCTATTTACTTTGTGCGCTTTAAGATATAAAACATCACCACGGTTTTTATGCTGATTTTTTTCGAGCATAATACTAAGACGAAATATATAACTATCACTTGTTTATGAAATTAACATTAGTCAGCGGGTTAATGATTACTTCACGAATATTGAACAAAAATAAATCGGATTATAATTTTTAATTATCAAAGGGCAACAAATAATGGTACCAGCAAAAAAGAAAGTTACTAAAAAGAAAGCTGCTAAAAAGAAAGTAGCAAAAAGAGCAGTTAAAAAGGCAGCTCCAGAAAAACAAATTAAAGCAATAAAAGATGCTTATACAAAAACACAACTGTATGCGCACATTTCAGAAGAAACAGGTTTGGCACGTAAAGACGTTGCAAAAGTTTTTGATTCACTGGGTGATGTAATCAACGGCCACGTTAAGAGCCGCGGTGCTGGTGAATTTAAAGTGCCAGGTTTAATGAAAATCAAGGTAAACAAAAAGCCTGCAACTAAAGCCAGAAAGAATGTACCAAACCCATTCCGTCCTGGTGAATTCATGGATGTTGCTGCTAAACCAGCACGCAAGGTTGTAAAAGTATTACCACTGAAAGCACTTAAAGATATGGCGGCCAGTTAATACTGGTTATCAGTTAATATCTGCTATCAAATAAGCCCTGTAAGACACTGTTTTACAGGGCTTTTTTAATTATTGAAAATGAATAAATTACTGTATTTGCACGGTTTTAATAGTTCGCCGCAATCGCATAAGGCACAATTACTTATGCAGTATATGCGGCAGAAAAACTGTTATGAGTGGCTATTGTGCCCGCAAATTCCTGCCGTCCCTGCAGAAGCCAGGCAGATGCTGGAGCAACTGGTTGAGGAAACTTTAAAACAATACGATTTAAGTTTCGTTGGCAGTTCACTGGGGGGATATTATGCGACTTATCTTGCAGAGAAATATTCGGGTTCAGCAGTGCTGGTGAATCCTTCGGTAAAGCCCTATGAAACACTTAAAGCCTACCTGGGTGAGAACAAGTTTTATTTTCAGGACGGCTGTTGGGATTTTAATGAATCACATATACAACAGCTGCATGATATGGATATAGAAGAAATCACTGATGCAGATCGTTACCTGGTGTTATTGCAGACCGGTGATGAAACCCTGGACTATCGTGAAGCCGCGCATAAATATAGGCACAGCCAATGTATTATTGAGCAGGGAGGCGATCATGGCTTTTCCGATTTTGAACGTTACCTGCCGCAGATAATTCAGTTTTGTGAGATAGCGTGTGACTGATATTAATCCTGCAGTGACTACGCTACTATTCAAAATGTTGAATCAGTGATCAAATTAACTGTGCGGGCTTAACATTGTCAACAATTGTAAAATCATAAGCTACAATACGTGAAACGTTAATGACGTGATGCTTGATAATTAAACGATTTACTTCGTGTCTTCGTCTTCTGCAGTTATAAAAGAATTAATGTATTTATAAATTACCAGGTACTTTGATATGTCACTCGGTCCATTAATGGTTGATCTCGAAGCTGCATCCATTAGCGAAACAGAAAGAAGCTTACTGCTGAAACCAGAAGTGGGCGGTATAATTCTGTTTAGCCGCAATTTTGAGTCAATTGACCAATTAACAGCGCTGGTTGATGAGATTCATCAGCTTAGATCCCCCCGGTTACTGGTTGCAGTTGATCACGAGGGTGGCCGAGTACAGCGTTTTCATGAAGGTTTCAGCCGTATTCCTGCTGCGGCAACTTATGCAAAAGTCGCCGCTAATGATCTGGAACGAAGCCGTAAGCTGGCTGAAAATGCGGGCTGGTTAATGGCTGTCGAACTGCGTGCCTGCGGTGTTGATTTCAGTTTTGCACCGGTACTGGACCTGGCGCATGGTTTAAGTGGTGTTATCGGTGACCGGGCGTTTCATAGTAAACCCGCTATCGTTTCAACACTGGCCTATGCTTTTATGCATGGTATGAATAAAGCGGGCATGCAGGCAGTAGGTAAACACTTCCCCGGTCATGGCGGTGTTGTTGAAGATTCACACGTGGCGATGCCTGTGGACCACAGAGAGCTTGAAGCGTTGCTGAGCAGCGATATTATCCCTTTTCAGAACATGATCGAAAACAAGCTTGCCGCCATTATGCCGGCACACGTTATCTATGACAAAGTCGATGATAAACCAGCGGGTTATTCTTCCTACTGGATAGAAACAATATTGCGTAAGCGATTTGCTTTCCAGGGCGTGGTTTTTAGTGATGATCTGTCAATGGAAGCGGCCTGTGTTGCTGGCGGTTTTGGTGAACGGGCGGAGGCGGCCTTGCAGGCTGGTTGTGATATGGCGCTGGTATGTAATCATTTGCAGGGTGCCGTTGAGGCTGCAGAGTACATCAAGGGGTACAGTGATCCAACGTCTCAATTACGGCTGGTACGAATGCATGGTGAGCATGATATCAGCTGGCATCAATTGAAGCAGAATAAGCACTGGCAGCAACTATCCAGAGAGATCAGCGATCTGAATGATTCACCCGAACTGGAAATGGATATATAACCTTTCATAAAAATTTAAGCGAGCAGCTATATGAGCAAAAAGAAATTACTGATAATTATGTCCAATGCTGATCCGTCTAAACCGGATAGCTGTTATGCGCCTTTATTCCAGGCCACGGTCGCTGCCGCACTGTCCTATGACGTTGAGGTGGTTTTTACTGGTGTTTCTGGTCAGATAGTTGTTGGTGATACCGCAAAACAGACAGAAGTGGACCTGGAATCACACCGCACTGTTTACGACATTATTAAAGAAGCTCACAATGCAGGTGTTGCCTTTAAAGCCTGTAATACTTCGTTGAAAATGGCCGGCGAGGAGCTGATTGCAGAAGTGGAAGAAAAAGTCGGGGCTGCCTATGTCATCAGCGAGTCTATGGATGAGAATACGGTGACGCTAACCTATTAGCCATGGCGTTATGCAGTAGCGTATAATAATCCCCCATAATATACGTCAAAGTGTTTTTTTAAACATCACTATTAACCATAAACTATTAACAGCGTCGACGATGAATTTACCACCCGGATGCAGACTGGTTTTCAGTAACGCTGAAATAGCCGGTGCTGTTGATGCACTTGCTGATAGACTGAATCAGCAGTTTAACGATGAAACTTTGCTGGTTCTGTGTGTTATGCAGGGAGGCCTCATTTTTTCCGGCCACTTGATTCCCAAACTGAAATGTATGCTGGAAATTGATTACATTCATGTTTCCAGGTATCACAATAAGACCTCCGGCAGTGAACTGTTATGGAAGGCGTATCCGCATACACCTCTGCAGGGCAGGAATATACTTATCCTTGATGATATTCTTGATGAAGGTGAGACACTGAAATCAATCATTGAATATTGCAGGGAACAGGGTGCTGATAAGGTAGAATCGGCCGTTTTGTTAAAGAAAGCACACGATCGATGTGTTGACCATCAATGTGAAGAAGGGGCTTTGACTAATAATATCGCTCTCACGGTTGAAGATGAATACGTATTTGGCTTTGGCATGGATTACAACGGATCCTATCGTCAGCTGGATGCTATCTACGCAATAGAAGATTAAGCAGGTATAGAAGTGAAACTGGCTATTATTGGCGGCAGCCTGGTAAAAGACCTAAGTGAATTAGCGGACCGGGAAGAAGAGCAGATTAATACACCTTTTGGTGCACCATCTGATGCATTTGTTAGCGGAAATATCGGTGGACTCGAGCTGGTGTTCATTAACAGGCACGGCTTCAGGCATAATATAGCGCCGCACCAGGTGAATTACCGCGCCAACATGTTTGTCCTGAAAATGCTGGAAGTAACCGATGTGATTGCCGTAACTGCGGTCGGTGGTATTACTGAAAATATGTCACCGAATAAATGGGTACTGCCTGACCAGATTATTGATTATACGCATGGCCGCATGCAAACCTATAACGATGCTGATGATAACGGTGTTAAGCATATTGATTTTAGTTACCCGTTTGATGCAATGCTTTCGGTAAAACTGGGCAATGCACTGACTACCGCAGAACTGGATTTTGAAACTTCAGCGACTTATGGTGCGACGCAGGGGCCACGGCTGGAAACGGTTGCCGAAATACAACGTATGAAACGCGATGGTTGCGACATAGTCGGCATGACGGCTATGCCGGAAGCTGCTCTGGCGCGTGAGCTTGAGATGAATTACGCGGGCCTGTCACTGGTGGTGAACTGGGCGGCCGGTATTGGCGCCGGTACTGGAGATAGCCAGGCATCGGCAGGTAAAATTATCAACATGGATGAAGTTCATCAATTGATTCAACAGGGCAATGCGAATGCTGAGAAAGTCATTAAAAACTTTATCAGGCAGTTATAACCACGCCAGCTTAAACCCGTCTCAGAATGTTTTCACATTCCTGTAAATAGGCTTTACGGCCAAACAGGAACTGCCATCTCGATCCACCGCACTGTCGCCATAATACCGCCGAGCGTATACCCGCAAGCAGTAAAGCGCGGACCTTATTAGCGTTGTTTGTATTGCTCAGGTGGGGCTGCTCACCACTGACAATTATTTTAGGCCCCAGCGTGCTGATTGTGTCCTTGTACAGGTGTCCCAGCTTGGCAAAAGTGTTTTCATGACTGAGAGAGAAAAACTCGAATTGATCTTCGATTACCTGCAAGCGGTCGCTAATAGTGTCAAGCATATCTTTATTACGTGTTAACTTTGCTTCCAGCATGATCAGGGAAATAACATACTTGGTGATTTCTATATCCCGTGTTGTCTTATCTGACAGGTGCTGCTGCAAAATCTTTACACCGTGACTAACGCCCGAAATACTGCCGTAAACCTCTTCTACAGAATTCACATCAAAGCGAAACAATGTTTCCAGGGTGGCTTCAATCTGGGCGTTATTGGCAGTGCCTGTGTTGGCTATCTGTTTAACCAGTGATGCAGCCTGGTAAATACCGGCGAGGGCAAGTGTTTGATCGAATTTAGAATGTGGCATCGTTATTTGTCCGGCTGGTTATACATGGTTTCAATAACACCGCCGCCAAGGCAGACATCGCCCTGGTAAAAAACAATAGACTGTCCGGGTGTGATTGCACGCTGTGCATCATCAAAAGTGACCTTATACTTTAGTGTATCTATTTTACTGAGATGACAGGCCTGGTCGCTTTGACGGTAGCGAATTTTTGCCATCAGTTTTGCTGACAGGTCTGCTGGTTCATGTTCAGCGATCCAGTTAATTTCACCGGTTTCCAGTGTATTGTGAAACATTGACGGATGATTATGGCCTTGAGCAACTTTCAGAATATTGTTATCCATGTCTTTGCCGACAACAAACCAGGGTGCTTCGTCAGAATCTTTCAGGCCACCTATGCCAAGGCCTTTGCGTTGACCCAGTGTGTAATACATTAAACCGTTGTGGCTGCCAATTGTATCACCGTCAAGCGTGCGTATTTCACCAGGTTTTGCCGGCAGGAATTTTTCCAGAAAAGTATTGAAGCGGCGTTCGCCGATAAAGCAGATACCCGTGCTGTCTTTTTTGTCGTGGGTGATCAGGTTGCTTGCCCTCGCCAGTTCCCGTATTGCGGGTTTATCGTATTCGCCAATCGGGAACATGGCATGCGACAGCTGGTGCTGGTTCAGCGCGTGTAAAAAATAACTTTGGTCTTTATTGCTGTCGGCGCCGCGTAATAATTGCGTGGCATCAGCCGTTTGCCCGATTCGAGCATAATGGCCGGTGGCGATTTTTTCGGCTCCAAGTGTCTGTGCGTGTTCCAGGAATGCACGGAATTTAATTTCTTTATTGCACAGGATATCCGGGTTAGGCGTGCGGCCGGCACTGTATTCGTCAAGAAAGTGCTTAAAAACACGGTCCCAGTATTCACCGGAAAAATTAATGGTGTGTAACTTTATGCCGAGTGTCTGGCAGATGTCGCTGGCGTCTTTCAGGTCAACGGCTGCCGCGCAGTATTCGGCGTCATCATCTTCTTCCCAGTTTTTCATGAACAGGCCTTCGACGTGATAACCCTGTTCAATCAGTAATAGCGCGGCAGCGGATGAATCGACGCCACCCGACATGCCAACAATAATTTTTTGTTTTGTCATGATGCTACGTTTATTAGCAGATCCAGCGGGTATCGTTTTCCGGCAAGGTAATCATCGATACAGTCCAGAACCATAGGACTGCGTAATTGATAGTTATTATTGGCCAGTTCATTACGGCTTATCCAGCATGCCCGAATGATACCGTCATCCAGTGCCTGGTCCGGATCGTGGTCAGCGCAGCCGCCGCAAACTGCAACACGTACAAAAGTCTTGCCGGGTTTGTCTTTGCTATCGGGCTGTTTCCACAGGTAAATGCCGGTAACGGCTTCAGGTGTGAAATGCCAGGCGGATTCTTCCCGGGTTTCACGGATTACTGCATCAATCAGGGTTTCATCCGGATCAAGGTGGCCAGCGGGCTGGTTATAGACGTGCTCACCGTCGATGAGTTCTTCAACCATCAGAAACTTGTTGTCCCGTTCAATGATGGCTGCGACAGTTGTGTGCGGTTTCCAGACCATAATTATTTTTTCAGGCGAAGTTTATTTTGTGAACGTCGGTTTAGTACTGAGTAACGCCAGATGCCATTGATTATAAAATAACCGCTGAGGCTGCTGATTGTTGCCATTGAGAAACAGCCAACAAGAAATGGTTTCCAGCTGGAGGCCATTTCGTTTAGCAGCCAGTCAAATGTCAGCTCAAAACTGAAGTCTGTTATGGGTTCGCCAATAATCCAGGTGCCAACAAGATAGGCAAAATAGAACATTGGCGGTATGGTCACTGGATTGGTTATCCATACTATTACTACAGACAGTGGCAGGTTGGTTCTTAGCAGGATAGCAGCTCCCGCGGCGAGCGCCATTTGAAAGGGCACGGGCATCCAGGCAAAAAACAGTCCCACCGCAAAAGCACCGGCAACCGAACGGCGATTCAGGTGCCATAAATTGGGCTCATGCAACCATTCGCCAAATATTTGCAGGCTTTTATTATCTTTAATGGTTTGCGGGTTAGGCAGAAAGCGTTGGAAAAACTTGCGTGGCATGGTTATAGTGGTTACTTAAGCTGAAGTTGAATGTTTTTAAAATATAAGGCAATGATGCCACTGGTAACAGGGTGTTATTATAACCTTTTTGTTTAATAAAATTTGAAAAGCAGTTAAAGCTTGGCGAATTAAACGGAGCGACAGGGATGGTTGCAAAGGCAGGGATGTTTTTCTATGCGCTGGCTTTTTTGCTGGGCGTTGTTATTGTGCAGCAGCTGCCGGAGATTGTGGCTATTGCACCTGCTGTTCTACTGCTGGCTGCTCTGTCATGCCTGCTTTTCTGGTTACTGTGTTCTGGGTTAAAAAATAGATATTGTCGTTTATTTTATCAAGAATTAACATTAATAATAGTATTCATCATACTGATTATTATAGGTTTTATCTATACGTCTATTTATGCAAACCAGCAACTAAGTCATCGTCTTAATGAAAGCCTGAGCGGACAGAATATTATTGTCACTGGTCGCATTATCAGTATTCCGGTAAGTAACGAAAATTCACAGCGTTTTGAATTCAGGCTAAGCAGCTTTCAGTTGCTAGCTGCTGATGCTGCCGAACTTGATACTGAAGCTGTTCCGCAAAAAATACGCATTAGCTGGTACTACGGACAGCCGGTTAAAGCAGGTGAATTCTGGCAGTTTGAAGTGCGCTTAAAACCGCCGCACGGATTTATTAATGCTGGCGGTTTTGATTACGAAGCCTGGCTGTTTCAACATGGCTTACATGCGACCGGTTATGTTAGAAAATCGTCTTTAAATGAACGTCTGGATAGCAGTGCTGGCCATTCAGTTGCCGCCGGTATTGATCACACACGTCAGTCACTGGTCAACACTATTAATGAGCTTTCGTCTGGAGTTGCTGCGCAGCCAGGTTTTCAGCAAACGAAAGATTCGATGTTCGCTCTCATCAAGGCGCTGGCACTCGGTGATAAATCATCAATCACGCCACAGCAATGGCAGGTCCTCAGCAGAACAGGTACC
>CAVQDO010000031.1:0-5844 GCA_963711255.1 uncultured Gammaproteobacteria bacterium | reverse complement strand
TTATTTCCAATAGCTGTTTTAGTCCTTTATCCGTTATGCTGCCATCCGTGATACCTGACATCTGCAGCACTTTGGAGATAGAGCGAATGCTACCGGAAGTGCCAACGCACTGCTCCCACCCAGTAGATAGATATTCGGTACGGATAGGGTCAATCTTTCGGCGTGCATAAATATCAGCGGCTGTGATTTTGTCATCGCTGATAAAACCATCTGAAAAAAACTTTTTGGTGATGCTTACGCATCCAATGTCGATGCTTTCCAGCTTGATAGGGTCACGTTTCTCGCCGATGATGATCTCGGTACTCCCGCCACCGATGTCGATAACAATTCTTTTTTCACCAAGCTCTGCGAGACTGTAAATAGCGCCCTGGTAGACGAGACGAGCTTCCTCAATACCGGAGATGATATCGACACGGTGATTTAAAATCTTTCTTGCACGCTTTGTGAATTTTTTTGCGTTTTTAGCCAGGCGTAAAGTATTAGTGCCAGTTATGCGTATGTCTTTTTTATTTATGTTTTGCAGGCGTTGTGAGAACCTGCTTAAACAATCCAATGCGCGCTGTTGCGTATATTCGTCAAGGTGATTTTTATGATCAAGTCCGGCGCCGAGTCGTACCATCTCTTTGATCCTGTCGATAATTTTAAGTGAACCGTTCTCTTCCAGACTTGCGATAATCATGTGAAAACTATTTGAGCCCAGGTCTACAGCAGCGACGATTCTTGAATTTTGCGGTTTATTATTTTTATTATTATCTTTCACGATTGAGTATGTCAGGTGTGTTTGGCGTATGCCTAATAATGTAACAGGTAAAGTGATATTGACACAATACACCATTAGCGTTTATGTGCTGTTACCCTTTTATTTTCGAGTTTATTGGATCAGGAATAATAACGCCAGTTAGTTAATGATTCTCTTTTGTTGCGACGCCATTAATTTTGCATACTTCAACCAGTCCTATAAATAAATCCGGCACTACTCATCATGCAACTGAACAAAGTACTGTTCGAGTTCAGACATAACATGATCAAGTCTGCCTGAAGCAACCATTCTGCCAGCAGCATCATGCGCATAAAATGCATCTTCTTTACGGTCACGGTTGATACATATGACCAGCTCTTCATCTGAACCGCCGCGAAAAATTTCAAACATCACATCGCCATTATCAGCTTTTTGCCAGTGCCAGCGTGTAGCGCGTCCGTGTGCAATTGTATGTCCGCCAAAACTTTCCAGCAGTTCACGATCTTTCTTGCTGATAATATTTTCCGCTAAATTAATTATTTGAGTCATATGCTACCTCTAGCTTCATAATGTTTGCTTTCATTTATTATATCTAAAATACCCTGTCGCAACCTAACCCAGCTAAAAAAAACAAAAGAATTAAAAAAGCCTGGTGACAGAATTAAGGGTCTGATTAAAAGTGTCTGATTAAAATGGTCTGTTAAACTGAGTAAGGTTCACTCTGCCCCAAAATATTCCCAGAAATAATCAAAAATGATAAACAACAGCAATACCCTGGTTGAAAATTTGTATGACCGCATTACCGGTGATGAGGATGCGCGTGTTTGTAAAGACATTCCGGATTCCGCCTGTAATGATCAGCCGCGTAATTTCTTTGCCTACCTGGTGGCGAATCTTCTCGGCAAAGTGGCTGATGAAATTGCCAGTGCCAAATTAATCATTCCCTGGCTGTTTGGTATGCTTGGCGTGCCCGCCTTATTTACCGGGTTCCTGGTTCCCATACGCGAAGGCGGTGTATTGTTGCCGCAACTGGCGGTTGCTGCTGCGGTTCGAAATATGGCAATTCGAAAAACTATCTGGCTGGCGGGTTCCTTGTTATCAGCCGTCAGCCTGTTTGGTATGGCGTATGTTGCATTGAGTTTTAAAGGCAATGCCGCAGGCGGTGCAATTCTGATTATGCTGATTGTTTTCAGCTTGTCGCGCGGACTGTGTTCTGTGTCGGCCAAAGACGTGCTGGGCAAAACCGTTTCAAAAAGCCGACGCGGTGCGCTGATGGGCTGGAGTGCCAGCATCTCGGGTGTTGCAGTATTGCTGATTGGTTTGTGGCTGGCATCAGTCAATCTGGAAGACGCCGGTCTGAATGTGTTCGCCGGCCTTTTGATCGCTGGCGGTGTGTTATGGATTATCGCGACGCTGGTGTTTGCTTTGATCATTGAGCAACCGGGCGCAACCGAAGGTGGCGGCAATGCACTTAGCGTTGCGTTGCAACAGTTACGACTACTCAAAACCGATGCGCCATTCCAGCGTTTTGTTATCGCTCGCGGTTTACTGTTATCGGTTGCACTTGCGCCACCGTTTTATGTACTCATCGCACAAGCTAACGCAGGCGATCAATTACTCGGCCTGGGCGCGTTAATTATTGCCAATGGCCTGGCCGCCAGCTTATCCGCACCTGTCTGGGGTTACATGGGTGATCGGTCAAGTAAACAGGTGATGGTCATTGCCACCACCGGCGCCGGCCTGCTCGGTATATTCACCTACACGGCCATCATCAACGACTGGCACTGGGTCATCAACAACTACGGCATTGCTGTGATATTTTTAATCCTCAACATCATGCACGGCGGTGTGCGCCTTGGGCGCAAGGTATACCTGGTTGACATGGCGAGCGGTGACAATCGGGCTGCATATGTCGCCGTATCAAATACAGTTATTGGCGTGTTAATGCTGTTCGGTGGCCTGATCGGATTAATTGGCGACTGGCTCGGCCCGGCAGCAATCGTGTTGGTACTGGGTGTCATGTCCATGCTTGCCGCTTTTTATATCAAATACCTGCCAGAGGTTAGTGAACCGGAATAATCTAAAATCGTTCGCTGACAAATGATTATCAATTACAAATCTAAACACTTCTGATTAGTCACCTCCCCCTCCTTTAATTGGAAAGTTTCATCTGACCCCACTATTTACAAATAAATTCTAATTTGACTTATTTTCTAATTGGATAGATATTTAGCTTAAGGATTTTGCGCATCCCTCTCGGTTGGCGCAGCCTATTCTGATGTTGCTTAGATTAATGCAGGAGGAAACGTATGCCACTGGTTAATATGAAAGACATGCTAAGCCATGCTTATAAACACCAATATGCCATCGCTGCATTTGACGTTGTCAGCCTGGATTTTATCACTGGCATCATAGCGGCGGCTGAAGCGAAACAGGCGCCTGTCATTATCAGCCTCGCCGAGTCACATTTCGAGTACTTTGATTTCGAGCTGCTGATGGCAGCAGTAGAAAAAGCAGCGATGCGGACAAACGTACCGGTCGCCATTCACCTTGATCATGGTGAGTCATTTGAATCCGCCGTGCGAGGTATCAACCTGGGTTGCACCGGTGTGATGGTCGACGCGTCAAACTTACCCCTGCAAGAGAATATCAAACAAACCAGAGCGGTTGTGGATATGGCGCATGGCTGCGGTATACCCGTTGAAGGCGAACTGGGTTACGTGCCGGGCGTGGAAGGCGAAGATGCTGAGCGCCATCCCGGCGAGGTGGTCTATACCACGGTTGCTGATGCAAAGACCTATGTTGATGCCACCGAGATTGATTTTCTTGCGGTATCCATTGGTACCGTACACGGGCGCATGAAGGGCGAGCCGCAACTCGATTTTGAGCGACTGGCAGAAATCAACCAGGCACTGCAGATACCAATAGTGATCCATGGCGGCACCGGACTAAGCGATGAACAGTTCCAACAACTCATCAAAAACGGAGTCACCAAGATTAACTATTACACTGCCCTGGCAGATGCAGCGGGTCGCTGTATAAATGACAATGTCAAAACCACCGGGGCAGCAGGTTATACCGCGTTGGTGAAAGGCATAAGTGATGCCATTCAACAGGAAGCAGAACGTTGCATCGAACTCTGGGGTAGCGCCAGGAAAGCGGAAGCGTTGCTATCCAGCTGTCGCCACACACTTCCGGTTGAGCATGTCATTTTGTTTAACACCGAAGGCCTGGATGCTAACGGTGTCATGGACATGATGGCAGAAGGAAAACGGATACTGTCAGAGATACCGGGTGTAAGACAAGTGTTCACCGGCAACGTGGTTCAGGAAGACGGCAACTATCGACATTGCTGGGTGGTGCTTTTCACTGACCGTTCGGTTATTGATAGTTATCGTGTTCATCCTGATCACCAGCATTTCGCAGACACACACTTTCGACCCTATGCCGGTGGCCGGATAAGCCTCGATTACGAGGCAAGCAGTTAGCTGGTCTTTGAATAATCAGTAAGGTTCAGTTGATGCAATTGTTATATTTTAAATTGGCCATCATTCCAGGTTATTACCTATCACCGACCACTTTAATTCTCAAAGTTGTAATCTATCCGCAGACTGTGTAATTTACAAACAATATCCCACAGAAAAAGACAGAATGTGGACTATTGGATATTCGACATTCCGTCTAATACACTGTTAGGAGAAAAAAAGAGCAATGTTGGCCATACTGTTAAAAGCTACTGGAATATGGCTATTAATAGTTATTGCAGCAATTATTAACGGCGTAATTCGTGAAAAACTAATTGTACCAATGGCAGGTATAGAAACGGCTCTTCCGCTTAGTGGTATAACATTATCTATTATTATATTTTTAATTTCGTTGATATCAATTTCATTCATTGGAGCAATGGAAACAAAAACATTTTTAGCTATTGGTGTTCTTTGGGTGCTACTGACCTTATCATTTGAGTTTTTATTTGGTCATTATGTCGTAGGTAAATCGTGGAAAGAAATAATGCAGGTATTCAATATGCAAAAAGGTGATTTATTTATTGTGGTTCTTTTTGTTACGGCACTTTCACCTTGGGTGGCTGCTAAAATAAGAGGTATTGGTGGGTAAAAAATCTCCTAACAATTGCATCAACCTGACCATTTTATACGCCGTTTCACTTTGCTACACGGCATATAAAATGGCCGGTTATGCTGAGCGTTATATACCGCTATTGGCTGCGGTTTCAATCGGTCAACGCAACACATGCGTTAAATCGTTCTGCCGGTGTTTCAAATTGTGCGGCATCTGAGATATTCACAGAATTATCGGGAATGTCGCATTCTGGCCGAATCGGGAACTTTAGTTTACTCTTATATGGGATTTCCTTAAAAGACGGCAGCAGCACCTCGCCCCGGTTGGGCGCCCTTTGCAGACGGCTTCATAAAGCCAATCCCACAACGGTTTTAATATGACGACACCAGAAAAATTGCGACAGACGGTTAAAATCCTGTTGGATTCCCAGGCCCAAGGGGTGTTGGCGACTCAGCATGATCAGCAACCCTACACCAGTTTGATGGCCTTCGCCGTCACGCCAGACTTACGTTGGATCGTGTTCGCGACCTACCGGGCGACTCAGAAACACACAAACCTATTGGCAAATCCCCGCGTCTCGTTGCTCATCGACAATCGAACCAACAAGTCTACCGATTACCACGATACCATAGCCATATCTGCCCATGGTACAGTCAGTGAAGCCAAGGGCGCGCGCTACGACGAACTGCTGCAGATATACCTTCGCAAAAATCCGGAACTGAAGTATTTCGTTACATCGGCCGACTGCGCTCTGTTGCAACTGGAAGTAGAGACCTATTATATAGTCAGCCAATTCCAGAACGTCGTTGAGTTGCAGATGATATGATGCCCAACCGTTTACGAGAGGATGAGCCTACTCGCATGTGTTGCGTTGACCGATTGAAACCGCAGCCTATATTTGGGGCCAGAGTAAAAACTCTCATAAACTCTTTGGCTTGAGAAAATGTGCCGGAGGGATTATTTTTAAACCACATGTCACCTTCTTACCTACCCTTCCGCAAGTACGGAAAAGTGGGAATGCTCCA
>CAVQDO010000030.1:0-46186 GCA_963711255.1 uncultured Gammaproteobacteria bacterium | reverse complement strand
ACACGGCCTGGTGAGCAAATATACCAGTATGGTTGCTGTTGATGTAACAGCCAGCAATAACCAGGGCATGCTGTACAAAGAGCGATTAAAGAATAACCTGCCTCACGGCTGGAAATCACCAAACCAGTCGACTGGCATCATGCTGGCGCAAACTGCAAGCAACTCAAGACTTAACCTGTTACTGGCAATGCTACTGTTATTAAGCGGTTTTATCTTTTATCGATGCACCTGTACAGACAATAATAAATAAGCATTTTTGCGAATCGAAGACACGAGCAAGATTGATGTTTAAATTCTTCCCCAGGAAAATAAATAAACTACCCAGCGCAATCATTTTCATATTGATTATCTCAGGAATCTATCAACTAGCCGCCGCGGGCTGGATACAGGGAAAAGCAATCGTTGCACAGCATCTGCTTAAACATTCCTGGGAGCAGACTATCAAAGATAACAGCACAGTTTATAAACCCTGGCCATGGGCGGACACCTGGCCAGTAGCTAAACTGCTCGTAACTGAGCTAAACATTGAACAGATAATTCTCGCCGGTGACAGCGGCAGCAGCCTTGCTTTTGCACCGGGATATTCTTTAGCAAGCGCCGAACCAAATACCCATGGCCTGACAATGATCAGCGGACATCGCGACACGCACTTCAACTTTCTTAAAAATCTAAAAATTAATGACAGCCTTGTTTTACAAACCACAGACAAGACCATCAGCTACAAGGTCTACGATTTACAGATTGTAGACAGCAGCAGCTATACCCTGCCAGGTCATAGTGAACAGGGCACTCTGGTACTTGCGACCTGTTACCCTTTCAATGCAGTAACTACAGGCGGTACATTACGTTACCTGGTCTATGCAGAAAGAATTCAAAATTGACTCATCACTAGCCAGCCAAATACTGCTTGAAACCTGTTGTTTAACTCCGGGTAGTAAAAAAATACCCATTAATCTACCGTATATTCATAACTATCAAAATTAAATGTGCAATAAAATTGAGCTCCGTCAAATGAGAAAATTATTTTTTGGTTACAATTTTTGCTGATGATATCTGAGTAAATGTAACGTGTTTATTTCGCATCTCATTCATTATGACTTTAAGGAAGCGTGACAATTATGGAAGAGGTCAGGCGCGGTAAAGAAACATGACATGTAGAACATATGGTATTATTTAAAAATGCAAATAAACAGATCAGGTAAATTTCTCTTTGCTGTCTCCTCCGCACTTGTTGCCCTGGGCGTTCTGCTATGGGGAGGGTTCAACTGGACCCTGGAGGCCACTAATACTGAAGCTTTCTGTATTTCATGCCACGAGATGAAAAATAATGTTTACGAGGAATACACTAAAACGGTTCATTACAGTAACCGAACAGGTGTTCGTGCCACCTGCCCAGACTGCCATGTACCAAAACAATGGCATCATAAAGTCCTTCGTAAAATACATGCCAGCAACGAGCTGTATCATAAACTGTTGGGAACCATAGACACAGCAGAAAAATACGAGGCAAAACGGCATGAAATGGCACAACATGTCTGGCAGGATATGAAACGGACAGATTCACGCGAATGCCGGAATTGCCATGATTTCAGCCAGATGAAAGCCAGCGAGCAGAAAGAAGCTGCCGCCAGACAGCATGCGCTGGCACAGCAGAATAACAAAACCTGCATTGACTGCCACATGGGTATTGCTCACAAAATATCTGACGAGTTCATGGAACTCGAACACGAAAAACTCCTCGAAGAAGACGCAGACTGCGCTCAATGCCATGCAGATATGTAAGGGTATTCTGTTTCAACATGGTTCATAATACTGTCAGCTAGTAATTTTTAAGTGATACCACCCGAAATAATACATTATGGATACAGGCCATAAAGGCAAACAACCCTCTCTTATCGACACTTTTGGCCGTCGAATAGAGTATGTTCGCCTGTCAGTAACCGATAAATGTAACTTACGCTGCTTTTACTGTATGCCCAAGGGCTTCAAAGACTTTGAACAGCCAGAGCACTGGCTGACTTTTGAAGAGATTGAACGCGTTATCAGGGCATTTACCGAACTTGGTGTTGGCCGCGTTCGACTGACCGGTGGCGAACCGCTGGTGAGAAAAAATATTGCCGAACTGGCACAAAGCCTGACCAACCTTCCCGGCCTTGAAGATTTATCACTGAGCACCAACGCGGTCTTGCTCGACAGACAGGCAGCCGATTTGCAGCGAGGCCGGTGTTTCCAGAATCAACGTCAGCCTGGACACATTAAATCCTGATAAATTTAAAGAAATTACCGGTGGTGAATTACAGCCTGTACTGGATGGTTTAATAGCAGCTAAACAGGCAGGCTTCACACCAATAAAAATAAACATGGTTGCGATGAAAGGCATCAATGATGATGAATTCGAAAGCATGGTTGATTTCTGCCTGCAACACGATTTCACTTTGCGCTTTATCGAAACCATGCCGATGGGCACCACGGCTGAAGATGCCACTGATCACTACCTCGACTTACAGACCGTAAAACAGAAGCTGGCTAAAACTTATGAGCTTATTCCCGGGGTAATGCCCGGCGGCGGTCCGGCACGTTATGTTCAGATAAAAAACACTGACCTGCGCATTGGTTTCATCACACCAATCTCACAGCATTTTTGTGAAAGCTGTAACCGTGTTCGATTATCGGTTGATGGTACCTTATACCTCTGCCTGGGTCAGGATGACAAAGTCGAACTACGCCCGCTGTTACGCAGCGGTATAAGCGATGATGAATTAAAAGCGGCTTTAGTCGATGCGATTGGCATTAAACCTGAAAAACACGAGTTTAAGGACAAGCCTCAACAGGTGGTTCGCTTAATGAGTATGACTGGCGGTTAAGCCACTTATTCGCTCAACGAATCCCCAGACCTTTAATTTTACGGTACATGGTACGCTCACTAATGCCCAGTGAGTCAGCCGCTTTTTTACGATTACCGTGAAATTTTTCCAGTAACTCACTGATATGTCGCGCTTCGATATCCTTTAGTGTTACCGGTTCCACGGCCTGCTTTGTTGAACCAGTAGGCAGTGACGCTGTGGAATCGGCATAATTTATTTCTTTGTTTTCTGCCTCACCAGCATCATTACAATGCGGTAAATTATTCATCACACTTTTAACCAGTGCCGCATCAATTTCACGGTTCACGCTATGCGTGGCAGCAATAAAAAGTATGTTTCGTAACTCACGTACATTGCCCGGATAATCGTAACGTTTTAACTGATCAAAAACATCAGGCATCAACTGATAGCTACAACGCATTGAACGATTAATGCCTTCGAGTAAATTGCGTGCCAGTAGAGGAATATCCTTGATACGTTTTCGCAGGCCTGGCAGCTTTATATTAAGGCAGGCGATTCTGTAATAAAGGTCTTCGCGGAAAGTGCCGGCAAGCACCGATTCCCACAAATGACGGTTTGTTGCACATATTATGCGGACATCTGCCTTACGGATATTTTTTCCGCCAACGCGACGATACTGTCCGGATTCCAGCACACGCAGTAACTTGGCCTGTTGCGAAACCGGCATATCACCAATTTCATCAAGAAAGAGAGTGCCGCCTTCAGCCAGTTCAAACAAGCCCTGTTTCGCGCCGGTACTGCCGGTGAAAGAACCTGCAGCATGGCCGAACATTTCCGATTCAAACAGGTTTTCTGTCAGTACTGTACTATCGACAATCTGAAATGGTTTTAATTTACGTGCTGAGTGCATATGAATATATTCAGCAGCCAACTCCTTGCCAGTCCCGGTCTCACCCTGCAACAGTACCGGGGCATCTGAACTGGCAGCTATGTTCAACTGGTCAACACAAGCGACAAACTCAATTGACTCGCCTACCATGCGACCACCGCCAGGCACATAATTGCCTATCGATGACATTTCCTCGATGCTCTCACCTAGAAGAAGCTCACCGTTTGCATCTTTTAATGGAAAAGCAGAAACCCTTACCTGGTGCATGCGATGATCAGCATCACAATGTATGTGAGCACATACTTTTGACACGCCCCTGGTGAAAACATGCTCATGGGGACATTCTTCACCCTCTTCACTGCAGGGATGGTCTTTACCGTGACTAACCTGGTAACACATCCGTCCGACAGCATTTTCACTGCTTTCACCATACTCACGTTCATAAGCCTTGTTTATCGCAAGAATTCGATAATTCCTGTCAATAACAACAAAAGGCTTTTCATGACTATTCACCAGCGATTCAAGATCGATAGACACTTCATCCTCTACTTTCTTGTCCATCTATATTTACACCTCGCCAATAAATAAAACATACCGAAACCATGACCAAAATGACATAACCATGTTTGAGCTGACACTATAACCCGCCATTAATGACATGCTTTTGACATATATCAAATATCAACGGTTTGAAAATTTTAATAACTACAGTTACTTATTTAATACCTGCCTGATGGCATGTTCTTTGCTTGGTAGATATGACTTATTTAGTAAATAACACTTATATTAAAAGAACACTAAAAATGCAGGCAATAAAATGTTAAAAAATGAGCAAACAATATTGAACAAATTTATTCTGGCAGCCTTTCTGGCTTTATTCGCTTCACTGTTGAGCACCTTGTATTTTAGTACGGCACAAGCGGCAGACATTGTACCCAACGAGATACAAATGCCTGGCACACAACCGATGAAGTTGGTAATTTCGAGTCTCCGGACAAATGCGACAATTGCCACGCCGGATATAATGACCTGCAGCCGGAACATGAACCTGCGACCGGCTGGCGCGGCGCCGCCATGGGCAATGCCGGACGCGACCCGATTTTCTGGGCCACGCTTGGTGTTGCTGAACAGGACTTTGATGGCTCCGGTGATTTATGTGTTCGCTGTCACAGTGCCGGCGGCTGGTATGGAGGTCGCTCTACTCCGACTGACGGCTCTGGCCTGGCAGCATCGGATGACAACGGCATCGATTGCGATACCTGCCACGCAATGACGAATCCCGACAACTCTGAGCACCAGGGGGTTATGAACTCACCCTTTATTGCCAACTGCTCAACGGACCCGAATGTCCCTGGTAAAAACTGTGACACGGTTGATGAAGGTTTTTTTGGCAGCGGCATGACCTCGTTGTGGGACAGCAGCGACAAGCTTGGTCCATACAGTGACGCGGCCGCCCGTCATCAATTCATGCAGTCTAATTTCCATCGCAGTGTCGATTTCTGCGGCACCTGCCATGATGTGTCTAATCCCGCGGTCGGTGATCTTGCTCCCGGCAATGGCGCACAACCCGGTTCACCACATGTTGTATCCAGCCAGGACTTTAACGGCGGTGTGCCAAATCTCGGCGGACCCGTCGAAGAAAAAGCAGCATTCAATAACCCGCCCTATGCTTATGGTATTGTCGAACGCACCTTCAGTGAATACAAAGCCAGCGCGTTCCCTACCACACTGGTATCTGAATTCAGCAACCTGCCAGCGGACCTGCAGGTTAGCGACGGCTCACTTGATGTTACCTACCAGGCTGCACTGCTGGCAGGTAATGGCGGTAACTACGAAGACGGCACAGATCGTTTCTTCAGTTGCCAGAGTTGTCATATGCGTCCGGTCGTGGGCGTAGGCTGCAACAAGAACGGCGCACCATTGCGTTCTGATTTACCGATGCATGACCAGACCGGTGGTAACTACTGGTTTGCCAACATGACCCAGTACCAGGATAACGCGGGCACATTACGCCTTGGTGGCGGGCTAAGCGGCAACCAGATACTGGCAATGGACCTGGGCCAGCAACGTGCAGTGCAGCATTTGCAACAGGCAGGCAACCTGACAGTAAACGGTAATACACTGAAAGTAACCAACCTTACCGGCCACAAACTGATTACCGGCTACCCGGAAGGCCGCCGCATGTGGTTGAACATAAAATGGTATGACAGCAATAACGCATTAGTTCGTGAAGATGGCGCTTACGGCCCTATCGGCGCTACTGTTGCTAACCCGGCTGGCGGTCCGGATGTTGCAGTTGAGTCTATCATCGACCTGGATGATCCCAACCTGAAGATCTATGATGCGCATTACGCCATGACCAAAGAATGGGCCGACACATTACTGGCTGTTGGCAAACCTGCCAGCCTGCCGCTAAGTTTCGACCGCTATACCGGCGCTGTAGATTTCACCCTGGGTGACCTGGCTGCATTACCAGCAGGCAGTTTCCATGAAACATTCCACTTTGTGCTAAATAATAAAGTGGTAAAAGATAATCGTATTCCGCCTTATGGCATGAGCTACGATATCGCCCAGAAACGTAATGCCCTGCCGGTACCCGTCAACCAGTACGGTGGCGGCACTCCAGGCAGCATTTATAACTACTGGGATGATATTGATCTCAATACACTAAAACCGGTTAACGCGGTTTATGCCGAAATCGATCTGCTTTACCAGGGCACCAGCTGGGAGTATATCCAGTTCCTGGAAAGAGCAAATACCGGGCAAAATGCATTCCTTGGCGAGGAAGGCAACAACATGCTTGATGCCTGGATCAATGCCGAAGTTCCTGTCGCGATGGAAGTTGGCGGTGACCGTAAAATGGTACCACCGGTAGTCATGAAATCTACCACCTGGGGCACACCGCCAACAGGTAATAATGCACCCGTATGCAGCATAGACAGTCCCGCAGGCAATGTCAGTATTGAAGAAGGCCAGACGGTGACATATGCCGGTACTGCAACAGACAGCGATGGCAGCATCATTTCCTACACATGGAGCTTCCCTGGCGGCAACCCCGGAACATCTTCTGTTGAAGATCCGGGAACGGTTTCCTATGCGACGGCCGGTGTTTATAGCACCATATTCTCTGCGACAGATGATGCTGGTGCCAGTTGCACAACTGCCAGTGTCCAGGTAACTGTCACCGCTGTCGGTGGCAATAACAACCCTGTTGCCAATAATGACAGCTATAGTACAGGCCAGGATACCGTATTGAACATAGCTGCACCGGGAGTGCTCGGCAATGATACCGATGCAGATGGCGATCCGCTCACAGCGGTACAGCTATCCAGTGCAGCAAACGGTGCAGCAACACTGGCCGCAGACGGCTCACTGCTTTATACGCCAAACGCCGGCTTCACCGGAGATGATAGTTTCAGCTATGAAGCACATGATAATAATGGCGGCGTATCAGCGGCTGCTACGGTAACTATCACGGTGAATGGCCAGATGACCTGTAGCGATTACACTGTAAAAGGTGATTGTAATAACGATGTAAACTGTGAATGGTCAGGAAGTCCAAGGAACGGTACCTGTAACGAAATTGCAGTATGTACTCCAGACGAACCTGTTGAAGTCAGTTGCACTGACGGCAACGACAATGACTGCGATGGCTTCGTGGATTGCTCAGACAGTGACTGCAGTAGCGACCCGGCCTGTGCACAGGCGGATTGTTCAACATTCAATGATAAAAACAGCTGTAACGCACAGGCCAGCTGCAGCTGGAGCAACAAGGACAAAGTGTGTTTGAATAATTAAGCACTTTTATAACTCTATGACGGGACAGGATGTTCCGCCGGTAAGTTGATACCAGATAAACGATGGTTTATCCTTTTGCTGCGAGCCCTGAACCAGGGCTTGTACAATAGGGCAAGCTACTGGTATTGTTAGCTTTCACCTGCAATCAATTACACCACATTTAAAATCCAGAGATAAATATGGGAATCAAATACATACTTTTTCTGGTCTTCTGCATAACAGTGACCGTACTCATCACCTTGCAGACAGCTGCATTCTTACTCGATGAGAAAGATAATGAAACCCTGCTGACACGTGCCCAGGGGGAAGTCATACTCAAACAGCTGGCCGATATCCGCACCACCCTTGAGCGCATTGAAAAACAGCCTCGCCCGGGAAACCGACCTGCAGTTCCGAAAACAGCCAGTGCAGCAACCAAAGATCGCCCGACTCTCGGCAACCCTGACGCAATCGTGACTGTTGTTGAGTTTACCGATTACCAGTGCCCTTTTTGTAGCCGCTTTGAAAAATCGACATTCAAACAATTAAAACAAACCTATATTGATACCGGCAAAGTACGTTGGGTTGTACTCGACATGCCGCTCAGCTTTCACAAAGATGCGTTGCTTGCCTCACAGGCTGCGCATTGTGCTAACGAACAAAATAAATTCTGGGATTTACGTGAATTATTTTTCCAGAACCAGAAAAAACTACAAGCGGAACATATCGCACAATATGCAAAGCAGGTTGGCATACAGCCAGAAGCCTTTAACCAGTGCATCAATAGCAACCGCTACCAGCAAGCCATTCAGCGTGATATTGCAGAAGCCGAAAAACAGCGTATAACCGGAACACCAACATTTGTCGTCGGCACTGAGCACGCCTGACGTGGTCAGCGGCAAACGTATCATCGGCGCACAACACTACAAAGTATTCAGTGCTGAAATAGAAGCACTGCTCAAGATTAATGAATAACTGCAGGTTATAAATTTTTTACATGATGAATAAAGCTGTAATACAAGTTTCAGTTTTGATATATACTGGCAGACATTAATATCGCCATTCACTGTTTACGGTGCGCGTCCATTAGAGCCATATACGGGGGATAATAAAGAATTCTCACTCACCGATCTAAAAGGAAAAACACACACTCTGCCTGACTATACAGGCAAAGTCGTACTGATAAACTTCTGGGCCAGCTGGTGTCCGCCCTGCATCTTTGAAATGCCGGAACTGCAAAGATTAAAAAAACACTTTGCCGACAGGCCATTTGAAATCATTGCCATTAATGTTGGCGAGAAAAAATACAAAGTCAGGAAATTTGCAAAACTCATCAAGCTTGAATTACCGGTACTGCTTGACACAGCCAGTGAGACATATAATGACTGGGGAGTAAAAACACTACCCACCAGTTTCTTAATTGATAGCACAGGACAGGTCCGCTACTCCGTACGTGGCAACCCTGGCTGGGAAACAGAAGAAACCAGGAACATAATAGAAGCTATAATGCCCTGATTTACAAGCACACAAACAAAACATTTAATACAGAAGGCGAACATATGAAACATAAAACCCTGATCAACACCTTAATAGCGCTACTGCTATGTATTGGCCCTGGTAATCTTTATGCGACTGACAGTTCACAGCGCCAGCAGGTCGAAACCTTATTCAAACTGACACAGATGGAAAAGAAAATTCAGGAAAGTGTGGATTCAGTGGTACAGCTCCAGCTAAGACAAAACCCGCAACTCGCTGAACACGAAAAAACCATGCACGATTTTTTTAAAAAACACATCGGCTGGAACGCCCTGAAAGATGAACTTGCAGACATGTACATGCGCAAGTTTACTGAAAAAGAACTGGAGGCAATCAATGCCTTCTATATTACACCGGCAGGCCAGAAAGTTATCACTGTGCTGCCTGAACTGGTACAGGAACGTAACCAGTTAGCAATGATGAGGCTACAGCAGAATATTGGTGAGCTGCAGCAGATTATTGGTGCACAGAAACCGGCGCCTTAAAACAGAGAGACCACGTCATTGCGACAGCATGGAACAGTCCAGCGATTCATCTTTCGTTTTGGAAAAATCGACCATCGCGGTTTGTTCCTGAACAGACCATTGAATAAGAGAACCACCCTTTGCTTCTGCCATGAGAAAGTCAACTTCGAACTCATCGACATGCCTGCCTGAGAGGAATACTTTTGGCTGCCCCCTGTCTTTTTGGCCCGGTGAGAACAGATTATTATCGCTAATGTCGATATATATTTCAGTTTCAGCTGTAGCATCGTCAGAACATTGCAGGTCATAGCCGAAATGTCCGATAGCACTCCCCCCTTCCAGATGCTGTACGCAATGAAAAATGGGTACTACAACGCAGGATAATTCCTGCTTAGCAGGGCTTTCCTGCGCCCATACTGATGATGCAGACAGCATGACCGATACCATAGTTAATAGATGAATATGACGCATTATTTTCTCCATTATTCTTCGCAGCAAGACATGAACGATAATCCAGTGATTGTGGATCCGTGCATTACTGACTGACTCAGTCTATTTCGTATTACGCCCAGAAAATAAAAGTACAGGAACAATAAAATACAGTAGCTCAAATCAAGCCTGGGCTACTGCATTAATACAATAAAGTAATTCTCTGTAGACTCTACGTCTCAGCAGAAATATGCTTATTAACTAGTATATTGAGTGACTATTAAAATTAATTAGCAGGTGGTGCAATGATATACTTCTGCATATCTTCCATGCGCTGCTCTGTAATCGACCCCTTCTCTTTCGCCTTCACATTGAGTGCAGCGATGTAATCTGCTTCCTTCTGGAACTGCCTGTTAAGTTCATCCTGGTAGACCGCCACCTCAAAATGATTCTTTCGCAGATCAATAACATAGTCACTGAACTTCTTCTTCATATAAAGCCTGAGTGTTAACCTGCTTACCTGTGGGTCATCAAAGTTCTGATACTGGGCATCATTCACATCCAGCACCTTGACCAGGTGCCAGCCTGCGGGTGATTCAACGGGTTCACTGACAACATCAGGTTCGAGGTTAAAGGTAAAGTTATCAAGTTCATCAAAACCGGAACCCTGACTGACCCAGCCCATTTCGCCCAGGGTACGTTTTGCATTAGGGTCTATAGAATATTGCTGTGCTGCCTGGAACATGGTGATCTTGCCAGCATCGATGTCCGCCTTGATCGATGCAGCCTCTTCTTTAGTCTTGACCACAACCATTTGCACCTTGCGTGTCTCCGGTACGCTGACCTTATCCATATTATCAACAAAGAATGTCTTCAGTTCATCTTCAGATGGCTTCCATTGTGCAATCAGGTTAGCGCGATGCACATTGATCAGGTGAGTTTTGCGGTACTCTGCAGTGCGTTTGATAAATTCCGGATCTTTGTTCATACTCGCTGCAACCGCTTTGTCCACCATCATCGTGTTATCGATATACTCCTGCAAACGTGCCAGTCGTTCCTCGTCATTATCAACATAAAATTCTGCCAGTGTAGCCCGGTAATCAGCGCCGCGCATCTCCACTTTCACATCACTCCAGTAGATGCGTTTATCACCTATGGTCGCAACCACATCAACATCAGAACGGTTAACATCAGCACTGGTACTCAGCAGATCTTCGTTGATAGTGACCTCTGTATCAGCACGCAGGCGCTCACGCATACTCTTGTTCAGTTCAGTAAAGCGGTGCTTACGGATCTTGGCTTCGATAGCAGTCTTCACATCGTCCGTAAGCTCGGTGTCAGGGCTGATACTTGATTTATAGAACGCCATGACCTCGTCCTCTGTGACCGGGATATCGCCAATAAGGACTTTTGATTTATACATGGTGACAAGCACCGCATCCTCGAATTTTTTCATCTCGTCGACATACTTTGTCAGCCTGTCAGTACCTTTTTCCTTTGCATCCAGGTACACCAGGTTCGCACTTATCACCTTATCGAGCAGCGTTATCATCACCTGGCTGCGTTTAGGTGTGCCCAGTGCTGGTATCGACAGGCCGACCATAGCTGAACTGTTCAGCATGGTGTTGAGCTGGTTAATGGTAATCACCTCATCGCCAACCCGGGCGATAACACCTTCAGCGTTAACAGCAGGCTGAACTGATACTTCAGTGTTTTTGCCTGCTGATTCTTCATTGCCGCAACCAGCAAGCAATAAAGGTATAAACAGGACAGGTAACAATTTAGAAACTAACTGATGCTGCATAATATAAATTCCCAACATTAATTAATGTATTTTATTCGTTAAATACAAAGGATTACATAAAAGCCGAAAAGGTTCCATAGCAATTTTGCTATGAAAAAAGGGAGGGAAAGTAACCTTTCCCTCCCTTTTGTTAAGTTACATCATCGACAGGGATTTCCCCCCGCGTTTTACCAGCCGCAGGTACTGCCGGCATAAGTCGTTGAGATGTATTCCCAGACTGATTCAGAAGCACGTCCCTCGATCAGATGGTTTTTCCATTTATCCGAACAGCCTCTGCGTTGCAGTGTCCGCGTACGGTCGCCATGACAGCTACTACAGACCGTGGTCTCTGGACTTTCAAATGCAGGATCACCAGCAATATGGCCAAGCTGTGACAGCTCTACCTTGTCCATCATCTCACGAGAACTGCGTCCCTTGAAGGCATGCTCTGTCCATGTCCTGTTGGTAGATGATATGTCAGCCGCTGTTATCCGTGTGACAGTTCAGACAGTAGTCAACCAACGGATCTGCATTCTCAGTAAAGGTATGCATCCAGGCAACTGCCGCATCGTAGTTGTCTACAATTGGCTGCCCGTTATAAAGCAGGCCATCCTCGATATGGGTAGGAACACCTGCACCATTCACCTCATGACAGGTACCACACTTGAGCGGACCATGTGAACCATCGTGGTTCAATGCTGCAGCCTGCGCATAAGATGTAGTATCAATCAGCGGGGTAACCGGATACAGTCCATGGATAGACTCATGACAACCCTGACAACTGATGTCCTGATGACCTTTCGAGTAACGCATCAGGCTCGCTTTACGCGGGTAGTTGAATGGAGGGTAAGCATTGATATTACCACTCTGCTCAACAAACGGTGCCTGATGACAGTCCGCACAGTGCGGCTCGCCGGCTGACAACCAGTGGTCACGACCATCGGTTGCTGCTGACATTGGTACCGGTACTGCAACTGAACCCGCAGGTAAACCAGCCTGCGGCAGTCACACAATCCGGTGTAGTACAGAAGTCCATTGCATTCACACTGAAGTCACCATCACCGTCCAGTCGTTCCACAGATATGGAATGCTGGCGCACCAGGGTATTCCGCACCACAGTTAATCAGACCGGTACCACCGCCGGTTGAACAGGCTTCGGCACTGGTGACATTAACTTCAACGGTTGCCACATTACCATCATGCGCAGGATCAACAGGAATCACACCGAAGTAACCGGCAACATAGTTACACAGACCAGGATCGGTATCCCAGATTGCATAACTGTAGTCGACCGCATCACTTTCTTTAGGATCCAGCCATAGCATCGCCTGTTCTTCCGTGGTGCCGACCGCCGCAGCAACAGCTGCCAGGGTGGGTTCAGCGCGTGGATTATTCACACCAACACCGCGAACCAGGTCTTCCATATTTTCAGCTTTCCAGATCTCCTGACCCAGCTGGTTATGACAGTTGGTACACCAGATACCGTTACCAGTCACTGGCAACGTTATCCGCCAGGTACTGGCCGACCGCATTCAGGTACTCAGGCGTCTCTGCACCATCGGTGTCTTTACCCGGGTTAGAGTGCACGTCGCGACCGACGAAACAGCCGCCGTTGGCTCCGCGATTATCACTGTTGGCATACTTGTTGGTACCCGCCAGAGTGATCGGGTAACCATCCATATCACCGTCGGAACGGTGAGCAGGGTGACAGCCCTGACAACCGCCATCACGGCCCAGTGAATCGGCAAAGGCAATAATGCCCAGCTCACCATCGGCATTCGGCATGTTGATACCGCGATGGTTATTATGGATCGCTTCGGTGATCGGCTTGATCAGTGTACCCTGCTGTACATGGCTCGGTACCCAGTTCATTACCAGGACCACATTCTGCTGATTTAACCGCGGCAATGACGTTGTCTGCATGACAACGCTGACAGATCACAGACTCATGACCCAGGCGTGTGTTCTGCGCCAGTTCATTACCGACTGGATCAGCGCCAGGATAATTCGCCGCAAAGCTGGTGCCGTGCTGAATATCGTGGCCATTCAACATACTGATCGCCGCACTCTTCAGACGGGAATACCAGTCTGAGTCACCTGCGCCGGTATCGATGTCGTAGTACGCATTCCAGTAGTCATATTCCTGCTGCACCAGTGCATACTGTGCGGCATCACCATTCGGGCTGTTGGCTACAATCAGTGTGCCACCGCCTTCGTTAGCCGCATTGTCGATTACCGTACCATTGGCAGGATTCGAGTGACAACGCTCACAGTTCGGGATATCGATCGGTGCAGTACCGAAACCGATGACCGGGTTGCCGGCAGTGTCTAAAGTCGCTGCGCCCGCACCGCTGGGTGCACCTGGATCGTAGTCATACATCTGTGCCTTCATGGCCACATAAGGACGCACTGAATCTTCGTTCAGCAATCCAGGATCACTGAAGAAATCAACACTGTCCTCAAACGGCGTCAGTGGCAGACCGAGTGCTTCCCAGATATCGGGCGAAGTCAGCATAATTGGCAGATTCTCCAGTACTTTCATCTGGGTGTACACCACCGTGCCTTTATCACCTGAGAAGGTCAGCACGTTGCCGTTAGAGAAACCGCCGCAATCGTTGTCAACCGTGTTGCCAGCTGCATTTGTGGTAACCGGTCCCAGCGGATGGAATGCAGGACCACAATCGGTTGGATACGCGACAGTCGGGAATGGACCTGGCTGACCGGCGACACCCAGACGGATCTTGTCGGCTTCCAGTGAGGTACCTGTCGAGTTATCACCTTCCAGGTTTTCGTAGAAGTACAGATGGTTCCATATCGCATTCTGGTAGTTGTCAGTAGGGTCTGTTAAATCACCATCACCCTGAAGCACCGCCTGAGAACCATTGTAATCGCCGTACTGCATAGCACCGTTGACAACTTCCGCTGAATCAAACACGGTATTCCATGCCTGCAATGAATTGCCTTCTGCCGCACTGATCAACAGGCTGCTCTGTGGCTTACCACGGCCATCGTTACGCGGCTGCGCTTCATGCCAGTATTTCAGTACATACTTCTTGAAGTTGCCGTTGTTATCCAGTTCCAGATCACGAACTACGGTTTCGCGACCCAGCCCATCAAGACCTTCGTTTGGATCACCGGCCATCAACCTTGCATAATCACCACTGTGATTCGGGTCAATGGTATTAGGTTTAACCACCTGTGCCAGGATAGAGTTATAGGCTGGCAGCACACAGCAGTAAGCAAACTCGAAACCGGTACAATGCATACCCAGCTCATAGTTCATCATGATCTTGAAATCTGTCTGGTCAGCAAAATCGGGTGGTGGCGGTGTATCAAACACAGAAATCGTTATCTGCTCGGAATCATCAAGCGCACCGTCGCTTGCAGTAAAAGTTGTATTGGTGCTGCCAACAGGACTTGCATTTAACCATTCAAAATCAGCTGTACCGTCACCATTATCGGTAAAATTTGAACCGGCGGGTATATTGCTTGCTGAAATGGTTAACGTGCCATTGGGCTGGCCGTCATCGCTTGCTGTTACCGTGAACAGCAGGTTGCCACCGAGAATAACAGATTTATCACCTATCGGATCAAGTACAGGCGGCTGGTTGCCACCGCCGCCGCCTTCAACGGTAACGGTTGTTGTACAGTTTGCCTGTGTGCCCTGTTTGTCTGTGACATCAAGTGAAACCAGGAACGGGCCGCCGGCAGAAGGATAAGTAACATCAACAGTGGTATCTGTTGATGTACCGGGGACACCGCCGCCATCAGTAAAATCCCAGCTATAGTTTTTCGAACCTTTACCACCAGTTGTATTGCCGCTAAAGGTGAAAGGCACGCCTGCTGTTGCAGTGCCACCATCAGGTGAAATACTACATTCTAATGGACCTGGTGGCGCTGCATGGACATCGCTCGTACCGATAACCATAATTACGCTGGCGATAGTAAATAGCGCAGTTAACACTGCGGTCTGTTTCAAGAACTGTTTCAGTAGAACTGTAAACATGTCCATCCTCCTCGTTTAATTTCATTTTTCGCCGAGAAACTTCCTTGAATCACTTAAACTCGCTATATGAGCTCGACATTAATTATTTTTTCAGCTGCAACCATCGCAATCTAAAATGGCATTGATGAATGCGCACTGATAAACATGTACTGCAGTTTGCGTGCCAGATATCTTTAGATATGCAAAGCACTGATTACAATATTATTAAGAATATCAGCAGATAATGATGCGGTAACATACATGACGTATTATGTCATTTGACCATGACACAGTGGCACTAATGACTGCCATTATTGCCATGCTTGAAGCACTGGAGATTAGATGCTGCCTGCAGCAAATACTTAACCGCAGTTAACAGTTGAAACTGCAATAGATACAGAAACAGGTCCTGTAAAAAAATACCGTCGTGTATAAAAGCTTTGCTTGCTATTTGCTTCCATACACGACTGGTCTGCGATTAGCAGTTCGTACTCACACTACAACTCATTTTCATGGCAATCAGAACAGGTAACCTGGTGTCCTTCAGGGAACAACTGGCTGTTACCGTCAGGACAGAATGTCGTGCTTTCATCGCACTCAAGAACACGATCAGTGAACATGGCTGACAATGCGGTACCCTCGCCATTTTGTCCATGACAGGCGCGGCAGGCATTCTCATTATGCTCCATCGCATCGTGATGTCCGCCTTCTGCAAAATGCACACCCGCACTGCCCACAGCATGCATGCCATGTGGCCCGTCCAGTGTATTACCAAGATCACCGGTATGACAGGTATCACATTCACTGATCATACCCGCATGTCCCTGCAACTGTATGGACGAAACATTGTCATTGGCATTCGGATTGGCATTCGGGAACTCCGCATGCGTTGCACCATGACAGGACTCACAGAGTACACCCTCATGACCGGTACTGACTCTATACAGCTGAGGATTACCGGTTGCAGCAACAACATCTTCGGCAAAACGTTTATTGGTCGGTACAATCGGTGTTGCTTTAGCATCATTAACCAGCCATGCCTGCATCAAACGAATACCATCATCGGGATGACCAATAGTATTTGCATCACCATACATGCTATCCATGGCATCACCGGTATGGCAGGAGCCACAACCTGGCTCATTCGCCCATGGCACGCGAGGTGTATCCGGGTTGGTATAAAAATCATCCGCCAGCTCAAAGGCACCTACATTCGATGCAGAAACATTACGTGAGAAATCATCACCCACCTGCTGCATGTCGCCGTGACAATCCTGGCAGAGCATACCGCCATTCGCCATGGCACCGCGCAGGCAATCTGTTCTGCGGCCTGGATGACATTGATAACAGGTCTCCTGCAAGATATCGTTTGCTGCAATCGGATCACGGAAATTGCCCGCACTATCCACCGGAGGCGGCATAGACGGGAACAATGTCTCGCCATTAACGCCAGTCACCGTGGCATGATGACTGTGCATCACATTAGACATCGATTTATTCTTCGCCTGATCACGACCATTGGCATTTATCGGATCGTTCTCAGGTCCCAATGGACCCACCTGCGCTAGATCAAGCGCCGGTGTGTAGTGACATGACTGACAAACAACAGGCGTACTGCCTTCAAGGAAAGTACCGTGCTCCTGGTCATGTAACCTCAGTATATTAATATCCGCAGCATACTCCTTGCTCACTTCAAGCGGTATTGCACCAAGCTGAGGATCATCCAGCGTGGTTGCAACATTTGCCAGGTTAACTGTTGCTGCACCGTTACCACCATCAACAGGTGCACCGTGACAGCCCTGGCAGTTCGCTTCACCTGAAATAGGAGCAACGGTATCAACCGATGCCAATACATTACCACCGGCATGTGCCTGTACTCTGTAGAGTGGATAAGGATTCTCACGCCCGGCATCATCAAATGCGGCAACCGGTATACCGGCCGCTTCAAACCAGTTGACATCCGTTGCGGTATAACCAAACGGGAAGTTCAGGAAGAAAGGCAGGCTACCAACATACTGCCCGAAGTGTTGTCCGTCGTTCAACACATAAGGCGCATTAATACCAGGCATCGACTGCTGGTCAGCTGCTAGCACGCCGTCGCCAAGATACAAACGTTCAACGTCCGGCATTGGTAAACCCTGATCGATCACCGGTGCAAACGCATCAAGCACACCCGGTGGATAGAAAGGCCGGTAAGCTGTTAATGCAATCGAATCACCAGAACTAGCAAGATCCCAGAAATTCGTTTTATAAACATTACCCGCGGTAACACTTGATAATAATGGCTCGACCTGAAGGACTAACGCCTGCGAGAACCGGATCAAACGGATTAGACGATGCTGAATACTCAACACTAACACCATCAGCTTCACCGAGAATATCCGGATTACTACCCCGCTGAATCACCTGGGCATGCAATACATTAAATGGTGGCAGAATACTGGAAATACGGGTATCAAAATCACCACAGTGCATACCAAGATCATTGACTGCAAACACAGAGTAACCTGCCTGACCGGCCAATGGCAGTTCAGGTACGGCGGTACTTAATAATGGGCCATTAACACTGGTTGAGTTAATGGAAACATCGCCGTCCTGGCGGTGGTGGCGGTGGCGTACCGCCGCCATCATCACAGTCAGCCGGTGCATATTTAACATTTTTTTCAGCCGATTCGCCATTAGACTGTTCAGCACGGATACGACATGGAACAGAAGATGGATTACGTTTTCTAACGCGCCATTTTTCATCATCAACATCGTCACTGCCAAGCAATAACCCGGTATCTGCATTGGTCACGCTCACGGTCCGACCATCATCACCCTTACCTTTTACAGTAATTCGATTTCTTTCATCATCCCACTTCGCCGCCTCAATGGTGAAACCATCACCGGCATATAACGCCGGGGGCGCAAGAAACGAAATAACAATAAAAATTGGCATAGCCAGGAAAGGAATATCCGTATTACAAAAAAACTGTTTTATTTTATCGACAACCATAACCACACCCTCTATCTATTTCTAATTTTTATTCAGTTAGTCTCGTTTCATCATTTCGCTGTGACTCAAGCTTTACGCACAATGGACAACAGTGATGCCTTACACCGACTACGCATTTATTATGCCAGCCAGATAAAAAAAGTAAGCCGCTGTTTTTGCTTGCTAATCACTATTTCATTAAATAGTAATATCGAAAAACAACTGCCATATACAACACTGGGCACTGCCATTAATGACATTTCAAACTGCCATATATGACAACTGCGCCCTCCACAAATAAAACTATCCTTACCTTGAAACGTATGTGATATTCAAAAGGTTCCAATTTTCACGAAATTACTTCTACGGATTCAATACGAACATTAAAGGATAATTAATGATTGAGGATACTTACCTTTAACTGGTGACTGAGTAACCGATTTCTTTTGCGCAAAAAAATGCCGGGCAAGCCCGGCATTCTTTAACTCTTTGTGATGTGGTTACATCATTTCAGATTATTTAGATATTTCCTAAATATTTTTTAACCACCGCTTCTGGCAGAGGAATATAGCCATCTTTAATTACAACTTCCTGCCCCTCTTGAGAAAGAATCAGTTTGACAAATTCTTTATCCAGTGGCGCTAATTCTTTATTAGGGTGCTTGTTAACATAAACATACAGGAAGCGAGACAGTGGATATTCGCCTGACACAGCATTCGCCGGTGTGGCTTCAACATACTTTCCGCCAGCTTTCTTGGTTAAAGGTACAGCACGTACACCGGAGGTTTTGTAACCGATACCTGAGTAACCAATACCGTTAGCAGAGCTTGAAACAGATTGTACAACCGATGCCGAACCAGGCTGCTCGTTTACATTGTTTTTAAAGTCGCCTTTACATAAACCTTTTTTCTTAAAATAACCGTAAGTACCAGAGACAGAGTTACGACCATAAATTTGAATGTCACGGTTTTTCCAGTTACCGGTCAAACCCAGGTCGCCCCATTTATTAATATCTTTATCACCGCCACATTTACGAGTTGATGAGAATACCGCATCAACATCAGGGATAGACATGCCTTTAACCGGGTTGTCCTTATTTACATAAACAGCCAATGCATCGATAGCAACAGGAATAGCTGTTGGTTTGTAACCGTAACGGTCTTCAAACGCAGCAATTTCTTTTGATTTCATCTTACGGCTCATAGGGCCAAAGCTTGCAGTCGCTTCAGTTAATGCCGGTGGTGCAGTTGACGAACCTGCCGCCTGAATTTGAATATTAACATTCGGGTAAGAACGTTTGAATGACTCCGCCCATAATGTCATCAGGTTAGCCAGCGTGTCAGAACCAACGCTTGACAGGTTACCGGAAATACCGCTAACAGCTTTATATTCAGGTATACCTTCATCTACAGATACAGCAGAAGCGTTGCTTGCTACTAACAGGCCAATTCCAATTAAAGAACTTGTTAATACTGTATTAACTACAGATGTTATACGTTTATGTTTCATGATTTTTTTTGCACTCTTGTTTGAATAAGTATAAGGATTTTGCTCTTAATTTGTGAAGGGAAAATGACAGGGTTGTTACGATTTTGTTACAGCGTCATCGGTACGCAAGAAGTGCTACTGCTCCACTAGCGAAAAAGGAAAATCGCAGCGAAAAACACTGCCTCTACCCACTTCACTGCTTATATAAAGCGTTGCACGATGCCTGTCGAGCACATGCTTAACAATAGCCAGCCCCAGTCCAGTACCACCTTTTTCACGTGAACGGCCTTCATCAATTCGATAAAAACGCTCAGTCAGCCTGGGAATGTGTTCGTAATTCATACCTATACCGCTATCTTCAACAGCGATAGAAATACCACTGTCGTTAACCAGGTAAAATAATTTAATGCTGCCGCCTTCGGGGGTATATCGTATGGCATTAGTCATCAAATTTGAAATAGCCATTCGTAACTCGTCATAACTGCCATGTATTTTGACCGGCTTTCCAGTTGCTGAATAAGATGGGTCAAGGAGCAGTTCTATTTCATGCTCATCGTGGTCAAAGGACAGTGCCTCGTCATATATATCATTTAACAGATCTTCAATATCGACCTCTTTACTTAGATCAACAGACGCTGATGACTCAAGACGTGCAAGTTCAATCAGCTCTGAAATAATATCATTCATGCGAACAGCCTGTTGCTGAATTTTTTCCAGTGGAACCCGTGTACCCTCGTCTACCCTGTCTTGCAAAAACTCTAAGTAACCGTTGATAACAGTTAGTGGCGTACGCAGTTCATGAGATGCATTTGAAATAAAATCACGACGCATATCATCAAGTTTACTAAGCGTTGTAATATCACGTGCACTCAATAAATACTGACCGCTGCCGTAAGGAGTAATATTCACAATAATCTTGCTCTGATGTATTTCAAGCTCTATAGGTTCATCGAACTTCTTATTAAGCAGATATTTTGAAAATGATGGCAGTCGAATTAAATTATCAATGCGCTGCCCGATATCGATCTTGGAGTGCAGGTTAAGCAAGCGGCTAGCTGCAGGATTGAACCATTCAATCTCGTTGAACTCATTCAAAACAATGGTAGCGTAGGGTAATGCCTGCGTGGACTTCTGAAAGCGGCTCAATATAGAAGCCAGTTTACGGCGTGATTTTCGCTGGCGCTTGTAAAGGTGATATAACTGGTAATACGCTTCCTCCCAGACGCCTGCTGCCTCGGGGGGGTGCTTCGATGGTTTCGCCAGCCACTTTGTCAGCTGGTTAAGGTTATACAGATGCCATACGATATAAAACAGCAAACCGATAAATAAGAAAAGATATACCGAAGAAAAAACCAGTCCTAGCAGTAAAACAAAAAACATCCAGACTGCCAGCAATGCCAGCTCTCGCTTTAAACTTGGTGTCATGCCTGTCTCGAGAAACGGTAACCGCTACCATGCACTGTCTGTAGTAAAGAATCCAGGCCAAACGGTGTCAGCTGCTTGCGTAAACGCCTGATGTGCACATCAACTGTACGCTCTTCAACATAAACCTGTGATCCCCAGACCTGATCAAGTAACTGCGCTCTTGTATAAACACGATCAGTATGTGACATAAAGTAATGCAGCAGGCGAAATTCAGTTGGAGAAAGATCCAGAGCAGCATCTTTGACTTTTACCCGGTGACTCGCCGGATCCAGGTACAACTCACCAATCTGCAGGGGCTGCTCATCAGGCAGTGAGCGGCGTAAAATCGCCTGAATTCTGGCATTTAATTCACGAACCGAAAAAGGCTTGGTCACGTAATCATCAGCGCCTACATCAAGCCCAAGAATACGGTCTTCCTCTTCTGCTTTTGCAGTAACCATTATCACCGGCAGCATCGAATGATATTTCCGAATACGATGCAACAGATCAATACCACTATTATCCGGCAGCATCCAGTCCAGCAACACCAGGTCAATTGCTTTATTCTCTATGATTTCCCAGCCTTCTTTAACTGTTAATGCTGCATGCAGCGTGTAACCCTCTGCAGTTAAGGAATACTTCAACATATCCTGTATTCCCGGATCATCTTCTACAACTAACAGCGTTGCCTGTTTCATGACAAGATGTCTTTCTCAACTTCGTCCAGGTCAAGGTGGCGTATATCTTTACCCTTCACCAGGTAAATAACATACTCGCCAATATTTTTTGCATGATCACCAATACGTTCTAAAGCACGGGCGGCCCAGATCACGTCAAGTACTTCGGATATCGTCCGTGGATCTTCCATCATGTAGGTAATTAACATGCGAATAAGATCCTGGTACTCTTTATCCGCCTCGTCATCATCACGCACAACTTTAATGGCCGCGTCAACATCCAGACGAGCATAAGCATCCAGCACATCATGAACCATGTGTTGAACCAGGTCGCCCAGATGGCGTATTCCCGCATAACGACTATGAAACCCAGCATCTTTTTCCGCAAGGTGTAATGCCATTTTTGCTATTTTCTCGGCCTCATCACCAATACGTTCAAGATCGGTAATGGTTTTAATCACGGCTACAACCATGCGAAGATCGGTTGCTGCAGGCTGTCGTCGTGCAAGTATCTGTGTACAGGCCTCGTCAATATTCACCTCTAGAGTATTAACTTTGTGGTCCCTGAGGATGATTTTCTCTGCACCAGCCGCATTGGTGTTCTGCAATGCTTCTACAGCGCCTTCAATTTGCTGCTCGACTAAGCCCCCCATTTTTAAAACCTGGTTACGAAGATCTTCCATTTCCTCATCAAATTTTTGCGAGATGTGCTGGCTCGTATTACTGGTATCCATTTATAAACCTCTTTTGCTTTGGTCAAATATTACTGCCGTCGTTTTCTGTTGAACTGTTTTAACCATAACGACCGGTAATATAATCTTCAGTTTGTTTTTTCTCTGGGTTGGTAAATATTTTATTGGTTTTACCAAACTCAATCATTTCGCCCATATACATAAATGCAGTTTCATCTGAAACACGCGCAGCCTGCTGCATATTATGAGTAACAATTAAAATAGTATACTGCGACTTTAGTTCGTATATCAGTTCTTCAATTTTTAGCGTCGAAATAGGGTCAAGCGCAGAGGCCGGCTCATCGAGCAGCAATATCTCCGGCTCAATGGCTATAGCACGAGCAATAACCAGGCGCTGCTGCTGACCGCCCGACATACCCAGCGCACTTTCATCGAGGCGATCTTTCACCTCATCCCACAATGCGGCACCTTTAAGAGCCCATTCGACTTTTTCTTCGAGAACTCTTCGTTTATTAATGCCCTGTAAACGCAAACCATAAGCAACATTTTCAAAGATGCTCATCGGGAATGGATTAGGTTTCTGAAACACCATACCGACACGCTGACGTAGCGATGTCACATCAACATCCGGCGCGTAGATATTATTACCATCCAGAATAATTTCACCTTCAACACGCACACTGTCAACAAGGTCATTCATGCGGTTAAAACAGCGCAGCAGCGTTGATTTGCCACAGCCACTGGGACCGATAAAGGCTGTTACCCGATTCTTCTTCATCTGAAAACTGATATCGGATAAAGCCTGCGCTTCACCATAATACAAGTTCAGATTATGCACATCCATACATACTTCACCTGCCCCCGTATCATCAGAAGCAGAAAGTAAGGAAGGATCAATTTTTGTTGCGATAGATTCAGTCATAATAATATTCGTTGTTAATTATCGAATGCGCGATACTTTTCACGCAATCTGTTTCTTAAACTAATAGCTGTTAAGTTCAATGCCACAATCACAACAACCAGTAAAAACGAAGTGGCATAAACCAGTGGCCTTGCGGCTTCAACATTAGGGCTTTGAAAACCGACATCATATATATGAAAGCCAAGGTGCATAAACTTGCGATCAAGATGCAAAAACGGGAAGTTACCATCCAGCGGCAAACTGGGTGCCAGCTTAACAACACCCACCAGCATCAGTGGTGCTACTTCACCTGCAGCACGCGCAACAGCCAGGATCAGACCCGTCATGATTGCTGGACTTGCCATCGGCAATACTACCCGCCATAGCGTTTCAGCTTTAGTCGCACCCAGGCTCAGGCTGCCTTCACGCAAGCTTCTTGGTATTCGTGACAAACCCTCTTCTGTGGCAACGATGACAACAGGCAGTGTCAGCAATGCCAGCGTCAAAGAAGACCATAACAGACCGGGAGTACCAAAGGTCGGTGACGGCAGCCCTTCCGGAAAGAACAGCGCATCAATATTGCCGCCAAGAAAATAGACAAAGAAGCCCAGGCCAAAGACGCCATATACAATGGATGGCACACCCGCAAGGTTATTAACTGCTATTCGAATGATTCGGATAAGTACACCCTGCCTGGCATATTCACGCAGGTAGACAGCTGCTATCACACCAAGAGGCGTTACCAGGATAGCCATTAATATAACCATCATCACGGTACCGAAAATAGCCGGAAAGATGCCGCCTTCGGTATTCGCTTCACGTGGATCATCAGATATGAAATCCCACAGGCTAAATACATAAAAAACAAGTTTCTCTGGTACAGACATTTTATTCGGCTGCCAGGCCTTCACAATCTTTTCCAGTGCCACATCGACTTCACTGCCGTCCATTACCGTAGCACGAATAGAATCACGATTTATTTCGCTGTACAGTTTCTGGGTTTCGCTTAGCAAAATCTGGTATTCCAGGTTTAACTGCTTTCGCCGGCTTTCTAAATCGGCTATAGCTGAATCGCTTAACTCATCATCAAGCTGCAGGCGTTTCTCTTTTAAGCGCAGACGCTCCAGCTTATAGTTAATCGCGCCAATTTCACCTCGCTCCAGATGTAATATCTTCTCCCGTATTTCTATAGTTCGTTGCAGGCGTTTATTAAATTCCGGCCATGCATCGGCGCCGCTTACAACCAGTTCACCATTTTCATAAACCGAATTCAGGTAGCCGTAAAAGTTTCCCCACTCAATACGCTCAAGCACCATCAAATTTTCAGGCTGCTCTCGATTAACAAGATCGATGTCATGCAGCCATCTGAAATCACTGCCGAGAATATCCCGGTTACCGGTTTTTACCAGGTAACGCGTAACATTGCCTTTTATATCGCTGCTATTTGCTATATTGTGCAGGGATTCTGCGGGTACACTTTCTGATTCAATAACTTCCGCAATTATGGTGATTGCATTTTCACTGTTCTGGTAGTGAAAAGCATCGACATTCGCCGGCCAGAAATGACTCATACCGCGAAACAGAATTAACAGTAATAAGCCAAAGACCGCGACCAGCGCAATAGCAATTGCGCCCGCATTTAACCAGATCCACGGCGTACCGCTTTTAAACCACGTTTTCATATTCTGACCTATCATAATCCTTCGTACTTCTTACGTAATCGATGACGAATTATTTCAGCGAGCGTATTAAACACAAAGGTAAACAAAAAGAGTATCAGCGCAGCAAGGAACAGAACGCGATAGTGTGTACTGAATACTTCAGCCTCTGGCACTTCAACCGCGATGTTTGCCGCCAGTGTGCGCATGCCCTGGAAAATACTCATATCCATTAATGGCGTGTTACCGGTTGCCATCAATACAATCATGGTTTCACCCACGGCACGGCCAAAACCCATCATTACAGCAGAGAATATACCCGGACTGGCCGCCGGCAATACAACACTGGTCATGGTTTGCCAGCGGGTAGCACCCAGTGCCAGTGAACCACGTACCAGGTGCTGCGGCACACTGAACAGGGCATCTTCCGCAATCGAGAAAATAGTAGGAATAACCGCAAAGCCCATAATCAAGCCAACCACAAGTGCGTTACGCTGATCGTAATTCAGGCCCCATTCATCACTCAGATAGCGTTCGTAAATCGCCATCAAAGAACAAATTCTCAATAGGCACACTTACCTGGGATGATATCCAGATTAAAACCAGCACTACTGGAATGAGTAATGCCGCTTCCCAGCCTTCAAATCTTGATTTTCCTGGAACATAACCCCACAGCCATGCACACAGAATAAATCCAGCAGGCAATACCAGCAGCAGGGTAAATATTCCGGCGAGATGGGTCTCAACATAAGGCGCAAGCCATAAACCAGCAAGGAAACCTAAAATCACGGTGGGTAACGCTTCCATAATTTCAATCGCCGGTTTTACCGTCTGGCGCATTCTTGGTGCCATAAACTGGGCAGTAAACATGGCGCCAAGAATCGCAATCGGCACGGCAAATATCATGGCATAAAAGGCCGCTTTAATGGTACCGAAAGCCAGCGGCATTAAACTGAACTTGGGCTCAAACTCATTGGTTGATGCTGAAGACTGCCAGATATAGTCGGGCTCATCGTATCCTTCGTACCAGACTTTCCCCCACAGCACATCCCAGGAAACTTCCGGATATTCATTATGTACATCGTATAAACGAATTTGATTATTACTATCAATAACGATCAGGTTCTGTGCACGTGCTGACCACGCCATGTGCTCAATCGCTGCACCGGCAGTATTAATACTCGCCAGCGTTCTTTGCGAGGTTGTATAGAACAGCGTTATTTCACCTTCCGTATCGGAAGCAGCAAAACCTTTTCGCTGCTGCTCTTTCGCGATAAAAGTAACCGGCTTATTATGCTGCTGAAAGTTGCGAATAAAGTGTAGCGCTCTGCCACCTTCTTCCTTGCGCACAGACATCCACTGCTGTATTTCACCGTTATCCATACCGACCAGCAATGAGTTGCCGCCCAGCAACAACTGAAGCTGGTTAATCTCATGTTTAAAACGGTATTCGACTGCAGGGCTATCTTCAAAGCCGTCTTCATCAAGGGCATGGTCAACCAGTATGCCGCCTTCGGCTGCTGTGTATAGATGATCCATCGCCGGCGTCAGGACAATCGAATTAATACTACTTTCAAGCGCCAGCTCAGAACGCGACTCCAGCTCAATGGTAATTTCTTCACTAATAAATGATTCTTCTCGCAGGTAACGGGCAAAGACCAGGCGGTTATCATCTGTTTTCGCAGCCATGCCTACAGCGTCATCACTAAGCTGAATAACGACCTGCTTTAACGCGTGCCCGGATTCATCTAAAACCAGCAGGTCTTTACCCAGAGGATATTCCAGCCTTGGCGTTAATGTACGTACATCATCCGGGTAGCTCAGGTCGAATTTATAACGCACTGCCAGTGCCGTACCATCTTCAAGCCCCAGAACGACCAGGTTCAGAATCGAGCCAATACTGCTAATTCTGGCAGGCAATTCCAGTGATTGCTGCGATACCGTACTGCCTGAATCGGTATTGAAGAAGATAACCTGTCCGTCATCGGTAAACCTGGCCGCAATAGTTCCCTGCTCTTCAAGCCCAAGGAATAATGTTCTGGCATCACCGGAAGCCGTATAAGCGACGTTTTCCTTTATCTCAGCAGCACCAAACATTGGCACGACAACATACATCAAATAAAAGAAAATCAACAGGATAGCAACAATTACACTGATGCCACCGGAAGCCACGAAATAACGCGCAAGCCGGTCTTTCAATGCTCTCTGGTTATATCGTCTTTGTAGAGATTGATTTTTCATGCGCGCAGTTTATCGTCGCAATGTTACAAAGTTGTTACAGAATGTGACAATTTGATGAAGATGGCAGCAAAGCCTGTTTATATCCTGAAAGGCTTGACGACTAACTTTCCCACAGGATCTTCTCACGCAGAAATTTGATGGTCTTAATCGAATCAGTTGGCACAGGACTCTAATTGAGGTAATGCCTGAAAAAATGAAGCGCAGTATGTAATACAGCACTTATGCAGCGAACTTCGAGATCACCCAATTCCGCTACCTGATGGAAGCAACCTGACTGTAACCACATCATTTGGTATCGCCTGTATGCAGAAATGCGTTTCTATCAACGACACGATCCAGTATGTGGACCACGCATTATTATGCGCCAAGGCAAAAGGTCGCGACCGTGTTTGTTGCTGGGACGACAAACACAGAACCAGCAAATGATCGCTATTCAGTACCTGTAAGAAATAAAATTTTCACAACAGCATCAACTCACCTATTTAAAAAAACTCTACCAATAAAGGCTCTTTGCGAATTCTCGTGAAAACATACTGCTAAAAATCCAGCTGTCACACTATTGTATTAACTTCTTCGTTTTTCTGTAACAAAGCATGCATAGACTGCAACGCGTTAATTTTAACTCGGAGCTTTAAATGCACTTTTCTACAAAAAACGTTATTAAACTTGCTGTTATTTCAGCACTAACTGCACCTCTATCGACTTATGCCGGCGGCGTGACTTATAAAGACGGCGACAAATATTTAAAAGTCGGTGGCCGTATCCAGATGCAATATCACCAGGTGAGCCCAGATGGCGGTAGTTCAACTGATGAAATATTTTTTAGACGTTTGCGCCCTTATATTGAAGGCAGCGCCCATAAAGACTGGAAAGCAAAAATTCAGTGGGACATGGGTAAAGCGGAAAATGAAAACGAAATCGCTGTGAAAGACGCTTATTTCCAGTACAAGGGCCTAAGCAATACCAAAGTTACTATCGGTAATGCCAACTTTCCTTTTTCACGCGAATTTCTGACATCTTCAAAGTACCAGCAGCTGGTTGAGCGCACTTTCGTCGGTGACCATAACTACGGCACACCTGACCGTAATGTCGGTGTACATTTAACCGGCAATAGCGAAAGTAAAAAAGTAACATGGGGCGCTTCAGGCACGGTAGCTTCCATCGATCCCGATGCTAAAAAACTGGACTTCGATACCCCGGTCAACCGCAACGATGATTTTAATGACGGTTTCATGGTTGGTGGCCGTGTTGATTTCCACCCATATGGCAAACTGAAATTCGCCCAGGGTGATTTCTCAGGCAAAACCATGGCAACAATCGGTGTTGCTGCCTATAGCTGGAGTAATGACAGCGACAACAATACATACACAGGCCTGACTCCTCCATCGACTAAAAAAGCTGACGTCGATTCGGTAACCGGCCTGGAAATTAGTGGTGCTTTCCGAAGCGCAGGCTTTTCTGTCGATGCACAGTACAACTCATTTGACGCCGATACTGTGGAGTCAGCATTTAGCGGTGGCTTATATAAAAATGGTTCAACAACATTAACCAATGCTGCTGTAGAAGGCGGTTACATGATCAATAACACCATCGAACTGGTTGCTGCCTATCAGACACAGGATGCTGATGGCTATACAACCTCATGGGACCGTACCTCTGTAGGTGCTAACTGGTTCATCAACAAGCATGATACCAAGGTACAGTTATCCTACCGTATGGGTGAAAATCTTGATGGCGTTGAAAACAATGATGTGGATGAACTCTTTCTGCAAACACAGTTTGTCTTCTAACAGTTTGTCTTCTAAAAAAATGTCATAGCTGACTAGAAAGGACTCCTGCTAACCACGGATGGTGACAGCGACATTCTTCCCCGATTCCCCCACCGACAGGCAAAAAGAAACACACTTTCCTGACCTGAACCAACTAAATACTTTACTGGTTATTCAACTTTAATAATGAATATATCCAAACTATCAGTATTAATTCTTCTGCTCATTGAGTGCAACTTTTAACATTTCGTGGCGATCAAGTGCAAAGGAAGCCAATTTTTGCGCAGCCTTCATAAGCGACTCGTCACTTGTTGATTTAACAATTGCATCATAAAAAGCAAAACAGCGGTCGCAACAGGTACAAAGACGCTGCAACTTGACTCTTGGTGAATCAAATTGTGTTTCCATATTTTCATTGTATAAAGTAATTGCTTCCAGGTGATTACTAACATCTTCATTTGGCAGTACTTTATCAACTAAAACAATTTTATTAAGATGGTGTTTATTCTGACTAATCTGTTTAAACATCGTCAGGGCAAGTGTATTAATTTCAACAAAATCTTCATCCAGCCGATCCAGTGCAGATATTATATAGCGGTCGATATGCAACGCTGCAACCAGCAGATCGGTGACATTATGAATAATCTTTGGATTTAATATAGGTTCTACCACGTAATGCTCTCGCAGTCGGCGACTGAAAAATTAACGAACAGGATAGTTATACCAGTAGATATTCTCACAGGCACACCCGCCACCTTTTTATAGTTGAAAACACGTCCGCCTAATCATGTAAATTTAACAGCTCATATTATTAACATACAGGCTGTAAGGTTTATTGACCTTAATCAAGAAAAGTATGACAAATTTATCTGTTATAAATTGACCAGACTGTTGGGCCATACAGAACAAAAAAAATCAAGCATTTACATACCTGCTGAGCAGGTGCTCTACCCACCAGCGGGTTATCGCAACTTCCAGGGTTCATCCCCTTGACTGAAGATATCGAACTTTTCGATGGCAAAGTTTTTTGCTGGAACATTCGCAGGCCGCTAAGAACATTATTGCTTTTGTTAGGCTGTTTAGTCATTTACGGTTGTTGACTATTGTTATTGTTGATTGCGTTTTCTATTTATTATTGGCGTTAATATTTACTTGTTATTGTTTACTTAGGCTTTGCGGTTCTCGCACCGCGGGCGAGTTACTCTTTTGCTACAGCCCAAAAGAGTAACCAGAAAAGGCCGCCGCGAACTCGATAGCCCCGGTTGAAGCGTCCGGGGTACCTGAATTTGAGTGTTTCTATTCAATTGGCTTTGGCGTTTTGCTTAAGTGTTTGAGTGCTTACTTTGGCCCGAGCCGCCCCGATGCGCCGTCCGGGCGCAGCGTGGCTAAATCCGCCGTCCATGGCGGATTTGCTCTACGTGTTGGCAAATTCAGCTATCGAAGGCGGAAGAGTCAAGGTCAACAACAGAGTCAACAGCACCAGCTAGAGCACAGCAAAAAACATGGCGCGTAGCGCCATAGCTGGAGAAGCCGTTATTTGGTTTCTTATTTTTTTTCTTTGGTTTTTCTTCTTAGTTTATCTCCCCTTTGTTTGCTGACTTTGGGGGCATTGGTAGAGCAAATCCGCCATGGACGGCGGATTTAGTGATGCTGCGCCCGGACGGCGCATCAGCACGGGCTCGTAGGCAATGCGCCCAAAGTCAGGAACCCCGAGTGCTTTTCTCGGGGCAAACAAGTCGGGGCGGCACTTTTCTGGTTACTCTTTTGTTGCTGCTGACAAAAGAGTAACTCGCCCGCGGTGCGAGAACCGCAAGGCCTAAACAAAAGAAGAAGTAACTACCAAACAAAATAAAGAAACAGTACACCGAAGCTAACGTGTAAAAAACTCAAATATATTTGTCGCACAATCTTACAGTCTGCACAAAAAAATGGTTACTTGCAATAAGCTAAAACCCTAACCATCTGTTTATATTAAACATATACAATTAATATATTTATGGCACTATACTTACTTGCTAATTTAAATCGAATAAAACGGAAAATCACATAATCAGGAGCAACGATGAAACCCGCATCAATCACTATTTCTACAAGCTTGTGTATCCTATGTTTATCAGCTCAAGCACTTGCCGATTTAACCGTGTTACCCGGTGAAGAATATAACAACACTTTCTATGAAAATCATGGAACAGTCACCAATCTGGGAACATTCAATAACAACAATTTCATTATAAATTTTGAAGGTTCTAATTTTATAAATTTAGACTCAGTAAATAACTATGGGATATTTGAGAATCAAGGCTTTATAGAGATATAGAATTTATTAATGTGACGCATAAGTTCTACCATTAACATTACACTTAACTTATTCACTAACAGGCTCTGCCATGAAAAATTTTTATCGCATATTTATTGTAAGCACCCTAATGCTACTTACCGCCTGTTCACCACACCCGTCCAGCGGTGTATGGATGACGACAGATGATAATGTTTACGGCATCACAAGATTAGTTATCGGCTTTGAAGGCAGGGCAGAATTTGTTACTCCGAAACTGGACAATGCCAGCTGGCACTGTTTCTGGAATGCAAGCAGCAGTCAGCAGTCCAGTCTTAAATGCAAACCCTCAACAGACAGCGACCAGGAAGAAGAATTCAACGTCACCGTCAATGAACAGGGCCTGGCTGAATTAACACATGGCGATATAAAGATCGCGGTATTTACCCGACAGGACGAGAATCCTTCGCCTAAAGATTAAAAAACAAACTAACCGCGGAGACGCAGAGACGCTGATACGCTGAGAAAAGATTGTTGGTTAGAGCGCCTTCGGCGACTACTAACAATTAAAAAGTTTTCCTCTGCGTCTCCGCGGTAAAATCTTTTTCACACTCATAAAAGCACATATGTATATTAGCCAGTAATTATATTAAAATACGATATTCGACAATCAACTCAGATCACCATGAAAACACCTGAATTACTCTCGCCCGCCGGCCTTATCAAGAATATGCGCTTTGCTTTTGCTTATGGCGCAGACGCGGTTTATGCCGGTTTACCACGATATAGCCTGAGAGTTCGCAACAATGACTTCAAACTGCCTAACCTTGAAGCAGGCATAAACGAGGCGCATTCGCTGGGCAAAAAGTTTTTTGTCGCCACCAATATTTTGCCGCACACGGCAAAAATAAAAACTTTCATGCAGGATATGGAGCCCATTATCGATCTCAATCCGGATGCGCTAATTATGGCTGACCCGGGTTTGATAATGATGATCAAGGAGAAATGGCCCGAAACGCCGATACATCTTTCAGTACAGGCAAATACACTGAATTCACCTTCAGTGAAGTTCTGGCAATCGGTCGGCGTCGAACGCATCATCCTTTCCCGGGAGCTGTCACTGGATGAAATTTCAGAAATACGCGATGACTGTCCAGACGTTGAATTAGAGGTATTTGTTCATGGCTCGCTATGTATCGCCTATTCGGGCCGTTGCCTGCTCTCGGGTTATTTTAATCACCGTGACCCTAACCAGGGGACCTGCACCAATTCCTGCCGCTGGAATTATAAAGTTAAAAATAATGATGCGGACCAGAACATCGAAAACACCGGCATATGGCAACCCGGCATAGAAGACTATGCCAGTGACAATAAAGCCGGCTCCGATGAAGCCATCGCATCACAGCAATTTTTACTGGAAGAAGAAGGCCGCCCTGGTGAATACATGCCGATAGAGGAAGATGAGCACGGCACTTACATCATGAACTCCCGCGACTTACGTGCTGTCGAACATGTACACCGACTGGTCGATATTGGTGTTGACTGCTTAAAAATCGAAGGCCGCACCAAGTCCTATTACTACACTGCCAGAACCACCCAGATTTACCGCCAGGCAATTGATGATGCCGTCAGTGGCAAAAAATTTGACCCGCACCTGATGAGCGAACTGGAGAACCTGGCACATCGTGGTTATACCGATGGTTTTTTCGAACGTCATGCACCACAGGAAATGCAACGTTACCGCGACAGCAGTTCACGCAGCCAGCGTCAGATTTTTTCCGGTGAAGTCATGGAGTTTGATAAAGACAACAGCCGCATCCTGGTTGATATTAAAAATAAAATCAGCGTCGGTGATGAAGTGGAGTTATTAACATCCTCCGGCAACCATCAATTTGTACTGGCTAAAATGCAGGACCAGCGCGGTAACAGCGTAGATTGTGCACCAGGCAGTGGCCACAAGGTATGGGTTAACATCGATAAAAATATTGAACAGGTTGATTTAGGCCTGTTATGCCGAAGCCTTGATGAGGAAAGCGCTCGTATAAATATTGATTAAATGAACTGCAATTATAAAGAATAAACTTATTGCTTGTTCTGACGAATAATAGCTGCCATCACAGAATATAAACGCTGTGGCGTAAACGGCTTAATCACAAAGGCGTTCATGCCAGCCGTAAAGGCCTTCTCTTTTTCATCCTGCATAATATTTGCCGTTAAAGCAATTATTGGAATAGACTTTTTATTATTATCTTTTAACGCCCTGATTCGCCTGCTGGCCTCAATACCGTCAACTTCGGGCATATGCAAATCCATTAATACGACATCATATACCTCATTCGAATTAACCACTGCATCAACAGCCTGTTTTCCATTCTCGGCCAGTGTAACGTTATGACCGTCTTGTTCAAGCAGTGTTTTTGCAGCATAACTATTAATCTTGTTGTCTTCGGCAAGCAGAATTTTTAATTCTGATGAAACTTTGTCATCATATAAATAATTACTTTGTTTTTCTGTTACAGGTTTGTTCGCAATCGATAAAGACAGCTTCACATAAAAAGTCGAGCCCTTGCCAGGGTTAGCTTTATAGCCAATCTCGCCATTCATAGCATCAACTAATTCTTTCGATATAGCCAGTCCAAGTCCGCTGCCGCCATATTTCCTGTTTATATTTGAGTCCATCTGTGAAAATTTCTCAAACAACAGGTGCTGATACTCACCTGGTACACCTATACCAGTATCAATAACAGAAAAAACAAGATCGACCGTCCTTACATGCAGCTCGAGCACCTTAACGCTTAATGTAACACTGCCCTGCTCGGTAAATTTAACCGCGTTGCCCAGCAGGTTTATCATTATTTGCCGCAACCGCATTTCATCGCCAACCAGGTCATCCTGTACATCAGAAGCTGCATCGATAAACAGCTCAAGATTTTTATCCGCTGCTTTATTTTCGATAAGGTGCACGCAGTCATCACAAAGCTTTGATAATTTAAACGGCGCCTGCTCAAGAACCAGTTTGCCTGTTTCTATTTCAGATATATCCAGTATATCGTTAAGTAAAAGTAACAACTGTTCACTGGAGACATCAATGGTATCGAGGTAATTAGCCTGCTCAACAGATAAGGATGTCCGCTTTAGCAGATTCAACATACCAATAATTCCGTTCATTGGTGTTCGAATTTCGTGACTCATAGTAGCCAGGAAATTACTTTTTGATTTACTGGCAGCCTCAGCCTGAACTTTTGCCAGCTCAAGCTCATGGGTTCGCGCATCGACATCACGCTCAAGATTTTGCTGATGCGCATTTAACTCTGTGTCGTAGGCCTGAATTTTGTCCAGCATTACATTAAAGTTATCGACAAGCGTCCCCAGTTCATCGTTACTAAAACGCTCTGCCCTGCGGCTAAAATCTCGCCTGACAGTCACCGCATCCATTGTTTCAAGCAGGCGTCTAACCGGCACCGATACTACCCGCTGCAGACGGCTGGAGAGCAACAGAGCAGCCAGCATTGAAATAGTAAAGATGCCAAGACCCAGGTACAACTGTTCGATCAAAGCTTTATAGGCATTACCGGTATCTCCAATAATATGTATTTCACCGATAGTTTCACCATCCAGTACAATCAATTCTTTAACTTCGACATTTCTTAATAACCAGTCCTGCTTAAGATTATTATGATCGAATATATCAACGCTAGCCGTTTTCTGCGATCGGTACTCGGCAAAAATATCATTACCGTTAAGCAAAATACCGGCCCAGATAATATCTTCCTGTGATGACAGCGTCGCGAGTACCTGGGTTGCAGCATTGTTATCATGAAACGTAATCGCCGCGCTGCTGTTTGCGCCAAGTACCGTGGCCAGTGATTTCATGCGTTGATATGAGTCACCTTGTGCCGAGTTGATTTCTGCCACCATGAACAGTAGAAAATTGAGCAGTAATACCGTTGCCGTGGTAACCAGTATGATGGTTTCAAGTTTTTTTTTGATCGAGGCGTTTTCCAATATCATGGCGTTGCCTCATCATCTAAAACAATGGCCAGAATTAGCAGTCGTGAACTAAAGTTTAAACCCACTTCCCGTGCAGCGCCGAGATTGATAATGAAACGTGTTTTTCCTTTCTCACGATATAACTCGATATGCCCGGCATTAGCAGTAAAACCGGCAATTTCACTAATAGTAAGCACAGGCTTATGCTGACTACTTACCAATATATCCCGGTAACGATCTTTCTCAGAAGTCGCAATATATAACAGGTGGCAACTTTCAGGCTTAACCAGATTACTCAATGACAGGACTGTCAGATAACGCTGCTTAATCGTTTTACCGCCAAGCCGGACCAGTTCTCCAACTAATTCATCTTTTCCGGCAATGCACAGGTTGAGCGAATCTCCCGGATTTATCCAGGTCTCTTTTGGCCATTCAGTAAATTTAGCAAAGTTATATAGATAAGCAGCCTTCAGCAGGCGCTCATCATCCTCAGAGTTGTCTGCGCTCGCCAGCTGAACCGTACCTGCAGTTATTAGCAGGCTGATGCAGCACAATAAATTGGTCACTAACCGTTTCAAGCCAATTCTCGACAGGTAGATGTAGCGCTTATCCATTCGCATTCCCTTAATAACTTCCAGCCCTTATTCATCATTTAAACTTGTACCGCATCTCTGCATAATAATTACGCTCAGCAAGCGGCAGATCATTCGGAATCGAAGCACCGGTAAATTCCCTGGCATCATCGTCAAACAAATTACGTACCGAAGCAGCAAATTCCCAATTTGCAGAATTCACATAACGCAGCGTGGTATCCGCTATGAAATAATCATCGACCGGCTGCCGTGTATCGGTAGAAACTCGCTCACGTTCACCAATCCAGTTAACCTGCACGTTCCAGTTCCAGTTATAGAGGAAGCTCCAGTCAGTTCGCAGATAGGCTTCCTGCTCAGGCTCGTCCATGGAACGATACTCGTTATTATCGTGATTACGCTGTGTATAATTCGCTGCAATCCTGAAATCTTCAAGTGCCTGCCACTGGGCTTCCAGTTCAATGCCGTGGATAGTATTATCACCGACATTCTGAAATTGCCTGGGGGTGCCGACGGCACGTATCAAGTCTGTCTGCACGAAGTGAAACAGGTTCATATTTAAATGCAGATCTTTGGTCGCGCTATAAGCAAAACCAAGATCAACGGTTTCCGAAGATTCCGGCTTAAGCGCTGCGTTCGGCAGTGCAAAAGAGGTCGCTGAAAACAGTTCCTGGTAAGACGGCGCACGGAATGCCTGCCCATACATAAGTTTTGTCGTCAGCTTTTCCGATGTCTGCCAGACCAGCGCCAGGCGCGGGTTGAAGGTGTCACCAAAATCCGAGTAATCGTCGTAACGCGCACCGGCAGTCAGCTCCAGGTCATCATTAATATGCCAGACATCCTGCACAAACAGGTAGCTGATTTTACGTGTTTTTTCCGGCGCAAAAGCATAAGGCGTATCGGATACATCAACTATCGGGCCACCCGCTGGCAAAGGATTGCCATCAGGCCCGATGCCACTGTTGATAAACTGTTCAACACGATACAGATCCTGCCAGGTATAGCCGATACCAATTTGCAGGGCATGATCTTTAATACCGCTATAAAGCCCGCTGGTTTCAAAATTCAATCGACGCTCGGCAGAACGCATCTGGTTAATCACACCATCAGGATAAATACCTGTGTCATCGGTATAACCAGGCGGCCGCTCCTGAAAACCATTCCCCGAAGTGTAATCCAGGTTCTGATAACTCAGTTCAGCATTCAGCCCCCAGTTTTTACTGAAAGAATCATTATCGTAAATTAAATCAAGGTTCAAGCGGCTATCACTTGCGCGCGTTACCGGGTCCAGTACACCCGCCCCGGTCAGGCCAACTGCGAGGTCACTATGACGCATATAATCCGTATGCAGACGCCAGTTATCTTTAGCAACGGATAACCGGATATCCTGGTTATCCCAGCCATACTCCGCGTTAGCAGGCGCGTAGGAAACACTGGTGGCAAATTGCTGATCCAGTCTTGTCTGGTTATCAGCTTCTATATAAGGGTTATGACCATCGGTTGTTGATAATTCTGCTGTAATACCGACCTGGTAACCATTCCAGTCATCACCGTGCTGCATCCAGGCGGTTTTTGTATCAAAGCTGCCGGCACGCACGCCAACCTCGGTACTCTCAATTTTACCGGCGGTTTTAGTAATCACATTAATCACACCCGCCGAGGCATCAGCGCCAAACAGCGCGGAACCCGGCCCGCGAATAATCTCAACGCGTTCAATCATACTGGCAGGCAGGCCTTTCCAGAAAATACCAAAGCCCCACATCAGGTCTTTCATCGGGTTGCCATTAACCATCAACAATGTCTGACTGGCATTGGTACCACGGAAATGCACCAGCGGACGATTCGCAAAATGACTGGCCCGCACGTGAACACCGGGCACCCCCTCCAGCACATCGACCAGGTTAGTCGCACCGGTCGCCTTGATGTCCTCTGCAGTAATAACGGTAACAATAGCCGGTGCATCTGCAACGGTGCTACTTGAATTAGTTGCTATGGTGGTTTCAAGATTCACCAGCTCTTCAAGCGATAAGGAAAGAAAGTGGTCAAGGCGGTCAGTATTTGCCTGCGAAGAGACTGGCTGAAGCAAACTAAAAAACAGCCCCGGAAGCATTACGATCAATTTCTTATTTTTCATATTAAATGTGCAGGTAGCAAACTATACAGGGAGGAAGATTAAACAAAGTCCATGAGCGAATATTACGAACACAACTGTAAAAAATTGGGGATTATCGTGTAACGAAAATTAACCGGATCAGCGATGTTGCAAGCAAAAAACAGATTCCACATCCTATTCAATAATCAGCCATATAATCCCTTAACGACAACCGATACCCACCGGTGAAGGCCAGACTGATCTCGGTTCAATATAAGCAAATATCTGCTCGCTTTGCAACAATCATTAAACCTGATTGGACCATCTCTAATACTATGATTACTAGCAGTATCATGACCTGGATAAATCACGATAATTTTAATGCTGTTTTCACGAAAATTAATTTCTTTTACCCTTACATACTACTTTAAGTACTGTACGTTTGATAATTTGTCACTTTTTGTAAACACTTATGCCTTTCGCATATAAATTACTACGTTCTAATAAACTTAATTTCTTATAAAAAAGCATTCTAATAATTAACATAATTTTCGAAGCACGCCGCTATAACTTCTCACAGTACTACGCCTTAGATGACCCTAACAAAACCAAATCACTAATAAGATTTATACTATAATTTAATTCACATTATGTACTTATGTGATTTAATGAGTTTAGGCATAATACAAGAATTCGACACTGCGTCACTTTGTGCTTGATTGTATACAACTCTACTGTCAGGCTTGTAAGAAACTACCAGGTAAAACGTTTGGACACTGTATGAATAAATCGCCAGTAACAAATGAAGTATCAAGCAATACTAAAATCAAACAGAAGATGCCTAACAGTAGTCGTACGTCCATGTATTTTTACCTGTCGGGGTTAGCGCTTGCTGCCCTGTTTATTGTCCCGGCCGCCTTTATTCAAACATTTATTATCCTGGATTCAAGTGTAGTACTGGAAGGCAAAATTCAGTGGCATATTTTTATTATGCCGCTTGCTGTAATTACCGTTGCCGGTCTTATGATCGGCAGAATCATGTTATTGAGCCACCTTCTCAAACTAAGCAATGAGCTGCAGCAGCGTGAGTTACTGAACAACACTTCATCAGTTGTTTACATAAAAGACATGGAGGGCCGCTACACGTTTATCAATCGGCGCTTCGAAGAACTGTTTAATCTCTCAAACGAGGATTTCATAGGTAAAACCGATTATGATATTTTACCCAAAGACAAAGCTGACAGCCTTCGCCGTAATGACGCCATGGCAATTGAGGCGGACAGGTCACTGGAATTTGACGAAACAATCAGTCAGGATGATGGTGAGCACACATACCTTACTGTGAAATTTCCGCTGAAAAAGGCTTCCGGAGAAGTATATGCCACCTGTGGCATCTCCACTGATATTACTGAACGAATCAATATGGAAGAAACACTGCGGCGCTCACAAAAAATGGACGCCATTGGTCAACTTACCGGCGGCATCGCTCATGACTTCAACAATCAGCTGGGAATAGTTTCAGGCTACCTGGAATTTCTCAAAGATTATTCAAATAATGACGAAAAGCCACTTAAATGGATTGACACTGCCGGCCGCGCCACGCAACGCTGCGTTGACCTCACTCAGCAATTACTGACCTTCTCTCGCAGCAAGGCGAAGCAGACCAGTGTACTTAACCTTAATGAAACATTCAAAGAAATGGATAACATCCTGTCTCATTCGGTAACACCCGAAGTAGCGATACAATATATTCTGGATGAGAATCTTTGGCAGGTGGAAACAGATGCAGGTGAGTTGCAGGACGTCATCATTAACCTTGTTATCAATGCCCGCGACGCCATGCCGCATGGCGGTAAACTTAGCATCGAAACCTGCAATAAAACAGTCAGTAAAGAACAGCAACGGCCTGCATTACCAGGCTAAAGCCGGTGATTATGTTCAGATCAAATTGAGCGATACTGGTATGGGCATGGATAAGGAAACGCTAAAACATTTGTACGAACCATTTTATACCACCAAGCCAGAAGGCAAAGGCACTGGACTGGGACTGGCGATGGTCTATGGTTTTATAGAACGTTACGATGGATTTATCGAGGCGCATTCAGAGCCTGGCATAGGAACCTCCTTTCATCTGTATCTTCCACGATCTGTTTCTTCCAGATCTGCCGATATTATTGATACCAGCGACGTCGGCCCAGTCACTGGCGACGAATCCATTTTAATCGTTGATGATGAGGTTGATTTACTGCAACTGGCCAGTGAACACCTGTCGGAGTTGGGGTACCATGTGCACAAAGCAGATAATGCTGAACAGGCACTTGCGATATTATCGACAGAAGATATCGACCTGTTATTCAGTGACGTAGTGATGCCTGGCGACATCAATGGATACACGCTGGCACAACAGGCGACGCTGCAACGCCCCGATTTAAAGGTACTGTTAACCTCGGGATTTACTTCAAAAATTGATGCCCAGAATGGCCTGGCCAGGTTTTCAGCAAATATGCTCAACAAACCCTATCGTAAAGCCGAACTGACACAACGGGTACGAATGGTACTGGATAAAGAATAATGCTGCAGTATTAGTGCAGTAACGAGACATATAAACATGACTTGTAATTCTGTTTGTATAAATCGTATGAATTCCACAGGCCTTCGAAATCCACGACCCAACAATGACTAAAATTAAGCCCATTGTATTGCACACCCACTGTCCAGTCCTGTTCCTTCATTAAGCCTGAAATATATTTATATCGCTTTTGCAACACATTACTTTGATAAAAAGAGGAAACTTATTATAATTACAGTAGTCACTATTATAATAGCTGAGTAGGTAGAAATAACGCTACATTATTCAGACATGAATTACTTTTACACTCCAGGTACGAATGATCACTTCCAGAATTTTTTATACCTGCATTACTACACTGTTGATTACTGCATGTAACAATCAGCAACAATCGCAATCGGTTCAAAAAGCCACTGAAACAAAACCCCTTGAAGTTATCGCTGTACCCATTACAGATAACTCTAAAGTTCCTGCCGTGCCACAGAAAACCAGGACCTTGATAAATTTTTCAATTGACGATTTATCATTAGGAAATAAAAGCGATAACATCAATATATTGATAAACGATAATGCAGCCATGGAAGATAACAGCGAATTATTTACCCGGCTTAGCCAGAAAAAATCAGAACCTGGCATTAATGTTAGCGGAGAATTACTGAGCGATGAAAACGCAGACGAAGAAACGGATTACCTTAAATCTGTTAACGGTTTGCAAATCGAAATACAGGGCAGTTTTGATTAAATAGAGATAACGCTCAACTTGGTCACTCATTTTACTTTAATTATTCTGCTTACTTCTCATTCCTAAATGACTAGCCTGACGTGTCTGGCCAGACATATCAAGGAAAGAGTTATTTACATCAATACTGAGGCTGCATTGGCTGAATTTCCTGCCAGTCTCCGTTTTGCATCATGTTCGGATTATAGCTCGGGTCATCCGTGCCATAATAGCCGCCCATACCATCCGTGTAATTGTATTGATATTGCCCATCAAGCGTTTTGTTCTGACCTGAATAAGCATCTTCAAAAGTGCTGGTTTCATGAATACTGTCAATATAAGCATCCTGGCTATCATAATTATCTGAACCATAATTAGGTGAGCTTTTACTAAAGTTGTTCATCCACTGCTGGTTTTGCTGGTCAAGCATCTGAGAACGCTCACCCATCATTTTCTGATGCTGATTGAACTGTTGCTGGTTATTTCGCATTCTTTGATTGTGCTGCGCAGTAGACATTTGCGTTGCCTGATCAATCAGGCTGGATCTTTTAGCGTCATATTGCGGGTCTATGCTGGTCGCCTTGCTGATCTTGAACGAAGTTTCAAGAGTGTCATCAAACCGTTCTGCCGGGCTGCCTATAATTCCACCAGCCATCATTCCGCTCTGACCATCAAAAGCCTGTAACGAGAAAACATACACCGCAGTATATGGCTGATTATTTTTTTCCCCTGTTACTGTCACTTCAAAAATCTTTTTTTGACTGGCAGCCAGTTGTTCAAACGTCAGATTTAATTCATCCAGCATACGTTTTGCTATTGGACCGTTTTCAACCAGGCCGCCTGTGGATTTGATATCCATAAAATCCTTCATCCCTTCATGCGTAATTATTTGCCAGGTTTGCTGAAATGTTTTACCCGTTACAATACCGTAATAGATTGGCGGAAGTTCGCGCAACATCTCACCCTCCGGACCAATAATGTCATGCTTGAATCGCACATATAGACCAGTCATGGAATCGCTCGCAATATCCGCATCGAGTTTCCAGCCGCCAGGTATCTCGATTGTTTCCCTCAGCATATTTAAGCCCTTATCCATCACTTTAATCGTTTTACCAAACACCAGTGACTGCACTAAAAAAAACAGGGAAACAAATACGATCATTGATATCAAAAGATTTTTCTTACTTAAGAACATACAGCTACCCCCGGTCCAAAATAGCGTGCAATAAAAGTTGACCTGCCTGACATTCCCAATGGAAAAAATATTAATATGTTCTGCATGTCATCCTCCGTGATAAGCCTGTGACATTGCATAGAGTAATAACTATACTCCTGTCTATTTTCGCAATGCAAATAAGTTATTTATTAAATGCTAATAAAAACAAAAAACAGGGGTCAGAGTGGACTTCCCCATGCAAAAATTCATATTCACTAGTTTAATACCTGCTTATATCGGTATAAAAAACTCACATTCTTGACCTGCATCAAATCATTTAAGCACTAAAGCAACAACCGAGCATAAACATCCCGAACTACTTGATATAAGTCAATCACATATCCCTACCACAGGACTACTGTCTTCACCTCGAATATAAATAGCAAAATTATTATAACAACTGGAGGAACAGAGATGTTATCCCGAAGACTCATTAGAACCGTACTCACCATGTCAGCGCTATCAATGGCAACAAGTATTGCCTACGCAAAATCTGACTCAGACACTGAAGCCGCTTATGAAGGTGCGCCCAGTGGTATCGATCCAGCAACTGCAAAGAACATGATCACCTCAGATGGCCCAAAGATGACCACCGAGGAATTTGATCACAGCAAAAAGATTTTCTTCGAACGCTGCGCCGGTTGTCATGGCGTATTACGTAAAGGTGCCACAGGCAAACCTTTGACCACCGATATTACGCGTTCACGCGGTGATGTCGCACTGAAAGCTTTTATCACTTACGGATCACCTGCCGGTATGCCTAACTGGGGAACCTCCGGTGACATGACCGAAAGCGAAATCGATAGTATGGCGCGTTATCTGCAGCACGAGCCGCCAACACCGCCTGAATGGGGCATGAAAGAGATGAAGGACAGCTGGAAAGTACTGGTTCCAGTGAAAGATCGTCCGAAGAAAAAATTGAACGACTACGACATCGGTAATATTTTTTCCGTTACCTTACGTGATGCCGGACAGGTCGCCATCATCGATGGTGAAAGTAAAGAGATCATCAATATCATCGATACCGGTTACGCCGTGCACATATCCCGTATGTCATCTTCAGGCCGGTATCTGTACGTTATCGGTCGTGATGCCAAAATCAATCTTATCGACCTGTGGATGAAAACGCCTGATAACGTTGCCACTATCAAAGTTGGTCTGGAAGCACGCTCGGTCGAAACATCAAAATACAAAGGTTATGAAGACAAGTATGCGATTGCCGGAGCTTACTGGCCACCGCAATACACGATAATGGATGGTTTCACACTAGAGCCGAAAAAAATAGTTTCAACTCGCGGCATGACTGTAGACACCAACGAATATCATCCTGAGCCTCGTGTTGCTGCCATTGTTGCCTCGCATGAGCATCCGGAATTTATCGTCAACGTGAAAGAGACCGGTAAAATATTACTGGTCAACTATCAGGATATCGATAACCTTGCTGTCACCACGATTCCTGCTGCACGTTACCTGCACGACGGCGGCTGGGACAGCACACATCGTTACTTCATGACAGCGGCTAATAAGTCTAACAAGATCGCGGTGATCGATTCGAAGGAGCGTAAACTCGAAGCATTGATCGATGCGACGGAGATACCGCATCCTGGTCGCGGCGCCAACTTTGATCATCCAAAATTTGGACCGGTCTGGGCGACCAGCGCACTGGGTAACGACAACATCACCCTTATAGGCACCGACCCTAAAAAGCATAAGAAGAATGCCTGGAAAGTGGTAGAAACATTACATGGTATGGGCGGCGGATCACTGTTTATCAAAACACATCCAAAATCTAAAAACCTATGGGTAGATGCACCTTTAAACCCTGCGGCCAACCTCAGCCAGTCTATAGCAGTGTTCGATATAAAAAACCTTGATAAGGGGTTTGAAGTTCTGCCAATCGCAGAATGGGCCGAGCTGGGTGAAGGCGCTAAACGTGTCGTTCAACCTGAGTATAACAAAGCCGGTGATGAAGTCTGGTTCTCTGTCTGGAATGGTAAGACAGAAAAATCTGCACTGGTTGTTGTAGACGACAAAACTAGAAAGTTGAAAAAAGTTATCAAAGATAAACGCCTGGTAACACCGACGGGCAAGTTTAATGTACACAACACCGTGTACGACATCTACTAGCATGTAACTATGCGGTCAGGTTAATCTTTTATTGACCTGGCCGCATTTTTTATTACAACAATAAAAATAAAGAGGCAGACTAGTATGTATAAAAATGGTTTTGTTTCACTCGTAGGTGCAGGACCTGGTGATGCAGAATTGCTCACCATCAAAGCATTACGTTTAATAGAGACAGCGGATGTTGTCATCTATGATCGTCTGGTATCAGACGATATACTAAATTTAATTCCAGCAGGTGTTAGCCGCATTTCAGTGGCTAAATCTCCCGGAAAACATTGCGTACCACAGGAGCAGATCAATGAGACTCTTGTTAATCTGGCTAAAGCCGGACGCCATATCGTGCGACTCAAAGGCGGCGACCCCTACATGTTTGGTCGCGGTGGTGAAGAGGCATTGATACTAAAAAAACATAACATTTCTTTTGAAGTCGTACCGGGCATTACCGCAGCGTCTGGTTGCAGTGCTTACAGCGGTATCCCGCTAACGCATCGCGGTATGAGCCGCAGGGTACAGCTTATTACCGGACACTTAAATGAAAATGAGCCATTAGACCTTAACTGGCAATCGATCGCTGACCCTGAATCAACACTGGTGATCTATATGGGCATGGCAAACCTGCCACTGATTGTTGATTCATTGATCGACGCCGGGCTCTCTGCCTCTACACCAGCCGCAGCAATACAAGATGGCACGACGGGTACTCAACAGTGTGTGATCAGCACTCTCGCTCAGCTGGAACAAGCGATACGCCATAAAAAAATGAAAGCGCCAGTGATGATCATCATCGGCGAAGTGGTATCACTTGCAGATGAACTTGACTGGTTTCAGCGATCACTAGACGAAATCAGACTCGAGAATAATTACCAGACAGGCAATCTTCATGAAAAAAATGCTGCACATAATTAGCTTCATGCTATTTATCTTTCTGACGATAACAGCGGTTATCGCAGATACTGATGTGCCGACAGAAAGTTCTGTGATAAGCACCGCACGTCAGAACGAACTTCTATATTTTCTCAAACACGATTGCGGCTCCTGTCACGGCATGACCCTGAAAGGCGGACTAGGCCCTGCCCTGTTACCGGAGACACTATCAGCAGCAATACATCGGTTT
>CAVQDO010000029.1:0-4050 GCA_963711255.1 uncultured Gammaproteobacteria bacterium | reverse complement strand
CTGCCATGTGAGCGATTTTTCGTGAGGGTCTGCTATCAAAGGTTTGGTGAAATTTGCGACCATGTACTGTGAACATAATTTTATTAATGTCAGTCCAGACAGTACGGCTTAACTTTGGCTAATTTCTGGTTCTGTGCAGATACTATGCAGAAAGGTTGTGTACAACGGTAACTAATCGTAATGATGAGTAATTGCTTATAGAAGTAATAGTGGCTAAAAGTAAGTGAGTGTAGTGTATACAGGGAGGTCTGCGACCATTATATATTTTTTCCAGACAAGATATGTCACCCTGCGGGGCATCAGCAAAATGTGCTGATGCTTAAGTTTGCTACCGGCAAACGTGTTCCGTCCCTGTTTCAAATTTATTCCTCTGCTAACTACAGGATAGAATATTTGTGCAATTTCTTATAGGTACGTATTGAACGGTTGCACTGTTACATATTCACCAATATTGATACCGTTACAACGCTCATCTAACAGAATTAAGCAATTGGCGAGAGACATTGAAGTCAGTATGCCTGATCCCTGCTTACCTGTTGCCGTTACAGTTAATTGACCCGTTTCATCTCGCGATAAAATACCGCGCTGGCACTCGAATCGTCCCGGGCGTTTTCTTAACGCTGAATTACATATCACCTCGAAGGTGAGAGGGGAGCGAGCACCCTGACCTGATAATTGCTGTATTGCAGGTAACACAAATTGATAAAATGTAGTCATCACGGAAACGGGATTACCTGGTAAGCCAAAGAAAACAGCGTGATCCAGTTCGCCAAATGTAACTGGGCGTCCAGGTTTCATGGCAATTTTCCAAATATGTATTTTGCCCGTCTCTTCGACAATATTTTTTACGAAGTCAGCTTCGCCTACAGAGACGCCGCCTGTGGTAATAACCAGGTCAGCTTTACTGGACGCCGTTGCAAAGGCCTGTCGTAAATCATTCAGATTATCTCTGATAACCCCAAGATCAATAATTTCTACATTCAGCTGGCTGAGCATGCCATGCAGGCTGTATCGGTTGCTGTCATAGATATCACCAGGACCCAGGGGTTCACCGATTGAGCGCAGTTCATCACCGGTAGAAAAAAAGGCGATTCGTGGTCGTCGGTAAACACTGATTTCAGCAATACCGATGGAAGCCATCACACCCAGATCTGCAGCCTGTACGTGGTGACCCTGTTTTAGAACAACGCTGCCTGCAGCGATATCTTCGCCAGCCTGGCGGACGTTTTGACCTTTTCTATGTCCCGTTGCAAGTCGTATTTTTGTGTCATTGATTTTTTCACTATGCTCCTGCATAACAACCGTATCGGTGCCTGCAGGCATAGCTGCACCTGTCATAATACGTACGCACTGGCCGGCATGGCATGGCTCGTTAAAGGGTCGCCCGGCATAGGCAGTGCCGATCACCTTGTACTGGCGTGGTGTGTCATCTGGCAGTTCGTCACCGGATAATGCGTAACCGTCCATTGCAGAATTAGTGTGTCCGGGCACATCCAGTTTTGAAACAATATCTTGTGCCAGTACCCGGTTTAAACTTTGATGCAAAGTGAGTTTTTCCGTAGTGCTGACCGGCGAGATTTTTTCCAGTATCTTTTGGCGAGCACTTTCGACAGAAATAGATTCACTATCATAATCATCAGCGCAACTGGGCCGGGTTTTTATTTTATTATTTAACATGGTAATTGATCACTTATGTTGATACTGCATGTACTGGTGTTTTATCAGTCTTTTTAACAAAGGAAATAATGAATTCAGCGATTTCATTTATATTATTGAGATCGAGTTGCTGAAGTGTTGCGGTCAACTTCATCGCGGTATCAGTGGCCAGCGCGATGATGTTTTTATCATTTGTGCACATAAGTGGTTTACCGAGACTGGGGCGGTGTAACTCGATCTTTGGAAATTCTTCAGCTTTAAAGCCTTCAACGATAACCAGGTCAAGAGCATTAGTGTCTAATGCCGACAGGGCATCTGCTAACAGGGGTTCAGCCTTATTATCTCTATGTTCTTTTATCCATGCGATGCGGTTTTTTGAAGCTACGGCAACTTGCTCAGCCCCTGCCTGCCTAAATTCATAACTGTCTTTCCCGGGGTGGTCGATATCAAACTTGTGATGCGCATGTTTTACTACGCCGATGCGTAAATCCTGTTTTTTTAATAGCGGTATCAACTGCGTTAAAAGCGTGGTTTTACCGGTACCGCTATAGGCACATAATCCGATGACAGGTAGCGAGAACTGAATCATGCGATCAAACCTTCGTTCTGCAGCCGGTCACGTTGTTCAGCGGTATTTATGTTTCTAAATGATTCAGGGCAATCGGAAAAATCAGCAAGTGCAACCCGGTGCTGTTTATACCAGAGGTCAATCTTTCGCTCACCCGCGTCGAGGAAGTCGCCCAGGCTTGCGGTTAAGGTGACCGGAATTAGTGAGTACACAGGTTGCATACGCTCACCATCATGAGCCACGGCGATTTCAGCATTCTCTTTATTTAGTGCAAAGATCAGGCGTTCGACAAGGTCGCCTGGTAATAATGGGCCATCACAAGGCAAGGTAACGATGTGACTGGTCGTTGAATTTTTCAGTGCGCTAATAAAACCTGCCAAAGGACCCTGGTAATTATCCAGGGCATCAGAGATAACCGGATAGCCATAGTCAGAGTACTGTTGCTGGTTTCGATTGGCATTGATTATGATGCTTTCAACTTGTGCTTCGATCACTGCGATTACGTGTTCGATCAATGGCCGCTCTGCCAGTTCGACCAGGCCTTTATCTTTGCCCTGCATACGTCTGCCTTTGCCACCGGCAAGGATGACTGCTGTTACATCGTGTTTACTTAGTGTGTTCATTCAGGTGTTTTTTGTAATTTATAGGAGTGATGTTATCACTGGCAGTAAAATCATGAAGTCGTCCTTCACTTAATTGTAACCAGGTATCGGTCAATGCGTCGAAGTGAACCGGGTCATGGCTGGAAACAACTAATGCCACGCCCTGGTGTTTCAGGTTGAGCAGTAACTCGATTGTGCGTAAGCGTGAATCATGGTCCATGTTCGTTATGGGCTCATCAAGCAATAATATTTTAGGGTTTCTAAGCCAGGCGCGGGTAATAGCGACGCGCTGGCGTTCACCACCTGACAGGGTTTTCGCAGAATTCTCTGCAATGTTTTCCAGTCCAGCCCATTCGATAGCGGAGTTGATACATTTGCTGCGTTGTTTGTGACTGAGTTTATTGTGTAATGAGAAGTTTAAATTGCTGATCACATCACCATCGAACATATAGGGTTGCTGATGTAGATAAACCACGCTGTCTCTTAACTGTTGACGACATTGCTTCCAGTCATATTTGCCCAGGCCGGTATTGACGAAGCCTGAGTCAGGAACTTCAAGCCCGGCAATAATCCGTAAAAAGGTGGTTTTTCCTGAACCATTGTTGCCGCAGAGCAGGATACATTCACCACTCTTTATTTCAAGTTCGGAGTGTTTCAAAACCTGTTTATGACCGAAGCGTTTCTCGATGCCGGAAAAATTTATATGCGTGTTATACATAGCTGTCATCAGTTGCTTAAATGTCCTTTGCCCTGGAAGTACTGTAACAAAGTATTCAGGGTGAAGGCTAAAATAATAAGTACCAGTCCCAGTGCAATACCCTGTGAGAATTCGCCCTTGCTTGTCTCTAAGGCAATGGCAGTAGGAATGTTGATGCCCTACGGTGCGTATTTTATGGCCGCTATCATCAGCGCTATCTTATTGTTTTTTCTTGTGCACGGTAAAACAAGGTTAGCGGGTGGTCGTACAGGTGAATCGCTGCTTCGTTTTAGCCTTAACCAGCGTACTGCACATTGGTTTGCAGCAGGTATCTTCTGGCTGCTTGGCATCACCGGACTGATCTTACTGTATGGCAGGTTCGTCCTGATACCGCTGTTAGGTGCCGAAGGTTTTTCTATTACCGCAGCCGCCTGTAAGGAGATGCATAATCTTATCGGGCCGTTATTCCTGCTGGCTGTGCCTTACTTGTGCTCTACATCAAAGATAACTTTTTTGGCCAGACCCAC
>CAVQDO010000028.1:0-12084 GCA_963711255.1 uncultured Gammaproteobacteria bacterium | reverse complement strand
GGCTGGAAACAACTAATGCCACGCCCTGGTGTTTCAGGTTGAGCAGTAACTCGATTGTGCGTAAGCGTGAATCATGGTCCATGTTCGTTATGGGCTCATCAAGCAATAATATTTTAGGGTTTCTAAGCCAGGCGCGGGTAATAGCGACGCGCTGGCGTTCACCACCTGACAGGGTTTTCGCAGAATTCTCTGCAATGTTTTCCAGTCCAGCCCATTCGATAGCGGAGTTGATACATTTGCTGCGTTGTTTGTGACTGAGTTTATTGTGTAATGAGAAGTTTAAATTGCTGATCACATCACCATCGAACATATAGGGTTGCTGATGTAGATAAACCGCGCTGTCTCTTAACTGTTGACGACATTGCTTCCAGTCATATTTGCCCAGGCCGGTATTGACGAAGCCTGAGTCAGGAACTTCAAGCCCGGCAATAATCCGTAAAAAGGTGGTTTTTCCTGAACCATTGTTGCCGCAGAGCAGGATACATTCACCACTCTTTATTTCAAGTTGGGAGTGTTTCAAAACCTGTTTATGACCGAAGCGTTTCGCAATGCCGGAAAAATTTATATGCGTGTTATACATAGCTGTCATCAGTTGCTTAAATGCCCTTTGCCCTGGAAGTACTGTAACAAAGTATTCAGGGTGAAGGCTAAAATAATAAGTACCAGTCCCAGTGCAATTCCCTGTGAGAATTCGCCCTTGCTTGTCTCTAAGGCAATGGCAGTAGGAATGTTGCGTGTATAGTGCAGAATATTGCCACCCAGCATCATCGATGCCCCGACTTCAGCAATGATGCGACCGTAAGCGGCAAACAATGCTGCGAGCAGACCAAAGCGTGCTTCTTTCATTACCGTGTAAAAAGCACGTATCGGATTGGCGCCTAGAGTACGTGCTGTTTCCCAGGCACGTTTGTCAACCGCCTGAAATGCCGCATGTCCCATTGCTACCAGGATCGGGAAACTGAGTGCTGCCTGACCCATCACCATCGCTGATTGCGTAAACAGTAATCGCCAGTCACCGAAAGGACCCTGACGTGAAAGTAACAAATAAAAAGTCAGTCCAATAACCACAGCAGGTACGGCTAGCAGTGTATTGAATATTGATATGAGTAACCGCCGCCCGGGAAAATCAGTATAGGCAAGGGTAAATGCAATGAGTAATGCGGGTGGCGTACTGATAAAGATGGCAGTGCTGGAAACCTGAAACGATACGCCAATGATTGCCCACAGTTCTGCATCTCCGCTAAAAAGTAAGTGGATGGCATCCTGTGTTATCGATGTGGAATCGTCCATTGTTGTTGTATTAATGCTCGCTTGTTTGTTTTGCTAGCTGTTTGGCATCAGCGGAAGGTTTAAACAATAAGCTGTCGTTAAGTGTGAACTGGCCAATTAATGACTGACCATCGTTTGAGGTTATCCAGGTTATCAATGCGTCAGCACCCTGATAGTTAATGCTGGGAGAACGTTCAGGGTTGACCGCGATGATGTGGTAGGGGTTATACAGTTTAGGGTCACCCTCGTTGAGTATCTTCAAGGGTGATTTATCCTGGTAGGCTAACCATGTGCCACGATCAGTTAAGGTGTAGGCATCGAGTTCTGCAGCCATCTGTAAAACTTTCCCCATGCCCTGGCCAACTTCACGATACCATTTACCTTCAGGATGAATACCCTCTGCCTGCCATAAGCTCGATTCTTTTTTATGCGTACCAGAATTATCACCGCGGGAGATGAATATCGATTTTTGATCGGCGATCTGTTGTAGCGCTTTGTTAATGTCACTGTTTATTTTTATATTAGCTGGATTAGATTCCGGGCCGACCAGGACGAAGTCGTTATACATAACCGCGTAGCGTTTTTCACCATAACCGGCATTAACAAATTTGGTTTCTGCTGCAGGGGCATGAACGAGTAAAACGTCGGCATCACCATCACGCCCCATGCGTAAAGCTTTACCTGTACCAACAGCAATAACATGTACACGATATCCGGTTTTGCTTTCAAATGCTGGCAGCAGGTAAGAGAGTAATCCAGAGTTGTCCGTGCTGGTGGTAGTGGCTAAACGAAGGACGCGATTTGGCATATCAGTAAAATCGTTATCTGCTAACACGGGTTGCAGGACTAACAAAGGAAACAGCATTAGAGTAATTGTTACTGGTAATTTCATTAACTTCATTTATAGGTACCTGTTAAGGGTCTAGTTTTTAACGGCCTGGCTTTATCAAGAGCCAGTTATTTCCTTGCCTTATTAGTTACTGACAGGGTTAAGAACGTTTACCAGCAACATTCAATGAAGCAATTGCTGTGCCAATTGAAGATTTAATATCTGGTTACATTGAAAATTGACTGGCAGGCGGTAGTGAAAAGGTATTACAAATAGCTACTGTCTATCTGAAACAGACGTGATACTCGCCACACCTGTTATATAAGCAATGATTTGGGTAATTCTGGCTATGCATCAATTTGGCGTCTGGGACAAAATGTCTCAATATTAGCATTTCGTGATTATCATACTTATGGAGTATTATCCCTGACAGTAAGTCAGAAATGGGGCAAAAAATGAATACCAGCGAACAGCGAATTTATGACGGCTTAATGCAACAATCAACATCTGCTGATCATGCTGATGGCAATACGACGAGCAAAAAATCCATGAAATCTGTACTCATTGTTGATGATGAGGTGGGTATACGCAGTTTTTTGCAAAAAGGGCTTGCCAGCAGGTTTGGTTTGATCGAAGTTGCTGAAGATGTTGAAACTGCCGATGAACTCAGAAAACGCTGTCATTTTGATCTGATCATTACCGATATTCGCTTGCCGGGGCGTTCGGGTGTTGACTGGATTACAGAATTACGCGAGCAGGGTAGCAGTACCGCAGTAATATTTATTACTGCATATGCAGATATTGATACGGCAATTTCTGCTTTGCGTGCGGGTGCTACTGACTTCATCATTAAACCATTTCGCATGGCTCAAATGCATGCTTCTGTCGAACGCTGCCTGGATAAACAAAAGATTCAACGCGAAAATTATGTACTGCGTCGAGAAGTTAAGAATTATTACGATAGCGCCGGCATGGTGGGTGACTGCGACTTAATAAAAAGCATCTGTCAGGTTATTAAACGTGTTGCGCCGATGTCATCGACTGTTTTGATTACTGGCGAAACCGGTACCGGCAAAGAACTTGCAGGCCGCGCCATGCATAAATGGAGTGGGCGTACTGGAAGTTTTGTGCCGATAAATTGCGGTGCAATGTCAGCTGAATTACTCGAGAGTGAACTGTTTGGCCACAGTCGCGGGGCATTTACCGGTGCGCATCAATCACGAGAAGGTTTGTTTACCTACGCCAATGGCGGTACCCTTTTTCTTGATGAAATTGGCGAAATGCCGATGGCTATGCAGACCAATTTACTGCGTGTTATGGAACAACGCTGTATCCGTCCTGTCGGCAGTAATAAGGAGATTCCGGTTGATGTTCGGGTGGTTGCGGCGACTAATCGTGACTTATCTGAAGAAGTTAAAAACGGTAATTTTAGAGAAGATCTTTTTTATCGCCTCGATGTATTGAGTATAAGAATGCCATCATTGAAAGAACGACTCGAAGATCTCTCTGCATTGGTGCAATACTTTTCAACTCTTTTAGCCGGTGAAATGGGCGTGCCCATCCTGGAAATAGATGACCATGAATTATCTTTACTTAAAGCTTATCCATGGCCGGGAAATATTCGAGAACTAAAAAATGTTATCGAAAGAAGCCTGCTGCTAAACAGACGACCTGGTGAATGCGTTGCTGACCCTGCTTCTATACAGCAAAGTATGGCCGAACCTGATGACACCTGTCTGCAGCTTGATGAAATTGAAAAAAGACATATCTTGAAAGTGCTGGCTGAAAACAATGGCAATAAATCATCAGCTGCCAGGGTGTTGGGTATTTCTCGAAAAACACTCGACCGGAAAACAAAGGTCTGGCAGGGTAGTTAAAATCGTTAGCTAACTCATGGTTTCATTAACGCCACTTATTGAAACGATACGCAGTGCAGTCCGATATAAGTTACTGGCCCTGGTTTTATTTCCCATCTTACTGGTTATGCCTGTTGCCCTGGTACTGGCAATCTACTGGGGTAAAGGGTTCTCCTACGATCAGCTATTCATAAAAGTTAATACCGATCTAACCGTTGCCCATGATGTATTCAAGCGCATACGTGAAGATTATTTAAGCCGCCTGGCGTTAGTGGCCGAGTCCCATTCTTTCTATGTCGCGCTGGAAGAAAACGATGTGGAAGCTATCAAACAGCAGTTAACTATTTTAAAAAACACCTCTGGTTTTGATTACCTTCATATCCTGGATACTGAGGGTAATTTATTAATTGAAAACTTTTCGGTCGAATATGATCGTGTTTCAGAATTAGTACTTACCGCGGCACAAGGCAAGCCCAGTGTTGGTATAGAAATATTCGATCACAAAAGAATGTTAGCCGAGAACAGGGATTTAGCCCAACAAATGGTATTGCCGTTGATCGAAACAGCACGCGCCAGGCCAACGAGTCGACGCATAGAAGATCGTGGCATGGTAATCAGGGCTGTCTACCCGGCAAAAAATTCAAAGGGTAAAGTAATCGCACTACTTGACGGCGGCGTTTTGCTCAATTCAAATTTTGTTTTTGTCGATACAATACGCGACCTTGTATACGGTCCGGGAAGTTTGCCTGAGGGCAGTATTGGTACCGTGACGGTGTTTTTAGATGACGTCCGCATCTCCACGAATGTGGCTTTGAAGCCAGGTGAAAGAGCGCTGGGAACACGCGTCTCCAACGAAGTGAGAAAACAGGTACTGGAACAGGGTGAAGTCTGGATCGACAGTGCATTTGTGGTCAATGACTGGTTTATCTCATCCTATGAACCTGTCGTTGACATTAATGGTGAGCGTGTCGGTATGCTCAATGCCGGTTATCTTGAAGCGCCGTTCCGTGAGGCGATCTGGAAAGCCCTGGGAGTACTGGTATTACTTTTTATCGTGTTAATGCTGCTGTCTGCATGGTTGTCAATACGCGGTGCAAAATCGATATTCAAACCGCTGGAGGCGATGAGTGCTGTTGTTCGAGCAACACGCGACGGCAAACAGCTGCGCATAGGCAAACAGGAATCTAAAGACGAAATCGGTGAATTGTCACGTGAACTGGATATCATGCTTGATCTGTTGCAGGAACGTAACACGCAGATACAGCAATGGGCAGCGCAACTAGAAATAAAAGTAACTGAGCGCACCACTGAACTCGAATTAAAAAATGCAGATCTGCATAAGACCATTGATGTGTTACGCAAGACGCGAGAACAATTAGTTCTTGCTGAGAAAATGGCGGCGCTAGGAGAACTGACAGCGGGAGTTGCACATGAGATCAATAACCCGACGCAGGTAATACTGGGCAACCTCGATGTCGTTATCGACGCCATGGGTTCAGATATAGAACCCGTCAGTGAAGAGCTGGAATTGATCATACAACAGGTGTATCGCATCCAGGATATCATCAATAATCTGCTGCAATATGCCCGTCCCGGCGAATACGCGGGTTATCTTAAAGAGATAAACGTAAACACTGTAATAAACAATACACTGAAATTATTGGCGCACATGCGAAAGATGTATTCTTTCGCTGTCGAACTGGACTTGAAAGCTGAGCAAGTTGTGCGAATCAACGAACAGGAGCTGGAGCAGGTACTGGTAAATCTGGTGACAAATGCAATTCATGCTTTAGACAAAGAAGCCGGGAAAATATCTGTGGCGACCCGTGACTGGGACGATAAAGGCGTAGTGATAAAGATAAAAGATAATGGTTCGGGCTTGACACAGGACCAGATCAGTCGCGTGTTCAATCCTTTTTATAGTACTAAAAAGCAGGGCGAAGGTACCGGCCTGGGCTTGTCACTAAGTTATGGTTTGATGCGGCGTTATGGCGGAAACATTACCGTAGAGTCTGAGCCTGGTGCGGGTGCCGAGTTTTATGTATGGTTACTTGCCGAACCCGTTCTGGTCGGTGAGGAGGAAACCATAGCAGAACAATTACATGAACTCGAGACAGTGGTTGCGAGTGTCAACTTTGCTGAATAAATATGACAGATGGAGATGCTGACATAAGCAGTAAGCACATCGGCATGTCTAAAGTCGCTTTCTCAGCACAAGCGATAGAGTCACTCGTCTGAAACGAGATCCAGACTGTTCTGTTTGTGGCGGTGACAGTGGCAGATGAACGGGTACTCGAGTTGTAGTCGCGCCATCGCGTTAACAGCTAATGAATAATACCCCTGTAACTTTATTACAGGCAAGTGGTAAGATATTTTACCGAAACATAACAACATCCTTTTAAAAGTAGACAATAGAAGCAGATAATTATGGATAAAAATACCCAGACCGAAATCGAAGCGGCCGTATTTCGCCAGTTAATAAATCACTTTGCAGAACGCACCGATGTGCAGAATATTGATCTGATGAATCTGTCGGGTTTCTGTCGTAACTGCCTGTCTAAATGGTACAGTGCTGCAGCCGAAGAACATGGCCAGCAAGTGGATTATGAGCAGGCACGTGAAATTGTTTACGGTATGCCATATTCTGCATGGAAGACCCGGTATCAAAAAGAAGCAACAGCAGAGCAGCTGGCTGCCTTCAACAATAATAAAGACTCTCAAAGCTAAAAAATTAACTAGTCATCACCCCAGATAAGCTCACCGGTATTACTTAGATCGTAACCGGTAAGACTTTCTGCTCGCTGCTGGCAGGCAGGTGATTTGAGCCGGTTGATCAACTCCTGGAATAATCGCCGAAACCATATTGCCCTGGGTATGGCTAAATCAAAAGACTCCCAGCCAAAAGGAATGAAATCAAGCCCGTATTCGGTTGCGGCTGCGCGTACACCGGGGGCGATATCGGCACTGCCCATAGCGATGGAAGCTGCAGCCTCTCGTTCAGATAAAGCCTGAGTAACACAGTTGAGATCGTCGACATTTAAATTAAACCGGCACAACTGTTCCATTAAAAAACGTTGTGCACCGGCACCTGACTGTCGTAGCGACCAGCGTAGCGGGCTGTTGAAAATCTCTTCGCTTGAGTGTTTCTGTGAGATCGAGTTCGCCTTGATCATCAATCCCTGTTCACGTCTGAAAGCGTGTATCAGTACCCAGTTTTTTGCCTCAGAGTGCTGTTTGAGTAAAGCCGGGTGGCGGATATGGCTTTCGCTGTCTGGACCCCAATGGATACCGCATACGTCAACCCGACGCGATTCTAATAAATTCAAGCCTAACTGGGTTGCGGTTGGACTGTAACTGATCAGTGCATAAGCGCCAGTTTCTGTGGCGTAATCAAGCACCACACGGTAGAGCAGTGGATCATCACTACCGGCTATGATGAGTCTGTCGGTGAGCAGACCGCCATGTGACGAGTCATGCATCCATTTATCGATGAGCTCACGCGGGAACATCCATTTTCCGGTTATTTTTGTCGCGGGTATCCTGCCTTCGGACACCAGGGCATAGATTTTTTTTTCGTTAAGATGCAGGTAGTTAGCGACCTGTTTAACGCTCATGTAAAGCAGGCCGTTATCTGGCTCGGTCTGTAAGATAGCAGACATGCTAACTACCCAGCTGTTGAACTTTTGGCTGTTGCACTCTGGCGGTTGCCTCGCCAGTTTTGCTGATGGCATCAAACTGGATAAACTCTGTGCCATTATAAATCAGGAAATGGCGGCCTTTGGCGCGCGCCACTAATGTCACCCCGACCTTGCGAGCCAGATCACGACCCATCTGAGTAACGCCGGAACGCGACAGCAGTATCGGGATGCCCATCTGCGCAACCTTGATCACCATCTCTGATGTCAGGCGCCCGGTGGTGTAGAAAATTTTGTCATTGCCGCCGGTCCGGTTCAGCCACATGTGACCGGCGATGGCATCGACCGCATTATGACGGCCAACGTCTTCGACGAAACGGAGGATGTCTGACTGCTGGCAAAGCGCACAGCCATGCACTGCACCTGCACGTTTATAGACTTCGTTGTAATCGTTCAGGTTTTTTAGCAGCGCATATATTGTGGATTGTTTGATAACTGTTTCAGGTAAAGAGATTTTTTCGATATTATCCATCACTGCGCCGAACACGGTACCCTGGCCACAACCTGTGGTTATCGTTCGTTTATTGAGTTTTTCTTCGATGTTATCCACCGCCCTGTGTGTGGTTACGGCTACCGAATCGGTCTCCCAGTCTACCTGTATCGATTTTATATTTTCGATATCAGAGATCATGTTCTGATTACGCAACCATCCAAGTATCAACAGTTCAGGTTGCGTGCCAAGCGTCATCACGGTGACGATCTCACGTCTATCCAGGTAGATCGTCAGCGGACGTTCTGCCGCGATGTAACTGGTGCGGATCTTACAAAACTCATCAACAGCGCTGACCGCGGCTGAAGCGTCCAGGCCGGCGTCAGTCATCTCGGGCTTATATGAGATATCTTTGCTTATCTCAGTTATCATCATTAACCTCCCGTGGCATTCATGTGCCGTAAAATGACTTGCTGTGTATTAAGGTTAAAATCATGGCCTTTCGGTTTTATCAACATGGACTGGATAATCGCCTGGCGCAGCGCTTCTTTATTACCCGCATCATCGCCCGGATGAGCGCGCACCACACGCCTCAGATCTTTTGAATGTTCCTGTCCCAGGCAGAGCAGTAACAGACCTTCAGCTGTTAGCCTGACCCTGTTGCAGCTATCACAAAAATTGTGGCTGTGCGGTGAGATGAAACCAACACGCGAGTCACTGTCGGGCATCTGGTAATAGCGAGCAGGTCCGCCTGTTTTTTCTGTGGTGGCGATCAATTCATATTGCTGGCGTAAGTCGGCAAGAATCTCATCACTTGAATAATAGGTCTGTGCACGATCATGGTCATTGACGATACCGAGTGGCATCTCTTCGATAAAGCTGATATCCATGCCTCGATTTCGTGCAAAGCCTACCAGGTCAGTAACCTCGTCATGGTTCATGTGTTTGAGTACGACACTGTTGATTTTTACTTTTTTAAAACCAGCGTCTAACGCAGCATCAATGCCGGCCAATGTTCTGTGCAGTTTGCCGACACGTGTGATCTTGCTAAAACGGTCTGCTCTTATGGTATCCAGGCTGATATTGACCCGGGTAACACCGGCATCATGCAGTGCCCTGGCATACTTTGTTAGCTGGCTCGCGTTGGTGGTGATGGTTAAATCTTTCAGACCATCAAGCTGCCCCAGTTCTTCGAATACTTTCATGATGTTACAGCGCGTCAGCGGTTCGCCACCGGTAATACGGATCTTGTTAACACCCAGGTCAACGAACGTTTTTCCAACGCGGACGATTTCTTCCAGGGTAAGCAACTGGGCACGTGGTACGAATTGCATATTATCCGACATGCAATAAACACACCTCAGGTCACAACGATCGGTGACCGATATTCTTAAATAGGTGATTTTGCGAGCAAAACGATCGGTAAGTTGTGCTTCTGGATTTAACTTCTCATTCTGCTGAATCGATAGCTGGTTGAATGTTTGCTCCATCCGCGGTCCTCGAAAATCGTTGATAAACATAGAAGATATAGCAAGAACTGTTCCTATTCTGATGAAGCGATGTAATTAATTAAGCAGATGAGTAAAAAGACCATGTTGTAGGCATTTATCAGTGGCTTTTACTTTTATGCATGACCTTAACGCCGTGTCCGTATTTTTGATACTGGGGAAATTTGTCTCAACTTGATGATGCTAAACAGACAATTTGTCGCATTTTGTTATTACTAACATTTATCGAACAAAATCCCTGGCCATTAAACATGCGGTTGCAGTCAAAAATGAAATATTTGTCAGGCTGGTACGTAACTTGCTTGTGAATTAGAGATTAATTCTTAGAAATTAATTCTAAGCGATTTAAGGCAAATATTTAAAAGCTATTAAATAATTTGACGTTTAATTATTAAGGTAAATATTTAACTTGCGAGGCCTATGCGGTGCATTCTGATGATTGATGAAACAGCTAAAAACTTGCCGGACCACATTCCGGTGACGGTGATTATGGAAAAGCAGCCTGCAAGGTCCAGTCAATGGGTGGATCACATATGGACCGCTATCGGAGTGACTGTCAGCAACACAGAGCAGGTGTCGGATAAACCACGCGTTGCCGACATCGAAGATGATGTTGAGCTAAAAATATATTCAGGCTACCAGGTAAGGCTACACGTCGATGAATGTGACAGTTATTACCATAACCTGATGTCGCCAACGCCACACTGTTACGTCGTTGTCCGCCAGGATGATGACGACGATGAACCCGAACCTTTCATCGTCAGCCTCAGCTTTGATGAAGCGCATGCTTACCTGGAAGGCGATGATGAAGTGTTCGCGGTCGATATACCGCCTGAAATATATCAATGGACCGAATCCTTTGTACTGGCGCATTACTGCCCTCAGCAGCTGAAAAAACGAAAACGCAGGGACTGGAAGCAAAAGGAGTCGGAGGCGCAGATCAGATGAGCCGGTCAAAAATTAATGTCGAGGACCAGGAGGTAAACGCTGATGTGAGTTTCGTTTCTCGTTGGTCACGACTCAAACATGAGACCAGGCAGAACAGTGAAAATGCCGCAGTTGATAAAACACCGATGCAGACTGCAGTTTCAGATGAGGAGCAGCAAACGCCAGTAAAGATATTGACCGATGACGATATGCCGGACATCGAAAGCATGACGCCAGATTCTGATTACACTGGTTTTCTTTCACCCGGTGTCAGTGAACAGTTACGAAAACTGGCACTGCGCAAACTGTTTCGCAGTGAGGTCTTCAATATTCGTGATGGTCTTGATGAATATGATGGTGATTATACCTACTTCGAAAAACTCGGCGATATCGTAACCTCAGATATGAAACATCAGCTTGAGCTGGAGGCAAAACGTAAGGCAGAACAGATACTGCAGCATGAGAATCCCCTGGATGAGGAAGACTGCGGCAGCGAACTGGATCTCGATAACGACGATTCGGCAGATAAAAACAGCATTGCAGCGAACCAGCAGGGCATGAGTCAGCTATTGCAGGATGATGCACAAAGCTTGATCAATACGGATGTGACAGGCAAAAAAGCTGTTACTGAAAATCTGCCATCAGATTATTCCCTGCCGGTAGCTGCCGCTAGCGAAAAAAACACGGAAAAACCGGATGAAAATGCCGGCTTCGACGATTTTGAGTACGACGATCGGCAGACTAACAATACTGATCAAAACAAGGGTAAAAATTATGACTGAAGCTACCTCGACATCGAAAGAAACAGCTAATGCCTGTGCCAGTAAGGTAGCGATGTCTGCTGTTGAAGCACTCAGTTTTGCAGCAACCAGCCTGATCCAGTATGGCTCGCGCGGCAGGGTCGCTGTGATCGGTCCCATAGAAGCGCAGGAATTCGCTTCACGATTGACCGGGAATTTGCGGGCGCAGGTAATCTTGACTGACGGTGCAGTAGAGCCCGGTGTGCCGACAATACCCGTAGGTAATCGTCGCCTGCAGATCGAAGGTTATCTCGGCAATTTTAATATTCTCCTCGGTGAACAAGGTAAAGCTAATTTCGAAAAGGTCAGTGTCGATCTGATACTTGATCTGTCTGCAGAACCCCTGTTAACCATGCCGCTAAAACCGCCGGGTTATCTCACCTCAATAATGGAGGAGCCTTATTTAACGCTCGTCGAAGAAGAATTAAAAGGCCTCACCGGTACTTTCGAAAAACCGAAATACTTTAATTACGATGCCTCGATATGTGCACATGGACGCTCGGGCATCGCAGGTTGCACAAGCTGTATCGATGCCTGCCCGGCAGAAGCCATTACTTCCTTGATCGAATCGGTAGAAGTTAATCCCAACCTGTGTCAGGGCGGTGGTATTTGTGCCAGCGTTTGCCCGACAGGCGCGATTCGATATGTCTATCCCAATGTGACTGACACCTTACGTGTGGTGCGTACATTATTAACAAGTTACCAGGAAGCAGAAGGCAGTGACCCGGTGATCGCATTTGTGGCTGATGCAGAGAGTGTGTTCCTGGATA
>CAVQDO010000027.1:0-30219 GCA_963711255.1 uncultured Gammaproteobacteria bacterium | reverse complement strand
ATTCGGGTCGACGATTTCATCGCAGTTACCGTGGTCAGCGGTGAGCATGATGCGCCAGTCTTTTTTAAGCGCCACCTCGAAGACCCGGTGGCTTTCACGATCCAGAGTCTCGACTGAGCTGACGATAGCATCACGGTCTGCGGTATGCCCCACCATGTCAGCATTGGCAAAGTTGGTAACGATAAAGGAATACTTGCCGCTTTCAATTGCTGTTATCAGTTCGTCGGCAATTTTCGACGCACTCATTTCCGGCTGCATATCATAAGTTGCAACCTGGGGCGAGGGCACGATGATGCGATCTTCCAGCGGGTAGGGTTCCTCCCGTCCACCATTGAAGAAATAAGTGACATGGGCAAATTTCTCGGTTTCGCTGCAGTGAAGTTGTGCCAGCCCGGCATCGCTGATCACTTCCGCCAGTATCTGTTCTGGCATCGGCGTGGTAAACAATACGGGCAGGGGGAAGGTGGCGTTATACTCGGTCATACACACCACTTTTTTCAGGTAAATGCCTTTACGATCGAAGTCGTTAAATTGTTCGAGGCCACAGGCGGCAGTTAACTGGCGAGCACGGTCGCTGCGGAAATTGAAAAACAGCACGGGTTCATCAGCATCGATACCGGCATGACCGGCGATAACTGTCGGCTGTATAAACTCGTCGCCTTCGCCGCGGGCATAAGCGGTTTCGATTGCATCACGCGGTGTTGCCGCAGCGAGACCTTTTGCCAGTACCATCGCTCTCCAGGCCTTTTCGGTTCGGTCCCAGTTTTTGGCACGATCCATGGCAGTATAGCGGCCGGTGACGGTGGCGATAAAACCTCTTCCGAGTGTTGCCAGTGCTTCTTCGACTTCCTCGAGATAAGTCAGTGCTACCTGAGGCGCAGTATCACGGCCGTCGGTGATCATGTGTATAACCGGTTCTATGTCCGTGTTGCGCAGCAGCGACAGGATACCGTGCAAGTGTTCGATATGTGAGTGCACACCGCCGTCTGAAACCAGACCAATAAGGTGCAGACGTTTGCTGCCATTAATTTTTTTGCCGCCAATCATGGATTGCCATTCGGGCAGATTCTCGAATGTGCCGTCATATATGGCATTGGCGATTCGGATCAGGTCCTGTTCCAGCACGCGGCCGGAACCCAGGGTGAGGTGGCCCACTTCGGAATTACCGAACTGGCCGTCGGGTAAACCGACCGCTCTGCCTGATGCCTGCAACACCGTGTGCGGGTAGGAGGAGAAATACTTGTCGAGATGCGGTGTGCGCGCCAGCGCCCAGGCGTTGTGTGCACGGCTCGGGTTCACACCAAAACCGTCGAAGATTGCGAGTAGTACTGGTTTTGGTTTCACTGCTTATCCTGGAATGATCGTTAGGCTTAGATTAAATCAATATTACACTGGGTGGTAGTGTTAATTTCGTTAACTATCATTTTATGGGTAGATAGATGAAAACATTACGAGCAGATTACGCAATCTTATTTATAGAAACTGTCATTGCGAGCGGCAGCGCGGCATTAATTTTGCTCCCAGCAAAATTAGTGCCGCGCCAGGAAACGGCTCGCAATGACGTTATTCTGTTAGATAGCCGGGTGATGTTTTGATTCCTGCTCATTACGCTTAAATTTCTTTCTCGTATATCGATCCACTCAACTCCAGCTGAATGAGATACAGTCGCATATCTAACTCTAGCTGATGGTAGTCATTCAACATGTGTTCACACAGTCGGTAGAATGCTTTGTTGTGTTCTCTTTCTTTCAGGTGCGCTAACTCGTGCACCACAATCATATTCAGGAAAGCTTCCGGTGTTTTTTTGAAAACCGCACTTATGCGCATTTCATTTTTACTTTTTAACTTGCCGCCCTGTACCCTTGTGACATAACTATGCAGGCCAAGCGCACTGTGTACCACATGCAGTTTACCGTCGTAGATTACTTTACTTAGGGGCTGCGACTTTTTCATGTGCAGGTTTTTTAGTGCCGATACATATGCGCGCAGGTCGCTGTCATTGGCGATTTCATGCGGTTTCGGGTATCGATCGAGTAAATAGCTGGCCAGACCTCCAGTTTTAATCAGATGATCCACCTGGGCGATAATTGCTGGTGGGTAATTGGTCAGGTATTTATGCGTTGCCATATAATCAAGTGCGCTGAAACTGTTTACGTTGTTTATTTTAACTGTTTTCTGGTTTGCTTAATGATGAGATAAAACAATTACCTGCATTTAAAGTCGCTAATTCAGTATTGAATACTTTTATTAGCGGAACCACGATATTAATTTCCAGTCCGACCTGTATCGTAAACAGTAGGCCAATACGCAGGGAGTCAGCAAAGTAATAACCGCTGCCCCAGCTCAGCTGAAACCCATACTGGGCGGGAATGATATTCATGCAAAATGATCAAATATGACTATTTATCAAACTATGTGACATAGAATGCAGACAACATTTACAGAGCACTGATAACTCCATGCTAAAGTCCACTATCGACAGTTTTTCTGGCATTCTTTGAATAATAATGATGGCAATCTTTAAATCTGTTATCGAATTCTTTAAAGCTGAAAAAACGACCTATTCACATCGTGACCGTACGATTGAAATTATTGCCCTGGAAAAGGCTCTTGATATTGATTTAATTAAACAGGAAACTAAAAAGATCATTGAAAGCGAGGGCAGTGTCGAGGCAATAATAAAACTCAGAAAACGTTTTCATGTAACACTGTCTGCTGCATGGCGGTTTGTCAATAAACTGGATGCAGGATAATTTACAGAACACAAACAGAACACCTTCTATAATAACAAGAAAAATACCAGGCAGACGAATACAAATACTATGGAAAAATATGATGTAGTCGTTATTGGTGGCGGTATTCATGGTGCTGGCGCTGCACAGGCAGCAGCAGCGGCAGGTTATACCGTCCTGTTGCTGGAACAATACGATCTGGCTTATGGCAGTTCTTCTCGTTCGAGTAAACTAATACATGGCGGACTGCGTTACCTCGAAAGCGCACAGTTCCATCTTGTTTATGAATGTTTGCATGAGCGTCATTTGTTAACACGTCTGGCACCTGATCTGGTCTATCTCGATAAGTTTCATGTCCCGATTTATGATTCAACCAGCCGCAGCCGCTTAACCCTTCGTGCCGGGCTGAGCCTTTACGCTTTATTAGGCGGCCTGAATTCAACGACACATTTCAAATCCTTGAACAGTAAACAATGGCAAACACTGGATGGTTTAAAGCAGCAAGGCCTGAAAGCCGTGTATCAATATTACGATGGCCGAACGGATGACAAAGCACTTACCAAAGCTGTTATGCGCAGCGCTGTTAAACTGGGTGCTGAATCGGTAATACCCGCTAAATTTACCAGCGCGCAATGTGAAGATGACGCGGTGTATGTCACTTACCTGGAAAATGACATTGAAAAGCACTGCCAGGCGAGTGCATTAATCAATGCTACCGGTTCCTGGGTTAATCCTGTACTGGAGAAAATTGCACCGCTTAACAGCGGAATGCGCGTAGACCTGGTACAGGGAACTCACCTGGTACTTGAAGGCATGCCTGTGACGCAGTGTTTTTATTTAGAGGCACCTCAGGATCAGCGTGCTATCTTCATGATGCCATGGAATAATAAAACCTTACTGGGCACGACAGAAACCGGATTTTCCGGCCAGCCGGAGAAAGTGGTACCGCTGCCACAGGAGGAGCAATACCTGCTCGATGTTGCGCAGCATTATTTTCCCCGGCATTTCTCAGGTAATAATACTATTGAGGTCACTGATGCGTTTGCTGGTTTACGGGTTTTACCTTCCGGTGACGGTAATGACTTTAGCAAACCGCGTGATACTCTCTTGCATCAAAGTCATGATCGGGTAATTAATGTCTATGGCGGCAAGTTAACAACATACCGGCTTACCGCTGAACGGATAATGAAAAAATTGCATAGGGTTCTACCGGCAGGAAAAGCAGGCGCTTTGACCAGGGACATTAAATTAACATGACCGCTGAGATTTACTTTGCGGCTTTTTTCATACTGCTGTTTGCTTATTTCTTACGTGGCATTACCGGGTTTGGATCAGGCCTGATTGCTATACCATTATTAGCACATTTATTGCCTCTGACTTTTGTTGTACCGATGGTAATGGTGCTGGATTTCGTCGCATCGCTTGTTCTCAGCAGGCACACACGTCTGCAGGTACGCTGGGACGAAGTCCGCTCTTTGTTAGTGCCTAGCATCGTTGGCATACTGGCGGGCTCAATGATGCTGATCAGTCTGCCGCGTGAACCTTTACTAGTCAGCCTTGGACTGTTCGTAATCTTTTTCGGATTGCGCTATGTTTTTAATGTGCATAGCGAAAAGCCGATTAGCCGCTGGTGGTCAGTACCCACCGGCTTGAGCGGTGGTTTAATTGGCGCCCTGTTTGGTACCGGTGGACCACCGTACGTGGTCTATCTTTCGCATCGTCTGCATGACAAAACACAATTGCGTGGCACCTTATCGGGGCTTTTTCTGCTCGACGGCGCGTTTCGTTTAATCGCCTTTTTAAGCCTGGGCCTGCTGTTTCAGGACGATATGTTAAATTCGTTATTGATAGGGCTTCCGGTGGTAGGGGCAGGGCTTTACCTGGGTAATAAAGTGCACCTGGGTATCACGCACCGGCAGCAACTGGCGATTATTGGCTGCCTGCTGTTGCTTAGTGGTGGATCCTTGTTATGGAAAGCCCTGGCTACTTAGCCGAGACTATGATTTGGAACCACTCAAACACGGTCCGCACAGTAAGCACAGAGCAGCTTGATGGGCAAAGAACGCTGTCCTGGCGAAGACAGCGACAGTAATATTGTTGTAACTTGCAATTAATGCAGGTTAGCGAGTCAGGGCAAATACGCTAACGGGTAGCACGACGAAAAAGATTCACTTATTTTGAGGTGTCGCTGGACATTTCATCCTGTGATTGCTTTGCTCTTGAACGCTGCGAATCAGAATCATTGTATGGATCATTCTTTACTACAGAGTCAGCAGAGCAAGCCGTTATTAACAGGGCACTTGATAGTATACCGGGTATTAATAAAATACTGGTTTTAGCGAAAGACTTCATGTTGTTTTCCTTTTTAGAGTGTTCAGTATTTAACGATCGAAACAGTTTAACAATAATTAAGTCAACGGTCGCTGCTATCAGTTCAACCGCTTTGTTATATTTTTAGCGAAAATTGTGACAGGTATTACAGCCATTGGTTACATAGCTGATTTTGTAATATTTAGGCGGCTTTGCGCTGGCGAACATTTTCGCTGTACCGATATCACTGAGAAATCCACCTATATGGTCGTTTATGACAAACTGGTTAGTCTGAGTATGGTCACCGCTCAGGCGTGTCGCAATAGCTTCCAGTTTAGTGAGTTCAGCAATGATCTCCCGTTGCCGGTCATCATCTTCTGGTGATGCCGTAGCAACTAATCGATCAAGCGTACCGATACTTTCTCCCATCCTGTGCATAAGGCTCTCGACTTCTTTATCTTCCAGGTAGGTAAAGTCTTTCGGATAAGTAAGCTCCCGGATTTGAGCACAGCCGACAATGCCTGCTGCAACAACGATTGCAGGTAGTAACAGGAACATAATACGTACCATTGAACCTTTCATATTGACTTCACTCTTTGATTAACAGTTTATTTTTCTTCATAAAGGCATCTGATCATATAGTAACATTGCTGTTATTGACGCATATCAATTGCAATATAACTCAGGCAGGTGTTTGTTAGAATCAGGGATGCATCACTCCGCAAAGCTATACTCAAGCAGCTCAATTGCGGTATTCTGGGCTGCGATTATCCAGAAACACATAAAGCTGATAAAAAAACAAACAATTCAGATCTTTTAGGCTGAATGATAACGAATTCGACTAAACTTGGCTTAAACTTTTTCATTAACACAAATGTATGACGCTGATACAAACCGTAGAATGCCTGGTATAACCCGGAATGCTTAATCGAATATTACTGCCAACTATTTTTATTATCCTTAGCTGGGGCTTCTGGGTAAGCCCTGATTTTAAGGTTATTGCAGCCGGCGTTTCCATCTTTTTATTCGGTATGCTATCGCTGGAAACAGGGTTTAAGGTGTTTACCGGTGGTACGCTGGAAAACATTCTCGCCAGGGCGACCGATAAACGCTGGAAGAGCCTGACATTTGGTATTGTTTCAACCAGCATTATGCAATCCAGTTCGCTGGTTTCCGTTATAACTATTTCATTTTTAAGCGCCGGCCTGATTGGACTGTACCAGGGTATAGGTATTATATTTGGTGCAAACCTGGGCACCACTACCGGTGCCTGGCTGATTGCCGGCCTGGGCCTTAAAGTAAACATCTCCGCTTATGCTATGCCAGTGCTGGTGTTTGGTACTTTGCTGATTCTGCAAAAATCTAAAACACTGAAAGGCCTGGGTTATGTCCTTGCCGGGCTCGGTTTTTTATTTCTCGGCATTCATTACATGAAAGAAGGCTTCGATGCCTTTAAGGATACGCTGGATTTAACCCAGTTTGCGGTAACGGGCATAAAGGGTTTACTGGTTTATACGCTGATAGGAATGCTTGCAACTGTCATTATGCAGTCCAGTCATGCAACACTGGTGATAACCATTACTGCTTTATCCAGCGGGCAGGTGGGTTACGAAAATGCCCTGGCTCTTGCCATAGGTTCCAATATTGGAACCACGATTACTGCAATTATCGGCTCTTTAAGCTCCAACGAACAGGGTAAACGATTAGCCGGTGCACATTTATTTTTTAACGTGATTACCGGACTTGTCGCCATCATATTTATCAACCAGATATTACAGCTGGTTAACTTTATTAGTTCAAACATAGGAATTCGGGATGATGATTACAGCCTGAAACTGGCATTGTTTCACAGCATATTTAACCTGCTTGGTGTATTGATGATGCTGCCATTAATGAACCGGATGGTAGAGTATTTACAGGTACTTATACCGACTAAAACGCCCTCAAAAATCAAACCGCGTTTTTTGAATGAGTCGACGCTTAGTTATGCGGATACGGCAACGGAGGCGATACGTAATGAAACCCTGCACATGTGGGATAACACTATTGACCTTATTGCCCGTGGTATCCGGCTACCACGCGAGGCTATACTAAAAGAAAGCAGTAACCTGGAAGAACTGGTCATTAATCACCCGATCAAGAAGGCTACCAATATTGATCGCTATTACGAACTAAAAATTAAAAGCCTGTACGGTGAAATTATTTCATACATCAGCAATGCGTCATTTAGCTGGGAACTCGAACAATCCGGTGAAATTCACTGGCTGCGCATGGCGAACCAGAATATGGTCGATGCTATCAAGGATATCAAGCACCTGCAAAAAAATCTGGCGCTGTATGCCAACAGTCATAACGCTGTAATAAAACAGCAGTACAATACTCTCAGAATACGGATTGCCAAACTTGTTCAATCACTGGAATTAATCCGCTCGGCTACATCTGCGGATATTCCTTCTTTAATGATTGACCAGCTCAGGCTTGAATCTGAGAGTCAGTACACGCAACAGAATAAAGATATTAATGAAATGATTCGTACTCACCAGATTACTACTGACATGGCAATATCATTAATGAATGATAAAGCGTATGTTTATAACATATCGACTAAACTGATCGAAATGGGTGATACCTTGTTTATTAAACACAATAAAGATTTATCCGCCGCCGAGAAATCCATACATCTGGATGACAGTGAACTAAAAGATCTTCACGATCTGCATCAGTCTGAAACGAGGAATTAAGTCATGGGACGTAAGAAACTACTAAAAAGATTGACCGAGTTTTTCGACATGAATGCCCGCGACAGGAATCAGAAAAAAGAAGAGCTAAATGATCTGCTGTCGCGTCTTAAACTAAAAGAGACCGAGCTAAAGACAGCGCTGGAAAATGAGTCAGATGAAGAACAGAAAATCAGTATCGCTCAGAAGATTGATGTGGTTCATTCACAGCGAAAAAAAGGCGTTATCATGCTGAAAGAACTTCATGCAGACTCTACACCTCAAACTGACGCCGAGTAATTCAGACCCTATACTCTCAAACACCTACCAGTCCGCGCCCAGTCAGTGCATAATCAGGCTAAACACAAAGAGTACTCTGTATTATGAGCAAACACTATGACCTGATAGCTATTGGCGCTGGCAGTGGCGGACTTTCCGTCGCAGAACGCGCTGCCCGTTATGGCAAACGCTGCGCTGTTATTGAATCCGGCAAACTTGGCGGAACCTGCGTTAATGTCGGCTGCGTACCCAAGAAAGTAATGTGGTATGGCGCCGAAATTGCCCATAACCTGGAGATGGCTGGCAGCTACGGTTTTGATGTAACCACCAATGGCTTTGACTGGAGCAAGCTGGTCAGTCAGCGTGAAACTTATATCAAAGGCATCAATACCTGGTATCACAGCTATCTGTCGGACTCTGAAATCGATGAGATTCAGGGCCATGCAAGCTTTGTTGACGCGCATACAGTACAGGTAGGTAGCGAAACTTATAGCGCTGATCATATTGTCATTGCCACCGGTGGCCGTCCGCTGACACCGGATGTTCCCGGCGCCGAGTTAGGTATCGATTCGGACGGTTTCTTTGCCCTGAATGAAAAACCTGAACGCGTTGCGGTTGTGGGGGCAGGCTACATTGCGGTTGAAGTTGCTGGTGTACTGAATGCGCTTGGCAGTGACGTCAGCCTGTACCTGCGCAAACAGCATTTTTTGCGCCAGTTTGATGCCATGTTGCGTGAAGGTTTGATGGAGCAGATGCTTGAAGACGGTGTTTCTATTTTCCCCAGCACCCAGGTTGGTTCAGTAATAAAAGAAAATGGCAAACTTACCCTGATCTGCGACAAGGGCAGTCGTACTGAAGGCATAGACCAGGTTATCTGGGCGATTGGCCGCACACCTAATACAGATAATATCGCACTGGAAAAAACCGGCCTGAAAACTGATGAACAGGGTTACATCAATACAGATGCTTACCAGAACACTGACGTTGAAGGCATTTATGCGATTGGCGATATCACCGGCAGGGAACAGCTTACCCCGGTAGCCATTGCTGCCGGTCGCCGGCTTGCTGACCGGCTGTTTAATAATCAGCCGAAACGTAAACTTGATTATGAGAATATTGCTTCGGTTATTTTCTCCCATCCACCTATCGGCACGGTAGGTTTAACCGAGAGCGAAGCACGCAAGCAGCATGGTGAGGCGGTTAAAATCTACCAGACCCGGTTTACATCAATGCAATTTGCCTTTACTGAAAGACGCGTACCGACTGCAATGAAACTGGTTACCGTTGGCGCCAAAGAGAAACTTGTTGGTTGTCATATTATCGGGCCGGGTGCTGACGAAATGCTGCAGGGTTTTGCCGTGGCAATTCGCATGGGTGCCACCAAACAGGATCTCGATGACACCGTCGCCATTCATCCAACCAGCGCTGAAGAGCTTGTTACCATGCGCTAAAGCCGGTTAGTATAAAAACCTGGTCATTCATAACTCACGTAAAAAATTTAAGTAATAACTCAAGTAATAATTCAAGGTCAAAAAATGCAATACCGAAAACTGGGCAATACCGATTTAGACGTTAGCGTTATCTGCCTTGGCAGCATGACATGGGGCCAGCAGAATACAGCTGAGCAGGCGTTTGAGCAAATGGATTACGCGCTGACGCAGGGGGTGAACTTTTTTGATACCGCCGAGCTTTATGCGATTCCGCCTAAAGCAGAAACCTATGGCCGTACCGAGGAAATCATTGGCGAATGGCTGCATGCGCGCGGTTGCCGTGAGCAGATTATTCTTGCCAGTAAAATCGCCGGGCCGGGTGAGGACTGGATACCGCACATTCGCGGCGGCAAAACCCGCTTCGATCGAAATGATATCGCACAGGCGCTGGATAAAAGCCTGGCACGTTTACAAACGGATTATCTCGATCTTTATCAATTGCACTGGCCGCAGCGAGAAGCCAACTTTTTTGGCAAGCTGGGTTTCGAATCGCCATCAGATGAACAGTTAACACCGGTTCTTGAAACCCTGGAAGCACTGGCCGAACAGGTAAAAGCCGGCAAGATTCGTCATATTGGCCTGTCAAATGAAACTCCCTGGGGCGTCATGCAGTTTCTGCATTATGCCGAGCAGGCGGGTTTACCGCGTGTTGTCAGCGTACAAAACCCTTACAGCCTGTTAAATCGCAGTTATGAAATTGGTCTGGCTGAAGTTTCCTGGCGCGAAAAGGCCGGTTTACTGGCATATTCACCACTGGGTTTTGGTGTACTTTCCGGTAAGTATCTGCACGGTGAAAAACCTGAAGGCGCACGTATTACGCTTTACCCGGACTATACCCGTTACAACAGCCCGGCGGCGATAACAGCAACTGAACATTATGTTGCACTGGCACAGGCATACGATATTGATCCGGCACAGATGGCACTGGCTTATGTTAACAGTCGGCCATTTTTGACCAGTACCATTATCGGTGCAACGAGCATGCAACAGTTACGCAGTAATATTGACAGCATCAATTTACAATTGCCGAGTGAGGTGCTTGAAGCTATCGAAGATATTCACCTGACACATGCAAACCCTAGTCCTTAGCCTGGGCATGCCAAGCCGTCTTTATTAAGCTGATGAATAATAAATAAGTGACTAATTTTGATTCAATTCACATGCTGTTATTTGCATAAAGTTTGATCATCATTGATTCAAACTATTACAATCGGTGTTCATGCTCTATGGACGATATCGCCTAAATAGCTTGATTCTTCAGATAGATATTTGAATTAAATAGTGAAGTCTCAGGTAATTTTTATGTTACCTGATTCAATGGTTAACACAACAAAATCAGTAAGATACAATAAGTTCTTTTCTGCTTTTCTATGATTGAGATAATTATATTGATATCGCTGCTGGCATTCATAAACCGCGTGTACCGTTTGTCGGAATTATTGCCAAAAAACCGTCGATTTTCCTGAAAGCACTCCCTTTGTGAATATATAAAGCTATAATCTACTTTATAGGTAAATCTCCATATAGCTGAATATCTCAACTATTCAGTGTTAAATATTCAAAATCTTAATTACTCAAATATCATTCTTTAGATTTCGTCAGGTCTCCTGTTATGGATCGCAAAGTTAGTACCGCTTATTTAAAAGTGGGCATGTATGTTTCAAAACTTGATCGTCCATGGATGCAAACACCATTTTTAATTCAGGGATTTTTCATTGAAGATGAAACTACGATAAGTAAATTAGTTAAATACTGTAGCTATGTTTACATTGATATTAATCTGGGTATTCCTGCAGACATGTATTTTGACATGGCTCCTGGTGTTCAAACCAAACAGTCTCTGCCCATTAATAAACAGGTTGAAGCTATTCTCGACACCGGCAGGAGAGATGTTGGATACGTCGATAAAAAATCCACAGTAGAAGAAATGCCCGATGCAAAAGCAGCATTAGATAAAGCGTCAGAATGTGTCGCACGTATTATGGAAGAAGATCTTCGCAAGGGTAAGCTGGATGTTGCTACTGTCAAAAGTGCAGTAGAGCCCGTGCTGGACAGCATGATTAGAAATTCAGATGCTTTTATGTGGTTATCAAAAATGCAATCACATGATCTTTCCAGCTATGAGCATTCGATACAAAATTGTGCCCTGGGCATCGCATTTGGCCGACATCTTGGTTTAAAAAAGAGAGAGCTAAATACCTTAGCTACAGGCTTACTGTTGATGGATATCGGTAAAGTTAAGATACCCGTTGCTCTTTTGAATAAAAACACCCCGTTAACCCAGACTGAAGTTGTTGTAATGCGCAAACACGTAGCTTTTAGTGTCGATATGTTGCGTCAAACGACTGGTATTAACGAGCATGTAATCAATATTGCGTTGACTCATCATGAACGCTATGACGGCAGTGGTTACCCGAATGGGCTGGTTGGTGTACAGACACCCGCTTATGGACGCATGGCAGCCATCATCGACTGTTATGATTCAATGATTACAGCAACGCCATTTAGAGAAGCAATAGCAGAGCATAAAGCACTGCAAAATATATATAACCTGCGAGACAAGGCTTTTCAGCAAGAGCTGGTAGAACAGTTTATGCAGTGCATGGGGGTATACCCGACAGGCTCGCTTGTTGAGCTTTCATCAGGCGAGGTCGGTGCTGTCATCTCACAGAATACAGAACAGAAACTTAAACCTAAAGTATTAATGTTACTAAACGCTGAAAAACGTCCTTATAAAAAGCACAGGGTTTTTGATCTTAGGCAACAGGATAAAATCCCCGTGCATATTGCAAAAAGCCTGGAGAATAATAGTTATGGACTGGATATTAGACAGATCGCTTTTTAGCTCAACTAATTCATCACCCAGGACAACTGAGACTGAATACGATATGTCCCACTAAGAGTGGATTTCGCCAGTTAATAAGTCTTTTTCTCATGATTAGCCTCAGCATCTTAATCATAAAGTCACTCTAGCAATGAAGCTGTTAAAATGACCAATTTAACAACAGACATTAAGAGGACATGATGAACTGGAGCGTTTACCTTTCAGGCGAGATACACACAGACTGGCGCGAACAGATAATGGCAGGCGCAGAAGCGGAAAAGCTGCCGATAACTTTTACTTCAGCAGTCACTGATCATGAAGCCAGCGATGCAGCCGGTGATGTGCTGGGTTTAGAAACGAACAATTTCTGGCGAGATAACAAGTCGTCAAAGGTCAATGCAATTCGTACTAAAACCCTGCTTGAGAACTGTGACCTTGCCATTGTTCGATTTGGTGATAAATACAAACAATGGAATGCTGCATTTGAAGCCGGTCAGTGCGCAGCCATGGGTACGCCATATATTACCCTTCATGATGAATCGATCATTCACCCGCTAAAAGAAGTCGATGCTGCTGCTATGGCCTGGGCAAAAACTGCCGGCGAGGTTATTGAAGTACTTAAATACGTAACGACTGCCCAGTCAGTGTAAGTTACAAGCTCGCTTCAGGACTGAAGCGATTTTCCGCTCTCGTTACTCCATTGAACAGCCTTGAGGTATGCATTACTGATTTCCTCAGTACTGAGATCAGCAAATGATACATTACTCCACTGCTGTCGCTCATAGGCCAGGACACACTCATGTAATTCACTTAATTCACCACCTTGCATTAGCAATGCTTGCTGCAGTTCATTATCAAGCGGCAGTTTACTGACTATCTCTGACAATGGCGCTTGCAGCATAATATCCAGTGCTGAAAACAGACCCAGGCTAAAGCAGGTATCGGTATTTTGCATATCACTGGCTTCTGCCAGTAATTCGCACATACGTGCTCGAAGTAACGCGGTTTGTAAAACTTCAATTGAAACATCGTTAAAGCCACTCATTACCAGCATCGATGAAATGCGCCTTATATTGCTAAGGCCAAGATAAATAATTGCTTCATTGATCGAATCAACTTTCCTGGGCAGGGCAAAACAGGCCGCATTGATATACCGCAGGATTCTATAACTTAGCGCGACGTCCTGAACGATAAGAGCCTCTATTTCGCTGTGTACCGGTTCGGGTCCCGACAGTTTTGCCAGCAACTGTAATATCAGCAGCTTATTAGTTGGTGTACGTTTGCCTTCGACGATGGATGGCCTGCTAAGATAATACCCCTGGTAAAAATCAAATTCGAATTGTTGCAGGAAAGTAAACTGCTCACCCGTTTCAACTTTTTCAGCTAGCAGACACTTGTTATGGGCATGCAGCAGTTCTACATGCTGCTCGATCTGCTCATTACTTAATGCCAGAATATCCAACTTGATAATATCAGCTATCTCAACCAGCGGTAACCACTCATCGCTGTAGGTAAAATCGTCCAGCGCAATAGTAAAACCCTGGTTCGAAAGTTCTGATACAGTGTTTATCAGTTTATTATCAACAGTTACATTCTCCAGCACTTCCAGAACAACGTGTTCTTTAGGCAGCATCTGTATGATGTCATCAGAAAGCAATTCCTGTGTCATATTGATAAAAGCAGGGTAACTGCCGACGATATTTTCGAGACCGAACTCTGTCAGGGTATTTACTAACACCTGTGAGCTTGCACGATTACCATCAAAGACTTCACCATTATTTTGATTGCCGTCACGAAATAGCAATTCATAAGCGTAGACTGAACCGTTGCTGTCGAAAATTGGCTGCCGGCCAACAAATGCGTCTCGCATATAAATCTTCCCATTATTGCTGTGGACTACTATGAGTAGTGAAATTACTGATTAGAGCATTGCTGTATATAACGGCAGCGCTTGAGATTTCTTTAATGAGAATGTCAGCAAGTTAGCAGATTTATTTATTAGTAAAGTTTGTCTGTTTTGACAACTAGTTTTTTCTAATTAATTCAGGCAGCTCAGTGATAAGCAATAAAACAACGGACTAAAACAGCAAAGATCAATAGCTATAACCTATTGATTATGTTGATGCACGCTCTCAGCTTTCAATAGAAAGAAGGGCTGCGGTTAAACATAGCGTAACAATGATGGTCAGTTTCTTTCGCATCGGTATATACCAGTCGGGAAAAGCCTGTGAAGTTTGTGATGCCCAGTCATAAGCAAAAAGCACGACATAACTGATCAGCAAAATAAGCAACGCAGTTATCTGCGGTAACAGCAGTGCAGGCCAGGCGATAAGTGCCGGAATCACACTGGCAAAAAGGTGTTCGCTTTGATGCTGATTTACATTCGACATCGCGATACCCCAATGTATAGCGCCCATAAAAGAAAGGATAACTGCCGCATAGGCAATAAGTATTTCTATGACATCAAGGCTCGCAATATCCGGCAGCCAGCTGGCAAAACTGAACGTAATAAAGGGTAGTAATCCGGCATAACCAAGAAATTTTGCAGCTTTTTCGTTACCAGGCAATGGTTTTATTCTCCCAGTCAATAAATGATAATGTGCCGTCTACCGGCTGATTGTTCATTATAGTGACAAGATGTTTTGCAACGAATTGCGGGCTGAACAAATTATTCTTCCTGACTGAAGCCTGAAAGGGTTTTGACAGCTGGGTGTCGGTTGTCCCGGGATGAAAAGCAATCAACTTTACATTCCTGGCACGTCGCTGGTACTCGATGGCGGCCGTTTTTAACAGCATGTTAAGCGCCGCTTTTGATGCCCGGTAACTGTACCAGCCACCCGAACGGTTGTCATCGATACTGCCTATTCGTGCACTGAACACAGAAATGATACAGTCATCTGTGCCTTTAACCAGCGCAAACAGGGCTTTCAACCAGAGTAGCGGAACAATGCTGTTGCTGGTAAATACTTCCTGCATGGCATGCAGGCTGATTTCTTCAAGTTTTTTTTCAGGCCAGACCTTTTCGTTATGTAATACACCGTTGCAGATACATACCCGGCTAATACTATCGATATCCGTACTTTCGATTAAAGTTTTTATCTGCTCGCAGGTACTGGCGATTGAGGCTTCACTGTAGTCGCAGCGTAAATGTTGCAGCCTGGATGCATCGATAGCCAGGTCCTCGGGAATTACTGAGCGGCTGACAGTAATAACCATATCTACCGCATCGTTTTGCTGCCATTCATTACTGAGTGCGGCACCAAGTCCACCGCTGGCACCGATAATAACTGCTGCTGATTTGCTCATTTTCGTAATACCTGTATGGATAATGGCAATATGTTATTCAGAATAAAACCTGATCGAGGCGAGACACAGGTCTGCCTGGAACTCACGACCGATGGCGACCAGTCCAATACGCTCAAGTTTATTGGCTGAAAAATCTTCTCCGGTTTTATATGGCTCAAGACTGGCAAAAGGAATTCGATAACTCTGCCAGTCAGTTGCAGCCACAAAACTGGCACGGTAGGACTGCCAGGGAAACCAGAGGTCATCAGTACGAAAATGAATATTATATTGTTCATTATTACCGGCTACCTCTATTTCTACGCCGCTAAATTGCGAAGCGTCATATTCACCCTGTTCTGACAGGGCTAGTGATATTTGTACAAAACCGCCGTTATTTTCAGTGCTCACATCACCGCGCATGCGCAGACATTTCCTGCCTTTGTAGGTATCAAGTGATAAATTTCCACTGGAAATACCGCCCATGACATCGTCAGTCACCAGGCGCCAGGACAAGCCCAGGTTTGATTGAAAATCGCTATTACTGCGATCATCAATGACCAGGCTTTTAACGACTGTTTCAGTAGCGTGCACGCTGTTAATACTTCCGAGGTTCATGATAAGAGTGAACAGCAGTAAGCTGCCGGGTAATAGGTAACGCATAGAATATTGCACCGTTATTCATCGCAACGCTGGCATTTCAGTGCTTCATTTTTTCCTGTCATCCAGGATGAAATTGGTTTGCGGTAACGCGCAAAAAAGCGGTAAGCCAGGTCTGCAAACCAGCGTATTACCGGCCAGCGCAGGATTGTTAACCAGCGATGTTTGCCCACGGTTTTCCATGCCATGCAGGTAACATCCAGGCCATATATCATCTGCCCGTTACTTAACTGGCCATGTAGAATACTGTTGGCTTTGATGGGATCGATATAAGGATAGCGCTGCATGAAATCCTGTGCATGGATGTCTTCAAAACAAATATCCGCATTTTGATCGTAACCTTTCAGTTGACTGATCTCAAGAGAACACAGCGGGCATAAGCCATCGTAAAAGATAGTAAGTTTGTTCATTACAGCCTTATTCCTGATTCGTCCGGGATATTAGCCGAGACGCTTCGTTGGTTAATTAATCGTACCGCTAATGTCTGAATCAGCGCTCAGGGCATAAGCAGCAGCCAGGGTTGAATTAGCTGTATGCAAGGGTATATCCAGGTATTCTATTTTGTTGTCTTCTGATTCAAAATAGACTTTAAGCGCATCAGGGCCTTCACCTTCAATTACATAGGGGGCTGTTTCGGTATCAGTAACATCATTCATTGAAATTGGGTCTAGTGTTGAAATTCGCATAATGGTTCTCTTCAGCTTATTGTTTTTCCCTTAAGGTTTAAAGCGTCCTTAAAAAAAATCCGGAGAGCTGGGAATGTCTCTCCGGCGGGTTCGAGTTATCAACAGATAAGTGAAGAACACTCTAAAGGGTGTTGATAACCGTCCTCTAAGAAATGCCAGACGGGTGATGCCCGGCAAGGAGACTATTCTTCATCAATCCGGCTATCGATGGGATTGTGAATTATTTCGTGGAGACGGCTTCCTGGTACTACTGAAGACATAATCTCAATATATTCCAACTCTGCCAACCGCATTTGACTGTCATAAATCTGCTCGGTTGCCACTATCTGTTTTTCGTGATTACTCATGATGTTTCTCCAATAACTATCTTATTTTTGATTGTTTAAACACATTGTAGAAATAGGTAATACGGCTTGGTTTACCTCAGTCATGATTCCATTATATGGATTATTATATTTTTGTCTAGGACAAATATAATTATTTTTGCATTTATTACAATATTTGTTATAGTAGAAGCATGAATATTGAGTACCTTTCTATCGGCGCGGTTGAGCGAGACAGTGGCATAGCTCGCGATACGCTGCGAATCTGGGAGCGTCGCTATGGTTTTCCAGTACCTTTGCGCAATGAAAAAGGAGAGCGTAGCTATCCGGAAGAGCAATTGCGGCGGTTACAGCGTATCAGGCGACTGCTAGACCAGGGATTGCGCCCCGGTAAAGTGGTCGCTCTTAGTGATGCCGACCTGGACCTGCTGGAATCAGATCTGTACCCGGAAACACCGCTGAGTGAGGAAATAGAGCGTATTCTCACAGTATTGCAGACCACCAATGGTGATGCCCTTGAATCTGCCTTATCGGAAATTTATCAGCAGCAGGGTATGCAGCAATTTATTACAGAAACAGTCGCACCTCTGCTGGTTACTGTCGGTGAGCGCTGGGCATCGGGAAAGTTACAAATTTTTGAAGAGCACCTGCTATCCGAAGTGCTGTCGCGTTTTCTCAATAGCGAAATTTCAGCAATACAGATAACGGCAAAACAACCACGAGTTTTACTCGCTACATTACCCGGCGAAGCACATACAATGGGATTACTGATGATCTCTGCATTACTGTCTTCACGTGACATTTCTGTGGTGAACCTGGGCGGCGAGGTGCCGCTTGACCAGATAGTTTCAGCTGTTGACCGTTTTGACATTGATACAGTGGGCATTACTTTCAGCGCTGCCTACCAATATGAAAATATCCGCAGCAACCTGACCGAGTTACGTGACTCTATTGAACCAGGGGTCGATATCTGGACCGGTGGAGAGGGTGTTAAACGCTTACGTAAGCTGCCGGATGGCGTGACCAAATTTAATTCACTGGATAAATTACCCTTTTAATGATGAATATATTAATAAACGCAGCTAATAACTTCCTGGCTCATCTCAGGCAATGCACCGTCCGTTCTATGTTATTACTGACAATGTTTTTAATAACAGCAACGGGCAACACTCAACTTTATGCCAGAGAATGTACAGCTCTGCTCGATTTTAATGTTCGTACATTAAACAATGACAGGCAGTTAAACCTGTGCGAGGAATACCAGGGCAAGGTCATCCTGGTGGTCAACACTGCCAGCCGCTGCGCCTATACTGATCAATATGATTCACTGGAAAAACTCTACCGGCAGTACCAGCAACAGGGCCTGGTTGTGCTTGGCTTTCCATCCAATGACTTCGGTAACCAGGAACCGGGTACTGAAAAAGAGATTAGAGATTTCTGCAGTGTCACCTATGGCGTGGAGTTCCCGATGTTTAGTAAAACACGGGTAAGCAGTCGAAATGCGGACCCTTTTTACCGTAAACTGGCGGAAACATCGGGCAGTTTTCCGCAATGGAATTTTCATAAATACCTGATTGATAGCGATGGCAACATGGTTACCAGTTTTCAGAGTGCTGTCGACCCGCTTGATAAACGTGTTGTTGAAGTTATCGAGACTGAGCTAAAACGCGTTAAATTCTAGACATATACGTAATTGCGGAATTAGTCGCAACAACTGCATGTTGATCATTTAAGTTAGCTTTTAATTTCAATCAGGCGACGATTAGTATTAACTATCATGATAATAGTTTAAATTAACTTTACTAATAGCCATCAGACATCGTAAGTTAAAGCACCACGAGTCAAGTCAGTTACTGTTCAAATTTTAGTTTTATCATTATATGCAGTCATTATAAACAGGAGATAAACATGTTAGAAAACAAAGAAGGCCAGAAGGTGCCTGATGTCATATTCAAGACCCGTCAAAACGGCGAGTTTGTTGATGTTACCAGCGATGAATTATTCAAGGGGAAAACGGTGATTGTGTTTTCACTGCCAGGTGCATTTACCCCAACCTGTTCGTCATCACATTTGCCAAGGTACAACGAGCTAGCGGGTGTTTTCAAAGAAAATGGTGTCGATGAAATCATCTGTCTTTCTGTTAATGACGCCTTTGTCATGGATGCCTGGAAAGAAAACCAGGAAGCTGAGAATGTAACCTTGATACCTGATGGCAATGGTGACTTCAGCCGCGGTATGGGCATGCTGGTAGACAAGTCAGACATTGGCTTTGGTGAACGTTCGTGGCGTTATTCTATGCTGGTTAAAGACGGCGTAATCGAAAAAATGTTCATTGAAGCGGATGTACCGGGTGATCCATTTGATGTTTCAGATGCAGACACCATGCTGACACACATTAACCCAGGCGCCAGCAAACCTGATGCAGTAAGCATTATTACTCGACCAGGCTGTTCATTCTGCGCCCAGGCAAAACAGATTTTATCTGACAGCGGTATGGATTATGACGAAATCACCCTGGGTACGCATGCAGCAACACGTTCTGTTCGTGCCATCACCGGTGAAGAGACAGTACCGCAGGTTTTTATCAATGGTAAAAATATTGGTGGCGCAGAAGCACTTGCAGATTATATTGCCGGAGCCAAAGCTAAGCACGCTGCCTGATTAAGACCAGATGCATGCAGCGGGTCGAAACCATCATTGCCCGCTGCAACTATCCCATGAACCTGTACCAGGTCGTTTCTTTCAATAGGCGATTTACATGCAGACTATTGCGTTTATTAGCTTATAAAGTTAAATAATGAACTTATATTTTTTTTCATTATCATTACAATACTAAGGTATGTCTTTTACTGACCTGCAATAAATGCTGCCAGGCAGCCGGGAGTGATCATGAAAAAGTTGCATAACAAGCATCATTCCGCCGGTCTGGAATGGACTATTCTTAAAATGCTGCCGAAAATCCTTTTTGCTGGAATCGTCATTCCGCTCTTTATGTCGCTTTTTAACCGCCTGTTTCCAGCCGGTGCGAGCACTGCAGAAATCGCGAAATTTCAGATCGGTATTGATATATTATCTATGTCACTGTTTTTTACTGTGTTGACAGCCGTTCTTACCGTAGCCATAGGCTGTGTTACAGTCGTGTTAATGAAAGGCCCGGCTTATGTTGCCGATGCCTATGAACTGGACGATGCCGACCAGCCAGATCCAGAAAAAAAGAACAATAAGTTACGCAATTAAAGATTACTATTTTAGAATACAAATACCCGAAATTACCGAGCTGGTTATCGTTAGATGTCGAATGTAGAAAAATCCCGGTTGAATAACAGCCTGTCCGAGTTACAAGTGCAGCAGTTTCGGCGAGACGGTTATCTGATTGTTCGCAATCTCGCACCTGAAGCACTGCGTAAACGCATGATTGAAGCAGTTGAGTCCGCATTGAAACCGGCATTAGGCCCGCTGGAATATGAATCCGACCTGGTGTATCCGGGAGCGCCGGCCAGCAAGTCATCACCCGGTGGCTATACCCCGCGACGTTTACTCAATGCCTATGCCCGTGATGCCGCATTTCGCGAATGGGCAAACGATACCACTGTTGTAACAGCGGTTAAACAGCTGATCGACACTAAACATGTAATGCTTGCGCAGAATCATCATAATTGCATTATGACCAAAATGCCTGAATACAGCAGTAAAACCGGCTGGCACCAGGACATTCGCTACTGGAGTTTCGACCGTCCGGAACTGGTCAACGTCTGGCTGGCACTCGGCGACGAATATAACGAAAAAGGCGGCATGAAATTCATACCGGGTTCCCATAAAATCGAACTCGATCGCGGACGCTTCGATGCGGCCCTGTTTTTGCGCGAGGACTTGCCGGAGAATAAACCACTAATCGACACTGCTGTGGATGCAGAATTAAAAGCTGGCGATGTACTGTTCTTTCATTGCCGAACTTTTCACGTTGCCGGTGAAAACCAGACAGATAAAGCCAAGTATTCGCTGGTATTCAGTTATCATGCTGCCGATAATAAGCCCATACCGGATACTCGTTCTGCCCGGCTTGACAGTGTCATGATGGACTAGCGGTTTGTCTTTAATTAGCGTGTTTTAGCCGGGGTCAGGAGCGTCTATGCCTGGAGTTACTTCCAGCCCATAATCCAGACAGCGGAATCTTTAAGCTGACGCCAGTCTATTATATTGATCTGTTTGCTGATGACGGATTCCAGCTCGCAGCCAGTAATGGTTTCATCATTACCGCGAATGACTTTGCTGACTATAAAGTGCCGCTGCTTTCTTTGCGGCTGAACAGCAGTCCACTTTGACAGTAATAGTTTATTAGGATTGATACGGTTCACTTTAGATACCTGCTTTTTTAAATCTGCCTGTTTACGCTAAGCAGTAAGGTAGGGAAATAAAAGAATCGTTCAAAAACTGCAATAATAAAATAAAATTATTCAGTACCATAAGAATGTTAAACACACGCTTTGTAGCTGATAAGTAAATACGATGAACACATCTAAAACCAAAAAAAGGGTCCGACTTATGCCAATAATGAATTTATTTATGCGTCCTGCCGTTATTCTCGCAGGCAGTTTTTTTCTTTTCTCCATACAGTACGCACATGCGGCTAATGTGAAGATTACCCCGCTGGGGAGCCATGATGGCGAGTTTTGTAAATTTGACCGCGCATTAATCCTGGAAGACCCCGATGGCACAAGGTTTCTCTATGATGCTGGCATGACCGTCGCCGGTACGAATGACCCGCGTCTTGGAGATATTGATGTAATACTGGTCAGCCATATGCATGCAGACCATGTCGGCGGCAGCCACATAAAGGCCGTCAATGCAGGCAGTTGTGATAAGCCAGATGTATCGATTGTGGTCACACCTAATACCAATAGTGTAAATATTGCGCTGGCAAAAAAAGCTAAAATTATCACCGGCAGTGAAATGCCGAAGTTTTTTGCCGGCAAACTGAAGGCGCTGGGCGGTAATGCTGAAGACGCACAGCTGGTGCGTTTTGGCGCCTCTAAAAAAGTAGGCGGCGTCGCTATCACTACCGTGCCCGCGGTTCATTCTAACGGCATTAGTGGCGACATGATTGGTGGCGATCTGGGCCATATGCTGGATGTCGCCGGCCTGACTGCCTACGCCGGACCGCCGACCGGTTATGTACTCACATTTTCTAACGGTCTTGCCGTTTACCTGTCGGGTGATACTGGAATTACCGCCGAGCAGGAGTCTGTGGTACGTCAGCATTACGGTGTAAAACTGGCAGTGATCAATATTGGTGATACTTACACCACGGGCCCAAAAGAAGCAGCCTATGTTATTAATAAAATGATCAAACCCGCTTCTGTTATTCCTTCTCACGCTAATGAGGCATCAACCAAAGCCGGTAAAGTGATTGCTGATACGCGGACTGACCGGTTTATAAAAGCAGCGCAAGTACCCGTGCATTTACCGTTAAGCGGTCGTACCATGGAATTTGACAGCAAGGGCAAGTGTGTTGCCGGCTGCTGAAGTTTTTCAGCCTGGATTTAATCAGCTGACAACAGGCCGGTGCTAAAACAAAGACAATGTTAATGCGGCAGAAAAAAATCATTCTCATCGCTGTGTTCATTACGCTGGTTTCTGCGTGCTCATTGAAAACATTGTATAACCGGCTGGATTACCTGATTCCAGCTTATGTTGAAGGCATGGTTTCACTGGATGATGTGCTTGAGCTTAAAGTTGAACAACGTGCCGAGGTTTTAATCAACTGGCATCGCAATACACAGCTGGTTCAATATGCTGACTGGCTGCGCAATGTTCAGCAGGATGCAGGGCCGCAGCTGACCGGGGAGAGGTTGCTGCAGCATATCGAAACACTTGAATCATTCTGGAAAATACTTTCATTGAAGATTAATCAGGAGATGGTTATGTTACTGCCATTGCTTGATGCCGAAAAACGTACAGAGCTGTATGCCAGCATTGCTGATAAGAATGAAGATTTTCGTGATGAATATATTGATATCGATGAAGACGAGCGTATCGAATCGTATTCTGAACGCGTGCTGGAAAATTATGAAAACTGGCTGGGTGAACTGAGTGACGAGCAGGAGAGCTCCATTGCACTGGCAGCGCAGAAATTACAAAGTTCCGCCAGTCTGCGCTTGGAACAACGACTGATTTGGCAAAAAGCTATTCAGCAGATTCTTGATAACAACGAATCAGCGGAGCTTAAAGCTGAACATCTGCGCACATTTTTCGCTGATTTTGATATTAGTGATCATGCCGAGATGAATCGCATTAGTGAAGCAAACCTGCAAATCATTGTGCAACTTACCGTGGCTATTGTGCATAGTCTAACGCCGCAACAGAAGGCGTATTTCATTGACAAAACGAATGACTATATCCGGATATTTACCGAACTGGCTGAAAATCGCTAAGGCATATAATCCCGTCATTGCGATCCCTACATGGACGTAGGTTATTAGAGCAATGACGGTTACCTGTTCTGATTTACTGGCCGTTAGTTGTCCTGGTCTAAAACCGGTTTTAACCCTGCCCATACATTTTTCATTACCTGGGGCTGTGCACCTGCTTTTGGATGCACGCCGTCCTGCTGCATTAGTTCGGGGTGATCCGCGACCTGGTTTAACATTTGAGGCACCAGCGGTATACGATAACGTTCAGCCAGATTACGATATAGTTCGGCGAACTGCTGATTGTAAACCGGCCCGTAATTTGGCGGCAGGCGAACGCCGACCAGCAGCAGTTTAACCTTGTCCTGTTTACAGCGCTCGATGATCTGGCTCAGACTATTTTCAATTTCACTAAAGGCAAGGCCGCGCAGGCCATCGTTACCGCCGAGCGCGATAATAACAATTGATGGTTCGTGGTTCTTCAGTGCTGAATCGATACGGCTTAAACCGGTACGCGTGGTATCACCACTGACACTTGCGTTGATCACCTTGTAATCATAACCTTGATCAACAATCTGTTGCTGTAGCAGGGAAACCCAGCCTTCGTTAACATTAATACCATAGGCACCGCTCAGACTGTCACCTAATACCAGTATGCCTGCCGGTGTTTTATTGGCGGCGAATGCAGTAGGGTTACAGCCGAGAACTAAACCGAGATATAAGGTACTAAGCAGTACAGCGTGCACCAAACCTGGTAGTAATAATTTGGAGATGATTTTTTTCATTGCTATTCACTATGGATAATACTTTTGTCGAAGCTCGTCAACTGGGCAAGCAGGTGAGCACCCGTGACGGTGTGCTGACCCTGTTACATGATATCAACTTTAAGATTGAAGCGGGAACTTCTGTGGCTATTCTGGGGGCCTCCGGTTCAGGCAAAACCACTTTACTGGGGCTGCTTGCCGGTCTCGACTTACCCTCACAGGGCGCAGTGATTCTCAACAATAATAATCTCAATGATTTCGATGAAGACGGTCGTGCTTTACTGCGGGCTGAACTGGTCGGATTTGTATTTCAGAATTTCCAGCTACTGTTTGGTTTAACCGCACTGGAAAACGTTATGCTGCCGCTGGAGCTCGCTCAGGCGCCGCATCCGCGAAAAACCGCTGAAGAACTGCTGATGCGTGTCGGGTTGGGGGAGCGCATAACGCATTATCCTAACCAGTTATCCGGCGGCGAGCAGCAACGCTGCGCTATTGCACGCGCATTTGCCACCAAGCCACGCTGTCTGTTTGCTGATGAACCGACCGGCAATCTCGACAGTGAAACCGGCAAACGCATTATTGACCTGCTGTTTGAGCTTAATGCTGAACAGGGAACAACGCTGATTATGGCAACACATGATCTGCAGTTGTCACAATTATGCGAGCAACGGATTAATCTTGAGGCAGGCAGCATCGTTAAACACGAAACCACTCAGAAAGAAGTTTACAGCAATGACTGAAGCAGCACGTAAACGAGGATTTGCTTTTTACTGGCATAGCTCGTGGCGCATGTTGTGGCGTGACTGGCGCGGCGGTGAACTAAATATTCTCGCTATCGGACTGGTTATTGCCGTTACCAGTATTACAGCAGTCGGTTTTTTTACCGATCGCATAGAACGCGGCCTGCAGATGCAGTCGGCGGAGCTGATTGCAGCTGATCTGGTCATCACTTCCGGACGCGCTGACATCAGTGACTACATTCAACAGGCAAGGGCAAATAACTTCCAGCTGGCCAGTACCCAGCAGTTTCGCAGTGTGGTGCCTGGCAGCGAACGGCCACAGCTGGTGGAAGTTAAATCGGTAACAGAGGGATATCCCTTGCGCGGCGCACTGCGCATCAGTGATAGCGCTTTCGGCCCCGATGAAGCGACTACAGGTATACCGGGGCCGGGGGAAGTATGGGTTGAAGCACGGCTGCTGCAGTTACTCGGACTTGAGATCGGTGACAGCATTCAGCTTGGCCGTTCAACATTCAAACTGCGCAAAATCATTCGTTACGAACCCGACCGTGCCGGCGATCTGTTTAGCCTGGCACCGCGTATTATGATGAACCATGCCGACCTTGATGCCACCGAATTAATCAGCACCGGGGCACTGGTTAATTATCGTGTATTGATTGCCGGTGAAAGCAGCAGTATTAACGATTACCGTAAAGCCATTGAAAATAAACTCAGACCGGGTGAAGCCATTCTTACCGTCGAAGAAGGCCGTCCCGAACTCAATACCGCGTTGCAAAGGGCACGGCAGTTCCTGGGCCTGGCCGCGCTGATCAGTGTATTGCTTGCCGGCGTCGCAGTGGCGACCGTAGCCAACCGTTTCAGTATGCGCCATCGCAACACCAGTGCCATGATGCGCTGCCTTGGTGCGTCGCAGAACACCATCATTACGCTATTCACCATGGAGATGCTGTGGCTGTCTTTACTGGCCAGCACCGCAGGTTGTGTACTCGGCGGACTGACCCAGTTTATTATTACCGGCTTACTCGACCAGCTGGTGCTAACGCAATTGCCGCCGCCATCATTCAGCGCTGTGCTGCTGGGTTATGCTACCGGCGTGGTGATGCTGACCGGCTTTGCACTGCCACCACTGCTGTCATTACGGCGAATACCGCCGCTGCATGTGCTGCGTAAAGATGTAAGCATACGCCCGGTGAGCAGCTGGACGATTTACCTGGCCGTGCTGCTTTGTATGTCACTATTGCTGTACTGGCAAATTGGTGATCTCATTCTTGTCACTACGGTAATCGGCGGTATTGTGCTAACACTGGTAATTTTGGCACTGGCCGCCTATCTGCTCATCCTGTTATTAAATCGCCTGCGCGGACGTGTTGGCGTAGCCTGGCGTTTCGGACTGGCGAATATTTCACGCCGACCGGCCAGCAGCGTAATACAAATCGTCGCATTTGGTCTCGGTATTATGGTGATGCTGCTGCTGTCTACCGTGCGTTCCGATTTACTCAATGACTGGCAGGCCAGTCTGCCTGCCGATGCGCCGAATCATTTTGTAATTAACGTACAGTCTGATCAGGTGACAGCTATTACGGATTATTTCAAGGCAAGGGGAGTGGTCAATACCCGGCTTTATCCCATGGTGCGTGCACGGCTGCTTGAGATCAATGGTTTAAATGCCAGTTCAGATGATTATGAAAGTGAACGCGCGAAACACCTGATTACCCGTGAATTTAACCTTTCATGGGCAGAGAAAATGCAGCAGGATAATATCCTTGTTGCCGGTTCATGGTGGCAGCAAGAAGATTTTGGCAAACCTTTGTTATCACTGGAATCAAACCTTGCGGATACACTGCGCCTGCAACTGGGCGATGTTGTCAGCTTTGATATTAATGGCACACTGATTGATTTTACCATCAGTAATCTGCGCAGTGTTGAATGGGACAGCTTTAATATAAATTTCTTCACCGTAGTGCCGCCAGGTGTACTCGAAGGCAAACCGGCAAACTGGGTAACCAGTGTTTACCTTGATAGCGAACAGCGGCAGCAGCTTTCTCAGCTGGTGCGTGAGTTTCCCAACATCACCCTGATCGACGTCGAAACCATAATGACACGGGTGCGCGGCATTATTGATCGCGTAACACTCGCGGTTGAGTTTATTTTTCTGTTCACCATACTGGCGGGACTGGCGGTGCTGTATGCCGCGATACAATCAAACCAGGATGAACGACGTTTTGAAAGTGCAGTAATGCGAACCCTTGGCGCCAGCAAAAGAACACTGTTGCTCGGCCTGATTGCAGAATTCACCACGCTCGGTGCGCTTTCCGGATTACTGGCAGGTTTGTCAGCAACCTCACTGGCCTGGGTACTGGCCGAATATGCTTTTAATTTTGAATACCAGTTTGACATCACGGTGGCGTTAACCGGTATTGTCAGCGGCACGGTTATAGTTGTTATTGCAGGCTTACTTGGTACTCGCACGGTGTTAACACATCCGCCTATTCAGACCTTGCGTGAAGGCAGTGCCTGAGATGATGTTTATATCTTTCCGGTGAAGCGATATTATCTTTGCCGCTTAAGCCGGGTACAACATTATCTCACTGTTATCAGTGCTTATTTTTTTAACAGGGTTTGCGTATTTTCCCAGGCTATTTTTTTTCTTATATCCTCGGGCAGGTCATTCAGCCAGCTCCAGTGGAAATCGTATAACTTTTGATAATGTGTCCAGCCTTCGTCGTCTGAATCCCAGCTCTGTCCACGGGTAACTTTCCAGACAGGGTCGGTACCAGTGATAAAATGATCCGGGTAAGCTAACACCAGCGCCTTCCATTCGGGCAGCAGGGTGTGATCTTCATTACTGATTCCGTCATAACGCCATGGGTCTCGCGCAGCGAAGTCTATCCAGACGTTGTCACAATTATTCAGAATTGTTTTAATGTGCCTGGCTCTAAGGTTGCCGCCCGCATGTGCAAAGATCAGCCGGACTTCAGGGTTTGCTGAACATAAATTCAGAAACGTTTTTTCATTGCCGGAATCAATATGAATCAGCATGGGGACATCGTATTTTTTTGCCAGCTTTATTAACTGCTGAAAAACTGTATTGCTGGTTGCCGGTTTAAAACCACTCATGAAATGCACTTCACCGATACCGAAGTACTGGCCTGTTTTTAGTCCATGCTCAGCTTTAATAACAACCTGTTCGTCCAGGTACCAGTCACGTTTACCAGACTCATGTATATAGGGACTGAAGAAGGGGACAATCCAGTCTCCGCCTTCTTCTCTCAATTCAAGCGCTAATTCAGATGGTGTACCGGCAACAATGGTGAGACCAACATTATGCTGCCTGAGAATATCGACGATTTCCGATGCGGAACTTATTTTTCGCTGGTCCCAGTTAAAATGGATATGACTATCAGCGAAAATTTCAGCCGCTCTGGCATTAATCGAAAGGAAACATAGAAATAGTATGAGTACCAAATTGAGACCATGGTTGATGAAAGTGCGACGACAAAAATCAGGTGTACAGGTTATTAACATGAGAAAATATGGTACTGCACAATATTAAACAAATAATATTGAGCTGTTAAAAATAGTAATGAAGGCCGTAATAATACTAACTGCATGTTGAACTCAATATTCTAAATTTATGTGTCCAATAAACTGAAAACAGCAAGATAAAACTGTTGAACGTTACCGCTGCTAGGACCACTAGAATCTATCTATCCATCCATCGACACACTCTTCCACCACTCGTAGTGCTGGTTGCACGTCCGTTTCTGCCGCAGCCGTTCGCTTGTGAAAAACCTTCAATTTCTTCTCCTCCGCATCGAGAACAAGTTTCAAACGATTCTTTTTACAGCTGCACCTCATGTGTTGGCAACCGGTTTTGTGCAATCCGTCACCACAAACACAGAAGTTCTCATCTTTCGGGCACTCGAGGCACAGGCAGTCACGTCCCGAACGTTTTGAACGTTTGAAAAAGTCACACATTGCCGTTTGCAAGTCGCGTGTTTTTGGAAGGACACCGCCACCAATGCAAATACAAAAAGAGAGTTCCTTGAAACCCTCCTCGTCACGTTCTGTCATCTTGCTGGACTTGATGTTCATTGTTTTCTTGTTAACAGCAACAAAAGTGATCACTCTTTGCTGTTCGACCAAACCTGGGAATCCGTTGTCAGTGAGTGCCGCGATGTTGTCGGTCTGTTGAACTTTGGCGATTGTTCGTTGTTAGTGAAAAACTCTTCGATGGCGCGCCGGCGGTGTCACATGTTCTTTCCATTGCAGTCATCCGCCATTTCTGCACATTCATCAAGGAATGTTGTGAAGCGCCCACGGTGTCGACAATGTTCGTTTGTGTGTGTTTATTTTTAACGCACCCGTCAAAAGGCAACGACGTGTCCATCATGCTATCCTCAACTGTGTGTGTCCGACCGTCAGTCATTTGTAGACAAAATCGGAAACTACGTCACGACCGTTAATCCTTCCGTTGAAGGTTAACTCGACGTCATTTTTGAGTCAATTTTTTTGCCTCCGCGCGCGCCGAGTGCGTTGAAGTGCGCCGGAAGTCTTGAAAGCCACGCGATAGCTCCGCAATAAATGGACAGTCATTACTTTGCCGAAAACAGTCCGTTTTTGTTGAGCTCCATGTGCTTTCCTACTAATTAGATCGTTCTCTTTCGATCGGTGCAACTCACATGGGCATCGGAGACATGTGAAACTTCCACCACATAGAGCCACTAGCACCACACGGGACAAAAATAATTAAAGTGCTTAAAAGTGCTTTCTCCCACTGGACTTGCGTTAAATCGATAGAGCGCAGTCTAAATAGTAGGACAGCACACAAGAATTACCCGAATCGGATGGTTTCTGGTGAAGTTATGGCAAATCCATTTGCAGGCGCGTCATTCAAAAGCTCCCACAACCCAAATGGGCACTTTTGGGAACAGCATGCAGTTCTGGTGTTGTGATTGAACTCGTCACTCATCAATGCAAGCAGCAGGGACATGACAAATGGTGG
>CAVQDO010000026.1:0-65631 GCA_963711255.1 uncultured Gammaproteobacteria bacterium | reverse complement strand
GAGATCAGAACACCGGCGGCAATTACTGCCGTACGCGGCACTGCGTTCAGGCTGTCGACGGATGATGAACAGATTAGCAGAACTGAGGTGACCGAAGGTTTTGTTGCGGTCACAGCCGGCGCCTCAGAAAAAGAGCTTCAGGATGGTTACGGTATTGTGGCCGAGGGAAAGACAAGCCGTTGCCCGAACCGGTAAAATTATTGTTAGCGTCGGATGTGAGTGTTGAGGCCTCGCCTGATCAGACGTCTGTTCAGGTTTCCTGGATAGCGCTGGATGGTGCAGAATTCTATCGCTACCAGCTGGCAAGTGATGAGAAATTCAACCAGCTTATCGTGGATAGCACGACCACAGAAAACACGCTCGAACTGGACCAGCTTACGCCTGGCCGTTACTATCTTAGTATCCGCGGTGTCGATCAGTTTAAACTTGAAGGACTTGACGCTGTTACCAACTTTGAAATTAATGAGCCGCCACCACCGGTTGAAGACGATTCTTACTGGAAAATTATTATGACTATAGGGCTAGTCGCACTGTTGTTATGAGCATGAAACTGTAACGTGGATTCTGTAAAACAGGCTAACCCCAGGAGTAGACGTTCAGTGTGGGGTGAGCACGTATTACTGGTGGTTCTTCTGGCATCCGCTGCCGGTCTGTTCGTACAAAATAACCTGCTCTGGCGCTGGGATAATCTGCTCTACGATGCGCAGCTGTCCTTCTGGACACGCACGGTTTCTAATGACATCATCATTATAGCCATCGATGATGAGAGCCTGTATGAGATAGGGCGCTGGCCCTGGCCAAGATCTACCCATGCAAGCTTGATCAATAAACTTGAAATGGAATCACCGAAAGCTATCGGCCTGGATATCATTTTCAACGAACACGATAGTAATAATCCGATATCCGATATATTGCTGGCACGTGCCATGCGTGCGAGTGGAAAAGTCGTACTGCCGATTTTTATGTCGCAGGAGAGCACAAACGCCTACCCGATCGAAGCCTTGCCGCTGCCGGAATTCACTAACAATGCTGCCGCACTGGGACACGTGCATATCGATATCAGTGAAGACGGCATTGCCCGCCGGGTCTTCCTCAGAGAAGGCATCGGTGAGCCGCACTGGCCGCACTACAGCCTGGCTTTATTAGGCGTGGCCGATAATGCCGTCGAACTGGAAGACAGGGTGAAAACGGCAGACCAGTCGAAACAATATTCCTCCATGCAATGGTCACGTGAATACCCTTTCCTGATACCGTACGCCGGCCCACCCGGACATTTTCAGCATATCGGTTATTCGCAGGTATTGTCTGGGCAGTATCCTAAAGACCTGTTTCGCGACAAGATAGTGCTGGTGGGAACCACCGCTGAAGGTCTGGGTGATGCCCTGCCGACACCGCTCTCCGGAAAAAGCGGCACCATGTCCGGGGTTGAGATAATTGCCAATGTCATGGATGCGATACGCAATGATATCCGTATTACTGAAGTGCAAAAAAACTGGTTGATCGTTATCAGCGTCCTGCTGGTTGCGCTGCCTGTGCTCATTTACCCGTACCTTAATCCAGCAAGTACCTTACTTGCCCTGTTCAGTATTGTCGCAGGCACCCTGATCGCTGTTGCCTTGCTGTTATGGTTATTCAGTATCTGGTTGCCGGTATCCACGATATTACTGTTCCAGTTCATCAGTTATCCGTTATGGAGCTGGCGTCGGCTGGAGCAGGCTATGCGCCATATTAATGCTGAACTCAACCAGCTTTCTGCCAGGCAAAAATCACTCAGCGTACGTCGCGACAGGAACATAAGCGATGAAATCAAATTTATCAGTCAGTTTGTTCCGATAAAAGGCTGGGTATTACAGGAGGAAAACGGCAACACCATCCTCGAAGAAGGGAGCGTGCCAGTCTGTAATTTAAGTAACATCAAGTCGCAGGGCTGGAGCATCGATGGCTACCGCTACTGGACACGCACACGTTACAGAAATAAACCCTGCCTGCTGGGTTTGAGTATGGGCGTAGACTCCATCATCACCGATGAAGAGATGCGCCTGTTAAACAGCCTGATTAATACACCACTAGATACAGACACTGATCACAGCGCCTACGTCGAAGATGTTCTGCAGGCAAAAATCGAACAGGTGCAGGCTGCCGGTGTCGAATACGAAGAGCTCAGGCGAATAATCGATGACAGTCTCTCGGGTATGGCCGATGGTGTTTTAATTTGCAGCAGCCGGGGCCAGGTAATGCTGTCTAATCGACGTGCAGGCTGGTATCTATACGGTGATGATAATGCCAATATCAACGGCGAGTCGTTAACGAATATATTGAAGCATGTACGACTGAAAGACGGTGAGAACTGGAAGGCATTATTGCAACGTGTGATGTTCCGCCAGGATCGGGTGCTCACCCATGCGCAACATGAAGACGGCCGTGAGCTGATGGTAGAGATCAGTCCATTGCGGATCATCGGTGATGTATTTGATGGTTTCGTAGTTAACTTTTCGGACATTAGTTTGTTGAAGGCCAGTGAGAACAAACGTAATGAAGTGCTGAATTTTCTTTCTCACGATTTGCGCTCACCGCTGTCATCAATGATTGCCATGATCGAACTGGCAAAAAATAAGGCGGACATTAATGAGGTGCACAACATGCTGGCAAACATGGAAAAGAACACGCATAAAACCCTGCACCTGGCCGAACAGTTTTTGCAGTTATCACGTGCAAATACCAGTGAAAATTTACACTTTTACGATATCGATTTTAATAGCGTGGTATTAAACGCGATCGACCAGTTGTGGGCATTGTCAAATAAACTGAAAGTGAGTATCAACTACGAATTTGATCAGGAAGAATTATGGATTCAGGGCGAACCGGACTTACTGGAACGCGCCATAATCAACCTGTTATCGAACGCGATAAAACACAGCGAAGTCAACACGATCGTCAACATAACGGTTCGTCAGAACATGGACGAGATTAGCTGCTGCATCATTGATTATGGAAGTGGCATAAGCGTTGAAGAACTACCATATCTATTTGAAATGTTCCGGCGTACGCAGGGTAGTGGCGTCGAACGTATACAGGGTGTAGGACTGGGCCTGGCTTTTGTCGACGCAGTTGCTAAGCGCCATTCAGGCCATGTTGATGTTGAAAGCAAGCTGGGTGAGGGGTCGATTTTTTGTCTTAAAATTCCAAAAATAGAACCGGCCGAATCCATAGATGTAGGAATACGCAATATACGGGTCGGATCAATAAAACTCACTGAATAGTAAAAACTACAGTTTAATATAACCGCTTTCCGGGGACAGTATACCTTTTACGAATCTTTACTGGATTTACGCCCAGGTTTCATTGGGCTTTCCGGGGACAGTATACCTTTTACGAATCTTTACTGGATTTACGCCCAGGTTTCATTGGTGCCAAAGGCTTGCCGCAAATGCCCTCTAGCTTTTTCACAAAACTATCGCTTCCAAGTGGCCTTCCAGTTCGTGTATGTTGTGCAACTAAGTCGTAATCTGTATCAGTGTTATTTGAATTTGATAGATATTGTTGCCAGTTGTTAATACGATCAAGCATAGGCTTAACTGTGACTAAAATATCATCGATGCCTTTCAGGTGCGCAGATGCGCTAGACCATTGCCAATCTTGCGGGTGTGCGCATAATTTTGCTTTTACAGGGTTTAGCTCGACATAGCGTACAGTTGCGAGTAAATAATTTTCATCCATAGGGAAAGAATGGAAACGTTCCTGCCACAGATGGCCGCGCCAACCTTTTAGAAAATTAATGTGTCTTGTATATCGGCGATGAGCCTCGCCTAATGATGCTCTTAACCCGTCCTCGCTACTCGGTACCATTACCATGTGAACGTGATTGGGCATTAAACAGTATGCCCAGACTTCAGTGTCTGATTGTTGAGTAAACTCAGACATCAACTCTAGATAGTATTGATAATCGTCATTACAAAAGAATGTTTTTTGTCTCCGATTTCCTCTTTGTGTTATGTGATGAGGGTAACCTGAAACAACTACACGTGGCATCCTGGCCATAGATAACTCCTGTTAAACTAATTCCTTTAGTAGAGTGAATATTGGCGATTTATCTAGATAAAATCAACAGTGTTGGTTAATAGGTATACTGTCCCCAGAATTCCCGATGGCAATATTGACAATTTATCAGGCAATGAATCTGTTCTAGTCGTTGACGATGAAATTTCATTACTCAATTTAACTGCAAATATATTCAGCAATCAGGGCTACCAGGTATTTCTAGCTCATAGCGCTAAACAAGCGCTTGAAATACTGGAGAATGAATCTATTGATATAATGATTTCAGATGTCATTATGCCCGATGTTGATGGCTACCAACTTGCCATTATGGCACAGGAAAAATACCCGATATTAAAAATTCAACTAGTCAGTGGTTTTGGTGATGACCGACATTTAGGTATGATCGATGAAAACTTGCACAAAAATATGATTTACAAACCATTTGAAACTCACGTTTTATTACAACGAGTACGAAAGTTACTTGGATAATACTATGCTTAAATCAGCTTCAAAAAAAATAATCGGAAAATAATCTGGGACAGGCCACAGTTAATTACACCTCATGACGAGTATCTGGCGCTTTCAAAAGATGACCTGTCTAGACAGCAAGCTTATAGTGATTTATTTAACTCACATATAGATAGCAATATTATTAAAGAAATTCGGAATTCTACAAATGGAAATTTTGTTCTTGGTGGTGATCGTTTTAAAGAGGAAATATCAATGATGTTAAATAAAGCGAGTTACTCCACTTAAGGCGGGAAGGCCATTTAAGATCGATTAATCGTGGTCTGTCCCCGATTGTTCCCAAACGACAAAAATTTGTGGATATTAAATCCAGATTTTTGACGCACAACCTGGAATGAAAGTTGAATGCCTTATGTCGCTAATTAATCATGTTCAATTATTGAATGACGCGTAACAGAAAGAAATTACGACCATTGAAAACCTCTGGCCTGCCAATCGCGGGCCAGGGATTTAAATTATTTGCACAACCCCTCAACCATTTAACAAATCACGAATTCGTTTCAATAATATTTTTGAGGTGTATGGCTTTTGAAGCAAGTCATATTGCAATTTTTGATCAACCATATCGACATTGTGCTTATCATTAAAACCACTAGCTAATTGAATTTTGATATGGGGATATTCTTTTTGTACGATGCCGGCCAATTCATAGCCATCCATATTTGGCATAATGATATCTGAAAGCAACAAATCAATTTCTTCTTTTTCCAGAATATCTAGAGCCTGCTTTGCATTGTTTGCACAAAAGGCGTGATACCCCTGATTACTTAGTATTTCATAACTTAAACTGCAAATTGATGGCTCGTCATCTACTATAAGGATCTTTTCTGTGCCACTTAAATCTTCATCTTGCACCATTTCTTCTAATTTATGCTGATGATCATGATTAATATAACGAGGAAAATAGAGCTGCAACATTGTGCCTTGTCCCAGCTCCGAATAAACCTTTATAGTCCCATTACTGCGCCGAACAAAACCATAAACCTGACTTAAGCCTAGCCCCGTACCTTGTTCGCCTTTAGTTGAGAAAAAAGGATCAAACATCTTCTCCTTGGTAACTTTATCCATACCGCAACCAGTGTCGCTTACCGCAAGCAACACATAATCCCCTGAATTTATTTCAAGTAATTGAGCATCTGCTTCATTAACTTGCGCATTTCGAGTTTGAATTGCCAAGCGTCCGCTACCATCAATAGCATGCATGGCATTAATACTAAGATTGATAATAACATCTTCAAGCTCGCCACCATCTAACCAAACCGGCCATAGATCATCATCTAGTTCGTAAACCAACTCAATCCGTGCAGTCAGGGTTTTTTCTAGCATCATTCTTTCTTCGGTTAGCAATGCGTTTATGTTAATAATTTCCGCATTACTATTTTTATGACGCGAGAACGATAATAATTTTTTAGTTAGCTTACTGCCTCTTTCTCCCGCTCGAAGAATTTGATTGGCATAACCAGCGGACTTTGACTGATCTTTAAGCATGTCGCATAATAATTCTGAATACCCCACAATAACACCTAACATATTATTGTAATCGTGGGCTATGCCACCTGTAAGCTTTCCTAATGCATCCATTTTCTGGCTGCGTCGAAGCTCTTCTTCCTGCCTTTTTCGATTGGTAACATCCTGTACAATGGATGCCGCACCGATAACCTTGCCATCTTCGTCCACAAGCGTCGTATTGTGCCATTCACATAGGATGGTTCGGCCATCCTTAGTGAGGTTTTCATTTAGACTATAGGTACCACCTTTTTGCGAAATTAAATCCTTCCAGATACGTTTAACATCAACAACAGCATTTTCTGGCATCATAAAGTCCGTAAAATTTCGCCCTCGGACTTCATCAACCGTATAACCAAACATTTTTTCTGCGGCTTTATTCCAATCAATAACCTTATAATCAAGATCCCATTCGATGGTAGCCATTGGCGCCTGCTCACGGTAAAGCTTTAAATGCTGCTCCGATGAACGAATCTCTTCACGTAATTTATACTGTTCAGTTACATCACTAAATATCAACACCATGCCCAGCACCTGATTATTATTATTTCGTATTGGTGCAGCTGAATCAGCTATTTGATATTCAACACCACTCTTAGAGATAAGCGTAGTATGGTTGCTTAGAAATATAGTTTCTCCAGTAGATATGACTTTTTCAATTGGGTTTGCAATCATTTCTCGAGTGGATGCATCAACAATAGGGAATATCGTTTTTAAAGGCTGCATCTTTGCTTCAGCAAGAGACCACCCCGTTATGTTCTCTGCCACAGAATTCATACGCGTTACGTTGCCATTAATGTCAGTGGCAATAACCGCATCACCGATACTATTCAGCGTAACCGAAAGACTCTCTTCACTTTCTTGCAAATTTGAGAGCGTTTGACTTAAATTATTCTGACTTTCCAACAAGTGCTGGATCATGTTATCGAAAGTCAATGCAAGTTTTCCTACCTCATCTTGAGCATAGATATTTGTTCTGGCGGTAAGGTCGCCACCCGCTACAAGCTGCGCCGTATTTGTAATGACTGCAAGCCGGCGGGTCAACAAGAAACCAACGATTAATCCTACAGCAGCGATAATGAGCATACCGATAATAGCGATGGTTATACCAAAATCACGGGCGCCAATATGGGCTTGCATTAATCCGCTGCTTGAAAATTTAATGGCAAGAGTTCCCATTAATCCTGCGGCATTATTTATCTCGTTGATGCGCCATACAAAATGGGCCCCATCCTCCAAGTCGGGCAGTTTACGCCCAAGATCCGAGGTAATACTGCTTGCAACGATATTAGCGTTGACATCGGCCAGGTAGAGTTGCGTTGCTTCGGTTTTTACCAGCAAATTTTCAATATAGGGCTGTAACTCGGCGTACTCTTCGGTTAACAGTGCCGTTCGGCTGATACCGCCGATAAGTTGGAAAATTGCCTCTTGATTACTTTGGATTAATTTAGAACTTTCCTTATAGGAATACGCCAATGTTTGCCATAGGACCAGGCTTAACATGATGGCCTCCAGGATAAAGACAATCAGGGCTATCCGGTATTTCAGTGATAAACGCGAGAACATTATTTTTTGCTCTTATCGATGAATGACCGTATGACATCATATTCTTTATCATCGACGGGCACGAAACCTTGGGTGCTCATCCCACGCAGCAGTGCCTGACCTTTAATTGAATCACGCCAGGATAATAGCGCCTCTTGAATCCCGTCTCTATCCTGTTGCGGGACACGTGGATGTATGACCAATGACAGGTTAGGTAAACTGGAAGATTGCCAGAGTGTACGCAGTTTCACACCCCTTGATTTTGCAAAAGAGGCATACGCAAAACTAGGTGCAATACAGGCATCGACCTTTCCTGCCAGGAGTTGCTGCAGACCTGAGCTGACAGACTTAAAGGCTCGAAAGTCGACATGCTCATCCGGTTTCATATTTCTTTCCTTCATGGCACGTTTCACGACGCCTATGACGGGGCCCTTCCTAGGGGGCGTGGCAATGACTTTACCGCGAAGATCTTCAATATCCATTAAAGTACTGTCTTCCCGGACGAGTATCAGCGACTGGAGTTTTTCTTCCATCCGAACAACAGGTAAATATTGAAGTTCATCGATAGCAACTGGATAAAGTATGGGAGGAATGATGGCAAAGTCATAGTGCCTGGATTTCAGTTTTGCCAGGAAGATCTCAAAGGTCGTCGACGTCGTGAATTTTACTTGGCGGCCCAGAATGCCAGAAAGCTCCTGGCTTACCGGCGCATATATATCATCGAGGCGCAGTGGAGAAAAGTAGGGAAAAACACCAAACATATAGGGCGAATGAACCTGCTCCTGGCTAGCATGAATAGTTGCCGACAGACTAAGTAACAACGCTAGGAGAGTAAAGCGCCTGCTCAAGTTCATGCATCTTTCCCTGTGTTTCATTTATTAAATTTTAGTTCAGAATCAGTATTTTGCAGTTTGGCTATTGCCGCCACACCAGACGATGGATATTTGGGGTCAGAGTAAAAACTAATGGTAGACCGCTAAGAGTTGCGATGTCAACCGGTCGAGGCAGCGCAAGCATTAGTTCTGCCGGTGTTTCAAATTCTAAGGTCTCACAGCGTCCTTCATGAGTGCATTCATAATAAGTGGGGTCAGATGAAACTTTCTGTTTGAACAAATCGATTGCCTTGTTAATATAAGGACACTTTCAGGCTACAAGGATTGAGCCATGGCGCGTTTAAAGCTAATATCACCTCTGGGTATCCCTCAGCATATCATCCAGCGTGGTAACAATAGACAGGTCTGTTTTGCCTGTGATCAGGATATGGCGTTCTATGCCAGACTGTTACACCAATATTCGACAAAATTCTCAGTTTCACTTCATGCGTGGGTGTTTATGACAAATCACGTACATCTGCTGGCAAGTCCTCACGCAACAGATGCAGTTTCTAATATGATGCAGGCAATAGGAAGACGGTACGTGAGATATTTTAATCGGGAGTATCGTCGCAGTGGAACGCTGTGGGAAGGGCGCTTCAAATCCAGTCTAGTGCAAACTGAAACCTATCTATTACAGTGTCAACGGTATATTGAGCTAAATCCAGTGAGAGCGGGAATGGTATCAGACCCAGCAGAATATACATGGTCAAGCTATCAACGCCACGCACTTGGAAAAAGAGTGCAGATGAGTACTCCACATATTGAATACCTTTCGTTAGGTAAAACGGATTCAATTCGTCAGGATGCATACAGGAAACTGTTTCAGGCACATGTCGACGATGAAATGATAAAAGATATACGATCTGCGGTTAACAAGGGGATGGCACTGGGAAGCGAGTGATTCAAAGATGAGATTGAAGGTCTCTGTAGTAGGCGGGTAAGACCAAGCAAGATGGGGAGGCCTAGACTTCATCCTGAGAATGAATAAGTTTCATCTGACCCCACTTAATTTCCATCTGACCCCACTTAATTTACCTGACCCCAAATATTCCCAAATATTCGAACGAGAATATTTACCAGTATCTAAGCATATATAAGCTTTTTGTAGAATCGTTTGATTTCAGATAGCAATCAGTAGTAATCTAGTTTTATCAAGGGATATCTCCAATGAGGAAAATGAAAAAAACACGTGTAATTTTGTTTTTTATACTGGCCAACTTTTTTGTACCAAACCTGTTTGCTGATGAATCTACTTCCCTCAAGATAGCCGGCTGGGATGTTTATGCTGACCCGGAACACCCCGATAAGACTATCGGATATAAGAGTTTTGAGAAAAAGACCGGCATAAATATCAAATTCAAACCTCTAAGCAACCTGGACGATATCGTAAATCTTGCTGAATCAGATGAGCATTTTGATCTTTTTATTATCTCTAATGAAGGCATCAAAATTTTGCATGATATGGGATTGGTTGAACCCGTAAATCTACAGAAACTACCAAACTACCAGAATCTGCATCACAATCTTAAATATTCAGAATGGAGTCAATTTGACAGCCGAGTCTATGCAGTGCCCTGGGCATGGGGGCCCACGGGTCTGATGTATGACAAAGATCTCATTAACAACCCTGATAGCTGGGATGTTTTATGGAACCCGAAATACATGGGCAAGGTTGCTATGTGGGATGATGTGTCAATGATCTGGACTACTGCTCTGGCACTTGGCTACAAAAATGTCTATAGCCTCACCCGAGCCCAGTTAGATAAAGTTAAAAACAAGCTGCTTGAATTCAATAAGCTGCAGGCGCATTACTATAAAGGCGGTGGCGATGAACTAAGTTTAGTTAAGAAGGGGCAATTGGTCGCGTATAATAGCTGGTACGATCCATCAGCCCGACTAAAAGCCGCAGGCAAAAATTTTGCTATGACCATTCCGAAAGAAGGTGCCGTGGGCATGTTTGACAGCTACATGATTAGCAAGAACGCCCACCATAAGGATTTAGCACACCAGTATATCAACCATCAAATCGATCCTGCTATTCAACAACAAATGGTAAAAATCACCGGTCTTGCGCCCTCCAATATCGAAACTTTAGGATTACTAAAAGCTGAAGAAATACGCGCACTGCATCTTGATGACCCTGATTATTTCAATCGCATGATATTATGGGACCACATGCCTCGTAAAAATTTATATGATGAAGTACTCAATGCAGTAAGACAAGATTCAAGACAGAAGCAGAGATAGTAACTCATGTCATTAAGAACGCGATTCCTTATGGCACTGGGTCTGGGCGGTGGACTCTTCCTACTCGCTGCCACAATTCTCATTTTTAATCGTATGGAATCAGCAATGGTGCATCAGCTGGAAAAACAATTCCAGATCGACGCTGAGTTTCGTCTTAAAAGCCTTAACTATAAATTTAACGAATTAACTGAACGTTTTCGATCAACTGCGAAATTACCAATGTTCAGCAGCATGAGATTTAACCAGCTAACATTGAATCAGGCTGCATTAAAAAATGATATACGGCAACTGGAATTATATCTCTATGATTCAATGAAACAGAGCACTGAATTATCCCAGGCAATTTATATTAACAATCAAGGTGCAGAGATTTTTCGGGTTGACAGATTAGGTATCAACCGTCATCTATCAGATAAATCTCAGGATGAAACCGTTCGGAGAATGCTGACACTAAAAAATAATGAATACAGGATCGAACAGGAAAATATAAATAATAAAACCCAGTATCTTGCCTGGTGGATTCCCGTTTATGTCTCCTCAAATAGACTGGAAGGCATCTTACAGCTAAGTGTTGATTACAAATACTTTGAAGATTCTATCAGGCTATTGCCCACCTCCGATTCAGAAATGGTATGCATGACTGATGCTGATGGAACAGTGTTATTAAAAAGCAGCAACACAGACAACTGCAATTCAATTGATGATACTCCATGGTCAATAAGCAGAGATATAGATTTACCTGGTCTCACATGGAATGTTACATTATCCGTACATCCCGATGTATTTCTAACGGAAATAAACAATATTTCCAAAATAATTTTTACTATTATTTTTCCTTTTCTCGCAATACTGGGTTTTGCTTTATCAATCGCATTTTCCAACAACATCATCAGTTCGATTCGCAAGCTAGTGGATGGGGCACGCATTATGGGTCGTGGCGAAGGACTTGCAATAATAGATCTAGATAGAAATGATGAGCTTGGTGAACTCGCAAAAGAGATGAATCGATCGGCCAGGTTAATCGAAGAAAACAGGAAGGAACTTGAAAAAAGAAACATCGACATCGAAGAAAAAGCCAGGCGTAACTTGCAAGCTATTATGGATCATTCACCTGCCGTCATATATGTTAAAGACACAGATGGCCACTACACATTTACCAACCAGAGATTTATAGATTTATTCCATGTAGAACGACAAGAGATCTTAAACAAAACTGACTATGATATTTTTCCACATGACATAGCCGCTGAAATACAACGCAATGATCAGGCTGTAATAACAGAAAGAAACGCACTGGAGCAAGAGCAAGCTCTGCCTCACGATGATGGTCTTCACGACTATATTTCGATCAAATTTCCATTATTCAATGAAGCTGGTGACATTTACGCTATATGCACCATATCAACTGATATAACTGAATTCAAACGCCAAGATGACAAGCTTCGTCGCAGTCAGAAAATGGATGCCCTGGGAAAACTTACAGGCGGTATCGCTCATGACTTTAACAATATGCTAGGAATCATACTTGGTTATAACGAATTACTAGGCAATGAACTGATAGACAAGCCTGGTCTCACTAAATATACCCATGAAATCCAACGCGCCGGTGAACGAAGCGCCAGTCTAACCCGCAAACTACTGGCCTTTTCTCGGAAAAAAACATCCGATTCAGAAAACCTGAATATCAATGAAATACTTCAGGATAATCGGGACATGCTAGTAAAAACACTGACTGCACGCATAACTCTAACATTTGATTTTGCTGATGATTTGTGGAATGTTTTTCTGGATAGCAATGATCTGGAAGATGCAATTATTAATATGAGCATCAATGCCATGCATGCAATAGAAAACAGTGGCAAGTTAACCTTCAAGACTCGTAACGAGACTATTGATAAACAGGAAGCAAAGCTTATTGATGTTACCCCGGGAAACTATGTAAAGCTCAGCGTAATCGATACAGGATGCGGAATAGATAATTCCGCACTAGATAAAATATACGATCCATTTTACTCAACCAAAGGGGAAAAAGGCACCGGGCTCGGACTCAGCCAGGTATACGGCTTTATTGAAAGCAGCGGTGGAAATATTACCGTGGACTCGGAACCGGGAAAAGGCACTTGCTTTTCACTCTATTTTCCACAGTATATTGACCACTCTGAAAAAGAAACAAAACACGATGGCAATATTGAAATTTTATCAGGCAATGAATCTGTTCTAATCGTTGACGATGAAATATCATTACTCAATTTAACTGCAAATATATTCAGCAATCAGGGCTACCAGGTATTTCTCGCTCATAATGCTAAACAGGCGCTCGAAATACTGGAGAATGAATCAATAGATATAATGATTTCAGATGTCATTATGCCCGAAGTTGATGGCTACCAACTTGCCGTTATGGCACAGGAAAAATACCCGACATTAAAAATTCAACTAGTCAGTGGTTTTGGTGATGACCGACATTTAGGTATGATCGATGAAAACTTGCACAAAAATTTGATTTACAAACCTTTTGAATCTCACGTTATATTACAACGAGTACGAAAGTTACTTGGATAATACTATGCTTAAATCTGGGGATATGGGGATATGGGGATAATTGGGGTCAGATGAAAAACTCAAGAGCCGAAAAGCAAATAGTTTTTCATCTGACCCCAAATATTTGTCGGTTCTGTATTTGAGCAGAAGTTAAGCATCATAAACCCAACAGCTTGTCTAACTCACCGCTAGCATCCAGAATCAGTAATTCTTCATTACCACCAATATGCTTCTCATTGATGAATATTTGGGGGTAATACTTGAGTCCACTGCGCCGAATCATTTCGTCTTTTTCAAGCGGCATCAGATCAATTAGGTAATCACTATATTCGACATTTTTGCCATCAAGCAACGCCCTGAGGTCTACACACTTTTTACAATTACTTGTGCCGTAAATTTCTACTTTTGCAGTCATACCTGCCCCGATAATTAAGATAAAACATGTAAGTAAACAATAATCATATACCGTTACCTGTAAGCATCTTTATGACTTTCGTGCTCATTTACTCCGGCTAACAGAAAACTGATATAAGGTGCGTAAGTTAATACCTGACCTTGCACAAAACCCAGATTATTAAAAGCATCTGCTACATCACCAAGGCATTTCTCATCTTCCGGATTCGCCTTAAGTGCCTCAAGTGCGTTTAACAATGGTTCGATTTCAGCCGTGTTTAAATAAGTGTGCAACATCTCTATTGCTGTATTGATTTCATCCACATCCCCAACTTTATTTCTTACTCGAAGACGACTGAAATCGTCTTCAGTGATTCGTGATTTCATCGTGGTTACAAATGCATCAAATGTCTCTTTGTCTGGATTATTAAGGAATAGCTCGACCAATGGCTCCCGATTCACACAGCTGACAAAGGAAAGCAATGAGTCGGATACCACTGGCTTTGAATCGAGCACGTGCAACACCACGCTCAGAGTTTCTGTTTTAAGTGGAGATTTGATTTGGTAGCGAACTGAATCACCCTCAATTTCAAACTCACGAGTACCTTTTAGAATGTGCTTTTGGGACAGTTTCGTAGTCATAAGTTATAAGTATTTCACTGTCCATGTTGGACGTATTGAAAAATGCCTCAGGTAATTTATATTTATTGTTCAAATTTACACCTAAAAAGATAATTTGAAAATACCAGGTGATTAGAGCTTTAGAGATCAATGGGGTTAAGCTCGATTGATTATAAATGGCATCTCTGAATCTTCGACCACCCGACTATAAATCAGTGGGTCCACGCATAGAAGTTGCGTAAGCGGATGATCTGGAAGGAAATAAATGGTGGGCCTGGAAGGACTCGAACCTTCGACCTGCCGATTATGAGTCGGATGCTCTAACCAGCTGAGCTACAGGCCCTTTATTTAAGGGTATCAAATTGTCGTAGGTACTATTTTTGCTTAGTTCAGGCTTTCGCCATCGTGCAAACAAAGACGCACCTCGTAACAAGGTGCGTATTCTATATAGCTTTATGTTAGATGTCAGTAGTAATTTTTGACATCAGGTGGAAGTTTTAATCATCGTCGTCGCTGAGGAAGCTGCGCAGGTTTTCGGCGCGGCTTGGGTGGCGAAGTTTACGCAGTGCCTTGGCTTCGATCTGGCGAATACGCTCACGGGTTACATCAAACTGTTTGCCTACTTCTTCCAGTGTGTGGTCGGTGTTCATGTCGATTCCGAAACGCATGCACAGTACCTTGGCTTCACGAGCGGTCAGCGTGGTGAGAATGTCGCGGGTTGATTCGCGCAATGATTCACCGGTAGCTGATTCCATTGGTGCCATGATGTTGGTGTCTTCGATAAAGTCACCCAGGTGTGAATCTTCATCATCACCAATCGGTGTTTCCATGGAGATAGGCTCTTTCGCGATTTTAAGTACTTTACGTACTTTATCTTCCGGCATTTCCATTTTTTCAGCCAGTTCTTCCGGAGTTGGTTCGCGGCCCATTTCCTGTAGCATCTGGCGGAAAATACGATTGAGTTTATTAATGGTTTCAATCATGTGCACCGGAATACGGATGGTGCGTGCCTGGTCAGCGATCGAGCGGGTGATCGCCTGGCGAATCCACCATGTCGCATAAGTCGAGAATTTGTAACCGCGGCGGTATTCAAACTTGTCTACCGCTTTCATCAGGCCGATGTTGCCTTCCTGAATTAAATCGAGGAACTGCAGGCCACGGTTGGTGTATTTCTTCGCAATCGAAATAACCAGTCGCAGGTTGGCTTCTACCATTTCTTTCTTGGCGCGGCGAGCCTTGGCTTCACCGATTGACATCTTGCGGTTAATTTCCTTGATGTCTGAAATGGTTAAGCCGAATTCTTTTTCAATCACGGCCAGTTTTTGCTGGGTGATTTTAATGTCTGGAGCCAGTTCTTTCAGTTTTTCTGAATACTCATGGCCTTTGCAATATTTATCAATCCACTTGGTGTTGACTTCATTTTGCGGGAAGGTGGTGATCATTATCTTACGAGGCATGTGTGCTTTGTTAACGGCCAGGCTAAGAATATGTCTTTCCAGCTTGCGAACACGGTTAATAGTAACGTGCAGTTCATTGGTTAAGCGATTAACCAGGACTGGTGTGTATTTGAATTCCAGGAACGCGGCGGACATGGCGGTGCGAGCTTTAGTGATTTCTTCTGCGGTGCTATCACCTTTTTCAATTATGTTCAGGCATCGTGTGTGCGCGCGCTTGATTTTGGCAAAGATTTTTTTGACTTTTTCAATATCAGGGCTGTTATCAACGGCATCTTCTTTCTGTACCGGTTTGCCGGCAGCGGCAAGCTCGGCTTCTTTGGCGGCACGCGCCAGTGCGTCTTCGGCCAGTTTATCCAGCTCTTCATCACTTTTATGAAAATCAACAATGAGCTCGTTAAGACGCATATCACCATTCTGCACTTTATCCCACAGTTTGATGGTGTTGCCGATAGTGTTTGGGTTTGTTGATAGTGCCAGTAATACCTGTTTTAAACCTTCTTCGATGCGTTTTGCGATTTCAATTTCGCCTTCGCGGGTCAGCAGTTCAACGCTGCCCATTTCGCGCATGTACATGCGTACCGGGTCGGTGGTACGGCCAAGTTCAGTTTCGATCGAAGCCAGTGCGGCTACGGCTTCTTCTGTGGTCTCGTCATCGGTTTCACTGACGGAAGCATCGGTTAGTACCATGGATTCCGCATCAGGCGCAGTTTCCAGTACCTGGATACCCATGTCATTGATGGTGTTGATGATGTCTTCGATTTGTGAAGGATCTACAATGCCTTCGGGTAAGTGGTCGTTGACTTCTGAGTAAGTCAGGTAGCCCTGTTCTTTTCCTTTTGCAATGAGTGTTTTAAGACGCGATTGTTTGTCTTTTTCCAACAGAGGAGATGCCATAGAATTACCCATTAAAAATATGCCTGCTAGTTATTACCAGCCAGTTGTTACCAGTGAGTCCGAGTGATTAACAGGCCAAAACCGGTTACTGTCAGCCAGTTAGAGCGGGAGTTAGCGCAATAGTTCTTAATCATGAACGGAATCCACCATTTTAACAGTATATGGTGGTATTTTCTATAAACTCAAGTGTCAAATAAGGGTGAATGGCTGCTGGAGTTGGCATGATTTTCTCCCTAACGCCCATATTCTCTGCTGTTGGAAAAACGCTGAAAACAGCGGCGTGGCCTGCTTTTTTGTGACTTGTTCCGGGTTTTGCTGTTGCGGCATGAGTGATGCAGCGGTGTATTTTTCAACGGCGGGTGTCATAATTCAGCTATTGGTCCTGCATAACGGGCTGACTATAGCTTGCGGACTAAAACAAGCTGACTAATTTTAAAGAGAGGTAAAAATGGTATCACTTGAAACCCCTGTTTGCGATTTCGATCAACCGATCGTTGATTTTTCTCTTCCCGGTGTCGACGGGAAAATCTGGACGCCGGAACTGGCGCGTGGCGAAAAAGGCCTGCTGGTCATGTTTATCTGTAACCATTGTCCCTATGTAATAGCGGTTCGAGATCGCCTGGTGCGTGATGTCAGTGAATTGATGACACTGGGCATTAATTCGGTAGCGATAATGTCGAATGACCCGGCCGAATACGAAGAGGATTCATTTGAAAATATGCAGAAAGTGGCGGCGGAGTTTGCCTTTCCGTTTCCTTATTTGCTGGATGAAACGCAGCAGGTGGCGAAAGATTTTGGCGCGGTTTGTACGCCTGATTTTTTTGGTTATAACCAGTCCATGCAACTGCAGTATCGGGGACGTCTCGATGCGAGTCGAAAACAGGCGGCTGCCGAAAATGCCAGGCGCGACCTGTATGAAGCGATGCGCCAGGTTGCGGAAACCGGGCAGGGCCCGAGACAGCAAATACCCAGCATGGGCTGTTCTATTAAATGGAAAGCTGCCTGATGAGTGACTTGATTAACGGGCTGTGAATCAGGGCCCGGCCTGTGATTTGCTAAGGGCTTTTTTATCAAAGCCAAAAACTTCTTTTAGTAAATCGGCGTAACCGTCATAAATGCTTTCATCTGCCGCTTCAAAGTGGTCCAGTTTTAGTTCGCCAAGCATTTTCTTGCCCTGTACGGTATCGCCGGCGTTAACCAGGGCTTTGCGTATGGTTTCTGCTAGCTCAGCAGGTACATCAGGTGACGCGGACAGTGCCATGTGCGGTACCGGCTCGGTGCTCATGACTATGTTCAGGTTATTGTACGTCGATGCCAGGCGCGTTGGGATGATGGCGGCATCAATATCGCCCGATAAAAGATTGTTTATCGCAACAGTAGTGTTTGTTTCCCAGATAAAAATCGGAATCCGCATCGGGTTGGGAAACATTGCTTCCAGGCGTAAAGAGCCAAGGCTGGGTGAGGGCATGGTGGCAATTCTTAGTCCGATGAGTTCTTCAACATCGAGGATGAAGCTGTCTTCACTGGTAACGATGGAGAAACTGACGGTATCCGGCAGTTTGGCCAGTACCTTGTAGCCCTGGGTTTTTACCCGGTAATCGGTAAAGTGCGCGGCATCCAGTACCAGGTCGAAACCCGGTTCGCCTTTGCGCATTTTGGTCCAGTAATAGAGAAAATTACGATGCGTTGATATTTTAATTGTGTGGCCGGTTGCTTCTGACAGGTAGTCGGCTAATGGCTGGTAGTTTTCGATTAATATTTTTTCCGGCAGTATCGGCTGAATTACCAGAGAGTATTCTTCGGCATGGCTGGCCGGGGCAAGCAGAAAGCTGATAAAAATTAACGTTAGCGTCCTTATTAACATGGTTGTACCTTATTAAGTCGTTGCTCAATATATAGTCGAACTTTTTGACAGGTGCACGTTAATCATGATTTTTTCCTGTTTTGTTGATATATGTCGTGGAAGTAATTCCTGTGATTATTAAAATAAATTTACTGATTCGGGATGAGTGGGGCGTGTTTATTCGAGCCTGTTCAGTACGGTAAATTATTGTTATCTATAGCTGTTATCCGGGCATGGAGTATTTCGTCCAGGTTAAGAATCCATTGTGTAATTCTGTTGGCGCTATCAACTATTGCTACAGTTGCTTGCTCATTAGACTGAATTAAGGGAAAATACGCGCCTTTCAATGGCATGCGGCATGGCGATTCATGAGCTGTTAGGGGTGTCTTTGTTATTGATTTCTAAAGAATTTCTGTCGCTTCGCGGGTGATTTCGTGGGTAGTTCTACGGGCCTGTAGTGGTGGCTTTTCTGTTACAAAAACTTAATCGGAGAGCAATATGCCTTCACGTAAAGACCTCGCAAACGCCATTCGTGCCCTGAGTATGGATGCTGTTCAAAAAGCTAATTCAGGCCACCCGGGTGCACCTATGGGTATGGCGGATATCGCTGAAGTATTGTGGAACGACAACATGAACCACAATCCAGCGAATCCAAACTGGACTAACCGCGACCGTTTCATCCTGTCAAATGGCCATGGTTCAATGCTGATTTATTCACTGTTACACCTGACCGGTTATGAGCTGTCAATTGATGATCTGAAAAACTTCCGTCAGCTGCATTCTAAAACTCCGGGTCACCCGGAGTACGGTTATGCGCCGGGTGTTGAAACCACGACTGGTCCTTTAGGTCAGGGTATTACCAATGGCGTGGGTATGGCGATTGCTGAAAAAGCACTGGCTAGCCAGTTCAACCAGAAAGGTCACGACATCGTTGATCACAACACTTATGTGTTCCTGGGTGATGGTTGTTTGATGGAAGGTATTTCTCACGAAGCCTGTTCACTGGCCGGTACTTTAGGTCTGGGCAAGCTGATTGCATTCTGGGATGACAACGGTATTTCTATCGACGGTCACGTTGATGGCTGGTTCACTGATGATACGCCTAAGCGTTTTGAAGCTTACGGCTGGCACGTGATTGCTGATGTTGACGGACATGATCCTGAAGCGATTGCTAAAGCATTAGAAATGGCGAAAGCAATGACTGACAAGCCAACCATGATCTGCTGTAAAACAACCATTGGTTTTGGTTCGCCAAACAAAGCCGGCAGCCATGCCTGTCACGGTGCGCCATTAGGTGAAGAAGAAATCAACCTGACTAAAGCTGCTTTAGGCTGGGATCACGCAGCATTTGAAGTGCCTGCTGATGTATACGCTGGTTGGGATGCAAAAGAAAAAGGTGCAAAAGCTGAAGCAGCATGGAATGAAAAGTTTGCTGCCTATAAAGCTGAGTTCCCTGAGCTGGCTGCAGAATACGAGCGTCGTATGGCGGGTGACCTGCCTGCAGACTGGGCTGAAACATCAGGTGCTTACATTGCTGCTGTTAATGAAGAAGCGAAAAGCCCTGCAACACGTCAGGCTTCACTAGCTTCTATCGAAGCATACTCACCAATGCTGCCTGAGCTGTTTGGTGGTTCTGCTGACCTGGGTTGTTCTAACCTGACCGAATGGTCTGGTTACAAGCCAATGGATGCCAACGAAGTATCTAACTATGTACGTTACGGTGTACGTGAGTTTGCGATGTCTGCCATTATGAACGGTATTGCACTGCACGGCGGTTTAATTCCTTTCGGCGCAACATTCCTGATGTTCTCAGAATATGCGCGTAACGCACTGCGTATGGCTGCACTGATGAAAATCCGCAGCCTGTTTGTATATACTCATGACTCTATCGGTCTGGGTGAAGACGGTCCTACCCACCAGCCTGTTGAACAGATTCCTACCCTTCGTATGATTCCAAACATGTATGTATGGCGTCCATGTGATGCGGTTGAATCAGCAGTAAGCTGGCAGCAGGGTATTGAGCGTAAAGATGGTCCTAGCTGTCTGATTTTCTCTCGCCAGGGTCTGCCACATCAGGAACGTACTAAAGCACAGATTGCTGATATCGCTAAGGGCGGTTACATCCTGAAAGATTGTGACGGTGAACCTGATGCAGTCATTATTGCTACCGGTTCTGAAGTAGCGCTGGCTATTGGCGCATCGAACGTGATAACAGCCACTGGCAAAAAAGTTCGTGTCGTTTCAATGCCTTCTGTTAATGCATTCGAAGCACAGGATGAGAGCTACCGTTCTGCTGTATTGAGCACGGGCACGCCTACCGTTGCCGTAGAAGCTGCAGTAACAGATGCATGGTACAAGTACGCGGATGTCGTTGTTGGTATTGACCACTTCGGTGAGTCGGCACCAGCTGACCAGCTGTTTAAAGAATTTGGCTTCACTGTGGACAACGTAGTGGAAGCTGTTGAATCTGTGCTGAAAAAGTAAAAATATTTTAATTATATAAATTTATAAATTGGAGAATAATTATGGCTATTAAAGTCGGTATTAATGGTTTTGGTCGTATTGGCCGCATGGCTTTCCGCGCGATTGCGAAAGACTTTCCTGAAATTGAAGTTGTTGGTATTAACGATCTGTTAGACGCTGATTACCTTGCGTACATGCTGAAGTACGATTCAGTTCATGGTAACTTCGATGGCGATATCGCTGTTGAAGGCAACAACCTTATCGTAAACGGTAAAACTATCCGTTTAACTGCAGAGCGTAATCCTGCTGACCTTAAATGGAGCGACATCGGCGCTGAGCTGGTTATCGAATGTACTGGTTTCTTCCTGACTGAAGAAAGCTGCCAGGCGCACATCGATGCAGGCGCTAAGAAAGTTGTTCAGTCTGCACCTTCTAAAGACGCTACTCCAATGTTCGTTTACGGTGTTAACCACAACGAATATGCTGGTCAGGCAATTGTTTCTGCTGCTTCTTGTACTACTAACTGCCTGGCACCTGTTGCTAAAGTTATCAACGACAAGTGGGGCATCAAACGTGGCCTTATGACTACTGTTCACGCTGCTACAGCGACACAGAAAACTGTTGACGGTCCTTCTATGAAAGACTGGCGCGGTGGTCGTGGTATTTTAGAAAATATCATCCCGTCTTCAACTGGTGCTGCTAAAGCAGTAGGCGTTGTTCTTCCTGAGCTGAATGGCAAACTGACTGGTATGGCTTTCCGTGTACCAACTTCAGACGTATCAGTAGTTGACTTAACCGTTGAGCTGAACAAAGAAGCGTCATACGATGAAATCTGTGCTGAATTAAAAGCAGCTGCAACATCTGGTGACATGAGCAAAACTCTGGGTTACACAGATGAAAAAGTAGTTTCAACTGATTTCCGTGGTTGCAGCTTCTCTTCTATCTTTGACGCAGAAGCTGGTATTGCGCTTGACGGTACTTTCGTGAAGCTGGTTTCATGGTACGACAACGAGTACGGTTACACATGTAACATGCTGCGTTTCGTAGAGCACGTCTCTAAGTAAATAAGGATCTTTTGTCCGCGAGCGGCGTTGCGAAACCCAATTTGAAATGCTCACGTACTGATGTACGCTCCGCGTTCAAATTGGCATCCGCGCCTTGCTCGCGAACAAAATCTCCTCATTTATATTTGAGAGTGTGAAGAATATATTCGTCATTGCGAGCGAAGCGCGGCAATCTCTTTAAGCGGCTGAGTCGTTAATAAGAGATTGCTTCGTTGCTCGCAATGACGTTTTTATATTACCTATGACAAGTTTTGTTTGTTCAGTGTTTTTGGCTAAGTAAATACGTTAGTCATTAATATTTAACAAACAATATTTTAGAATTTAAGAAATAACTGGAGTTTTAGTCATGGCATTCATCAAGCTGACAGATTTAGATTTAGCCGGTAAGCGCGTTCTTATTCGTTCTGACCTTAACGTACCTGTAAAAGATGGCAAGGTAACATCGGATGCGCGTATTGCAGCATCGATGCCTACTATCGAGCACTGCATGAAAGCGGGTGCTTCTGTAATGGTTATGTCTCACCGTGGCCGTCCTGAAGAGGGCAAGGTTGATGATGAAAACTCTATGCAGCCAATTGCAGATGATATGTCTGCAAAATTAGGCACTGAAGTTCGCCTGGTGAAAGATTATCTTGATAAAGCGCCTGAAGTTGCCGCTGGTGAATGTGTGTTGCTGGAAAACGTCCGCTTTAATGCGGGTGAGAAAAAAGACGACGAAACCTTATCTAAAAAATACGCTTCACTGTGTGATGTATTTGTTATGGATGCGTTTGGTACAGCTCACCGTGCCCAGGCATCTACGCATGGCGCAGGTAAGTTTGCACCCGTAGCCTGTGCCGGTATTCTGCTTTCTGGCGAACTGGATAGCCTGGCTAAAGCTCTGGCAAAGCCTGCGCGTCCAATGGTTGCTATTGTTGGTGGTTCCAAGGTTTCTACAAAGCTGACTGTCCTGGAAGCACTGTCTGAAAAAGTAGATCAGCTGGTTGTTGGTGGCGGAATCGCGAACACTTTCCTTAAAGCTATGGGTTACAACGTAGGTAAATCTTTATGTGAAGCTGACCTGGTTGATACAGCAAAGGCCCTGGTTGAGAAAATGCAGGCACGCGGTGCAAATATTCCAATTGCTACCGATGTGGTTTGTGCAAAAGAGTTTGCTGAGGACGCTGAAGCAACATTAAAAGCCGCTGCTGATGTTCAGGATGACGATATGATTTTTGATATTGGTCCTGAGTCAGCGAAAGAGCTGGCTGAAATTATTAGTAAAGCCGGTACTATTATCTGGAACGGTCCTGTTGGCGTATTTGAGTTTGATCAGTTTGGCGAAGGCACAAAAACCGTGTCTATGGCGATTGCTGATGCAGATGGTTTCAGTCTTGCTGGCGGCGGCGATACCATTGCCGCAATTCAGAAATACGATATCTACGACAAGGTTTCATATATCTCTACTGCTGGCGGCGCATTCCTGGAATACCTGGAAGGTAAAACTTTACCTGCAGTTGCCATGCTGGAAGAAGCTGCAACTAAGAAGTAACTATACATGTCATCTCTGTGTGGCTGCACTGAAGCAATACAGGGGTGATCTGAAAAGTTATTAAAGTATATAGAAAGTTAATTTTTAGAGGTTAAAAACAAAACATCGATGCGCAGAACTAAAATTGTCGCAACGCTAGGCCCGGGTTCAAGTTCATCTGAAGTAATTCTTGAGATGATTCGTGCAGGTGTTGATGTTTTTCGTTTGAACTTCTCACATGGTACGCATGAAGAGCAGCAGCACCGTGCTGATCTGATTCGTCAGTGCAGTGAAGAGTCAGGACGAATTGTTGGTATCCTTGCAGATTTGCAGGGGCCGAAGATTCGCACCCACAAATTTAAAGATGGACGTGTGCAATTGATTAGAGGTGAAACCTTTATTCTTGACGCTGCGCTGGGTAAGGATGAAGGCACACAGGAACGTGTAGGCCTGACCTATAAAGATTTGCCGAAAGATGTTAAACACGGTGATGTATTACTGCTGGATGATGGCCGGGTTGAGCTGGAAGTGGACGAGGTTGTAGGCGATGAAATTCGTTGTACTGTTGTTTATACTTCTGAGCTGTCTAATAACAAGGGCATTAACCTGAAAGGCGGTGGTTTATCTGCGCCGGCACTGACTGATAAAGACAAGGAAGATTTGAAAGCGGCGGTTGCGATTGACGTCGATTATGTTGCTTTGTCGTTCGCCTGTACTGCTGCTGATGTTATAGAATGTCGTGAGCTGGTAAGAGCTGAAGGCAGTGATGCTGGAATTGTGACCAAGGTAGAACGTGCCGAAGCAATAGAGAATATTGATGAGATCATTGAAGCATCGGATGTCATTATGGTGGCTCGTGGTGACCTTGGTGTTGAAATGGGTGACGCAGAGTTGCCGGCATTACAGAAAAGCCTGATCAAAAAAGCGCGCGCTATGAACCGTGTGGTTATTACCGCGACACAGATGATGGAATCGATGATTGATAACCCGATTCCAACACGTGCAGAAGTGTTTGATGTTGCTAACTCGGTGCTTGATGGTACTGATGCGGTAATGCTGTCCGGTGAAACGGCAGTAGGAAAATATCCGGCTAAAACGGTTCAGGCGATGGGTCGTATTTGTGAGCATGCCGAATTAGAGCGCGCAGCCATGGTTTCAGATCATCGTGTAGACCTTGTTTTTGGTAGGGTTGATGAAGCTATCGCAATGGCTACAATGTACACCGCGAACCATCTCAAGATGGATGCTATTGCGTCTATGACAGAATCAGGTGCAACCGTGTTATGGATGTCGCGCATAAGTTCCGGTATTCCGATTTATGCCCTGACACCGTCATTAAGAACGCTGAGCCGGGTGACTCTATATCGTGGTGTATACCCAGTACGTGCAGATTTTACCAATCTGCCGGCGGAAGATGTGACCCTTGGTGTGGTTGATTTGTTAAAGAGTAAAGGTATCGTCGTAAGCGGTGATCGTATTGTTCTCACGCGAGGAGATATGTTAGGCGATCAGGGTGGAAGTAACATTATGAAGATCGTTAGTGTTCATTAATTTGTGTTGCAGTACTGAATAAAGAATTTTGTATTATTTGTATTTTTTGATTTATTAATTTTTAGAGGAGAGCTCAAATGGCTTTAATTTCAATGAGACAATTACTGGATCATGCAGCTGAAAACGGTTACGGCATGCCAGCATTTAATGTTAACAATATGGAACAGGTGCATGCCATCATGCAAGCTGCTGATGAAACCAACAGCCCTGTTATCATGCAAGGTTCTGCAGGCGCACGTTCATACGCAGGCGAACCATTCTTACGTCACCTGATTTCTGCTGCAATTGAAATGTACCCGCACATTCCTGTTGTAATGCACCAGGATCACGGTTCAGAACCTGCAGTATGTCTGCGTTCTATTCAGTCTGGTTTCAGTTCTGTCATGATGGACGGTTCTTTGATGGCTGACATGAAGACGCCTTCATCTTTCGAGTACAATGTTGACGTTACTCGTGAAGTTGTGAAAATGGCTCACGCTGGCGGTGTCTCAGTAGAAGGCGAACTGGGTTGTCTGGGTTCACTGGAAACTGGTGAAATGGGTGAAGAAGACGGCCACGGTGCTGAAGGCAAGCTGGACATGGATATGCTGTTAACTTCTGTTGAAGAAGCAGCAGACTTTGTTGAAGCGACTGGTGTTGATGCGCTGGCAATTGCTATCGGTACTTCACACGGTGCTTACAAGTTTACCAAAGAGCCTACTGGCGAGATCCTGCGTATTGACCGTATCCGTGAAATTCACGCTCGCATTCCTAACACTCACCTTGTTATGCATGGTTCTTCTTCAGTTCCACAGGACTGGTTAGAAATCATTAACAACTTCGGTGGTGACATGGGTCAGACATACGGTGTACCTGTTGAAGAAATTCAGGAAGGCATTAAAAACGGTGTTGCTAAAGTTAACATCGATACTGACCTGCGTATGGCTTCAACCGGTTCTATTCGTAAGCACCTGGCTGAAAATACATCTAACTTTGATCCACGTAAATTCCTCAAAGAATCTACAGCTGCGATGAAAGAAATTTGTAAAGCACGCTATGAAGCATTCGGTTGTGCGGGTAATGCATCTAAGATTACACCGCTTTCTCTTGAGAAAATGATCGACTTTTACAAGTAAGTCTATTTGTAATCATTGTTAGAAAAAGGGGGCTCTGTGCCCCCTTTTTTATATGTCCATGGATGGACGGTATGCCGCAAGGAGCCAGGGATGGCAGTGTGGCGATGTCCATGGATGGACGGTATGCCGCAAGGAGCCAGGGATGGCGGTGCGGCGATATCCATTTAATATTTTTTATATAAACGAGGTAGATATGGCTGAATTAGAAATTGAAGACCAGATTGTTGGTGATGGTGAAGAAGCGGTAGCCGGTCAAACGGTTGAAGTGCATTACACTGGCTGGTTAACGGATGGTACTAAATTTGACTCAAGTCTTGATCGTGATCAGACCTTCAGTTTTAAGCTGGGTGGCGGTCAGGTTATTGCGGGTTGGGATCAGGGTGTTGCCGGTATGAAAATTGGCGGTTCGCGTAAGCTGACTATTCCGCCGGATTTAGGTTATGGTGAGCGTGGTGCGGGTGGGGTGATTCCGCCTAATGCGACGTTGGTTTTTAAAGTTGAGTTGATTGGGTTAAGTTAATTTTGATTGGTTAAAGTGCGACTTTTTAGTCGCACTTTTTGTTTTGTGTTTCGTGTTTTAGATTTTCTTTTGGTGTTAATATTTTCTGTTGGTTGCTTACTTAGGCATTGCGGTTCTCGCACCGCGGGCGAGTTACTCTTTTGTCAGCAGCAACAAAAGAGTAACCAGAAAAGTGCCGCCCCGACTTGTTTGCCCCGAGAGAAGCACTCGGGGTTCCTGACTTTGGGCGCATTGCCTACGAGCCCGTGCTGATGCGCCGTCCAGGCGCAGCATCACTAATTTCGCCGTCCATGGCGAAATTGCTCTACCAATGCCCCCAAAGTCAGCAAACAAAAGGGGAAAAAAAGCAAAAAGAAAAACAAAAATAATAAACGAAGCAACCGCTTCTCCAGCTATGGCGCTGCGCGCCATGTTTTTTGCTGTGTTCTAGCTGGTGCTGTTGACTCTGTTTTTGACTTTGACTCTCCCGCCTTCGATAGCTGAATTTGCCAACACGTAGAGCAAATTCGCCATGGACGGCGAATTTAGCCACGCTGCGCCCGGACGGCGCATCGGGGCGGCTCGGGCCAAAGTAAGCGCTCATACTTTAAGCAAGCACCAACACCAAAAGAACAGATACCCTCAAATTCAGGTTCCCCGGACGCTTCTCCCGGGGCTATCGAGTTCGCGGCGGCCTTTTCTGGTTACTCTTTTGGGCTGTAGCAAAAGAGTAACTCGCCCGCGGTGCGAGAACCGCAATGCCTAAGTAAGCAATCAATCGAAAATATTAACGCCAATAATGAATAAAAAACGCAAAACCAAGAGAACAATAATCAATAACCGTAAATGCTATACACCTGAACAATAAAGAAGCAGAAAATAAAGGAGTAACTCGCCCGCGGTGCGAGAACCGCAAGGCCTAAGTAAGCAAACCACAAGAAAACAATAACGCCAATAACAAATAGAAAACGAAAACACCCAAACAAAAAAAGGTGCGAATAAATTCGCACCTATAGATCATAATAAAAAAACTAACGAAGTAAGTTAACCAACCGCCCTGACATTTCCACCTTTAATCAACGACGGCGTAATCAAAGAATCAATCAGCGCCTCGGGCAGCTGAACATCGCCACCATCGGAATAAGCAATCGAATACACCGGGCAGTCCAGCCGCTCACGTAAGTCAGCAGCGTTATCCATGTGATCATTATTATTTTCATCGAGAGCATTGAGTATCACTCCGGCTAAACTTAAGCCGCGCATCTGAATGGCTTCCACATTAAGCAGTACATGGCTGAGCGCACCGAGTTTGTCATCGGCGACTAATATAACGGGTAACTGAAGTGCCACTGCCAGGTCTGCGTTAAGGCCGTTTTCTGCCAGTGGTGAATAAAATCCACCGGCACCTTCGACCAGTACAAAACCTTCTTCACTGCCTTGCAGGCATATGCTGACCAGTTGTTCGGTAGTTAATACTTTATCGGCCAGGTGTGCTGCGCGTACTGGTGATATTGGTGGTTCGAAACGGTAAGGGCAGACATCGGATAATTTGCCCTGATAATTCGCTGCTTCTTTTAATGCGACGGCGTCTTCCGGAATTAATTCTTCACCCTGTTTTGTGCAGCCGGATTCAATCGGCTTTTTGGGGATAACCTTGATGCCTTTTTCGCTTAGTTGCCTGGCTACTTTTGTTCCTATGAAGGTTTTACCTACCCCTGTTCCTGTACCTGTGATAAAAACACCTTGCATGCGTCATGTCCTCTTTATTGCTCCTGGTTATTAATCCAGCAGCAATTTTTTTGCATATTCATATTTTTCGGCTGTTTTTGTCACAATTGAGTCAGGCAGTTCAGGGCCGGGGGCAGTTTTGTTCCAGTCCAGTGTTTCGAGGTAATCTCGTACGAACTGTTTGTCAAAACTAACCGGGCTGCTGCCGGGCTGGTATTCGTCTTTCGGCCAGAATCGTGAAGAGTCCGGGGTTAACACTTCATCAATCAGGGTTAACCTTCCATCTTCGTCGAGTCCAAACTCGAATTTTGTATCGGCAATGATGATGCCGCGTTGCAATGCGAAATCTGCGGCTTCCTGGTAAAGGCGTATGCTGACGTCACGTACCTGCCTGGCGATATCTTCCCCGAGCAGTTCCATGGTTTGAGTATAGTCGATGTTTTCGTCATGTGCGCCAACAGCGGCTTTTGTTGACGGGGTAAATACTACTTCGGGCAGTTTGTCGGCCAGTTTTAGCCCGGCAGGAAGGCTGATTCCGCAGATAGATCCTGTTGCCTGGTAGTCTTTCCAGCCGGAGCCAATGATATAGCCGCGTACGATGGCTTCAACCGGCAGTGCCTTCAATTTTTTAACAATCATGGCGTGACTGGCAACTTCATTGCGTTCTGCCTTGTCCGGCAGTACGTCTTCCAGTTTAAGATCACACATCTGGTTAGGGATAATGTGTGATAACTTATTCATCCAGAACTGGGTCACCTGGTTAAGGATGATGCCTTTTCCTGGTATTGCTGTTGGCATGATTACGTCAAATGCCGATATTCGATCGGTGGTAACGATTAGCATGTGTTTGTCGTCGATATCGTAAATATCACGGACTTTACCGCTATGAAGTAAAGCAAGACTCTTGATGTGGCTAGTGTGTAGTGTGGCGGGCATGATGGTATAAATTTCAGGTTAAACTTCGAAGGTTTATTGTAGTGAGTAATGTTGTACATTTTACGCTAAGTTGTAATCGATGGTAGAAATTATGGAAAAGAATAAAGTTGTTAATGTCATACGTCACCTGGCTTTTGAGGATCTGGATAGTTTTGCCTCGATATTGCAGGTGAATGGTTACCAGGTTAACTACATAGAGGCGGCCGATTTTGCCCTGAAACCGGAAGATCTGTCGCAGGTCGATGCCCTGGCTGATGATTTATTAATCATTCTGGGTGGCCCAATCAGCGTTAACGATGTGGCTATGTTTCCTTTTCTTGAGGCAGAGATTACCTTGCTTAAGCAGCGCATCAAGGCAGATAAGCCGACACTGGGCATATGCCTCGGCGCTCAGCTCATTGCCAGTGCTTTGGGTTCTAAAATTTATCCGGCGGTTGAAAAAGAAATAGGCTGGTATGATTTAAGCCTGAGCAGCGCGGGTCAGCAAACGGCGCTGCGTTACCTGGCAGCAGAACACTGCCGTGTGCTGCACTGGCATGGTGAAACCTTCGATTTGCCGGAGGCCGCGGTATTGCTGGCTTCCAGTGAGAAATGCTGTAACCAGGCTTTCAGTGTTGGCGAGCATGTACTGGCCCTGCAGTTTCATCCCGAGGTTTCTCAGCGTGGCCTGGAAAAATGGTTTATTGGCCATATAGGCGAAATCATGCAAACGGATGGTGTCAGTGTGGAGCAGCTGCGTAACGATACGCAGCAATATGCCAGCCGGCTGGAAATTCAGGGTGAGCTGTTTTTTAATAGCTGGCTGAATAAAGTGGTATAAACGCCGTTTTGCACAAATTCAGTGCGTTATCGCATCGGGATGTTCGATTTCTCTTAATGACTGACCGCCATCAAATTAATTGATGGCGAAGTGTATGCTTTCATTGAATGCTAATATTCGCTAAAATGAGCGGCCCTGTCCGTTATTTGCGGCTGTCCGCGAGGACTGCCTGATCAAGCAGGCGGGGCTAGTCGGTAAAACATAAGCGCTTCGCAGGCTGCTTGCGCTAATTACCTGATTTTATTAAAAATATACAGCGATTGCTGTGCCCGCCTGTGCGGGTTAAACAGTTACGGTTTAACTATGAGCTCAACTTTGCAAAAACAGACAAAATTCGGATTCCCTGATAAACAGGGGCTTTATGACCCGGCTTTTGAAAAAGATAGCTGTGGCGTAGGTTTTGTCGCGCATATTAAAGGCAAACCCAGTCATCAAATCGTGATGGATGCTGAAATAATGCTGCAACGAATGGAGCATCGCGGCGGCTGTGGCTGTGAGCCATCCACGGGCGATGGTGCCGGTATTCTGACCGGTATGCCGCATGATTTTTGTGTAAAAGCGGCGAAACAGGATCTGGGTGTTGATTTACCTGCCGCCGGCCTGTTTGCCGCCGGTAACATTTTTCTGCCGACTGACGAAACCGAGCGCCAGCAATGCATTAGCGAAGTTGAAAAGATTATTGCCGAGCAGGGTCAAAAGTGCCTTGGCTGGCGTGAAGTGCCGATTGATACCGATGGTGCTGACATCGGCCCAACCGCAAGGTTATCGCAGCCGGTTATTTTACAGCTGTATATCGCAGCCAATGGCGTTGCAGGTAAAGATTTTGAGCGCCAGCTTTTCGTTATTCGTAAACGTTGTACCCACAAGTTGCGTTATGACAAATCTTTAGCACAAAGAAAGAGCTTTTATATCTGCTCATTGTCGCCGCGTATCATTATTTATAAAGGTATGTTGAGTGCATTACAGGTAAAAACGTTTTATCTGGATTTGCAGAACCCTGACTATGCATCGCATATTGCCATGGTGCATTCACGTTTCAGTACCAATACTTTTCCTTCCTGGGACAGGGCGCAACCTAACCGTTACATGAGTCATAACGGTGAGATCAACACCTTGCTGGGTAACCGTAACTGGATGACTGCACGCCAGGGTATGGTGCAGTCCGATAAATTTGACTGTGATATTAAAAGCCTGTTTCCAATTGCAGAAAATGATTGCTCGGACTCAGGAAATTTCGATAACGTTTTAGAATTTTTATTAATGTCTGGTCGCACTTTGCAGGAAGCGGTAATGTTAATGGTGCCGGAAGCATGGCAGTCTGATAAAAATATGGATCAGGCGAAAAAAGATTTTTACCGGTTTAATTCAACTATGATGGAGCCATGGGATGGCCCTGCCTCAATCGCTTTTACCGATGGTAAACACATCGGTGCGGTACTTGATCGCAATGGTCTGCGCCCCAGCCGTTATTACCTGACAAAAGATGACCGTGTAATTATGGCATCGGAAGTAGGCGTGGTCGATGTTGATCCAGCTGATGTTAAATTTAAAGGACGCCTGCAGCCAGGAAAAATGTTCCTGATTGATTTTGAAAAAGGCGAACTGATTTCTGATAGTGACCTGAAAAAAGATTTTTCTACGCGTCGCCCTTATGGTGAATGGTTAAAGAATCAGGAAATTAAATTATCTGAACTGGGTTGTGACCACGAAGCGCACGGCTTTGACCCGGATACAATTATTCCGCGTATGCAGGCGTTCGGTTACACAACTGAAACCATGCAGTTTATGCTGTTGCCAATGGTGCGTGAGTTACGTGACCCCGTTGGTTCAATGGGTAACGACTCCGCACTGGCCTGTCTGTCTGACAAGCCGCGCATGATTTATGATTATTTCAAACAATTATTTGCCCAGGTAACCAACCCGGCAATTGATTCTATTCGTGAAGAAGTGGTCATGTCGCTGGAGTGTTATATCGGTCCGGAAGATAACTTGCTGGAAACAACCGAGCATCATGCTAATCGTTTACGTGTGCCACACCCGATATTAACCAATGAAGAACTGTCTGCACTAAAGCATTTAAATCACCGTGGCTGGAAATCCAGAACCATTGATATCACCTACGATAAATCTGAAGGCCCGTCTGGCCTGGCCAGGCGCCTGGACAAAATATGCGAGCAGGCAAGTGAAGCTATTCGTGAAGGTTATAGCCTGGTTGTGTTATCGGACAGAAATATCTCAGCGCAACGTGTTCCTGTTAGTTCATTACTGGTAACAGGTGCGGTGCATCATCACCTGGTTGATAACCAGGAACGGACAAAAATTGGTATCGTTTTAGAAACGGGTGAAGCACGTGAAGTGCACCAGCATTGTTTGTTGATTGGTTATGGCGCCGATGCAATTAATCCTTATGTTGCTTTCGAAGCATTGTTCCAGTCGCAGCGCGATGGTTTGCTGGACGCAGAAAAATACAATGACGAAGCTATCGTTGCCGCATACCGTAAAGGCGTCGCCAAGGGCATGCTGAAAGTAATGGCGAAAATTGGTATCTCTACCCTGCACTCCTATAAAGGCGCACAAATCTTTGAAGCTGTCGGCCTTGGTGAAGATGTAATCGCGCGCTGCTTTAAAGGTACTGCCAGCCGTATCAAAGGTGTCAGTCTTGATGTGCTGGCGGAAGAGTCCCTGCGCCGTCATCAAAAAGCTTACCCGACGCGTGGCCTTGTACGTATGCCGATGCTGGATAATCCGGGTGATTTTCACTGGCGCAACGGTGGCGAGGTCCACATGTGGAACCCGCAGACGATTGCAAATATTCAGGTTGCAGCACGTACCAACAGCCGTGAAGCTTACAAACAGTTCGCCAAAGTATCGGACGATGATTCAACAAGACGTGCAACCTTACGTGGTCTGTTGAAATTTAAAGATGGAGCTAACGGCGGCCCGATTCCACTTGATGAAGTAGAGCCGGCAAAAGAAATCGTAAAACGTTTTGTTACCGGTGCAATGAGCTTTGGATCAATCTCGGCAGAAAGTCACGAAACGTTAGCGATCGCAATGAATCGTCTCGGCGGAAAATCAAACACCGGTGAAGGTGGTGAAGATGCTTCTCGCTTCACACCGATGGCAAATGGTGATTCAAAACGCTCTGCGATTAAACAGGTTGCGTCCGGCCGTTTTGGTGTGACGAACTGGTACTTGGCCAACGCCGATGAATTGCAGATTAAAGTTTCGCAAGGTGCCAAGCCGGGTGAGGGTGGCGAGTTGCCGGGCGGAAAAGTCGATGTCAATATTGCACGCATCCGTCATTCAACGCCGGGTGTTGGTTTGATTAGTCCGCCGCCGCATCATGATATTTATTCGATTGAGGATCTGGCGCAGTTAATTCACGACCTGAAAAATTCTAATCCATCTGCGCGTATCAGTGTAAAACTGGTTGCAGAAATAGGTGTTGGCACGATTGCATCAGGTGTAACCAAAGCTTTCTCTGACCACATTGTTATTGCCGGCCACGATGGTGGTACCGGTGCTTCACCTTTAACATCGGTTAAGCATGCGGGTTTGCCGTGGGAGCTTGGTGTCGCGGAAACACACCAGACACTGGTAATGAATGATTTGCGTTCGCGCGTCATTCTTCAGACAGACGGCCAGTTAAAAACCGGTCGCGACATTACTATTGCCGCATTACTGGGTGCAGAAGAATTTGGTTTTTCCACCGCTCCTTTAATTACCCTGGGTTGTATTATGATGCGCAAGTGTCATTTGAATACCTGTCCGGTTGGCATCGCTACTCAGGATGAAGAGCTGCGTAAAAAGTTTACCGGCAAACCAGAGCATGTTGTGAACTACCTGTTTATGGTCGCTGAAGATATGCGCGAGCATATGGCAGCGCTGGGTTTCCGTAATATTAACGAAATGATTGGCCGTGTTGATGTGCTGGAAGCCAATACTGCAATTGAACACTGGAAAGCGAAAGGTATTGATCTGTCTGCAATGTTAACGCCTGCTGCTAGACCTCATAAAGGTGTCGGCGTTTACTGCACACAGAAACAGGATCATGGTCTTGAAAAAGCGCTGGATAATGAAATTATTAAACGTGCTAAAGCAACCATAGAAAGTGGCGAAGCTGTTTCTATGGAGCTGCCAGTTGTAAACACTAATCGTGTTGTTGGCACCATGCTGTCACACGAGCTGGCAAAAGCGCACCAGGGCCAGCCGTTGCCTGATAACACCTTGCACATTAAGTTAAATGGTTCTGCCGGCCAAAGTCTGGGCGCCTGGTTATACGAAGGTGTCACTATTGAGCTGGAAGGCGATTCCAATGACTATGCAGGTAAGGGACTATCAGGTGGACGTTTAATTATGTACCCGGCAAAAGACAGCAGCATTGTTGCTGAAGAAAATATTATTGTCGGTAACACTGTGCTTTACGGTGCGACTTCAGGTGAGGCTTACTTTAGAGGCATCGCTGCGGAACGTTTCTGTGTACGTAATAGTGGTGCCAGCACCGTTGTTGAAGGTGTGGGTGATCACGGTTGTGAGTACATGACGGGCGGCCGGGTGATCGTGCTGGGTGAAACCGGCAGAAACTTTGCTGCTGGCATGAGTGGCGGCATCGCTTACATCTGGGACCGGAATAAAACCTTTGCGCCATTATGTAATATGGGTATGGTCGAGCTTGAATCACTGGAAGTAGAAGAAGATGTCAATGAAGTGAGAGCATTAATTGAAAATCATCTTGAATATACCGGTTCAACAGTAGCGAAAGCTGCTTTAGATAACTGGGCTGAAACTGTGAAGCAGTTCGTCAAAGTGATGCCGACTGATTACAAACGCGTTTTGCAGGAAATGAAAAAGCAGGACGAGCAGGCAGTTGCCTAGTAGCAGTTAATAGTTAGTAGCTAATAACTAATAGTAAAAGAATTAAGAGAAGACGTATGGGTAAGCCTACAGGTTTTAAAGAATTTGAACGCGAGACTGAAAAATATCGTGAAGTTAATGTACGGGTAAAGGATTATGGAGAAATCTTTACTGGTACACATGATGTTGAACAGCTTAAAACTCAGGGTGCTCGCTGTATGGACTGTGGTGTTCCTTTTTGCCAGTCTGACAATGGTTGCCCGATAGGTAATCTCATACCTGAATGGAATCACCTGGTTTATACCGGACAGTGGCAGTCAGCTTTAAACCGTTTGCATAAAACCAATAATTTCCCCGAGTTTACCGGTCGCGTATGTCCAGCGCCCTGTGAAGGTTCCTGTGTTCTGGGTATAACAAATCCTGCGGTTACTATTAAAAATATTGAGAATGCGATTGTTGATAAAGGCTTCGCAGAAAACTGGATCACTGCAAAGCCACCTGAAAGCCGTACCGGTAAAAATGTTGCTGTCATCGGTTCGGGTCCGGCAGGCCTGGCAGCCGCTGCGCAGTTAAATAAAGTGGGACATAGCGTTACCGTTTATGAACGTGCAGACCGTATTGGTGGCCTGTTAATGTATGGCATTCCAAATATGAAACTGGGTAAGGATGTTGTGCAGCGCCGAGTCGATCTTCTTAAAGAAGAAGGTGTTAATTTTGTTACCAGTGCAGATGTTGGTGGCACCGGAGAGAATGCAGTTGATATAAAAATATTGCAGAAAGATAATGATGCGGTTTTATTTGCTACCGGTGCAACCAGCGCACGTGATCTTGATGTGCCCGGACGAGAACTAAATGGTGTTCACCTTGCCATGGAGTTTTTAACCGCTAATACCCGTGTTTTATTGGATTCGGGCCTGCTGGATCCTGATTTAAATGACAGTAATATTATTTCTGCGAAAGATAAAAACGTTATTGTTATCGGTGGTGGTGATACCGGTACAGACTGTATTGGTACTTCATTGCGCCATGGTTGCAAGTCGATGGTCAATTTTGAACTCCTGCCGCAATCACCAGCTGAACGTGCTGCTGATAACCCATGGCCGCTGTGGCCGCGCATACACCGTGTAGATTACGGACACGAAGAAAGCAGTGCCCGTTTCGGCCGTGATCCGCGTGAGTACGGCATACTTACCAAGGAATTTATTGACGATGGCAGCGGTAATGTTTCTGGTGTAAAAATTGTTGAAGTGCGCTGGACAAAAGTTGATGACCAGTGGCAGATGGAAGAAGTTGAAGGCACAGAAAAAGTCTGGGAAGCAGAACTGGTACTATTATCAATGGGCTTTCTTGGGCCTGAGCATTATGCAAGTGATGCTTTATATGTTGATTATGACCAGCGCTCTAATTACCAGGCTGAGCATGGCAGCTACACAACGAATGTTGAAGGTGTTTTTGCTGCAGGCGACTGTCGCCGTGGTCAGTCACTGGTGGTATGGGGTATTAATGAAGGCCGCGAAGCGGCGCGTGAAATTGATCGTTATCTGATGGGTGATACACTGCTGCCTTAAACGGTTTTAGCGGGCAGGATGCTATTTTAGTGTTGTCATAATGAGCCTGTTTTACAGGCTTATTTTTTTGACATATAGTTTAATTTTGCTTTTCTGGTTTTACTGCAGGTCTGTTTTTAGCTTTGTTTCATGCCTGTTTCTGTGCCTGTTTCTAGGCAAGCGCTTTAATCACTGTTTTTTTTTGAACAAACTGTGCGAGGTACTCGTCCAGTATTTTTTCTGAGCCATTCTCAAATTCGATAAATGCCAGGTTTATCATAAATTCATCCTGCGATATTCTTTGCACTGACATGATACGGCAGCGCGAATACAATTTTTTTATATCGTCACCAATGGGCAGATCGGTTATCGCTTTCAGGCGAATATGACTGATGGCGTGGCTTTGTATACCGCGCGGTTCTATTTGATCGGTTGCCCAGCTATCACAGGCTATTTGCAGACCACTGCCGGAAATATTGCGGGTTTCAAGCGTTAGTATGCTGCCATCAGACAGCACAATATCGACCGCCAGCCTGACCGGGTAGCGCGGTGATTGTCTTCTTTCGGATAAGCCGGGAATATCTGAGATCATGGTTCTGTTTTTAAATTGTCCTTGTTAAATTAGATGTTATCACTGTTAGTTTAGTACAAACATGAAAAAATCAAGCGAAAAGTGTCATTTTATCAACAATTTACCGCGGTAAGCGCAAGTATAGTGTCATTCGCGGCTGATTTTACTGAATCCTGCTGTGCTAGTATCCGCAATCGCTAAAGTAGCTGTCATGCTTGAAAAGTGTTAACAATTGTTTCGTTTAAGGTTGTGCTCTTTAATAAAAATGACACATCGCTATAATGCAGACACTAAATTTAAACCAAAACAGGAGATAGTCATGCCAGAAGATTTGAGCAGTATCGATATACAGCAGTTAATTGAAACATACGTTTTACCGTGGGGTATCAATATAGTCATGGCATTGGCTATATTTATCATTGGTAAATTTGTTGTTGGTGTTTTAGTTAATGTTGCTAAAAAATTAATGGTAAAAGCCAAAGTTGACAATATTCTTGTTAACTTTATCGCCTCCATAATAAAGACCGTTTTATTATTATTTGTTGTTATCGCCGCGCTGGACCAGTTAGGTGTCGATACAACATCAATGATTGCATTGATTGGTGCTGCCGGTTTGGCTATCGGCCTGGCTTTACAGGGCACATTGCAGAACCTGGCTTCTGGCGTAATGCTAATAATTTTCCGTCCATTTAGTGATGGTGATTTTATTGAAGCAGCGGGTGTATCCGGTGTTGTAGAGCAGATCGGAATATTCAGCATAACCATGCGTACTGGTGATAACCGTGAAATTATTGTACCTAACGGTGAAGTTTATGGTGGCACGATCACTAACAATTCAAGACGTGCTACTCGACGTGTAGACATGGTGTTTGGTATTGGTTATGACGATGATTTGCTGCAGGCAAAAGAAATCATCAAGCGCATACTCAGTGAAGATGATCGTATCCTGGCAGATCCTGCGCCTACAGTTGCCGTTGGTGAGCTGGCAGATAGCAGTGTAAACTTCAATGTTCGTCCATGGTGTAACACTTCCGATTACTGGGGTGTATACGGTGATATACATGAAAAAATTAAATTAACATTTGATGCTGAAGGAATCTCAATTCCTTATCCACAGATGGATATACATCAGGATAAAGCGGCTTAATTAAACTTAAATGTTTTATATAAACCATTGCACATGAAAAACTGTGCAATAGTTTTTGAAATTAAAAATAAAATTCTTAGGATAGTAAAATGAAAAAAAATTATTATGTGTTGACGCTGACAAGTTTGTTAGTTGTTACAGGAAATGCAGTCGCTGAGGATAAGGCGAAAGTGAAATCGCCATGGACCAGTTCAGTTGAATTAGGCTTTATTCGTACTACGGGTAATACCGAAACACAAACTACTGCTGTAAAAGGTGATGTCACCTATGAAGTAGACAAGTGGCGTCATAAAGGCCATGCAGAAGGTTACGGTCAGCAGTCTGAAGATGATACCGGTACGTCCGTTGTCTCTGCAGAGCGATACGAGCTATCGGGTAAGTCAGATTACAAGTTCACCGAACTTGATTATGCCTTTGGTTTAGTGCAACTGCAAAAAGACAGGTTCAGTGGTTTCGAATATGAAAATACGGTTGCGCTTGGTTATGGACGCAAGCTTCTTAAGCAGGACAACATGGAGCTGGATGTTGAAATCGGCCCTGGTATGAAATTTTTCAAGGTTGATAACGGGCAGTCCGATGACCAGGCAGTATTGCGCCTTGCCGGTAATTACTGGTGGAAAATTTCACCTACTTCGAAGTTTACCCAGGACCTTTCCTCTGAAATTGGTGATGATTTTACAACAACCAAATCGATTACTGGTATCCAGGCAAATATTAACAGCGCGATGGCGTTAAAATTCACCTATACAGTGAAGAATAAATCAGAAGTGCCTGTAGGCGTTGAGAAAACTGATACAGAAGTTGCTATGACACTGGTATATAACTTCTAAATATATTTTGTTCAGAGTAGAAAAAAAGCACTCATTATGAGTGCTTTTTTTTGTTGTTAAAAAAGGGATTAATCATTTATTGTGTAGTGGTGAACTAAAATTTGTAAGCTAATCCAGCAAACACTTCGCCCTGCGTAATAAAGTTACCGTTAACAGTTAGAGTACAGCCGCCACTACAGAAGATACTTGAGTTGTTGTTGAAGAGTGTGGCAAGAAATCTGGATTCCAGTCTAAGTGCAAGGTTTTCAGTAAACGGCCACTTTAGCCCGATGCCAAGGCTGAGTGATGCGCGAAGTTCAGAGTCGAGACCGGTAAAATCCGGGCTCATATAAGTAAAGCCAAGGCCGCCGCTGACAAATGTCTTGAAATCATCTTCGTCGGATATTGGCGCAGTACCACCAAAATGCAGGTAATCAATCGTCAATGGAATGGTTGAGTCGTTGCTTGCCAATAATGTGGTGTTTACATCAATTTCTCTAATGTCAGAAGACTGGTGGCTGTAATACACTTCCAGGGTTTTACCGAACTCGTAAGGTTTGCTTAGAATCAGGCCGTAAGTGTTAGAGCTAATAATGTTGTGGCTTTTATTTGAACCCTGATCTACAACTTCACCGCCGCCGCGTAAACCGAAAAGTGGTATCAGTTCAATGGCATTACTGTTGCCGGGTGTAAATAATAACGCAGCTGATAAAGCTGACAGAACAGCGGGTAATAGGCGCGCAGTTATTTTATTCATAAACCCTGATTCCTTTTTTTTGCCTATAAGGTTATGGTTATTTTTTGTGAAGCATTAATCGCTTTTCGTTTTGCCGCATCAACAGTGGTGTCTCTTGCCAGGGCAACACCCATACGCCTCTGGCCGCTTACTTCTGGCTTGCCAAACAGGCGCAGCTGAGTTTCGGGTTCTTCTAATGCATCGGCTATGTTATTGAAAATGGGTTGCTTAGATTCGCCGCTAACCAATATGACACTGCTGGCGCTTGGCCCATGAAAATGAATACCGGGGATGGGTAGTCCGAGTATCGCACGTGCGTGCAGGGCAAACTGTGATAAATCCTGCGATATCATAGTAACCATGCCGGTATCGTGTGGCCGAGGAGAAACTTCACTAAAAATGACATCATCACCCTTGATAAATAACTCTACACCAAAGATGCCTCGGCCACCTAATGCTTCTGTGATTTTTGATGCAATTTCACGTGCTTTTGTTAAAGCGGAATCGCTCATTGCCTGGGGTTGCCAGGACTGCCGGTAATCACCATCCACCTGTACGTGGCCGATGGGTTCGCAATAACTGGTGCCATTGATATGACGAACTGTTAACTGGGTTATTTCATAATCAAAATCAACGAAGCCCTCAACAATAACTTTTCCTGCACCGGAACGTCCGCCTTGCTGTGCATAGTTCCACGCGGTGTCGATATCGGCTTCTGTTTTAACTGTACTTTGACCCTTGCCGGATGAGCTCATAATCGGTTTAATGACACAGGGTAAGCCAATGTTTTTAATTGCATCATCAAACTCTTCACGGCTGCTAGCAAACTGATAAGGTGAAGTTTTAATGCCAAGTTCTTCGGCAGCCAGGCGTCGGATGCCTTCACGGTTCATGGTTAAACTGGCCGCACGAGCAGTTGGAATAACGGTGAATCCCTCCTGCTCAAGTTCGACAAGTGTATCGGTGGCAATGGCTTCGATTTCTGGAACAATATAGTCAGGTTTTTCACTTTCGATGATCTTTCGTAAAGCCGCACCATCAAGCATGGAGATAGAATGGCTACGATGTGCCACCTGCATTGCGGGCGAGTTTTCATAGCGATCAACGACGATGACTTCCACGCCGTAGCGCTGTAATTCAATGACAACTTCCTTGCCAAGCTCGCCGCCTCCACAGAATAAGACTTTTGTTGCGGTACTGGATAAGGGAGTGCCAATGGATGTCATGATGATCTCTGAGGATTAATTTAAATGAAGTATATCGCTATTATGCTGTTTTTAGAAACTTAAAAAGTATGGAACCACGAGAGACACAGAGTTTATGAAAGGTTTTAGCGCCTGTGGCGCGATTAACAATATTTTGTTTTTCTCAGTGCCTCCGTGTCTCGACAACTGCTCCTGCGTTGTTCTAGTTACGGGCGTCCTGCCCTAATCTGTGGCAAAAGTTTTTACTTTTGACATTGCGCACAATAATAAGTCGAACGTGCCTGTTGTGTTATTTGTTTAACGGTTTTTTTACAGACGGTGCATTCATCGCCGGCTCTGCCATAAACCAGGAGATTCTGTGCAAAGTATCCCGGCTGCCCGTTTTCAGCGGTAAAATCTTTTAACGTGGTTCCGCCCTGTTCAATGGATTGCTGGAGAGTGGTTTTTATAGCGGTTACCAGTTTTTCCAGGCGCGCCAGTGAAACGCTGCCGGCCTTACGTTTGGGATTGATGCCGGCCTTGAACAACGATTCACTGGCATAAATATTGCCAACGCCAACAACCACATGGCTGTTCATAATAAAAGATTTTATCGAGCAGCTGCGTTTTCTCGCCTTATTGTGCAAATAATCGGCAGTAAAAATATCATCCAGAGGCTCGGGGCCAAGATCTTTAAACAGTTTGTGCTGGCTAATGTCTTCAGCTGTCCATAAAACGCAACCGAATTTACGCGGGTCGCGCAGGCGTAGTATTTTATTATTCGAGGTACAGATATCTATGTGGTCATGTTTTTCGGCCGGTGTGCCTTTTTTGCAAATGCGCAGGCTACCGGACATGCCCAGGTGAATTATGATGCAGCCATTATCAAGTTTTAGATAAATGTATTTTGCCCGGCGGCATACTTTACGGATTTTTCTGCCTTCGGCCAGGACGGGGAGATCAGCAGGGATAGGCCAGCGTAATTTATGCTGGCGAATATCTATGGATTGAATCGTCTTGTTTAGTATATGAGGTTCGATTCCGCGACGGCTGGTTTCGACTTCTGGCAGTTCAGGCATTTACTAACAGGCTGTTTAACCTTCACGATCCAGTTCGTCAGTATCAACCTGTCCGCTAATCTGGCGACGAATATGTGACCAGGATACACCTATGCTCAAAACGCTGGCGAGCATGATGCCCACAATGTAGCTAATAACACGCTGGTTATCAGTCGATAACCCAAGTACGTCAATAATCAACCAGATGGCGAGGCCAAAAAAAGCAGCTGCCAGTACGATACCGATAAAGCCCAAAGAGCCTAAGGTAGCTCGAATAAGTATTATCCAGCAGATGAGTAAAATGACACCGACAAAAGCTTTAATGACGCTGAACTCAGGTAATGCTTCAGTAGCCCACTGGAAGTAGGAAACGCCTTCCGGATTATAACTTGCAAACACTACGATGATCGCAAAAATAAAGCGGGTGATAAAGCTGTCAAAACCAAAACCTTTTTTAGATGCCATAGTGATGTATCCTCTTTAAAGTATGGCTGCATTATACGTGCTTCACTGATATATTTCGAGTGAAAGCGGAAGCAGGTGAGTATTACTCGGGTGAAATAAGCTTTTTATAGGCTTCTATGTCAAGATGATATTCCAGTTTAAGTTCAGGCCGGGCAATAATTAACCATGGCTCCGTATCAGTGACTACAAAGGTGACCGGTTCCTTCTGTCCTTCAATATAGATAAATACTTCTTCGGTAGATTCCTTGCGCGGCATGTATTCATGAACGCCAAATGCCTGCAAAGTTTTCCAGTAGTCGATGATTGTATTAATAGCGTCTGCGCTAATATTCAGGTTGCTTTGCCAAAAGCCATTGCTGTCTTTGGTTATGGTCTGGTTGCCCAGTATAAGTTTTTTGATTTTACTGTTTTCAGGTATTAAATTAAGAGAGGCCAGTGTACCGAAGTGTGAACTTAATAACGGGTAGTAAACATCTTCAATGGTATAGACATCATTATTAATTTGAACATAGCGTAAATTTGTCGCCTGGTTGGTAATGCCGAATTTAATAAGCAGGTCATTAAATTGAATGCGGGTTGGTGGATTACTTAGGCCAATGTCGGCTGCAATAAATTCACTTAATTCATAGTGACTGTGTACTGGTGCATTAAGCATTTTAAGTATCGAGTTAACGCGGAAGTCATTAGCGTTAACAGTTACTGGCTGTGTTATTTTCCACTGGCTTCCCTGTGTTAGTTTTAGCTGCTTTTCAAGTTGAGTAGTGCTGTTATTGTGCAGTATTCTGATTGAGCTGATACTGTCTGTTTGAGTTGTTGTTAATGTGTCCAGAAGAGAGCTGGTTTGTTCGCTGAGATAAATAGTGCTTGCGAGAATAATGACAAATACAAAAAGGATGAGATTTAAAAGGTTTATTTTATTCATAACAGAATTTATTACAGGTTTTTCCGTTTGTGCCAGATGCTAAAACCAGCTATCAATAATAGCAGTGGAATAATAAGGAAGAATCCAAAAGCGATGATCATTAGTTGTATATCATTTAATTCCAGCCTGGTGTCAGGTGATGGCTGAACTTCAACAGAAACAAAGTCATCATCACCTATTAGCCAGTTAAAAATGTTCAAACCAAGATTAAGGTTTGCGCCAGCGCCAATATAGGTGTCAGATAAGAAATCACTGTCACCAATAACGACGGCTCGTTGAGAAGAATTTCTCTCGGCAGCCTGGTCGGCGTTACGCTGTAATGCGACGGCGAGTGTAACGGGGCCGGCAATATCACCAGTGCTGGAGTCGAATACCATTTCTTCGCTGAGGCCGCTAACTTCTCCCCAACTTTTTCCGGCTGAGTTGAACAAGGCAAATGCCTGCCAGCCATTAACTGACTCTTCGCTGCTTAGAGGGCTTATGCCACGTGCCATTGGGAACAGGGTGTTATAGCGAATAGTGTTGGTGATAATGTGCGGAAAGTATTCGGTGACAGGAATAAATGCCGGATGCTTAATATTCAATGTGCGTCTAAGCTCAGGATTGTTATCGACGATAACACTGTCCTGTAACTGTAAACCCAGTGAAGTAGCGAGTGACTTCAGTCCATGCAGTCTTCCCGGGTCGGTTAACCATAGCAGGTTGCCGCCATTATCAATGAAAGTTTGAATTCGTTTGATTTCACCGTCGAGGTAGGCGTGATCCGGTGCCGCAATCACCAGTAACTTTGTATTGCCGGGTAACGATTCTTCCAGCAGGTTGACGCTTTGTAAAGTGAAGCCCATTTCTTTTAACTGCTGATGCAGTGTGGCATAAGCACGATTCGTACTGCCATTGATGTCGCGTTCGCCATGGCCGCTTATAAATGTAACCTGTTGGCTGTCACGGCGATTAAGCCGTAACAGTGCGTTGCTGATCGCCTGCTCGCTTAGTGAATTGATGGCTTCCATGCGGTTGTTGTAATAAACCACAAAAGCAAAGGGTTTGTTCATGACAATGCCATCCTGTTGAGCCTGGGCAATGTCAATATCGGGGTTAAGCAGTTGTAGCTTAAAGTCTGTTTTAATATGCTGGTAACGGCCAATAATCTCTTTAATGGCCTGGCGGGTTACATCATCCGTGGTGTAGGCGTGAACCGTTATTTCTTTGTCCAGAATTTTTAACAGCTCTATACTGTTTTCTGATAAAGAATGACGTTTGTTTGCAGTCAGATCGAACTGGTAAGTATAGTGGTTTGTTATCCACGCCAGCATGCCGATACTGCTGAGAAAAAGCAGCAGAAATAAAGATTTCTGAACAGTTAGCTGTAAACGCGATTGCCTGGATAGTTTCATAAATTAAAACAATGAGTGCGAAATCATTCGCACGGTTTCCTGTGAGGTGGCTATGCTAATAAATTCGCGTCTGTAATTAATAGGTGAATTAATCATGATTGCAAGCGTTGGGTTTCCAGCTGTCTGATCGTTAAAACAATAAAGCCTGTAATAAATAAGACGAAGTAAGCAACATCTCGGCTGTTTAATATGCCGCGCAACAGGGCGGTGAAATGTGTATGTAAAGATAGATAGCCAAGTATATTGCTGCCTGCGCCGGCAGATGCGCTTGTTATATTTAGCATCCATAAAAGCAGCAATAAACCAAAGGTGCTGACTGCGGCAATTATCGGGTTGTCAGTTAATGACGACATGTATATGCCGGCAGCACTGAACGCGGCCAGGGAAAGAAATAAGCCCAGTAAACTGGAAAACAGTTTACTGAAGTCGAGCTCCGTGCCCATGGAAAGAGAAAGCGGCATTAGTGCGATTAAAAATAAAATAGTGAGTATGAAAAATAACAGACCCAAATATTTACCGAGAACAATTTCGCTAATGCTGACAGGTGCGCTCAGTAAAAGGCTAAAGGTTTTACTGCGTTTTTCTTCGCTGATGAGGCGCATGGTTAATAGCGGTGTAATCATTAATAATACAATGCTGCTAACTTCAAACAAAGGTGTGGCAACCAGGTCTGTAACGCCTGGCGCGTTTTTCAGGGTAGTTAGTTCTGACTGGATGCTGAAGAAGATATCGATCGAAGAAAAAAAAGACCAGGCCAGTATAAGCTGAATAACAGCAAGCATTACCCACGCCAGCGGTGATAAAAACAGACTGCGAAATTCTCGTTTTGCTATAGTCAGTATCATTTATATGTTCCGTTTTATATCGCTGGTGGTTAACTCTATAAAGATTTTTTCAAGTGATACCTGGCGTGGTGTAAATCGAGTTAAGCCCCAGTTTTGCTGTACGATGTATTCTGAGAGTTTGTCGGCACTTACGTTGCTTTCAGTGATAAAACTATTGTTGTCGATCATTTCAATGCTGGTAAATACATCATGCGTTAATAGTTCGTCCTGTTTGACTTCTGAGGCAAGAGAGATCTCATACTGTTCACTCTGCCTGTTTAGCATGTTATCCATATCAGCACTATAAACCAGTTTGCCCTGGTGGATTATTTGTACACGGCTACATACGGCCTGAACTTCGGGCAGGATGTGGGTGCATAAAATGATGCCATGACTTTCACCCAGGTTTTTAATTAGCTGGCGGATTTCCAGAATCTGGATGGGATCAAGGCCAACGGTTGGTTCATCCAGGATGATGACCGGTGGTGAATGAATGATCGCCTGTGCAATGCCAACACGTTGTTGAAAGCCTTTTGACAGGTTGCGAATCAGGCGTTGACGTACCTGGCCCAGCCCGCAGCGTTCTATAGCTGTATCGCAGGCGTGCTGAATCTGTAGTTTGTTAACCTGGTGCAGGTGTGCGCAGAATTGCAGAAATTCCAGAACCGTCATTTCATTATAGAGTGGCGGGGTTTCTGGCAGGTAGCCTAGAGAGGCTTTTGCAGTTTTCGGCGCAGTTAATAAATCGATGCCATTAATACTGATCTCGCCAAGGCTTGGCGCCAGGTTGCCAGTTAACATCTGCATGGTCGATGTTTTACCGGCGCCATTAGGGCCAAGAAAGCCAAGTATATCGCCAGCAGCCAGTTCGAAGCTGATGTTATCCACCGCGCAGAAATCGCCGTAATGGCGGGTCAGGTTGTTAACTGAGACAAGTGTTGACATGGGTGCTTATTATTACTGATTTGTAACAGCTTGCAAGTAAAACTTGAAAGCTTAACCACAGAGGCACAGAGACACAGAGGTTTTGCCTGTTAACGCCCAGGGCGTAAGCAAGATAAAGCATTTCTCTGTGTCTCTGTGATTAGATTCTTTTGGTCTTATATAATTTATAATACACCCCATGGCTATATATCTTGGCGTCGATACCGGCGGTACTTTCACAGATTTCATTGTATTTGATGATGAGTCTAATGCGATTCGTATACATAAAGTACTATCAACTCCCGCTGCACCTGAAAAAGCGATTTTGCAGGGCATTGCTGATTTGCAGCTGGCTAATATTAATAATCTGACACTGATTCACGGTTCAACCGTGGCTACCAATGCGGTACTGGAAGGTAAAGGGGTACGCACTGCTTATATTACCAATAAAGGCCTGGCCGATGTGCTCACCATTGGCCGGCAGGCGCGTGAAGCTTTATACGAGCTGACGCCAGAAAAGAAAGCACCGTTAATCCCGCCTGAGTTATGTATCGAGGTGGATACCCGCCGGGCTGCAAACGGTGAGCCGTTGCGACTGCTTGCTGAGCGGGATCTGACCGAGCTTACAAAACAGCTTGAGAAGCTCGCCCCAGAAGCCGTTGCGATTAATCTGCTGTTTTCCTTTATTGATGATAGCGAAGAGAAAAAAATAGAGAATGCCATTCCGCCGGGTGTTTTCATCAGTCGCTCATCAGATGTTCTTCCAGAATATAAAGAATTTGAACGCGGCATGACGACCACCTTGAATGCAAAGGTCGGTCCCTTAATGCAGGGTTATCTGCATCGGCTGGAAAAAAAGCTGGCTGGTGATAATGAGCACAATGTCGCTTTATCTATCATGCAAAGTTCGGGCGGCACAACCAGTGCCGAGCAGGCAGGGCGATATCCGGTTAACCTGTTACTATCCGGCCCCGCCGGCGGACTCAAAGGGGCGCAGACAGTCGCCATGGCATCGGGCGAAGACCAGCTGCTATCGTTTGATATGGGCGGTACATCGACGGACGTTTCTATCATTGATAAAGAAATTGGCTTTACTACCGGTGCCAGTATCGGCGGCTACCCGGTGGCAGTTCCCATGGTGGATATGCATACTATTGGTGCCGGCGGCGGCTCTATCGCGCAGCTTGATGTCGGTGGCCTGTTGCTGGTGGGCCCGGGATCGGCCGGTGCTGATCCGGGGCCGGCCTGTTATGGTAAAGGCGGGAAACTACCAACAGTAACCGATGCCAATGTCGTGCTGGGCCGGTTGCTGCCACAGTCGTTTCTTGGTGGTAACATGAAGCTTGATAAAGAGGCCGCTATTGCTTCGGTCAATTCCATCGCATCGTCACTGGCTATGACGGTGGAACAGGCTGCGCTGGGTATTATCGATGTGGTCAACGATCACATGGTTCGAGCCCTGAGGGTAATGTCGGTTGAGCGCGGTGAAGATCCAAAAGATTTTACCCTGGTATCATTTGGCGGCGCGGGCGGTCTGCATGTTTGTGCGCTGGCGGAAGAACTGGAAATGACAAAAGCACTGGTGCCGGTTAACGCCGGTGTACTATCCGCGCTGGGAATGCTGGCGGCAGAAGCCAGCCGTGAACGTTCACGCACAATTAACCAGCGTGTAAAAGATAGCGATGCACAGGGAATGGAGCAGGCATTTGCCGAACTGGTGGAAAATGCCCGGAATGAACTTGGTGAAACCGGCGCGCAGCTAATAGTAAAACTAAGCGTCGATGTCCGCTACCAGGGGCAAAGTAATGCGCTCAATCTGCCCTGGCAGGGTCTGCAAAACATCGAACAGGAATTTCATCGGAAACATAAGGACTGCTACGGTCATCAGCTGGATATCGATATTGAACTGGTGAATGTGCGTGTTCGAGTTGTTGAGCAACGCCAGTTATTTGAATTGCCGGTGTGGCAGGCAACGCAGGAACTTAGCCGGCAACAGACGCTTATGCCTGGTATTAATGGTCCGGTTTCGGTAATTAACCGTGCAGGTTTAAAAGTGGCTCAGCAAATACAGGGCCCGGCTTTAATAACAGAGGTTAGTTCAACGACCTGGCTGGCTGAAGGCTGGAATGCAGAAGTTGATCAGGTGGGAAATCTTAAACTGTATGGTGCCAATAAGTAATTGTGTTTGTTGTAAATTTTACTTTTATTAAGCCTGTTTTTACAAAGCTGGTATTATCAGTATGCCGTGGTTAATCACCCGGGTGAGGATGGTGTGCAGGTGACTGAAAGGTTGTAGAGCAATAGACGTATTTGTTGATTGAAATGATAGTGGTTACAAAATGATGAAAGAATATATTAAATTTTTGAAAGAAGTCGAAAGCATGAATAAGAAATTTGCTTCGATTTATTTTAACTGTGAACTTGAACCGCTCGCTATGCCTTTCTGGTCATGGGAGAAAATTCAGCAGGGACTGGATCTGAGGGAAGAGTGGGAAGTTGATGACGCTTTAATACCATTTTACGGTGACTGGTATGATTTATTTTGTCTTAATAAAAACACGGGTGAGATTGTCGCGCTGAATGAAGAGAGAGAAGTACTCTGCACATGGTCGTCTATTAAAGATTACCTGAGCTGCCTGTCAGAAAAAGAGATTGTCTTTGATGATGAATATATGGCAACTACGGTGCATCATTTTGGTGATGCCAAAGGCCATGAGATAAAACATTAAAATACTGATAATAAGAATAAAGAGCTCGCCTTTAAAATACTTCCCAGGGAAAACCAAATATTATTGATAGCTCTTCGCCTTCGTCACCAGTAGCAATATCTGCCCTGAAGACAAGCCCCGATTTAGTTACCAGGCGTGCGCCGACACCATACGATTCGCGCATTGTGTTCCAAAGTTCGTTCTTATTATCGGATATCGCACCGCGTTCATAAAAAGCGGCGAGCTGCACTACGGTGCGAACGTCCTTTGCGAAAAAGTAATCGAATGGTTTGGTTTCTTCAATCAGGTTCCAGCGGAACTCGACACCGATAAATCGAGCATGTGAGCCCTTAAAGCGATCTTCCGGGTAAGAGCGTAAGCGGCTGAGACCGCCAAGCGAACCGACAGAACCAAAGGTGTTTTCCGCCACCCTGTTGTTTACGATGCTGAGGCAGTCCGCCTGGTCCTGTGCTGAGCCGATGCTGCAGTCGAGGCCGAGTTTGTCTTCCACCACTGCCGGGTCGGTTTCTCCTTTCCGGTCAAGCAGCGTATCGGCCTGAAAATAATTCAGTGCCAGGGTGTTGCGGCTGCCCATCGGGATATAACCGGTCAGGTTTAACTCGAAAATATCAAAATCCGGTGAATCGTTATCGCTCGGAGGCGTGTGCCACAGGCTGGTCTCGGCTCGGATGCCGCGCCTGGGATCAGTGTAATCATCGGTCAGGTCCAGCCGCATTCCGTAGGTATAAGTATTTGAGCTGCTGGTTTCAGAATTAATCGTTGATTGAATCAGCTTGCCATCGCTATCACGAATGGCCGATAGTCTTGATTCATTTATGTAGTACACGCCATAAAATTCAAACCTGCGGTCTAACATCGTATAGGTTAGGCGTGCACCACTATAAATAGCCCGGTCAAGGTCCGCGAGAATATAATCATTTGCCGAAGTATTCATGCCGCGTTGGCTATAGACCTGAGACGAAGCCTTATCGAAGCTGGTATGGGTCAAATCAAGCAGCAGTGTTTTATCGATCAAATGTATTTCGGTGGCGAACAGGCCATAGCCTTTAATGTCGCCACCTGCTGCAAAGCCATACAGGTCGCTATGCGATTGATTAATATTAGTTAATGCGCCGATAATAATAAAGCCATCGCCCAGGCCGGGGATACTGTAAGGCGCAGGCACCAGGTAATAGCCGGGTTCCGTCGGGAACTGGTCCTTGCGGCGATCCGGAAAATCAATCGCAGCGGCCGGCATGGCGGTAACGATCAATGCGATAGAAAGCGCTACACAATGAAATGTGAATATGTTGATAATCACTTATATTGCCTGATAAGTCTAAAAGTCAGTCCTAATGCACGTAAGTTACCAAAATAAGTAATGCAATATTTGATTTAAATCTTGTTACTATCATTTATTTAGAGGAATATTTCATCCATATGATGAATGATAATATTCGTATTTTTACCAGCTTGCTGCAGAAAATTTTTCAGTAATTGGTGTCCTCTACTGCTGCTTCGAATCTCTGGTCTATCAGGATGCTAAAAATTTATTGTCTTTCCCATAATGCTGTAAAGAGTTTTTATTTAATAAGTATGAAAAATAGTTATATTTTATTGTTTTTAGTAAGCGCATTACAATTTCAACCTGTTTTTTCAGCTGAAATTGATAGTGTGACGCCAAGAAATATTAAACTTGATAATAGCCTGGCTGTGATTAATGAAATATTTAATCATCGTATACAGGAGGGTATTCAAAAAGCTAATGCCTATCAGGAATATATTGAAGATATCGATGAGTACATCGAAGGCAATACTTTTTGTGATGAAGAAGTTCTGTATACAGAGCTAAGAAAAGCTATCTTTCAATCCTTTACCGTATCATGGGGTCTGAAGGGTTATGAGCTGGACTTGCAACTGCGCAGTTTATTGCGCAGGCAAAGTTACTCTTTATCGTTGAACGATTCGATATATCGCGATATAGATTATATCGAAGGCTTCTCTTTAAACCTTAAAGAATTAAGTGATGTGGTAAATATCAATGGGCATCTTATTGGACTGGATAAGGCAGGACATTTTTTTGCAGAAGGCTGGGAGTATTTTGTATTAACTCATTATGAGGGTTATCCAATAGAACAGGCTATCGAATGGGGAAGGGAACAGGAAGCTGGAAAATATGGTTACACCACGACGGGTATTTTTTCCTTTGCCGACCTGGCCGCGAATTTAAATGGCTGGCGCTTCTGGAATAAAGTATTGCTAAAAGAAAATGATCCTTTTCAGGGGGTGCTTGCAAATTTCTTTAACAAGCCATATGTAACATGCAGTGTTCAAATTGTTGCGTCTTTAAAAAACAGGAAAATTGTTAAGGCGTGGGAATATAACTCTGAATTTGATTTGTCAGATTACCTGGATGCAGCCTGGGATGAAGGTAATAACTGTAATAGCTACCAGGATCCGATTATTGAGAATAAAGTAATGCAACGGATAAAAAATGTGAGTCCAGGCTATAGCTGTCCTGTCAGCGCTGAACTTTGCCTGGCTTCTCAGGAAAAGTATGGTGACTATGCAAAATATGTGTTGCATCCTTATTGTCTCATTGTAAATAAATAATGACGGGATGTTTTTAAGGGTTTATAAGTTTTTATCGTCATTGCGAGGCACGAAGCAGTAGTGGTGCATGGACGCACCGTTAACGAACCTAACGATGGAATCTCGGGCAGCGGTGTTGAAGCTGGAAGATTGCCGCGCTATCGCTCGCAATGACGGTTATATCTACAGGCTTATTTATCGCCGTATTATTTCAAGAAAAACTACTGAATCGTGGTTGTGCCGGAAAAGTCTACCGGCATATCGTAATTCTTCAACAGCTCCAGCCCGGTATCAATCGTAGCATTGCCTTTCAGCTGGTACTGCAGCGGTGCTTTGTTCTTCAGCATAGGGTATAGCGCTGTACCAACGCTTAGCAGATCAAGTTTTACTGGTATTTCAATAATGCCCTTGTCCTTTTTGGCAATGTTGATGGCCTGTTTTATATTGCCCTGGCCCCAGTTTTTCTGGTTTACGTTTAACTGGTAGTTGAAGCTTTTAAGGCCGAGATCGAAGTCGTTAGGATTGCTTACTTCAATTTGGGCAAGGATATCGGCTGAGCTGAAGCTCATGTTTTTCAACTTGATGCCTTTGAGTTTTATATCCGGAATTTTGGGTACAGGTAACTCGCCTTTTTTCGCAACCGGGATTGCATAGTTACCAATGATTGGTAATTTGATGTTGAATATAGTCTGCAGCTCATAGGCCAGTTTGTCTTTGTTCCACAGTTCGCCCGGGAGTTTTTTCAGATCATCAAATTTCAATGTGACTGGTAGTTGTACTGTGCTAGTGCTGTTGGCATTTAGTTTCATGGCTTCAGCGGTGACACCACTAACGACTGACTGGTTCTCAAGTTTGAAATCATAATTGAGGTTGCTAAGGTCAAGTGCGACTGGATTATTGTTTTCTACCGCGAGATCGAAAATCAGGTCTGCCTTATCAAAGTCTATATTGGCGAGATGTGTCCCGGTTAATCTGGCGGTTGGCTTGACTGTTTCAGCGTGTCTGGTTAATTCGGCACAGCCAGTGAGGGAGAGCAATACAATGAAAATGGATAGTTTTTTAATAAGTGAAGGCATGGTGATATCTACTCGTTGGAAGTGGTATATGTTAGCGCTGTAATGAGTATTTATCTACAGAAATGAAAGCAGACTGAAGCCTTTAATAAGCCTGGGCCGTGTAAATAATGGCTATCAGGGGGTTTGACCCTGTTTTCGGACTATACTTACTTTATTCCTGAATATTCAGGATTAAATATATGAGTACCGCCGGGTAAACTAACATGCAGCGGATAACAGTTATCAATCTAAAAGGTGGTTGTGGTAAAACCACTATCGCGACCAATCTGGCCAGTGCTCTTGCCGGGCTTGGCCGTGCCACAACATTGATGGATTATGATCCGCAGGCCTCCAGTATTTACTGGCTGAAACAGCGGGCACAGGAAGAGAGTGAGATTAATGGTATTGCTGCCTATTCTACCAATCAGCCGGTCACGCGCAGCTGGCAGCTACAGCTGCCGCGAGATACTGAATTTGTCATTGTTGATACACCAGCGGGCCTGAAAGGACTGGAGATGGTTGACCAGGTAAATGGTTCGCATACCATTTTGATACCCGTGTTGCCTTCATCTATCGACACTCATGCTACTGCCGATTTCATCCGTGACCTGTACATGATCGCCAAGGTGAAACCCAAGAGGATCCGCCTGTGCATCATTTGTAATCGAGTCAGGTCGAACACCTTGTCGTTTCAGGCACTGGAACGATTTCTGGAAGTGCTGGATATACCGGTTATCGCCAAATTGAGAGATACGCAGAACTATGTAAAAGCGGCGGAACTTGGTCTTGGTATACATGAGCTGGGCTCAAGGGCCGACAAACGGGATCTACAGCACTGGCGTCAAATTGTTAACTGGCTGGATACTGACTATCGACTCGAGAGTGGTTACTGATATAAATTATCAGGTGTATAAAATACTCTTCAAAACTAAAATTAAATGATATTCATCAATTAGTTTTTTTTAGTACTCTGTTAAACTGACTCTATTATACAAGTGGGAAGTTACTTTGTGATGGCATTTTAGAGTGTGCCTTACTGATTGTTTCTTCTCTATCTAATTAATATTGAATCAGGAGTTATAAGCGATGAATTCAAAAATTAAAAATGCCATTGGTATTGTATTTGTTACAGCTGCTATTGCCGCATCATCCGGTGCTTTCGCTAAAGGTGGTGGCCAAGGCGGCGGCCAGGGCGGCGGCTATGGCAACAGTGGTGGACAGAGCAGTCAGGGTGGCGGCTATGGTAATAGCAATAGAGGTGGTTACAGCCGGGGCGAGGGACAAGGTGGTTCTGGTCGAGATAATTATGGTCAGGGTCAGGGTCGTGGACAAGGTCAGGGTCAGGGTCCAGGGCCAGGGCCAAGCTCAGGGCGAGGGTCAGGGCACTCTTAACCAATATCAATACCAGCACCAGTATCGTTATGGTAAAGGCGGCGGACAGGGCCGGCAGGGCGGACAGCCGCAATATATGCAGCGGACTTATCAGACGCCACCAACAACAACTGCACCCTAGTGTCTTGTCTTAGAGCTGGTAAACCTGCCTTGTTTTGAAAAGGCAAAAATGAAACGGCAGCCATTCAGGTTGCCGTTTTTTGTTGAAACAGAAAACTATCATGATGTTTTCAAATACAGCAGATTTTACTCTGAGCGCAAATTTTTAAGTTTGCAGCCCATGTGTTGTTGTTGATGCGCTGCCAATACGTTCGTACTCGGCGATCACCTGCGCACCTAGCAGTAAAATTATTGCAGCGGCTTCCAGTGTGAGAAGAATAATAATGACGGTAGCAAAGGCGCCGTAAATCACATTGACCAGCGACAGTGTTGAAAAATACCATACAAGGAAATGCCGTGTTATCTCCCAGAGAACGGCAGCGGTAATTCCGCCGATCAAGGCGTGTTTCAGTGACAGTTGACCAACCGGCATCACCAGGTAAAGCGAAGTAAGCAGCAGGATCTCACCAATAATACCCAGCAGGTAGATCAGAAAAGTTTCTATACCACTAAGTGACCAGTGATGCCCCATTACTGTTAATGACTGAGCATCGAGAGAATTCAGGCTGCCACTGACCAGGCTGACTAAAAGCATACCTATCGCTAACAACAAAATATAACAATAAGGAATGATGGCCGAGATAAGAAAGTGCCGGCGATGGATAGCAACACGGTGAAAGAAGATAACCGACATGGCACTTTCCAGCGATGTGAAAGCAAGTGAACTAAAGAACAGAAGAATCAGAACGCCGGTTAGTCCCACTACTTTCCAGTTTTGTAAAAATGCACTGATCTGGTTTATCAGTTCATCCGCCTGGTTTGGTGTTATTAGCATAAGGTATTCTCGCAGGGTACCAAGCAGTTCATTGGTGTCCTGAATTTGAGAAAGGCCGGCGAGAATAAGCACGAACATCGGCACGATAGTCAGTAGGGTGTAGTAGGCGACCGCGCCGGAAAGAAGAAAGCCCTGGTTTGCACGAAAACCGTTTATCACCCGCATGGCAAACTGCCACGGATGGTCAAGTACAAAGTGAATACGAGAAGTAGTTATATCTTTGTTCGGCATCATATGACTATACTATGAAATAGTTTGCAGGAAACCGGTGTCAGGCATCATTTTTTTCTAATATTAGAGTAACTTGCTCTCTAATCCTGGTTTTTAGCTCAACAGACAATGAGGGCATATGCTTAATCATACCCGTAAAAACATAATTAGCGCATATATTCTGACCGCTCTGTTTGCCTGTACAGGATGCATGAATGTCAGTACCGCTGATGCACCTGACGCTGATATCGGGCAGAAATCCGCTACAGCCTCAGTGGACCCGGAAATACAGGACATTATCAATCCAGATAAAAGTATCATGGTTACAGATGAGTCATTTGTCTGCTTAAGCAGTATGCAGCCGGTGCGTGGTTTCTTTGTCGACAATTTATTAGGAAATGTGGAAGAAACGGTTGTCGCGGCAAAACAACCAGCGGGCGCGGTATACCCGCCTGGTTCAATTGTGCAATTGATTCCAGCTGAAGCGATGGTTAAGCATCACAAAGGCTGGAATCCAAAAACCAGTGACTGGGAATTTTTCGAACTTGATGTCACAGAAGAAGGGGCGAAGATTAAAGTGCGTGGCAGCACGCAAGTGGTCAATAAGTTTGGCGGCAATTGTTTTGAGTGTCATCAGAAAGCGGAGCCGCAATGGGATTTTATATGTGAAGAAGGACATGGTTGTGATCCGTTGCCGATCCCGGACTTTGTGATTCGCTGGATACAGCGAAATGATCCCCGATGCGAATGAGCATGTTAGATTAATGAAGCGCCTTGCTTTAATGTTGCCAGGCTGTGGTAGCAGCGATCAATGGATAAATAATGAAGAAAAGAAAAAGTATTCTGCAAAAAGTATCGAACATTATTGGAATTATTTGTTTCCTGCTGGCAGTTCTCAGCGCAGTAGGTCTATATTTTAAGATTGAAGAGCTTGGTATGCAGCACCCGATATCTGCAAGTTATTTAGCGGCAGCATTCTTTTGTGTCTGCATAGGCTTCGTTTTTACCGTAATGGGTAACGCCAATATTCCAAGTTTCAAGGTAGGAACTGTAACCTCACCCGTACCTCGAAATGAAAAAGATTGTGTTAAAAGAGATAATGCTGAATAAGTATCATTAAAACAATCGTGTATCGCTAACGATTTCTGTAAGGGGTTACATGTACCTTTTGTGGTGATTATTGTTCTAGAAACTTTGTCTCTTTTCATGCTTCATGTTTTAATCAAGTTTTACATGTTGAGTATTGGAGTCCTAAATGAGTGATGCCCCGGGTTTATTGATTGGTGGTAATGCTGCTGGCCATTTTTCGATGGATGCAGCTATGGCAAACCGGCATGGCCTGATTGCTGGTGCCACGGGTACGGGTAAGACGATTACACTGCAGAACCTGGCGGAGAGTTTTTCACGTATGGGCGTGCCGGTTTTTCTTGCCGATGTGAAAGGTGATCTGTCTGGACTGGCGGCGGCGGGCCAGCCGCATGCAAAAATTGATGCGCGGGTAAAACAGCTCGCTATCGAGAATTTCCAGTTTCGCGCTGTACCAACCGTATTCTGGGATCTGTTTGGTGTAAAAGGACATAACATTCGCACAACCATTTCCGATATGGGGCCGTTATTACTATCAAGCCTTCTCGAATTGAATGATACACAGAGCGGTGTGCTCTATTCCTGTTTCAAGATCGCTGACGATGACGGCCTGTTGTTACTCGACTTTAAAGACCTGCGAGCCATGCTGGTCTGGATGGCAGAACATGCTAAAACGCTTAAAGCTGAATACGGCAATATATCATCAGCGAGTATCGGTGCTATCCAGAGAAAACTTTTAATACTGGAGGAGCAGGGCGCAGAATATTTTTTCAATGAACCGGCAGTAGAGCTGGATGATTTGATCAAGACCGATTTTTCCGGCAATGGCGTGGTCAACGTTCTGGATGTCAGTACTTTGATTCATCAGTCGCCAAAGTTATATGCCTGCTTTCTAATCTGGCTGCTGGCAGAGCTTTTTGAAAATCTTCCAGAAATAGGTGATGCAGACAGGCCAAAGTTCGTGCTGTTTTTTGATGAAGCCCACCTGATCTTTGATGACGCGCCTGATGTCCTGGTTGACAAGATAGAGCAGGTCGTCAGGCTGATACGTTCAAAGGGGGTTGGCGTCTATTTTGTCAGCCAGAGCCCGATGGATATACCCGAAGATATCCTTGGCCAGTTAGGTATGAAAATTCAGCACGCTTTACGTGCATTTACGCCAAAAGACAAAAGAGTGGTCAAAGCCGCGGCCTCATCCTTCAGGCAGAACCCGGATATTGATAGCGAAAAGCTTATCACCGAGCTCGGGGTTGGTGAAGCATTAGTCTCTGTTTTAGATGCTGAAGGCAGACCAACGCCAGTGGAACATGTCTTTATAAAGCCGCCGGAATCACGAGTAGGCCCGCTAACGGATAAAGAACGAAAAGAACACTTATCCCGGTCACCTTATAAAGGCCGCTATGATGAGGTTGTTGACCGTGAATCTGCCTATGAAATGCTGAAAGAAAAAGCGCAAAGATTGGCAGATACAGCCGAACGAGAAAGTAAAGGAAATGCCACAAAGACCGGAAGAGGCAGTTCACGGCAGTCGCCGATGGAGGCCATGGTTAAGAGTGCAGCAAGAAGCATGGGAAGCCAGATTGGCCGCCAGATAATACGCGGGATCCTGGGCTCATTATTCGGCCGTCGCTAAGGTTACAGGGCGGGCTGCCAGATATAAAGCACAGTATCAATGCTGGTTATTGTAAGTGCCTGGTCCAGCCGGAAAAAACGCAACGTTTAAACAGGTGGAGACATCAATGATTGCTGCATTTATGAATTTGAACGCAGCAGTGAGATGATCTGAAAAATCATGGAATCTGACCCCTTTAAACTTATTAATAGCAGGAGTCAGATCCAGATTGTTTTTTTGTTAACCTCCGGCTCGAAGATTCCAGGTTCAAAGGTTTCAGGCCGGAGGCTTCCATCGAAGCCGATAACTTATTTGGCTTTTTTAGCTTTTCTTTTTTTCTTTGCAGGCTTGTTAAGTTTTTTGTCTACTGCAGTAACCGCTTTAGTATAAGCGTCCAGACGTTTTGAAGCAGCTTTAAGTGCAGATAATTCAGCGGTGACTAATGCTTTATGGGCACGTGATTTATCGAGCGCAGTCTTGATAATCTTTATTTCCTTGGTAACAGCAGCTACCGCTTTTTTGTTGGCAGCATTGGCCTCTTTTCTGAACTTCGCTGTTGCTGTTTTTACTCGTTTGGCTAATGTAGCTTTTTTCTTGGTATGACGCTTAACTTCCGCTAACAATTTTTTAGCTTCTGCTGTTTTTTTAGAAACTGCGGCAGATGCATGGCCTGCTGCCGTGCTTAAAGTTTCTGTATGTGTATCGAGTGTTTTATGAAGTGCAGCCGCTTTAACAGTCGGTTTTGCTTTTGCTTTAGTCTTTGCTTTAGATTTTGCTTTGGCTTTTGTTTTAGGTTTTGCTTTTGTTTTGGTTCTTGCTGTTGCCATAATGTTCTCAGTTGTTGATTAATAAAGGAATGCAAGATCTATAATAGCAGTGAAATAATAAATTGCAAAACTAATGAGAAAGGCGCTGTAACTTTTAAGCATCGGTTTATTATAAAAATTTCTAAAATTAAAGTTTTCAAGGGTCTCGTTACTTTGATTTTTTACCCGATATTTTTCTCAGACTCCAGAAATCGGTCATGGTGAATGACCGTTAGTGCCAGATAAGTCTGATCCTTTTAAACTCATTTATGGTGACTCAGGTCAATCAAGTATGCTGGTAAAGTGTTTATTATGAGCTTTTTTCTAAATGTATTATTTCTAAATTTAGACTCCCGCCTGTGCAGGCATTGACTTTATGTTCGAATCAATTATTTTCACTGCCTTTGTTATAGGAATCATCAGTGCTCTCTCATTGCCGATGGGAGCAGTGACAACATTCTTCTGGAAGCCTTCAGATCGAGTCATCGCTATACTGATGGCATTTGGCGGTGGCGCGCTGCTTGCTGCGCTGACCATAGATCTTGTTGCTTCTGCCTTAGAGAAAGGGCACTTTCATGCGCTCGGTATCGGTGCAATCATCGGTGGCCTGTTGTTTGTCGGCTTGAACCGTATCGTTAATGACTACGGTGGTTTCTTACGTAAAGCATCAACGACTGTTTATCATTTACGGCGTAAGCAGCATGAATGGTTGAAACATATCGCTAAACATCTGAAGCGGGTCGATCTTTTTCAGGTTCTGAAAAATTCTGATTTGAGAATACTGGCTGCTTCGATTCATAGCGTAGATGTCAGCAGGGGCAGCTGGATTTATCAATGCTGTGATCCATCAGATAATCTGTACATAATTATGAGTGGCGCTGTGGATCTTATCAATCCGCGTGATCATACTCTTCCACCGGAGCATCTAAAAAAATATGATGTATTCGGCTGGCGCGCACTTATCACCGGATCACCATTCAGCTATTCAGCGTTCGCTCGAACCAAAGTTACCTTGCTGGTATTGCCGAAACAGTCATTTGAAAATTTAAACCTTAATTCATCTGAAGCACGGCAGAAGGTCCACCTCATGCTCAGGAGTGAAAATATTCTGTCATATTTGCAGAATGACCAGGGACTGAGTCAAAAGCAGGCCGAAGACTGGCTGGATCAGGCAACGATAAGCCTGGTGAGAAGCGGCGTTGTACCGCCGGCAATCAAGGTACGGCGCCACAGGCATACCTTTCGCAACAAGCTTGAGTATATGCAGCATATCCCGCTAACCCAGGATTTGTCGCAGGCGGCGCAGGAACAGATAAGTTCCAGGCTGATTTTCAAGCGGCACGACCGTGGTACAAGTTTTTATCACGCTAATGAACCGGCGGACAGAATGTACATCATCGAACAGGGCGAAGTGCGCCTGTTTGGCGCTGATGCTAACCGGCAGAGTTCACAGGTTCTGAAAGACAGTGATGCGTTTGGTGATATTTCGATGATAACCGGTGCCAGGCATTCTGTGACAGCGGTTGCTGCGACGGACACCGCGGTGTGGGAACTGCGGAAATCTGATTTTGATGAACTGCTGGTTGAGCTGCCGGAGCTGCTTGACCGTGTACGTACTTATATTCATCGAGCAGGCGCTGACGGTTACCTGGTTGGCCGTCACCACATGGATGAGGACAGTACTACGCGCTGGATGCGGCAGGCTATGCGAAATGTTGATGCCGGTCGTCCAATTCCCGCAGCTGCAGACATCAGGCGTGAGATTATTGAAAACAAGGGGGCGCCGCTGGCGATCTGGCTGGGTATTACGCTTGATGGTATTCCTGAGTCACTGGTTATCGGCGCCAGCATGATCGACCATCAGATTGAGATATCGTTGATTGTTGGCCTGTTTCTTTCTAATTACCCGGAAGCGCTCTCCAGTTCCATCGGTATGCGAAAACAGGGGTTTTCTAAATCACGGATTCTGCTCATGTGGGGCTCGTTGATGTTATTTACTGGCATCGGTGCAGCATTGGGCAGTATCTTTTTTATCGGTGCATCGCCTGCATCCTATGCATTGATACAGGGAATTGCTGCCGGCGCAATGCTGACGATGATTGCAGAGACTATGTTGCCGGAAGCCTATTTTAAAGGCGGCTCGGTTGTCGGGATGTCGACCCTGATGGGCTTTCTGGTTGCGATATTTTCCAAGACGCTCGAATAGTTATTGTCGGCGTCAGCCTTCAATTTCAGCGTAACTTGCGAACCCGGAACTTGCGGCCTTTTATTTTACCTTCGGATAAAATTTGTAAAGCCTGTTTCGCGCTGCCCTGCTCAACAGCGACGTAGGCAACAATATCAAAAATATCGATTTTGCCTATTTTCTTTCCGGGAAGGTTCGTGCTTTTAGTTAAAGCGCCTAATATATCCCCCGGTCTTACTTTATCTTTGCGGCCAGCACTAATACATAGCGTAACCATGGCGGGCTCAAGTTTAAAATCTGGCTGTTGCTTGAGTGATGAAATTTCTTCAAAGGTGACCGGGCTCTTTTGATAATCCGCAATCGCATTAACTTTTGGCGCTTCGGATGCAGTAAAAATACTTAAAGCCAGGCCCTCATTGCCCGCGCGCCCGGTACGACCGATTCGGTGTATGTGTATTTCAGGATCGGGTGATAATTCATAATTAATAACAGCGTGTAAATCCTTAATATCCAGCCCGCGAGCTGCCACATCGGTTGCAATAAGTATGGGGGTGCTACCGTTTGAAAACTGCACCAGTACCTGGTCGCGATCTTTTTGTTCCAGGTCGCCATGCAGGGCGAGGGCATGGAAACCCTGTTGCTGTAGCGCTTCGGCAAGCTCGTGACATTGCTGTTTGCGATTGCAGAAAATAACACTGGATGGTGGAACGTAGTGCCTTAGTAAGGCCACTAGTGCTTCGGTTCTTTTGCCTTTATCTATTTCGTAGAAAACCTGCTTTATATTTTTATCACTGTGTAAACTTTCTACCTTGATGTCGACAGGATCTTGTTGAACAGCATGGCTTATCGCGCTTATTTCCCTGGGATAGGTCGCAGAAAATAACAGGGTTTGTCTTTTTGTCGGTGCCATATCGATGATGCGCATAATGTCATCGTGGAAACCCATGTCCAGCATGCGGTCTGCTTCATCCAGAACCAGTATCTTTAAGCTGTTGAGCTTTAATGTGCCTTTTTGCAGATGCTTTAACAGCCGCCCCGGTGTGCCAACGACGATATGCGGTTGATGTTCCAGTGAGGCAAGTTGCGGCCCCATTGGCGTGCCGCCGCATAAAGTTAAAATTTTAGTGTTGGCCATTGGCCGCGCAAGACGACGTATCTCTTTGCTGACCTGGTCGGCAAGTTCACGGGTCGGGCACAGTACCAGTGCCTGTGCCTGGTAATTTTGAATATCCAGCTGTTGTAATAAGCCAATGCCAAAAGCAGCCGTTTTACCGCTACCTGTTTTTGCCTGTGCCTGAACATCTTTGCCCTGCAAAATGAGTGGAAGACACTGTTCCTGAATAGCAGTCATTTGCTTATATTCCAGAGAATTCAGATTGTTCAAAAACTCTGCTGTTAAAGGTAAAGATGAGAAATCGGGACTGGTCACGGGATATTGATCTGTTTTGTCTGCTGGAGGGGCATTTTAGCAGGAATCACTGCTTCGGACTTATCTGATACGGATGGCAGTACAGGGGTGAAATATGATCAGGATGGGGCTGTGCAGTGCAGGCTGTATTGCGCAATTATTTATTCAGAGCCGCCGAATATACTAAATGACTCCGTTTCATAATTATAGATACGGTTGGCCTGACCTGAATTTGCCACAATCATGCTCAAAACACCGTCAGCGTTCAGATCGGCCAGCGCAATTGACTGGCTGCTATTTTCACCGAGAGACTGGTCATCGTCTTCGAAACTGCCAGAGCCATTGTTCATGTAGACGCGGTTGCCCTGGTTCTGATTGGCGACGGCCAAATCAAGATCGCCGTCACCGTCTATATCGCCCAATGCAAGTGAACGGCTGTCGTTAGTCCCCAGCGATTGATCATCGTCCTGGAAATTGCCAAAACCGTCATTCTTGTAGACACGATTGCCCTGGCTTTGATTGGCCACCACTATATCAAGGTCACCGTCGGCATCGATATCACCTAAGACAACAGCGTTACTGTCATTTTCGCCCAGTGATTGCCCGGAGTCAGTGAAATTGCCAAAGCTGTCGTTGAGGTAGATGCGGTTGCCCTGGCCCTGGTTAGCAATAATCATATCCAGGTCGCCATCATTATCGATATCAGCGAGAGCAACATGCCTGCTATCATTTTCAGCCAGCCGCTGCCCGGAATCGCTGAATATACCCAGGCCATCATTGAGATAAACAAGGTTAGCCTGGTTCTGGTTGGCGACCACCATATCCAGGTCAATATCACCATCGACATCCCCCAGTGCGATGCCATAGCTGTTATTTTCATCCGGGGTGGAGCCAAATTCACTAAAGTTACCAGCGCCATCATTGATGTAGATGACATTGGCCTGGTTCTGATTGGCCACGACGATATCCAGGTCACTATCGTTATCAATATCGCCCATGGCAAGCGACTGGCTGCTGTTTTCAGCCAGCGACTGATCTGAGTCCTCAAAATTGCCAGCGCCGTCATTGAGGTAGATACGATTACCCTGGTTCTGGTTGGCCACAACGATATCAAGGTCGCCGTCAGCATCTACATCGGCCACTGCCAGTGAACGACTATCGTTCGCACCCAGTGACTGCCCGGAATCGACAAAGCTGGCACCACAGGATGATAGTAAAAGCGCTGTAGCCAAAACAATGAGTATACGAAAGTGAACAGAAATGAAAATGTTTAGATTCTGCCGTGAAATAAGGTAATCTGTGTTAAGTGAGTAGTTCATTACAACGGCTGGTATTCGTAAGCACCTATATCAGTGTCAAATTGTAAATCGTTGTTGCCATCCTGAGGGCGAATAGTGTTGATTATATCAATTGAGGGCGCGCTATTATTTGTACCGGCATCAATAGCGGGTGACGCTTCATCTGGTTGAAAACTCATATTGCCAGGGTCAATGAATAAAGGATCCTGAACAAGATTAATGTTATTCACAAATAGCGTTATATTAATATCATCAATTGTGTTTGTATCATAGGTGTTATTGAAAAATAAATTATTGCGTATTTGAGGGATAGTGTTCGGGATATTCAATGCTTCAACCACAATAGGTCTATAAATATTGAGGCCTATGTGGCTACCTATCAGAATATTATTCTGAATGATGGTTTCGTTGCCATCTAAAACTACCTGTTCGCTAATTGCAGTAACTGCATCAATGATTGTGTTGTTGGTTATTATATGTGTCACAGCTTTTGTAATAAATGGGTTCTCAAATGATGAATAGCTAATAGCTGTACAATCGGTTCCGTGTATTAAGTTGTTTTCAATTCGAAATGAAACTTCACCCTGAAAACTAATTAAACTGCATGAAGTACTTGAAATGCTGTGTTGGAAAGTGTTACCTCTTATAGTTATCTCATCAGGAAAACCTGAGATGGTGGCAATATGTCCGTGATGCTCAAAAATATTATTTTCAATAAGAAATGTTTGAGCCGCTGTTAATTTGAATTGCGCCTCTGAAACCAGTATTAAAATAACGGCCAATAATATTGCGCCCTAAAAAGTAAATATTCTTGATAGTGCTATCTGTGTCCAGGGTAAATATTTTTTGCTGGCCGGCTATTGGTGAATCAGCGTGGATGATAGTAGTGGCTGGTGTTGAATTACCATGTACTGTGACCTGTTTGCCGGTGAGATTGAGTGAGCCAACATACATTCCTGGTTCAAGAGTAATGGTTAACGGCCCCGTTGCATTATTGATTATATCTTGTTGAGGTTGTAATGATTTTCCAACAAACATTCTTCTAGTGATACTGTTGTTCGATATATCGCTATCAATTGAATCTGAAGTAAGTGTGGCGGTATATTCACTGTAACCCTCTGTAACACCCATCAGGGTGATCTGGACATAATGATCAGTTGTAGCAGTGGTGTGAGATACTGTTCCCATGTTGCATTCAACTTGAGTATTTATAGTGCAGTCTCCAGTTAAGCCACCAGCTATAGAGTAGTTTGCAGATATTATCTGTACATGATCTGGTAAGTTCATTCTGAATATGCTGTTGTATGTATTGTCTGGCCCTCGATGTTCCATGGGTATTTTAAACGAGTGGCTATAACCAATAGCTGCTACATCATCATATGTATAATCGTAATTTCTTGGGTCAGGGGTGAAACCAAGGTCAGCTGCCCGTGGAGAAAAAGTCTCACTGAGTGAAGCGCTGTTGTTACTTAGGTTATTATCTAACGTTGTCGAAGATACCTCAGCAGTTAAGCTAAACTGTTTCTGGCTCCGCCTATAACTGTAGCAGATGGTGAGATGACACTGACGCTTACGGATCGGGCAAAGGCAGGAGAAATTCTATCGATGTAGCACTTTCTTTGATCAGGGTTGTTTTCAACTAATTGACAGTCGTTATAATGGTTGCCCCATTCGAGATTAGCTGGTTTGGTAATTATAATGTTAACGTCCGATGCACCAAATTCGTTGTTCGG
>CAVQDO010000025.1:0-7946 GCA_963711255.1 uncultured Gammaproteobacteria bacterium | reverse complement strand
GCGGGCGGGTGCCTGCAAATTTTGCAGGATGTTGTTCCAGCGTTGTTTTCTGTCAGCGATAAGTCCTTTTGCTGTTTCACATTTATTATAAATAATTTCGCCGGCTTCAATGCTCGTTGTATATTGATCGTCTTCACTGGCATCGACAAGGTTACTGTTGAGGTAGTCAGTAACTGCATCACAAATTTTTATTTTATTGCTGATTGACTGTTCAATATTGATGCTTTCAATGCCACGGTTATATTCAGCCAGTCGCGGCAGCGGAATAACAACATCCTCGTTAATCTTGAAAGCATTGGTGTGTGCAGAAATAGCTGCTGTTCTGGCACGGTCTAACCAGAAGCGATGACGAGCTTCCGGCGAAACGGCAATAAACCCCTGTGCATTTCTTTTTTTACTGATGGCGACAATTTCATCTGCTGCGGCGATAACATCGTCTTCATTATCTGCTGCAAGGTCGGCCAGTAAAATCATCTTGGGCCGGCCGGTTGGTGAACCATCGGTGCTGGAGGCTTTAGTTGTATATTTAACGGCCTTTATGTAGCGCTCGTCGAGATGTTCCAGACCGGTTAGTAAAACGCTGTCGTTATTGTCCAGTAACTGCTTTACCTCGACCACGGCCGGTACTGCAAGCGCGATATCGGAGCCAAAAAATTCCAGGCAAATGGTGCGTTTATGCTGCGGCATTCTATGTAATATAAAACGCCCTGAGGTGATTAAACCATCACAGCCTTCTTTTTGAATGCCCGGTAAACCGGATAAAAATTTATCGGTTACATCTTTTCCCAGGCCATCTTTTCTAAAATCCTTACCGCTTATTTCAAGATACTCGGCATCACCCAGCGGTGTTTTAGCATCGGCCTGGTAGCGCGTTATTCTAAAGGTCACTTTTTCCTGGTCATGAATTTTCCCGATATTATGGTTGATGCGTTCAACCTCCATCCACAGACCGTCGGGCGTAACCATGCGCCATGAAACCAGGTTGTCCAGTGCAGTTCCCCAGATAACAGCTTTTTTGCCACCGGCATTCATCGAAATATTGCCGCCAATGGTTGATGCATCCTGAGAAGTCGGGTCGACAGCAAAAGCATATCCGTTGTTGTCGGCAAGATCGGAAACACGTCGCGTGATGACTCCGGCGCCGCATTCGACCACAGGGTAACTGCTGCCAGAGTCTTCCAGCCCCGGTAGCCTGGTATCAACAATCTGACTTAAGTTTTCAAGTTTTTCTGTGTTGATAACAGCGGTATTGGCGTACAGGGGGATAGCACCGCCGGTATAACCAGTGCCGCCGCCGCGCGGGATGATGGTCAGGCCTGATTCAATGCAGCCGCGAACGATAGCAGCAACTTCTTGCTCGGTATCGGGCTTAATAACAACAAACGGCATCGCGATACGCCAGTCAGTGGCATCGGTTGAATGCGCTACCCTGGCCAGCCCGCTAAAGTCGATATTATTTTTCGAGGTGATTTTATTAAGCGCCTTGATGGTTTTCTGGCGAAGTGATATTTGTGCGATCAGGTTTTCTTCAAATTCTGTAATGGCCTTTAAACAGTTGCTGTGCAATATAAGCGCGTCTTCATTACCATCAGCCCGCAGCTCGACCTGCTTTACCCGATGCTTAAGCGCGGCGACCAGTGATTCACGTCGTTTACTGCTATTGAGCAGATCATCTTGTACAAACGGGTTACGCTTGATCGCCCACATGTCACCGAGAACTTCAAATAACATCCGTGCTGAACGGCCAGTACGGCGTGAAGTCCTCAGTTTTTCAACAATACGCCAGCTTTCTTCACCAAGAAAACGAATGATAATTTCACGGTCAGAATATGACGTGTAGTTATACGGGATTTCACGGATTCTAGCTGTGAGTGAGTTGGTCATGGGTACCGGCAATGGAGATTTGAATGTTTAAAGAGGCGCATTATACGCTAACTAATCTATCGGTATAAAAGCAAATTTAACCACAGAGATACTGAGTGTTCTGCGGTGCTAACTGTTTCAGAAGAGCAGTATGTTAATTATTTATAAAGATAGCTCTGTGTGTCTATAGCGTGATGTTTGAATGTTTCGTTTTTGTTTCCCTTGACCACGGAATATATTAATACCATAATTCAATTTTCTGGCACTCAACTGTATAGAGTGCTAAAGCGAGACAGATTAAGTATTTTGAATAAACCAATCGTACTCAATGAACGCGCAGCCATATTGTTAAAGCAATTAGTGGTTAGCTATATTCAGGATGGTCATCCAGTAGGTTCCAGGAAGCTGGCACAGGATGCCGGTCTGGATATCAGCTCAGCGACTATTCGCAACGTTATGTCCGCCCTGGAAAAAAATGGCCTGGTTGTGGCACCGCACACATCCGCTGGACGCATACCCACGGAACAGGGTCTGCGTTTATTTGTTGATAGCCTGCTTGAAGTGCAGCCGATCGATAAAAAGCTGGTCAACCAGTTACAGCAACAGTTGAACCCTGATATGGAAGTCAATGACCTGGTAAACCAGGCATCGCAACTGGTGTCTGAAATGACCCAGATGGCGGGTGTCATCAGTGTGCCGAAGCAGGCACATGCAAAATTACGCCATATTGAGTTTTTACCGCTGTCAGATAAACGTGTGCTGGCCATTATGGTGACCAATGAGAAAGACGTACACAATAAAGTACTGCATCTTGGCAGGGAGTACAGCGCAGATGAACTGCTGCATGCGGGTAATTTTCTAAACCAGCAGTTTATCGGCAGAGATGTCAATGAAATCCGAGACAGCCTGTTAAAGGACCTGGATCGTACCAGGCAGGACGTTGACAAAATTATGCGAACTGCGGTTGAAGTGGCAGGAGAAGCACTGTCCGGCGACGAGCGGGATGGACCTGAATTTATTGTTCAGGGAGAAACCAACCTGGTGCGCTACAATGTATCAACAGACCAGACACAGCTGCAGCATTTATTTGAGATTTTCGACAGAAAACGTGAAATGCTTGGTCTGTTCGACCGATGTGTTCATAGTCAGGGCGTGAAAATTTTCATTGGTCACGACGCAGGCTTTGAAGGCCTGGGTGATTGCAGCGTTATTACCGCACCTTATGCAATTGACGGCCAGGCGGTCGGCGTTTTAGGCGTCATTGGCCCGGCACGAATGAATTACGATCATATTATTCCGGTAGTTGATGTTACCGCCAGGCTACTGGGTGATGCGCTCAAGTCTTAGATGATCGTTATTGCCGAGATAAAATACGGCAATAAATCATAAAAACCACTATTTATCCCTTGAAATAGGCCGGATTGGCACCATACAGTGCCTCATTACTGAAAAAATTAGACAATACAATCAATTTTGCGGGAAGAGTACAGCATGTCAGTTCAAGATAACAATGAAATAGATCAAAACGAAGCCACTGATACTGTCGCTGAAGCGACTGATCAGCAATCGCCGGAAGAAGCGCATCTGGATTCACCAGAAAAGAATGCCGATAGCCTGGAAGCGCAGCTGGAATATGCACAGGCAAAAGCGACAGAAAACTGGGATCAGTACCTGCGTTCCAAGGCCGAAATTGATAACCTGCGCCGCCGTAACATTAAAGATGTTGAAAATGCCCACAAATATGGCATCGAGAAATTCGTCAATGAGTTACTGCCAATACTTGATGCCATGGGAATGGGTCTTGCAGCAGAAGATGCCAGTCCCGAGAGTATGCGTGAAGGCATGCAGATGACCCTGAATATGATGGATAAAATGATGGAAAAACTGGGTATTGAAGAAATTGACCCGTTAAACGAACCATTTGATGCAGCAAAACATCAGGCGATGGCTTTGCAGCCCTCCGACGCCGCTCCCAATACTGTCATAGCAGTAATGCAGAAGGGTTATGCCTTAAATGAGCGACTTATTCGTCCGGCTATGGTTATGGTTTCTAAGGCGGTAGAAGACTAGTACTAGAAGATTAGTAACAAAACATTAAAAATATTAAGTATTTGACTGTTTGTGGCTTGGATTTACTAAAAGCAGCCCCATATAAAAGCTAACAACATACAGTACTGCTGAAATCTAGGCTAAATAAGCGCCATCGGCAGCAGGCTGAAGAATTAAAGAAAATATTGGAGACCAGCAATGGCTAAAATTATAGGTATAGATTTAGGTACAACAAACTCTTGTGTTGCCGTCATGGACGGTGATTCAGTTAAAGTTATCGAGAATTCAGAAGGTGATCGTACCACGCCTTCAGTCGTAGCCTTCACAGACGACGAAGTCGTTGTTGGCGCATCTGCAAAACGTCAGGCAGTGACTAACCCGAAAGATACCATCTTTGCTGTAAAGCGCCTTATTGGCCGTCGCTTTGATGAAGAAGTTGTGCAGCGCGATATCAAACTGGTTCCATACAAAATTGTAAAAGCGGATAACGGTGATGCATGGGTTGAAGCCAAAGGCGTCAAGATGGCTCCACCGGAAGTTTCTGCACGTATCCTGCAAAAAATGAAGAAAACAGCAGAAGAATACCTCGGCCACGAAGTAACCGAAGCCGTTATTACGGTACCTGCTTACTTCAATGACTCACAGCGTCAGGCAACAAAAGATGCAGGTCGTATTGCCGGTCTTGATGTGAAACGTATCATCAACGAGCCAACTGCAGCCGCACTGGCTTACGGTATGGATAAAAGCCGTGGCGATTCTAAAATTGTCGTATATGACCTTGGTGGCGGTACCTTCGACGTATCAATTATTGAGATTGCCGAGATAGACGGCGAGCACCAGTTCGAAGTGCTGGCAACTAACGGTGATACATTCCTGGGTGGTGAAGACTTTGATACCCGTTTGATCGATTACCTGTCTGACGAGTTCGAAAAAGACAGCGGCATTAACCTGCACAATGATCCACTGGCACTGCAGCGCCTGAAAGAAGCGGCGGAAAAAGCGAAAATTGAACTGTCTTCAACACAGTCTACTGACGTTAACCTGCCATACATCACAGCTGATGCTTCGGGTCCTAAACACTTAAACGTTAAATTGACTCGCGCTAAACTGGAAAGCCTGGTTGGTGAATTAATTTCTCGCACAATTGGTCCGTGTAAGCAGGCACTTGAGGATTCAGGTCTTTCTGCAAGCGAAATTGATGAAGTTATTCTGGTTGGTGGTCAAACACGTATGCCCAAGGTTCAGGAAGAAGTACAGAACTTCTTTGGTAAAGAGCCACGCAGAGATGTTAACCCCGATGAAGCCGTTGCCATGGGTGCAGCTATTCAGGGCGGTGTATTAGGCGGAGATGTAAACGACATTCTGCTGCTTGACGTAACACCTCTGTCACTGGGTATTGAAACCATGGGCGGCGTTATGACCAAACTGGTTGAAAAGAATACTACGATCCCAACCAAGGCATCACAGGTGTTCTCAACAGCCGATGATAACCAGGGTGCAGTAACCGTTCACGTATTACAGGGTGAGCGCGAAATGGCTACCGGTAATAAATCATTAGGTCGTTTCGATTTAAGTGATATTCCACCTGCGCCACGCGGTGTGCCACAGATTGAAGTGTCATTTGATATTGATGCTAACGGTATTCTGAATGTGTCAGCGAAAGACAAGGCAACCGGATAAAGAGCAATCCATCGTGATTAAAGCTTCAAGCGGTCTTTCTGACGAAGAAGTCGATCAAATGATTAAAGATGCTGAAGCGCATGCAGAGGAAGACAAAAAAGCACGTGCATTAATTGACACTAAAAACTCAGCTGAAAATATGATTCATGCAACTGAAAAGTCTATTGCTGATCTTGGCGACAAGGTTGAAGCTGATGAAAAATCTGCTGCTGAAGCTGCCATCGCTGAACTGAAAACAGCAATGGAAGGTGATGATAAAGATGCAATCGAAGCGAAAACAACGGCCTTAACTGAAATTGCGGGCAAGATCGCAGAAAAAGCCTATGCTGAAAAAGCACAGGCTGGTGAGCAGCCAGGTGCGGAACAGCCAGAAGGTGCCGCCGCAGCTGATGACGACGTAGTCGACGCTGAGTTCGAAGAAGTTAAAGAAGGTAAAGACGACAAGTAACTTCTAAACTTAACCGCAGAGGCGCGGAGATGCAGGGATTAAAAAAGCAATATGTAATTGTTTTTCCTGTGTCTCCGCGCCTCTGCGGTTAAAAAGCTAATATTAAAATCAGTATTTAAAGAATAAAAAAATTATGTCAAAAGCAGATTATTACGAAACACTAGGAGTATCTCGCGATGCCAGTGAAGCAGATCTAAAGAAGGCGTATCGACGACTGGCGATGAAATATCATCCCGATCGTAATACCGATAATTCTGAAGAATCTGAAGCCAGGTTTAAAGAAGCTAAAGAAGCACACGAAGTATTGTCTGATCCAAAAAAACGGGCAGCTTATGACCAGTATGGCCACGCGGGCGTTGACCCATCAATGGGTGGCAGGCCAGGAGCCGGTGCCGGTGGCTTTGAAGATATTTTTGGTGATGTTTTCGGTGATATCTTTGGCGGTGGCGGCGGCGGTCGACGTGGTGGCCAGCGTGCACATCGCGGCTCTGATCTCCAGTATAATCTTGAACTATCACTGGAAGATGCGGTTTTTGGAACCGAAGTTAAAATTCGAGTACCGACTTTAGCGAGCTGTGAAACCTGTTCCGGCAGCGGTGCCAGGGCTGGTACCTCAGCAACAACCTGTACCACCTGTGGTGGTGCCGGCCAGGTGCGTATGCAGCAGGGATTCTTTGCGGTACAGCAAACCTGTCCGCAATGCCGTGGTAAAGGGCAGATGATCAGTGATCCATGTCCTGATTGTCACGGCCAGGGACGTACACAGAAAGAAAAAACACTTTCCGTTAAAGTGCCAGCCGGTGTTGATACCGGTGACAGGATTCGCCTGGCCAATGAAGGCGAGGCGGGTGAACACGGCGCACCTAACGGCGATTTGTATGTTCAGATGCACGTAAAACAGCACGATATATTCACTCGTGATGACAATGACCTGCTTTGTGAAATGCCAATTTCTATTGGCGTCGCAGCACTGGGCGGTGAAATAGAAGTGCCTACTTTAAATGGCAAGCTCAGGCTTAAAATACCGTCCGAAACCCAAACGGGTAAGTTGTTCCGAATGCGCGGTAAAGGTGTTAAATCGGTACGCGGCGGCATTACCGGCGACCTGTTATGCAAGGTACATGTTGAAACACCGGTCAAGTTAAGCAATAAACAAAAAGACTTAATCAAGGAATTTGAGAAATCGATACAGGAAAGCGGTAAAAAACACAGCAGGCGCCCCTAAAGCCGCTTCAAAAACAAGCGTCACCACCCGGTGTGCATCGTTTGGAAATGCAGGGGCGGCCGTCCCCAATTCCAGAAGGGCGTCCAGTGATTCGATCCACCGGCCCGAAGCGATGTCGGCTTCGGAAATCGCCCGCCCCCGAATGTGCCGTTCCGCGTAATCTGCCAAAACTTGTGATTCCACGCTTTCTCCACGAATAATATAGCCGAAAGGCTTACCGGCATGCCCCACTTCAGCCAGGGTGCTGTACCCAAGTTTGCCAATGACAAGATCCGCAGCAGTCACAAGATCCGGATGGTAAAATGCCGAGTGGTGGGGCAGGGAAATGACGTTTCCGTGCCGGGAGACCCGGGGAACATCATGGGGCAGAACAAACATCACCCGGGGCATCTTTTTAAGGTGCTCCTGAAACCGATACCGGGAAACCACGCCGCCCATGGTAATTAATACAAGGGACTGGGAATCGGAAATGCTAAGGGCCGCGCGGATGGCGCGCGCCCCTTTTTTGGTTGGTCTGCTGATGGGATGAAAAGGCTTTCCGCTGAGAAGGGGCCGACAAACCGGTTCGGTTTGAATGTGCACGTCCGCGGCGGAAAACCAGGACGCCAGGATTTCCATAAACGGTTCAAACTCCGGGTACGCTTCACGGTAAGGCGAATAGAGCCAGTCCCAGGTAAAATT
>CAVQDO010000024.1:0-44638 GCA_963711255.1 uncultured Gammaproteobacteria bacterium | reverse complement strand
AGCCAGGCATTTATTAAGCTGTTCGCTGGCCCTGTTTTTTTACTCTGATTTCTATTACCCGGTTTTCACTTCAAGCAGCTCTTTCAGTTTTGGTGGCTTTCAGTTTCGGCTGCTTCCATTTCCGAACCCTGCTTACCATTTACCACCAACGCGGGTTCTGGCTCTCTTACTTCAGCAATCATGGAAAGCTGACTAAGATAATGCATTGCCTTAACCATCTGTCGAAGCATGCGCCGAATGCGACTGTTCTGTTCAAGAATATCAATCATCACAGGAATCGGCACGCGCAGTTCTGCACCGGCTTCCAGCAGCATTGCTTTGACATCTTCATAGGCAAGCTGCATGTGATCTAACTGCAGTTCACATTCTGCGAACGAAAAACTGATTTCCTCTGGATTGATCATTTTCATCAGCTTAACAGCCTCTGCATGATAATAAGCAATGCTCTGTATCAATTTTTCATCAGTGATAACTTCCAGGTTAGCCTGTGATCTGATAATTTCCAGCGCCTGATCAGCACAAGCCAGCAGATGCTGCTCTGAACGTAACACCTTGGCTAACTGTTCAGAAACCTCTTTGCTTATTGCTCCCCTTTCCAGGCGAGTGATAAACTCGGCCACAGCATTGGAGAGTTTATGCACCACCAGGTGATCTTTTTTAATGTGTTTACTGGGGACAAATTCGCTACTCAATGCTTCCAGACCCATCCGCCGGGCAATAGTCGTTATGCGCGATAATTCCAGGGCCAGTGCATTGATTGCCAGTATCGGTGAGACAGCCACCGTTTTATCAAGATACTGGGGACGGCTTTCAACTTCTTCCTGGGTCACGAAACGTTTTTCCAGAAAGTGTGCCAGCCGGCTGTTAAATGGAAACATCAACAACACACCAAGAACATTGAAGGTAGTATGAAACAGCGCAAGCGTCACCGCAGGAACAGATTCCAGGCCCAGTAATTTTTCCGTATTTTCCACCACCAGGAACAACACGGGAAGTGTCATTAACGCTATAACAGCAGTGCTAACATTAAAAATAATATGCGCCGCCGCGACTCTTTTGGCGTTTGATGTTGCACCGATGACGGCTATCGCAGCTGTCGATGTAGTACCCACATTTGCACCAACGACCATTGCCGCTGCAGCGTAAAGTCCCAATACGCCACCGGTAGCCGCTGTCAGGGTTATGGCGATGGCTGCGCTCGATGACTGGGTAAGCACCGTCATGAGAAAACCAATGCCGACATACATCAACACACCCCATATGCCCTGTATGGTAAATTTATTCAGATCGATGGATGCCACCAGACCATCAAAGGCATCCTTGAGCACATCGATACCGATAAAAAACAGACCGAAGCCCACCAGCGCCATTCCCAAAGGCGCACGCTTACTTTCACCGCCAGTAAGACTCAACAACATACCAAGGCCGATTATCGGCAGGGCAAAAGCATCAATATTAATTTTGAAACCAATAATGGCCACCAGCCAGGCCGTCATAGTGGTGCCAATATTGGAGCCATAAACAACACCCAGTGCCTGGTACATGGAGATCAGTCCGGCATTAACAAAGCCGATGGTCGCAATCGTAACCGCACTGGATGATTGCACGATGGCAGTAATCGTTAGCCCGGTAAGGATTCCATGTGCCGGTGAACGTGTCCATTTGCCCAACATGTCACGCAACGCATGGCCTGCCGCCGACCTGAGACCATCGGAAATCATGGTTACCGCCAGCATAAACAGCCCCAGTCCACCCGCCAGCATGCCGGCAATAATAAGATTTTGCTGCATATCTATCTCGCTACAATATGGATGACAACATTGTTGCTATACCAAGGAAGGCAAAAAAACCAACGACATCGGTTATGGTGGTGAGGATGATCGACGATGACTGCGCCGGGTCCTGTCCCATCGACGATAGAACAACCGGAATAATCACGCCGGATACACCCGCCGCAACCATGGCAATAATCATGGATGAACCAATCACCATTGCCAGGCCAACTGAAGAACTCCATAACAGCACACCCAGTGATGTCAATATAGCTATCGCGACGCCATTGATAAAACCCGCACCAACTTCTTTTCGCGCTACGCTCAGCCACTGGCTGGTACCGATTTCCCGCAGTGCCAATCCGCGCATCGTCACTGCCAGAGCCTGCGCGCCCGTATTACCCGACTGCCCTGCCACCACCGGTAACAAAACCGCCAATGCCGTAAACTGTGCAATCGTGTTTTCAAATAAGCCCACTACTGAAGCGGCAAGAAATGCAGTCAGCAGATTAATCGAAAGCCAGGGCAGTCGTTTCCGCACAACAAACCCAACGTGTGAAAGCGCACGTTCGTCACGGCTGGCACCTACCATGGTAAGGATATCGATACTGCTTTCTTCTCGTACCGCTTCCATCAGGGCGTCATAATGAATAACACCAATAAGGCGGCCGCTTATATCAACCACCGGCAGGTCGGTGACACGATGTGTTTCCAGCTGTGCCACCACTTCTACCCGGGTGGCCGTTGCCTCGACAAAACCCGGCACGGGTTTCGCCAGTCCCGCCAGTGTATCCCAGGCATCAGCCAGCGCCAGGCGATGAATCTCGACCATGCGCTGCAACTGTCCTTCACTATTAATAAGATACAGCTGGCGGGTAAAACGCGGCTTAAATTTACGAATTCTGTGTAGCGCCTCGCGCACTGTCAACGTTTCATTGAGTATAATAAAACGTGGATCCATCAGCGAACCTGCACTGTCTTCCGGGTACTGTACCAGCAGACCGAGTTCCCGCTGCCGCGTACTGTCAACCAGCTGCATGCATCGATGCTGTTCATCGGCTGTCATCCTGGTCAGTACACGGGACACATGAACAGGGTCGCCGCGTTGCATAACCTGACGTGCCTGTGATTCTGGTAACCGCTGCAGGACTCCGGTGGCAGCATCCAGCATCAGGCCATCCCACAACTTAACGATCTCAGCCAAAGGCTGCACTTTAAATAATTCGACCAGTTCATCAAGCGGCATTTTATTGACCGCGAACTGCGCCTGAAGCGGATGGTTACGCAAAAAAGACTGGTTCAAAGCATGCACTGCATACATCGCATCAGGATTCATGTCTGCTCTCCTTTTCCGGCCTGGAAATACTGAACACACTGCTCATCAGCTGAGCCATAGTGAGCCAGTAAAGTCCGGCAATCGACATAGCGTTGTCCACCGGGTCGCTACTTTCAGTGTCAACACCACTATCTGCAAACGCAGCCTGTAAACGGCTGTGTTCAAGCACACCAAGCAAAGTATTATCCCGATCCACTACGGGCAGCCTGCGCCGCGTTAACCAGCCCTGGTGATCGAGCAGCGTTTTCGCACTGGCGTAAGCAGACACCCGCCGTGTCTTTCGGGTCATAATGTCTCTTAACCTGACTTGATGATTTGATTTTAATAATTTACCGAGTTCAATCGTTCCCACAAGATGCTGAGCTTCATCAATAATATAAATCTCACAGCAAACCGGATGTTTGAGGCGATCAATACTGCGCAGCGCAGCAGCTACGGTAATATTCTCCGGCAGCATATCAATAACCGGATCAAGCAACGCGCCTACCGATTCCGCGGGATACTTCAGAAAACGGTAAATATGTTTTCGAGTTTTATCTGACAGGAAAGCTGAAACTTCATCACGTTTCTCCGCTGACAGCAGGCGAAACACACGAACAGAAAATGATACCGGCAATTCACTTAATAATTTTGCTGCGGCTTCAGCAGTCATCGTTTGAATAAAACCGGTGGCCTTATCCGGCAACATTGCCGCCATTACAGTAGCGCCTGTTTGCGGTGACAGCTCACTGAAAAACGCGGTGACATGTTCCGGCGAAATCTGTTCCAGAATCCTCGCCGCATCGGCTGGATAAGTCAGCAGGTATTCCCGGGTTAATTGATTATCAACTTTCACCTTAGCTTCCTTTCTCGATAATGGTCACCACCAGTTCATCAAACAGCTTTGCCGGTACATCGACATTCCCGGTTTCTGTTTCAACGATTACCCGTGAAGCCAGAATGTCGAGCACACGCCCCTCTATACCATCAATACGTATCTTATCGCCGACATGGTATATCTGCCGTAACTGATTCGCAGCAATAATATTACTGACATGGGTACGTGCGCCCAGGCCGAATGCCAGTGCAATGCCGCCAAGCATGGTAGAAAAGATAATGCCGGCAATGACAGATAAAAACAGCACGTCGATACCGATTTGATCGATGCCCAGAATAACGGCAATAAACAGGATAATGATTTGCGCGGTTCGCGCCAGTAGATCGCCATGCGACATGTCCGCCGTTTCTGCAGCAGATAAAATCAGGTCACGCGCCAGTGAACTCACCACGTAACCAACCATCACAATCAGCAGGCCCGCAGCGGCCAGCAGCAGGTAGGCAAAAATCCCTTCAAGCCAGGTAGAGAAAATATCCAGCCCCAGCACCTCAGCGGCGAAGGTAACCACCACCAGCATCATCAACCAGAAAACCAGTTCACCCACGAAACGTGTCGGCGGATGGTGCAACTGCACCGGTGCCAGCCCGCGTTTGGAAATCAGCCGGTGCCACAACCCGTCCAGACGTGCAATGGCTCGCACTATCAAAAGACTCAGCACCCGCGCCAGCAGCCAGCCAAAAAGCAAGATTAATAACGCAACCGCAATCTTCGGCAGGTAAACAATCACCTGTGATACCAAAGGCTGAAATCCCGTGGTGAGTTCTTCAAATAGAGAAACTGAATCGTTCATAAATAGCGTTACTTTATTGTTGTTATATATTGTAACTCAGACACTTTTTAGTAGAAAAAGTCACAAACTGTATTCATCTGCTGATCTATGCCTTCTCACTATACTCAACTAACTGCTAAATTCCAAAAAAAACACTCTGGCACAGATAGAACACATTCAGGCGCATTCAAGGCACTGGCGTTTTCTGAGATAATTTTTTAAGTGTTGGGGGTTGGGAATTTTTTAGAAAATGGTGGTCATGGGTGGACTTGAACCACCGACCCCGGCATTATGAATGCCGTGCTCTAACCAGCTGAGCTACATGACCTTTATTTGATCTTTACAAGAATTTGTCCGGATGGACTTCATCTTTGAACCTTCAACGAAGGGCGCAGATTTTCCCGTTTTATTGGCTTAATGTCAATATATATAAGGCTTTACTGAGCAATTTGTTGTTGATAAAGCTGCACTTTAATAAGAGATTGCCGCGCTTCGCTCGCAATGACGGAAAACCTGCACTTTATTACTGCCACAATGAAGCTAAAAACTATACGTTAAAGCGGAAATGCATCACGTCGCCGTCCTGCACAATGTAGTCTTTACCTTCAACACGTAATTTACCCGCTCCTTTTGCACCCTGTTCGCCATTGTTATCTACAAAATCCTGGTAGGCAATGGTTTCTGCGCGGATGAAGCCTTTTTCAAAATCGGTATGAATAACTGCCGCCGCTTTTGGTGCAGTGGCACCGATAGCAACTGTCCAGGCGCGAACTTCTTTTACCCCGGCGGTAAAGTAAGTTTGCAGGCCCAGCAGCGCGTAACCGGCACGGATAACCCGATTCAAACCTGGTTCGTCGAGGCCGATTTCATCGAGGAATTCTTTGGCTTCATCAGCATCGAGTTCAATCAGATCTTCTTCGATAGCCGCACATACCGGCACCACGGCAGCGCCCTCAGTTTCCGCGCGCTGTCTTACTGCATCCAGGTGCGGGTTGTTTTCGAAGCCATCTTCACTGACATTGGCAATGTACATTACCGGTTTCACTGTCAGTAAATGCAGGTCGTAAAGTGAAGCTAACTCATCGTCACTCAGACCCATAGAGCGAACCGGTCTGGTTTCATTCAAATGCGCGGCAACTTTTTCCAGTAGTGCAAACTTGGCTTTGGCATCCTTATCACCGCTTTTAGCAACACGGCCTACTTTATCCAGTGCTTTTTCAACCGACTCAAGATCAGACAGTGCCAGTTCGGTGTCGATTACCTCGATATCACTGATCGGATTAATTTTGCCATCAACATGGATTACATCGTCATTCTCAAAACAGCGAACCACGTGGGCGATAGCATCGGTTTCACGAATGTTGGCAAGAAATTTATTACCCAGACCTTCACCCTTGGAAGCACCGGCAACCAGTCCCGCGATATCAACAAACTCCATCGTGGTCGGTACCACGCGCTCCGGCTTTACCAGCTCGGCGAGTTTGTCCATACGTGGATCAGGCACAAATACAATGCCGACATTTGGTTCGATGGTACAGAAGGGATAGTTCTCTGCCTGTATACCGGCTTTGGTTAATGCATTAAATAAGGTGGATTTACCAACGTTTGGTAAACCGACTATGCCACATTTAAAACCCACGATTGACTCCTGGATAAAGTGAAATTATAAAAAGTTTATTTGCTGTGCAATGGTACAATTTTACTTGCTATGCAAGATATGCATGGCGCGTTCCATGTCACCACTGGCCAGCTCCGGCATTACTGCCACCGCATCATCTATATCTCGATCAATCGAAATACGGTCATCAAGCGAAGCGTTGCGCAAAACGTAATCAACTACCTGGTCTTTACTGCCGGGATGGCCGACACCAATTCTCAGTCGGTGAAAATCTTTTGTTGCCAACTGGCTGATGATATCTCGCAGACCATTATGCCCGCCATGGCCGCCGCCGGTTTTTAGTTTGATGGTACCCGGCGGTAAATCGATTTCATCGTGAGCAACCAGTAACTGGTCCGCTGTGATTCGATAAAAAGACAGCAGGCTTTGCACCGCAAGACCACTTCGATTCATAAAGGTATCGGGTTTTAACAACCAGATGTCTTTACCTTCGATGGAGGCTTTGGCAACTTCGCCGTGAAATTTTTTATCGCTGCGAAAAGTCGCACCGTATTTGCGCGCCACCTGTTCAATAAACCAAAACCCGGCATTGTGCCGGGTTTCAGTGTATTTGGGGCCGGGATTACCCAGCCCCACGATGACTTTAAGATCTATTGATCTAACAGACATTTTTACATGCAGTTACGCTAATAACCAGCGTTACTCAGTATCGCCTTCTTCAGCAGCACCATTTTCAGAATCAGGTGCTTCAGGTGCTTCAGGTGCCTCATCTTCAACTTCAGCGACAACCTTGCGAACGTGCATACCAACAACGGCAGTGTCATGTTCTTCACCCTGTTTCAGCGCCAGTACAGAAACACCTTCAGGTAATTTCAGATCAGACAGATGAATTACATCACCAACATGCATTTCTGACAGGTCGACTTCGATGAATTCAGGAATATTCTTAGGTAAACATTCCAGTTCAACTTCAACGATAACGTGGTTAACAACACCATCTTCAGTCTTAACACCTGGTGATACTTCTTCGCCAACAAAGTGCAGCTGTGAGAATACGTGTACAACTTTATTCGCATCAACGCGAATGAAGTCCATGTGCATTACTTCCTGTTTGAAAGGATGATGCTGGATGTCACGTAATAATACATCTTCGGCTTTACCATCGATGTTTAATGAAAGAACCTGCGAATAAAATTGCTCATCCGGCAGATTGTACTGAATTTCTTTCTGTTCCAGTGTAATTGATATAGCATCTTTAGACGAACCGTATACAACGGCAGGTAGTTTTTTTGCGCGACGCAGGCGGCGGCTCGCACCTTTCCCCATGTCATCACGCAATGTAGCGTTTAATTCAAAACTCATGATTATCTCCGAGTATTACTAGTTAAATTTTCTTCATTCGCGACCAAATGAAGCATGTAAGAAAGCGTTTAATCTTCCCCTTTAGTGAACATCTCACCAAATTTTTATCTGCATGATTTTTAATTCACGCTTTTGTCATTGGTTTCACATTTGCCGTCATTGCGAGGAACGAAGCAACCTCTTTTAGCGGCTGCGATGCTTGCAGAAGATTGCTTCGTTCCTCGCAATGACAGTTATATTTTCACAATGACTGTATTTTTAAAGAGTGGATAATTTATCCTGCTCACTAATCTATATACATCTCACTGACAGATTCCTCTTTATGAATCCGTCGGATTGTTTCTGCCAGCATGGTTGCAACTGACAACTGCCTGATACGGCTACATCCCATCGCTTCTTCAGACAATGGAATTGTATTCGTCACCACCAGCTCATCCAGTACTGACGCTGTGATATTTTTAATTGCATTACCCGATAATACAGGGTGTGTACAATAGGCCGATACACTCGCTGCACCGTGCTCTTTTAAAGCACCAGCGGCCTTGCACAAGGTACCTGCCGTATCGACAAGGTCATCAACGATGACACAGTTTTTGCCTTCCACATCACCGATAATATTCATTACCTCGGAGACATTCGCCTTCGGCCGACGTTTATCGATAATGGCCAGTTCAGCATCATCCAGCCGTTTTGCCAGTGCTCGCGCTCTAACAACACCACCAACATCAGGTGACACAACCAGTAGGTCTTTATGACGCTGCTGCCAGATATCTTTTAACAGGATTGGCGACGCATATACGTTATCCAGTGGCATTTCAAAAAAGCCCTGAATCTGGTCGGCGTGCAAATCGACTGTTAATAAACGGTCCAGCTTTACCGAAGCCAGCATATTGGCAACCACCTTGGCGGTAATCGGCACACGTGCAGATCGCGGTTTACGATCCTGACGTGAATAACCATAATAAGGTACAACCGCTGTCACACGTCTTACAGAAGCACGACGCATGGCATCAATCATCACCATTAATTCCATCAGGTGATCATTACAGGGTGAACAGGTGGGTTGAATAATAAACACATCACGTCCCCGCACATTCTCCATGACCTCAACGCAGATCTCTCCATCACTGAATGTTTCTACGCTGACCCTTCCAAGCCGGGTCGATAGTAATTCAGCTATGCGTTGCGCCAACTCGGGGTTAGCGTTACCCGAAAACACCATCATATGGCTTTCGTTTTCTTGATTCACCTTGTTAGTCTCACATTGAACTAGTGCGGAGCTAACATTTTTCGTTAGCTAGAATCTTTCTTGCAACTACTCGGTATTGTAGCTGGTCTTACTTTTTTGTATGGCTGGGCCGGCAGGATAACTCCGGGCTCCTGCCCTCCGCCCTACGGGCCATCAGCAAAAAACGCTGATGTTAAAAATCGTTCCCGACGATTTTTTCGAACCTGTAACGGTTCGCATCCTGCCGTCTTAATTCCTTCACCTAACGTGTATCATTCTCGTTAGGATTTTCAAATATGGCTGGGCCGGCAGGATTCGAACCTGCGCATGCCAGGATCAAAACCTGGTGCCTTACCGCTTGGCGACGGCCCAATTTGTAACATTAATCCGTTAATTTCTTCAAAAGTTGAAGTCACGATCTAAATCCCGACCCAACTTCAAGGTGTTGCCGGCAGGATTATGAAATACATCGTGTATTTCACCCTTCGGGCCATCAGCAAAAAGTCGCTGATGTTAAAAATCGTTCCCGACGATTTTTTTCGAACCTGCGCATGCCAGGATCAAAACCTGGTGCCTTACCGCTTGGCGACGGCCCAACAAACGCAAAACCTTTTTAACTTATAGTGCGCAGGATGTTTCACAAACCTGCGCATGCCAGGATCACTAGATCACTGTACGGCTGGTGCCTTACCACTCGGCGACGGCCCAACAACTTTTCTCATTTGACTGCTTGAGAGTCCAGCATATGATGTAACGGCGATTGATTTAATCCCTTTGCAACAACCGAAAACCAGGACTTTGTTGCCGGATTATCTCTAATTTGCTGCAAAACTTCCGTCGCCTGCTCTTTTGTTTCAAAAGTCGCAAACACCGAAGCGCCGGTACCACTCATAAAAGCTTCAGAAAATTCACCAAGAATTTCAATAGCTTGCGCAACTAACGGATAGTTTTTTAACACTATCGGTGTGCACACATTCCGCCACTCACGCCGCGAAAGGTCGCATATTTTGATGGCAGAACAATCCCGTGTCAATTGCGAATTTGAAAAGATTTCTTTTGTGGAGACATGAACCGGTGGAATTAGCACTAAATACCAGTTTTCGTCGAGTGAAATCGGGCTTAATTTTTCTCCGATGCCTTCGGCGAATGCGGCAAAGCCGCGCACAAAAACTGGAACGTCAGCACCCAGACCCAGGCCGAGTTCGGCAAGTTCATCGATCGAGAACGGCATCTGCCAAAGTTTATTTAAAACAACCAGTGTCGTCGCAGCATCGGAACTACCGCCGCCCAGCCCCGCACCCATTGGAATATTTTTTTCAAGATAGATATCAACACCAAACTTTTTACCACCCGGCGCCTGGCGATTTAAAAAAGCTTCACGAAGCGCTGTTGCCGCAGCAACAATGATGTCTTCATTTTCCGCCACAGAAAAATCTTTGCTATGGCGAATGATGTGATTATCTGCCCTTATTTTGAATCCCAGCTGGTCGGCAAAATCGATAAACTGAAACACGGTTTGCAGTTCATGATAACCATCTTCGCGTTGCCCGGTAATATGCAGCATTAGATTTAATTTTGCCGGTGCTGGCCAAAGCTGATTTGTCATAGGCTAATCATCAAGCAACCATTGCCTCAGCAAAAGCCGTATATCCAGTTCGCTATCATCATCACGCGTTAAATAAATAGCATGGGGCATCTTGATACTGGCACCGTTGTATTTTGTCATTTCAACATTCCAGCCTGACTGCCGGACTCTATGCAACAAGCCCTGCTTGTTCCAGCTAATACTTTCGGTGTTTAATGCGTGCGCCGGTAAACCGCGAAGCCAGTCTTTTATTGCGGTAACGGGTAAATCCACTTCCAGCGTTGAGGCAAAGACATCGTCAATATTATCAACCGTTTCTATTTTACCATCGGGATAACGGATATCCGCTGAAGAGCTATCGCCCTGAATCAAATAATTGCCCGCGCCCAGTGGTGCAATCAATCGAATAGAAAACTCCTCTGCGGACTGTTTCCAGATGATATCCATGGAACCACCCGTAATAGCCGTTTGCACACCAAGTCGGCCGCGTATTTCCCAGAGCTCAATCTTTTTACGCTGCTGCTGTTCTGCTGCCCAGGTTTCAGGTTCCCTCGCCGCGGGCTCAGTCTCAGGTTCAACCTGTGGTTTTATCGCGGCACAGGAAGCCAGAAAGAGACAGACCAGGCTAATCACAAAACGAATAGATAAATGACGTGCCATATGTTTGATAGTTAGATAATTATTAGTGTTAGTCGTCGTTAGTTACAGTCAGGTCACTAAAGAAACAAAGTCAGAAGCTTATTACCGCAGAGACGCGGAGGCGCAGAGTATTATTTTTTGAAGCGCCTGCGGCGTGTATAAAAATAATAAGTTTTTCTCTGCGTCTCTGCGCCTCCGCGGTGAATATTTCGCTTTTAATCTTAAGGTTTAATCCGTTTCAGGGTTTCAATCAGAACCGGGTTTTTGGCATTTTGCGCCTTGCCCTTGCCCCATATTTCCCGGGCTTTTTCTTTCTGGTTGTGATGCCATAACACTTCACCATAGTGCGCTGCTATCTCCGCATCTTCCAGCTTTTCAAAAGCTTTGGACAACCACATTAACGCCTCGTCCATATTACCCAGTCGATAACTGACCCAGCCTAAACTGTCGAGAATAGCAGGGTCGTCCGGCACCAGCTCAGCCGCGCGTTTAATATACTCAAGCGCTTCTTTATAGCGTGCGGTACGATCGGCCAGGGTATAACCCAGTGCATTCAGTGCGTCAGCATTTTCAGGTTCTTTTGTTATTACTTTCAACAGGTCGGCTTCTGCCATATCAAGCCGGTCTACTTTTTCTGCCATTAATCCACGGGCATACAACAAAGTGGTATCTTCGTGATTTTCCTGCAGCGCCAGGGTATACATTTCGACGCCTTCTTTATAACGCGACTGCTTCCGTAAAATTTCACCCTGTGCCAGGTATGCCTTAACTTTCAACGACCAGTTAGTTTGCGACTCTGCCAGTGCTTCGAGTTTTGCCAGGGCTTCATCGGTTTTGCCCAGCATGGACAGCAGTACACCAATACGTAACTGCGCATCAAAAGCATAGTCACCGGTTTTCACCCGCAAATAATAAGAAACAGCCATTTTATCGTCGCCCTGGTTTTGCGCTATCCGCCCCAGGTAGTAATTGGCAATCGAGAGTTTTTTATCTGTTTCAATAAGGTGGTTAAGCGCATCAATAGCCCCATCAAGATTTTTTGTTTCGATGTTTAGCAATGCCAGGCTTAAGGTAATCTCGGCATCATCCGGCAGTTTTTCATGCAGCACCATGTACTGTTCCAATGCCTCATCCAGCTGGCGATGCTCTACCAGCATACGTGCATACTGCAGGCGCAGGGCATTGTTCATCGGCAGCGCATCGAGAACCTGCTTAATCAATGCCGCGGCTTCATCGGATTTACCCTGTGCGGCAAGTATGCGTGCCTTAATAATCGACACTTCGTGTAATGATGGATCTATTTCTAATACACGATCAAGCGTTGCCAGTGATTCATCATATTTCTTTAACTGCGCTGAATAACGTGATTGCAGAACAAGGAGGTGTTTGTTTTCTACCCCTTTATTACTAAGTTCGTTTTCATTGAGTTTTTGCAATACTACATAGGCAACTTCAGTAGTGGATTCTTTTGCCAGCAGCTGTTTAATGGCAACAGCCTCTTCCGCAGGGCTTTGATCGGTCTCTGCCAGTATTTTCTCGATATAGGGCACGGCTTTTTCCGGCTGCTCCAGCTTGAGATAAGTAGTAGCATACATGCGGGAAAGGTCATCAGAGTCAGGCTCAAGATCACGCCAGCGATCCAGTGCCTTTAACGCCTCTTCATAATCTTTGCCGTATAAGGCAATGTACGCGGTGCGTGCAGCAATACGGCTGTCTTCAATGGTTTTGGTCGCCTCACGGTAATATTTTAAAGAAGCATCAACATCGCCGCTATTGCCGGCAAATTCGGCAGCCAGCAAGTTAAACAGGGAGTCACCGTCAAGTGTTACCTGTGGATTTGTTGCCAGGTCTTCGTCAGCAAGGTCTTCAGCGACAGGTTCACCTTCTTCCTCAATGACTGCCGGTGCTGCATCATCATCTGCGATGTATTCCGTATCACCTTCGATTGGATATGAATTATCTCTCGACAGGGTATTACAGGCCGTTAAAACCACCGGCAGTAATACAGCCAGGTAACAGGCCGGTTTTATCACTGATAATCGTCTTAAAAGTAAGTCTTTGAAAATACGTGTGAAACTGAAATTAATCTTCATCATTTTTAACTATAAACTTAAGTAATATGAAACGGAATATAACGCATTTTTAGTGCTTAATTACATTATAAGGTCGGAAAATGATTCAAATCATCTAATTATTTCGACTTAATGCCATTATTCGGCTTGAGTTAAGTGCGGGCATCCCTCAAAATTGCCGGTTTTTCCCTGACAATACTATTTCGCATCCGTCTATGTCTTTGATTACACTAGGTATCAATCACAAAACCGCGCCACTTGAGCTGCGCGAACGGCTTGCTTTTACTCCGCAATCATTGCCCGAGGCCCTGGCAAGCCTTATAAAACTTGCACCTGTCGAAGAGGCCAGCATCCTGTCGACCTGTAATCGCACTGAAATTTATTGTGTCACCAATGAAGATACTGACCAGCCTCTCGTTGAATGGTTCAGCAAATTCCATGGTCTCGACGAAGACATGCTCAGGGAACACCTTTATTTTTATTCCCATGAAGCCACCATTCGTCATGCCATGGAAGTTGCCAGCGGACTCGACTCCATGGTGCTGGGCGAGCCACAGATTGCCGGGCAGATGAAAGATGCTTATGCACTGGCAAATGAACATGGCACTATCGGCCAGTTGCTGGGTAAATTATTCCAGCGTGCCTTTGCCGTTTCCAAGCAGGTTCGAACAGATACCGATATTGGCTCCAGCCCGGTATCTGTTGCTTTTGCCGCCGTCAGCCTGGCCAGGCAAATTTTTGGTGATTTAAAACAAACCACTGTATTACTGGTGGGCGCCGGTGAAACCATTGAGCTGACAACCCGCCATCTTCACTCGCAAGGTGTAACCAATATTATTATCGCCAACCGCAGCATAGAACGCGCACAAAAACTGGCGGACGAATTCGGTGGTGAGGCTATCAGTCTGCAGCATATTGCAGAGCACCTGCATCGCAGCGATATCGTTATTTCTTCTACCGCCAGCCCATTGCCGATAATCGGCAAAGGTACGGTTGAACGTGCATTAAAAAAGCGCAGACATCAGCCAATATTCATGGTCGACCTGGCAGTTCCGCGGGATATCGAGCCCGAAGTTAGCGAGCTGGATGATATTTACCTGTATAGTGTTGATGACCTGCAGTCGGTTATTTCCGAGAACATGGAAAACCGTCAGCAGGCGGCAGAACAGGCACATGAAATTATTGACGCCCAGGTCAGCCACTTTCTCGAATGGCAACGCTCGCTGGGTGCTGTCGATGTAATCGCACAGATCAGGCAGCAAACCCAGGACACCACCAAGGAAGTTCTGGCCAAGGCTAAAAAACAACTGGCCGCAGGCCAGCGTCCCGAAGAAGTTCTTGATTTTCTGGCGCACACATTAACCAATAAATTTTTACACCAGCCAAGTACAAACTTACGTCAGGCAAGCCAGGACAATCGTGATGATATTTTAGACGTCGCTCAACAGCTTTTCTTGCAGGCAAACGATACCGACGACTCTAATAAAGACAGCGACCAATGAAAGAATCAATCCTGAACAAACTCTATACCCTGCTCGACCGCCACGAAGAAATCGCCGGCCTGCTGGCAGACCCCGGCGTAATCAGTGATCAGAACCAGTTCCGTGAACTGTCGCAGGAATACGCACAACTGGAGCCGGTCGTTAAATGCTTTCAAGCTTACAATAGCGCGAAGGACGAGCTGGCAAATGCTGAAGAAATGCTTAAGGACGAGGATGCAGACCTGCATGAAATGGCTGCCGAAGAAATAAAAGAAGCCAGCCAGAACATTGAAAACCTGGAAATCGAACTGCAGAAATTATTGCTGCCCAAAGACCCGCATGATGACAGCAACATCTTCCTTGAAATTCGTGCCGGCACCGGTGGTGACGAAGCCGCTATTTTTGCCGGCGACCTGTTTCGCATGTATACCCGCTTTGCCGAATTAAAACGCTGGCAAATAGAAATCATCAACCAGAACCTGGGTGAGCACGGCGGCTACCGCGAGGTGATTGCCCGCATTATTGGTAATGGCGCCTACTCACAACTCAAATTCGAATCGGGCGCCCACCGTGTGCAGCGCGTACCGGAAACAGAATCGCAGGGCCGTGTTCATACCTCTGCGGCGACTGTTGCGGTACTGCCGGAAGTGGCCGACGTAGAACAGATAGAGATCAACCCTTCTGATTTGCGGGTAGATACTTTCCGCGCCTCCGGTGCGGGTGGTCAGCACGTTAATAAAACCGATTCAGCGGTGCGCCTGACGCATATCCCGACCGGTACCGTGGTGGAATGTCAGGACGAACGTTCACAGCATAAAAACAAGGCTCGTGCGATGTCCTTATTACAGGCGCGCATCATGAACGCAGAAATCGATAAACAGCAGCAGGAACAGGCTCAGGCCCGCAAGAGCCTGGTTGGCAGCGGTGACCGTTCAGAACGCATTCGCACTTATAATTACCCGCAGGGTCGGGTTACCGACCATCGCATCAACCTGACTTTATACAAACTGGACGAAGTATTACAGGGTGATTTAAACCAGGTAATTGAACCGCTGATTAATGAATACCAGGCAGAACTGCTTGCCACACTATCAAATGACTGATGCAGAAATGTTCAGGGCTGCATCGCGATCTAATCATTTAACCCGCTGATGAACATTCAGCAGGCGCTGCAACAGGCAAGCCAGGCACTGGCGGCCAGTAAAGAGAACGCCGCGCTGGACGCACAGGTTATGCTGTGTTTCGTCCTGAACTGTAACAGCGCACACCTCGCCGCCTGGCCTGAAAAACAACTCACTGCCGAACAGGCCAATCAGTTTCTTGCACTTGTCGCACAAAGACAGCAGGGTATTCCAGTTGCCCATTTAACCGGGCAGCGCGAGTTCTGGTCATTAAACTTCAGGGTTAATAACAGCACCTTAATTCCACGCCCGGAAACCGAAACACTGGTGGAGTTTATTCTCGATAACTTTGGCGACAGGCCTTCAGTAAAATTGCTGGACATGGGCACCGGAACAGGCGCCATTGCGATAGCCATTGCCAGCGAAAAAAACAACTGGAAAATCGTTGCCTGTGATAACTCGGCAGAAGCAATAGCGCTGGCCATAGAAAACGGTGCACAGCACAGCACCAATAATGTCAGCCTGGTACAGAGCGACTGGTTTAGTAATATAAGCGAACACGATTTTGATATTATCGTCAGCAACCCGCCTTACATAGCAAGCGATGACCCCCACCTGCAGCAGGGTGATGTCCGTTTTGAACCGCATAGCGCATTAACCGCCGGCATCAGCGGCATGGACGATATTGAACATATATGCGCCCACGCGAAAGATTATTTAAGCGCGCAGGGCAGCCTGATTATCGAACACGGTTACGATCAACAGCAGCAGGTGGCTGACTGTTTTGCCAGGCATGGTTATACTGATCTACAACAGTCAAACGATTTATCCGGGCACACAAGAATGACAGCGGGTAAGATTGTCCGGAAATAAACTAAACGCCATGACCGATAACACCATCACCTTTAATGACGAACAGCTGCTGCACTATAGCCGGCAGATCATGCTGCCGCATTTTGGTATCGAAGGACAGCAGCAGTTACATAATGCGCACGTTGTCATCATTGGTATCGGTGGACTTGGCAGCCCGGCTGCAATGTACCTGGCCGCAGCAGGAACCGGCAGCCTGACACTGGTTGATTTTGATACCGTTGATAACAGCAATCTGCAACGCCAGATTGTTCACAACATCGACAGCATTGGCAGCAGCAAGGTCGACTCAGCTAAAAACAGCTTGCTGCGCATCAACCCCGAAACCCGCATCCAGTGTATTGACAGGAAACTCACTGAAGATGAGCTTGGCGAATTGATAAAAGACGCCAACTGCGTTATTGATGCAAGCGATAACTTTGCTACCCGTTTTATGATTAACCGTGCCTGCGTGAAGCAAAAAGTCGCCCTGGTTTCCGCCGCGGCCATACAGTATGAAGGCCAGATTAGCGTCTTTGATTTGCGGCATAGTGACAGCGCCTGTTATGCCTGTCTTTATAGCGAGGAAGGCAGCGAAGAAAACACCAATTGCAGTGACAACGGCATACTCGCACCCGTGGTTGGTATACTGGGCAGCATGCAGGCGCTTGAAGCCATTAAACTGATTTGCAATCTGGGTGAAACCCTTAAAAATCGCCTGTTAATTTTCGATGCGCTCAGCCTGCAATGGCGTACCATGACATTAAAAAAAGATGCTGGCTGCGCTGTCTGCAAAGATGAATAAACAAAGAACTAACTATCGAATTACTATTTAATATAGCTGGAATTGACCAGGCTAAAAACCACTACACAGAACCCTTATGTCATCAACTACAGAAACACTCTACCTGCCGCGCCCTTTAGTTAATACCGTGCTGGCACACGCACAAAAAACCCCTGAAATAGAAGTCTGTGGTTTAATTGGCAGCAGCGAATCCGGTGAAAAAGATTATTACCCGATAGACAATGTATCCAGGAATCCCAGCTGTAAATTTTTAATGGACGCGCCGCAACAGATTAACGCTATAAAAAAAATGCGCGGCAAACAGCAGCAGCTATTTGCCATTGTACATTCGCATCCTCATGCCAATGCAATACCATCTCAGCTTGATATTGATGAAAACAATTACAAAAATGTTTATTACATCATCATCTCGCTTAACATCAAAGGTGTTCTGGAAATGCGTGCCTACAGGCAACAGCAGGAGAGCATGCTGGAAATTGATTTAATACTGGAAGATGAAGACTAGGCTTCGATTTCCCGACTGCTAAACTATCGACTATTGATTTGCGACAGCTGATTTATCGATAGTTATAGTTATTGTATTGATTCACCGGAATCCTGACAAACTCACGAACCATACCATCTGGCCGCAACGTTAACAGGTGGTCACCGGCAAGTTTATATTTAAAGCGCATCAGCTTGTCACTGTCATCAATGCTCGCTAACAGGTATTCATTCTGAATCTGCATCTGCCCGGTCAGGTAACGCTCATTGACGTCACTCCAGAGATATCGACCGTTATTAATACCCAGCATCTCACCATTTTCCGCCACCCAGAGTCCATTCATATTGGGCTTTTTCAGGCCGCAAAACTCGGTAACACAGGCTTTCTGCCTGACAGGTCTATTTGTTTTTTTATGTAAAGGTGAAGGTTTACCCGAACGTGGCACTGCCTGCCGGTTTGCGGTTGCATTTACCTGTCGATTTGCCGGCGGCCGCGCCTCTGACAGCTCTGCTGGCCATTCAATAGATGGCTGCCCGGGCGGCTGGCTATTTCGACCAGCGGCCGGGCCTTGCGGTCGAGACAACTTCGCCAGTGGTGAATTATTGTAATTTCGCTGCTGTTCATTCTGCCTGGCACGAGCGGAAATCTCAGCCACTGCTTCTGGCGGTACGTTATAAATATTCTGCACCAGCGGTACGTTATTTTGTGTTGCCGGCTGTGGCTGAGCGGCTACCGGCTGCTCCTCTTTTAATTCCGTTTCTGCTTTAGGGTTCCAGGCTGAACTTTCCCAGGGCTCATTAACCCAGCCATCCAGCTCGGAAGATGTCCAGTATGGGTTTACACCATAGCCTCTGTCATAGGGATACCTGTTCGTCGTATAACTCTCATAAGGTAAGACGCCCCAGACAGGGCTTCCCCATAGCGGACTAACGGCACCCGGTTGGGTAGAATTATAGGAAGAAGTCCACGGTGACTGTGACCAGGGTGAACGTGTAAACGGGTTATTGCCATAACCCTTGTTTAAATAAGCAGGATTGATGCCCCGCATCGCCAGGGCCCGCGCATAGGGGTTGGAATAGGCTGATGACAGCATTCCAGAACGGCCCCCGTAATTATTGTAACCACCGTAAGCCAGGTTAGTGGGCACCCTGTCCAGCATTCCCATTGCCACCATCATGTTAAGCATCATCTGGATGAACGGCAGCTTGCCATCGTATTGATATAGCTTGACTTCGGCGTGCACGATTTGTGTACTGAGTAATGTCAGCAGCAAGACAACAACCGTGTTTTTAGCAAGCACTTTCAACATGTGACAATTATGCACAAATTCACCGCAACTTTAAACGTAATATCATGATATATTTATTTAAATTAGGAATAGTGTCAGTATAACTTATGTCAGTTTTGCAAATTGCCAACACACTAACCGGATGGCCAGGACGTAAACTCATCCGCTATGTATTATACGTTATCCAGTTGATGACGTTCAGCACGATTGCCCTGCGTGACTGGTTTAGCAAAAATAAATTATTTGAATCCCGCAGTTACTCAACGACCGTTGCACAAGTTATCTTTACCGGCGTTGACGCACTGCCCACCATTACCTTCCTGGGACTGGCAACCGGTTTCATCTTTACCTTCCGGCTGATCTCAGTTTCAGACTCATTGGGTGGCACCGATGATATTACCAACCTGCTGATAAATATTATCTGTTTAAGCGTCGGCCCGTTTCTTGCGGCCATTATTATTATTAGCCGAACCGGTTCGGCGATTGTGGTTGACCTCGGCAATATGAAACTGCACGGGGAAATCGAAGCACTGGAAAATACCGGCATCAACATTAATGACTACCTTGTTGCACCACGTATTATCAGTACTGCAATTTCACAACTGGCGATAACGGTTTACTTTACCGTCATCGCCCTGCTCAGCGGTATCATCATCAGCACAGTTTTCGTCAACCCGTCTCACTTTGCCTTTATTGCCAAAATCGGCAATTCATTTACCCCCTATCTGATGATGATCTTTGTTGTTAAAAATATTATATTTGGCTTTGTCATCGCCACCGTTGCCTGTTACAACGGCCTGCGTGTAAGAAACTCGGCCACCGAGGTACCGCAACGCACCACCGCATCTATCGTGCAAAGCCTGAGCTTTGTTTTTATCATCGACAGCCTGCTGACCCTGGCCATTTTTGTCTGATGATAGAAAATCACCACATCCTGCACTGTCAGCAGCTCATCGCCGGTAACCTGCCATTTAATTACCCTGGTGATGCACTTGAACTGAAAGTGGGCAGTGGTGAAATGATAAGTCTCATCGGGCCAAGATATTCCGGCAAGTCACAATGGCTGAAAACCATCTGTGGCCTGGAGGACCAGCTCTCCGGTGAGGTTTATATTCACGGGGTAAACACAGCCAGATTAAACGCTGACGAATGGGTGATGACACGTATGAAAGTGGCTTATATCCACGAAAATACCGCCCTGCTCTCTGCCGCCAACGGTTTGGCCAATGTGCTGGCGCCGGCTCTTTACCACCAGTTCGATAAATACCAGGGCAAAGCGATGCTGGTAGAGCAGGCAATGGACATACTTGAAGAAATCGATCCGGTGCTTAACCTGGATGATTTACCCGCCTACATTCCCAGGGAACACCAGTTCAAAATCACGCTGGCACGCGCATTATTGCTGAAACCGGACGTGCTGGTACTGGATAATCCGTTCACTCATTTCGATATCGACACCAAGCGCGAGTTTCAACGATATCTAAAGCACAAGGTGAAGCTGGGGCTATCTGTCATTATGCGCACCAGCGATATCCCTTTTGTTCTAAAAAATTCTGATACAATAATTTTTACTGAAAAAGAAAATTTGCATTGTTTTGACTCAGCACAGGCTTTACTGAGTAGTGCTAACCCTGTGATTCAGGAATACATGGCGCTGCAGGGTGTTGCGGTTTGAACACCCTGACTAAAAGCGACCTTACCGTGACAAAATGATAAATAAAAATGCCAGATAACCGCACAAGGACACGAGCACATTACATCCACCGCCTGAGTTATTCCACACAGGAACAACTTGCCGGCAGCTTTGTGCTGATTGCCGTTGTATTGCTGGTCTGGTTATTAATCACCTCGCAAAAAACACAGAACCTTTTCGAGGAAGAAATAATACTGTATGGCACCATGAGTTCAATACAGGCGGTTAATGAAGACACCGATATAATCGTTTCCGGATTAAATGTTGGTCATGTAACCGATGTTAATATTGATGACAGCAATCACGTTGTCGTCAGCATGGCCATTTTAAAAAAATACCAGAAACTGATTCGGACTGATTCCATTGCCGAATTGTTAAATTTCAAGTTTGCACTGCTCGGCAAGTCAGTGATTGAGATCTCCGTGGGTTCACCGCAATTTCCCATCGTAAAGGACGGCAGCACACTGACCATTAAGGAATCATTCAACCTGGTAAAACTGGTCGCCAAGTTTGAGCCGGTACTCGGTGCCCTGCAGGACTCCATTAAAAGGACCAACGAAATTTTACAGGCTATCGATCCGCAGCAGGTCAGCACTAACTTCAACAACCTGGAAGCCATCAGCAGTAACCTGAAAGCCATAACTGACCAGATCCAGCAAGGCAAGGGGCTGGCGGGTAATGCCATTTACAATACCGAAATGCAGCAGGACGTTGTCACAACAACGGCAAACCTGAAAGAAATTACAGAACAGACTAAAAGTATTATTGAACAAACCCGGGTATTGCTTGGCAGCCTGCAGCAGCAGGTCAATAAAATTCCGGAAATAACCGACAAAGTTAAACCCCTGTTAGACGAAGCCGATAAAACCATCAAGGCCTCACAGCGTATCTGGCCCTTATCCAGCAGCATGCCAAAAGATACCAGGCAAACCCTGACACCAGCAGAAGCAACCGAATAAAGGGCCGGAGCAAACAGTGAATTATCATAATAAAATATTCAGCCTGTTTTTCCTGTTAGCGCTATCGCTGCCAATGCTTTTACTGATAACGGCCTGCAGCAGCGGGCCAGTGGCAAAACAGCCCGATTCAATCAGTTCACCCGCGCAGCAACAAGATAGCGGTGTTTATCAGTACAATAATAATAACTACCCGGAAGCAATCGCGCATTTTGAAAAAGCCCTGCTGCAATATCGCAGCATCGATGACCGCCGGGGTATTGCCATAAGCTGTATGAACCTGGCTAAAACCTATATGGCCATTAATAATAATTTAACCGCCAGCCAGTACCTGTACAAAGCAAATGAAATTATCCTGCATGAAGCATTGCCGAAACTCAATGAACACCTGCACCTGCTAAACTCGTCACTGGCAATCAACAACCAGTTATACCCGCAGGCATTAACAGAACTGGCGCCCGTGTTAAACAGCACAGATCCCGTTATACAGCTTGCCGCATTAAAAAATCGAAGCAGCATTGCCTTTAACAGAAATGATATCGACAAAGAACACTGGCTAAACAAATACACTGCGCTGCAACAGAAAAACCCTACCGGCACATCGTCTCACCGGGCACGTATTCTGCGTTTTCAGGCGGATTTGAATACAGACGAAAATAGCAAAATTAAATTACTGGATGAATCACTTAATCTTTCTCGTAAACTGGCGGACCGCACTGCTATTGCGGCCTGCCTGTCGCAGTGGGCAGCAATAGACAGTAAAGCAGCCCGATACGATGCGGCAGAAGACAAATACCTCAGAGCTCTATTCATTCGCCATCAACTGGGGGATGTAAAAAGCAGCCTGAACGTTCTGCAGAATCTGAAGACCATTTATAGCGCAACCAGCGCAGACCAGCAGCTGCAACTCACTGAAAGCTGGATAAATAAACTCTCTACTAAGCAGTTTGACGACTGGGAGCAGCTATTTTCTGATTACGAAAGTTTCCCTCAAACGTTATAATGATGCGCTAAAGGAAAACAACACCGTCACGCAAGCGTTATTTCCTGCCCTTTATTAAACGGGTCCGTTAAACTGGCCCGCTAAATTAGCCCATGCATTATCATTAGCTATGGAACTGCCCCAGACAGACGATTATCGTTCAATACTGCTTAATGACACACCCTTACTGGATGTGCGTGCGCCCGTGGAATTCATCCAGGGTTCATTTCCCCAGGCCAAAAACTACCCGCTAATGAATGACAGTGAACGCGAAGCAATTGGTATTCGTTATAAAGAGCAGGGTCAGGAAGAAGCGATAAAACTGGGCCATGAACTGATCCGCGGCGAACTGAAGTCTGAACGCGTTTCACACTGGCAGCACTTTTTTGAACAGCACCCGCAAGCTGTACTTTATTGTTTTCGCGGCGGTATGCGTTCAAAAATATCACAGCAATGGATTTATGAACAGACAGGCATTATCTACCCGAGGATTAAGGGCGGATATAAAGCCATGCGCCGGTTTTTGCTTGATGAGCTGGAAACCTCGGTAGAAAACATCAATCCAGTTATGCTTGGCGGCCGTACCGGCATTGGCAAGACCCTGCTGCTGAAAAAAATTAAGCAGCAAATTGATCTTGAAGGTATCTATCATCACCGCGGCTCGGTATTTGGTAAGCACGTGACAGCGCAGCCATCACAGATTGATATTGAAAACAAACTCTCTATCGAACTGCTAAAAATCCGAAATAAGGGTTATAGCAATATTGTGCTGGAAGATGAGGGCAATAATATTGGTTCACGCTCGATTCCTGATTCACTTTCCGGAAAAATGAAACAGTCGCCAATCCTGCTGCTGGAAGCCAGCATTGATGAAAGAATCGAGATCACATTCCAGGAATACATAGGCGAATCGCTGACAGAGCACCAGTTATTCCATGCAGATGAAAATGCCGGTTTTAAATCATGGGCGGAACAACTGCATACCGCTGTCGATAAAATCCAGCGAAGACTGGGCGGCGCCCGTCATCAAGAACTGAAGAAGTTACTGCATGATGCACTTCAGCAGCAACAGCAAACCGGTAACACCGAGCACCACAAACAATGGATAAAATCATTGCTGGTTGATTACTATGACCCGATGTACGATTTCCAGATCAGTAAAAAAGAAGAGCGCGTTATCTTTAGAGGGCAACAGCAGGAAGTGCTTGATTACCTGAAAGAAAACTATCTGATTGGCGAGTAAAAGCACCGCCAGTATATCTCTAACAGGCTATACAAATAGCGACTGAAAAAAACCATCAGATTCGACTATATTAGCGTATTAATATACAATACCCGGCTGATATTTCCGGTTATTATCAGGTTCTATCAGTGCAAAAAAGTTCTGATGGAAAAAAGACACCTTGAAGACGGTTGCCCTAGCCCGTTCTTCTGGCATTGCTGTAATTGCCCATGGAACAATCAGCAAGAACAGCAGTTACAGATACATTCGCAGATCAGGTATTTACCTTGCCGGTAAAAGCCACATTTGAATGTTAATTTTGAATGTTAATTACGAAGATTAATAAAGCATTAATAAAGAGAAACCGTATGAATAAACTTGCTGATGAAGAGCAGACTATTGCCACACCCGGAATAGTCAACAAGAAACAGCTCATTGCTGCGGTCATTTTTGCCGCTTTGGCTTTATATCTGGCAAGCATTGTACCCACCATTGAAATAGCCTGGGTCTCCGCCATTCTGGTTTTAACCATTTACCTGTTTGCTTTTGAAGTAGTCGGTGTAGATGTTGCTGCGGCTACCGTGATGGTTTTACTCGGTCTGACCACTTTATTTGCGCCGTTGATGGGGCTGCAAGAGGGGCTGGTTGATAACAAACACCTGTTTGACGGCTTCGCCTCTAATGCCGTTATTTCCATTATCGCGGTAATGATTATTGGTGCAGGCCTGGATAAAACAGGCATCATGAGCAAGGTCGCTGGCTTTATTCTGAAAATTGGCGGCACCACTGAAACCCGTATTATTCCAATTATTTCAGCAACGGTGGGTTTCATCTCCTCATTCATGCAAAACGTCGGCGCAGCTGCACTATTCCTGCCGGTCGTCGCTCGTATTTCAGCCCGTTCCGGCCTGCCTATGTCACGCCTGTTAATGCCAATGGGTTTTACCGCGATCCTTGGTGGTACCATGACCATGGTTGGCTCCAGCCCGCTGATTTTGCTTAATGACCTTATTCTTACATCCAACAAGGCTCTGCCTGCTGACCAGCAGATGGAAACCTGGGGACTGTTTTCTGTTACCCCTGTCGGTGCAGCATTAATCGTTACCGGTATTGCTTACTTTGTTATCGCAGGCCGTTACGTTCTGCCAAAAACAAAAGCCGAAAGCAGCACCAGCGGTGCTGACCCGATGAAATATTTCCAGGATGTATACGGCGTCAATTATTCTCTTTCTGAATTAATCGTGACAGAAGACAGCCCGCTCATCGGTAAGCTGATTGATGAAATTGAAACTGTGTGTCGTATTCGTGTTATCGCAACCAAACGGGCAGGTGATAATATTCGAATCGGTCCCGGTGCACTGGCACGTGATCTCGAAATTGAACAGGGTATGATTCTGGGCATCATCGCAGATCCTGGTGATATCGCCCAGTTTGTTGAAAAAGGCCACCTGGAAGAATCCACAAAACTGAAAACTTTTTCCGATGATTTATCGTCAGCAATAACAGGTATCGCAGAGGTTGTTATCCCACCCGGCTCGAGCCTTATCGGCAAATCTGCACGTGATGTCTGGATGCGTAAAACCTATGGCCTGGCCATGATTGGTCTGCACCGTGATGGCAAAACTCTGCGAGAAGGCGATGATATCCGTAATATGCCGCTTGAAGCAGGTGACACACTGGTTGTACACACTCCCTGGATCGCACTGGAACGCCTTGAGAAAAGTAAAGACTTTGTTGTCATAACGACAGAGTATCCGCGAGCGGAAGAATCGCGTCCACACAAGATCATACCGGCTATGCTGTTTTTCGGCATTGCACTTTTCATGGTGCTGTTCACCGACATTCGGCTTTCAGTTGCACTGTTAACCGGTGCCATGGGAATGATACTGTCCGGGGTAATGAATATTGAAGAGGCTTATGATGCAGTGAGCTGGAAAACCGTATTCCTGCTGGCTTCTCTTATACCACTGGGACTGGCTGTGGAAACAACCGGTACCGCGAAATGGATTGCCGAGCAGGTACTATCGGTCGTGGGCCATATGGACATCTGGGTGATTCAGGCAGCTATTGCAGTATTAGCGACATTCTTCACGCTGGTCATGTCCAATGTCGGCGCCACTGTATTACTGGTTCCACTGGCCGTTAACATTGCGATTGGCGCTGGCGCAAATCCTGCCGTGTTTGCACTGACTGTAGCTATCGCGACTTCCAACTCGTTCCTTATTCCAACCCACCAGGTTAACGCCCTGATCATGGGGCCTGCAGGATACCGTGTAGCGGACTTTCTTAAAGCCGGCGGTATCATGACCATTCTGTTCCTGGTCGTGATGATGGTTATGATGAATATCGTCTTTTAGCAAATAACATAAGTGAAAATACAAAAGCTGATAGCAAAATTAATAGCTGCACTTCTGCTTATTACATTACCGGGTATTGCGATAGCAGCTGATCAGGTGTCAGAATATCTGGACCTGACAGATCACTGGGTCGGTTTTCTCTCGATTGGTATTTTCACCCTGGCTTACCTGCTGGTAATGGCTGAAGAATACACTCATCTGCGTAAATCAAAGCCGGTCATTCTCGCTGCCGGCCTTATCTGGGGAATCATCGGCTGGTTTTATGCCAGCAACGGTTTAACGACGGAAGCCGAGCATGCAGTAAGATACAACCTGCTGGAATACGCAGAACTGATGCTGTTCCTGTTAGTGGCGATGACCTACATAAACGCTATGCAGGAAAGACGTGTTTTTGATGCACTGCGGGCATGGCTGGTGCGCACCGGTTTTGGTTTTCGCTCACTGTTCTGGATAACCGGTATCCTGGCGTTTTTCATTTCACCCGTCGCCGACAACCTGACTACCGCGTTACTGATGTGCGCGGTTGTGCTCGCGGTCGGTGGTGACAATAGCCGCTTTGTCACCCTGGCCTGTATCAATATTGTTGTTGGTGCGAATGCCGGCGGTGCCTTCTCTCCGTTTGGTGATATCACCACACTGATGGTATGGCAGAAAGGTATTATAGAATTCTGGACCTTTTTCGCGCTGTTTATTCCATCCGCAGTTAATTTCCTGGTACCTGCAGCGATCATGCACTTTGCGGTTCCTGACGTTAAACCTGAAGCATCAGGGGAAATCGTAGAAACTCGGCGCGGTGCGAAACGTATTATTCTGCTGTTTCTTGCCACCATTGCGACCGCGGTTTCCTTTCACAACTTCCTGTACCTGCCGCCCGTTATCGGCATGCTAACCGGCCTTGGTTATCTGCAGGTATTCGGGTTTCACCTGAAGAAAACGGCACACAAGGATCAAAGGGCTAAAACCGAGAATATCGAACACGACGCTGAACTGGGTTCGGTGGTCGCTTTCGATGTTTTCTCACCCGTTGCAAAAGCCGAATGGGACACTTTGTTCTTTTTCTACGGTGTTGTACTTTGTGTTGGCGGCCTGGGCTTTCTGGGTTACCTTAGCCTGGCATCAGAAATGATGTATAGCGGATGGGGTGCGACCAATGCCAATATCGCGATTGGTGTTCTCTCTGCCATTGTTGATAACATTCCGGTTATGTTTGCAGTACTGACCATGAATCCCGAGATGTCTACCGGACAGTGGCTGCTAGTGACACTAACAGCGGGTGTTGGCGGCTCAATGCTATCGATAGGTTCAGCTGCGGGAGTTGCCCTGATGGGTCAGGCTCGCGGTAAATATACATTCTTCGGACACCTGAAATGGACACCCGTAATTGCTGTCGGTTATATCGCCAGCATTTATGTTCATATGTGGATCAACAGTGCTTATTTCACTTGAACGTAATCATGGTTACAGCCGTTAAATTACTTTAGCACCAAATGGGCTTAGCGCTGTTAAAGCAGCACCGGCCTGAAGCGCCCTCGACGGTTGCTGTAACCAGAACAAGAAGCCATCACTTAAACTCTGAATTAGTTCGCTTTAACATCCCTGGTAACACCGAGTGAAGCATTGATGAATTTTCCTGTTTATAATTCATGCAACTAGCTTCTCACTTTAAAAGACCAGGTAAAATAAAAGGTAGCTACCTTATTGCCTTCCACGTCCCTGCCTTCCGTTTTAGCGCTAACCTTTACTGCATCACCCGCCTGCTTTAACGGTAGAACTGCTTTGACTATGTTCTCGTAATCCATGCACGAAAACTCTATTTTTGATTGTGCTTTTTTTTCGAACTCGGCTTTCATTTCAACAATGATTATTGCAACGCTTTTATCCAGGGCCGTGTTACCCAGACCATCTTCCCTGCCTTTAATCGCCAACAAAACGGGAGCCGCGGTAGACAGTTCCGCTGCCATGCTTAGCACCGCAAAGTACATTGAATTAAACGGGTTCTGATTTATCCAGCGAAACGGGACTTCGCTGATTGATTTTTTTTCATCGAGGTGTATTAATTTTATTCCGCTGAGCAGAGCCATCGGCAAACTTTTCAGATAATAAAGCCTCTGCCGCAATGGTGATAAAAATTCGTTCCTGAATTTTATTTGTTTAGCCGATAACATAGAAAAGAAGGCATATTGTTATGATAGAAAGTCTCCAGGTTTAGCAGAACCCACAACTGTGTGCCCTGCAGGCAGCCGAACTTACCATCGTCATAAATAGTGACATCGGGAGATATCAGGAAGCAACGATACTAATTGCTTCACCAGCCTGTTCTGTTGCCAGGCGGGACAACATACCGTACAGCTCTTCCCTGTCACCACTATCACATATCCATTGCTGCTTATCTTCGTTGAAGTCAAAGTGAAATCCGCCTGACCTGGCTGCCATCCATAACTGGTTCATTGCACCCTGTTTACTGAAAATAATTTTACTGCCGTTTTCGAATTCCAGTGTTAACACGCCGCCGATTTCATCGTAATCAATATCGGCACCACTGTTATCAATCGCATCCTGTAAATCCTCGATGGTTTGATCGGCTATTTCCTGAAATTCTGATTCGTTCATTTTTTTGACCTTAACAATAAAAAGCTTTTACCGCAGAGACGCGGAGGCGCGGAGAAAAACATTATTCTGTTTGTAGCGCCGTAGGCGCAACTACAAAAAACTCTGCGCCTCCGCGTCTCTGCGGTTAATTCTTTAGTTTCTTACATTTTACTGCGAATAAGTTCATTCACCTGTGCTGGATTGGCTTTGCCTTTGGACATTTTCATTACCTGGCCAACAAAGAAACCCATCATTTTATCTTTGCCGCCTTTCAGCTCTTCGAACTGTGCAGGGTTGTTTGCGATGACTTCGTCTACAAAAGCTTCAATCGCGCCACTATCAGTAATCTGTTTCAGGCCTTTGCTTTCGATAACTTCATCAGCACTGCCTTCACCGTTCCACATTGCATCCAGTACATCTTTGGCTATCTTACCGGAAATAGTATTGTCTTTAATGCGTGTCAATAATAAGGCAAAAGCGTCCGCATCAACGGATGCGTTTTCGATTTCAATCTCTTCACGATTTAATCTCGCGGATAACTCACTGGTAATCCAGTTTGCTGATAACTTGGCATCACCGGTAATTTCAGCCACCGTATCAAAATAACTTGATAGCGCAAGCGATGAAGTGATAACACCGGCATCGTATGCAGACAGGCCTAATTCATCCATGTATCGCTGCTGTTTCTGTTCCGGTAATTCGGGAAGTTCGTTACGTACCTGCTGGCGATACTCTTCAGTAATCACAACCGGCAGTAAATCCGGATCCGGGAAGTAGCGATAATCGTTGGCTTCTTCTTTACTGCGCATAGAACGCGTTTCATTTTTATCTGAATCGTAAAGACGAGTTTCCTGCACTACCTCGCCGCCGTCTTCAATTAAATCAATTTGACGTTCCACTTCTATATTGATCGCACGCTCTACAAACTTGAATGAGTTAATGTTTTTCAGTTCTGCACGGGTGCCAAATTCTTCCTGGCCTTTTGGACGAACCGATACATTGGCGTCACAGCGAAATGAACCTTCCTGCATATTGCCATCGCAAATACCGATGTATTGCACCAGGGTATGAATTTTTTTCATGTAGGCAACCGCTTCTTTAGCACTGCGCATATCTGGCTCAGAAACTATTTCCAGCAACGGTGTGCCGGCACGGTTCAAATCAATACCTGTCATACCGGCGTAATCTTCATGCAGCGACTTGCCGGCATCTTCTTCAAGATGGGCACGGGTGACACCGATGGTTTTTGTTTCGCCGTTTTCCAGTTCAATGTTTATGTGGCCTTTACCAACAATAGGCAATTCAAATTGTGAAATTTGATAGCCTTTGGGCAAATCCGGGTAAAAATAATTTTTCCGGTCAAACACCGAACGATCTGCTACTTCAGCATCTATCGCCATGCCAAACTTTACCGCCAGGTGTACGGCTTCTTTGTTAAGTACCGGCAGCACACCAGGCAAAGCGATATCCACGACACTGGTTTGTGTATTTGGCTCTGCACCATAATCAGTGCTGGCACCTGAGAAAATTTTCGATTTTGTTGCTAACTGAGCGTGTATTTCAAGCCCGATAACAACTTCCCAATTTCCGGTATCAATGCTCATTATTTAAACTCCTCCGGTATTTGACTGTGCCAGTCAGTGTGCTGCTGATACTGGTGCGCGACATTGAGTAACTTTGCTTCTTCGAAATAGTTACCCATAATTTGCATGCCCACCGGCATGCTTTCACCTGAAGCTGTATCAGCAAATCCTACCGGGATTGACATCGCCGGTATGCCGGCAAGGTTAACCGCGATAGTAAAAATATCAGAAAGATACATTGAAATCGGATCATCGGTTTTTTCACCAATATTGAATGCCGTTTCAGGTGTTGCCGGTGCCATGATAACGTCAACTTTTTCATAGGCTTTTTTGAAGTCATCGCTAATTAGATGACGTAACTTCTGCGCCTTTAAATAATAAGCATCGTAATAACCCGACGACAGCGCATAAGCACCAACCATAATACGGCGCTTAACTTCTGCGCCAAAAGCTTCACCGCGAGATCGCGTATACAGATCGTTCAGATCTTTCGGATCTTCGCAACGGTAACCGTAACGTACGCCATCAAAGCGAGACAGATTCGCTGAACATTCTGCCGGTGCAACCACGTAATAAACCGGTACCGACAAATTGCTGTTGGGCAGTTCAATTTCGATGAGTTCGGCACCCATTGATTTGTATTGTTCTAGCGCGGTTTTAATCGCCGCCTCAACGCCCGCATCGATGCCACCTTGCTGATGCGCAAAATATTCTTTAGGCAGGCCAATACGCAGACCTTTTAACGGCTTATCGAGATCCGCCGAATAATCCGGAACCTCTTTTTCAATACTGGTTGAATCTTTTTCATCAAAGCCGGACATCGCGTTTAGTAACAGCGCACAGTCACTTGCACTCTGCCCCATCGGACCGGCCTGGTCCAGGCTGGAGGCAAAAGCAATCATGCCATAACGGGAAACACGGCCATAAGTAGGCTTTAAACCGGTTATGCCACAAAATGCCGCAGGCTGGCGAATTGAACCGCCGGTATCGGTGCCGGTTGCTGCCGGCGCTATGCGAGCGGAAACCGCTGCCGCAGAACCGCCCGATGAACCACCAGGCACTGCCTTCAGGTTCCACGGATTTTTTACTGCGCCGTAATAACTGGTCTCATTTGATGATCCCATGGCAAACTCATCCATGTTTGTTTTGCCCAGCATCACCACACCGGCGTTGCGCATGTTTGTCACAACAGTGGCGTCATAAGGTGAAATGAAATTATCCAGCATTTTTGATCCACAGCTGGTTTTTACGCCTTTCGTGCAAAATATATCTTTATGTGCGATCGGCACGCCAGTCAGGGCTGGCGCATTACCGGCTTTTAATTTTTCGTCAGACTCTTTAGCCTGCGCCATGGCCTGTTCTTCACAAACAGTTATAAAACTGTTCAATTTAACATCGCTGCTTTTGATACGATCAAGAAAGTAACGGGTTAGTTCTACACTGCTGACTTCACCTGCCTGCAACATGGCAGATAGCTCAGTGACTGTTTTGGTATGGTAGTGGCTCATTGATGTTTCCTAAACACTCTCAAATACCGTTTTACTGATATCGGGAGTTATACAAAATAGTTTTTTTGGACAAAGGGCTCTTATTCGAGAACTTTAGGGACAAGATAAAGACCATCTTCGGTTTTTGGTGCAATCGCCTGAAATTCTTCGCGGCGGTTAAAATCAGTCACCACGTCTTCTCGCAGTCGCTGCACCGCATCAAAAGGGTGTGACATCGGCGTAACACCGGTAGTATCCACAGCATTCATTTGAGCAACCAGATCAAGAATATTCGACAAATTGGTCGTATACGACTGAATATCGGCTTCATCTACATTTAAGCAGGCCAGTTTGGCTATTTTTTTAACTTCATCAACCTCGATTGACATCGAATACTCCTGGGTATTTTGAACGGCCGGTTTTGAAAAAAAATTATAACCTGTAACCGGTGCCGAATAAATTTTAAAGCGGGGTAAATACAAAGCGGGAAATTAGCACATTTCAGCGATTTGCTCTACTTAATCCCTCGATATAAGCACAGCAAAAAATAGTGGGACGGTGTATTTCAATCATTTACCACAATTATCCATCGATCTGCTCAATAAACCTTGCCCAATAGCAGCGTGATTGCTACAGTACGCGCAATTTGATGCCGGATTCATGGTAATTTTGGCAAATAACTCTATATTATAGAGAATAACTACAACAACACATAAGGGCTCTCAGTTATTTCGGGTATTACAGGCAGTTCCATTTGCCGGTTTTATTATCAACGAGAAGCACCTTAAGAACACATAAATAGGTTTACACACACATGTTTTTGAATCGTTTCCGGGGAATGTTTTCTAACGATTTATCAATCGATCTTGGTACAGCCAATACATTGATATACGCTCGCGGCCGAGGCATAGTTCTCGATGAACCTTCCGTTGTTGCTATTCGACAGGACCGCGGTCCCGGTGGCCCAAAAACGATTGAAGCATTCGGTAAAGATGCCAAAGGCATGCTTGGCCGTACGCCGCAAAATATTACCGCCATTCGACCTATGCGTGACGGTGTCATTGCCGATTTCAATATTACCGAGAAAATGCTGCAGCATTTCATTCGCCAGGTGCATGAAAGTAAAATTTTACGCCCCAGTCCCCGTGTATTGATTTGTGTTCCCTGTGGTGCAACCCAGGTAGAACGTCGCGCCATTCGTGAATCAGCGGCAGGTGCAGGCGCACGTAAAGTTTATTTAATCGACGAACCTATGGCAGCAGCAATTGGCGCGGGCATGCCGGTCGACGAACCGCGCGGCTCCATGGTGCTGGATATCGGTGGCGGTACTTCCGAAGTTGCCGTTATCTCGTTAAACGGTATTGTTTACTCAGCGTCAGTGCGAGTCGGCGGTGATAAATTTGATGAAGCTATTACTAATTATGTCCGTCGCAACTACGGCATATTAATTGGTGAAGCCACTTCCGAAAAAATTAAACATGAAATCGGCACCGCTTACCCGGGTAAAGATTTACTGGAAATCGAAGTTAAGGGCCGTAACCTGTCCGAAGGTATTCCACGCAGTTTCTCGCTAAACAGCAACGAAATCCTGGAAGCCCTGCAGGAACCACTGCACGGTATTGTTAGTGCGGTTAAAACAGCGCTGGAACAAACACCACCTGAACTGGGCGCAGACGTAGCCGAGCGCGGTATCGTATTAACCGGTGGTGGCTCATTATTACGCGACCTCGACAGACTCATTATGGAAGAAACCGGTTTACCCGTTGTCATGGCCGAAGAGCCTCTTACCTGCGTTGCCCGCGGCGGCGGCCGGGTACTCGAACTGATTGATGAGCACGGAGGCGATTTCCTCGCCGTCGAGTAAAAACATGCACGGTGAAAACGACACAACTCACCATGCCATACATTTCGATACAATCGATTTTTGTATTAATCGTATAAGATAACCGGTTTAAGCAGCTTACATGCAAACGCTATTCATCCGTGGTCCATCTGTCACCTTCCGTATGGTGGTACTGGTTGCCGCCTCGATCGCCCTAATGACGGTAGACCATCGCTGGCATTCACTGGAAATGGTTCGCAGCGCACTTTCGGGCATTTTATATCCACTGCAATACACCATCGATTTACCTATCAGGCTTTTTTACTGGGCCGACGAATCATTAAGTACACAGCAAACACTGCTTGAAAAAAATCGTGAGTTCGAAGCACGCCACCTGGAAAACCGGGTACAGTTACAAAAACTGGACATCCTTGAAAGAGAAAACAATCGATTACGACTGCTGCTTAGCGCAACACCAAAAATTAAAGAGCGGTTATTAATTTCTGAAATCATTAATGTTGATGTTGACCCCTATCGTTTACTGATACTCATTAACAAGGGCACCAGCAATGACGTGTACCGCGGCCAGCCGATACTCGATTCACAGGGCATTATGGGTCAGGTGGTTCATGCCGGCCTGATGTCATCAACCGCCATGTTAATCACCGATGCCAGTCACGCGACACCAGTGCAGATAGATCGTACCGGCTTACGCGCCAATGCATTTGGCACCGGCAAAAATGGCCAGCTGGATTTACGTCACCTGCCACACAATGTTGACATCAAGGTGGGGGACACACTCATCACATCCGGACTCGGCGGTGTTTTCCCGCCCAACTATCCTGTCGCGCGAATCACTAAAGTCGAACGTCCGGCCGGTGAACCCTTTGCCCTGATTGAAGCGACACCGCTGGCACTACTGGACAAAACACGGGAAGTCTTACTGGTATGGCGAAACGATCCCGTCAGCACCGAAATAGAACAAACCGGCGGCGAAGCTGCAACCCCACCAGCAGCAGATGCTGAAACAGAAAGCACCGATAAAGAAGCCGCCGCAGAAGAGGATAAAGAAGAAAGCCAGTCAGGGCAGCGCAGAGGTAACCGTGAATAAGACCCTGCGCATCGGTATCATTACTATGATTGGCGCTTTCATGCTGGCCATCATACCTTTGCCCGACTGGGCGGTAGAGTTCAGACCGGACTGGGTAACGCTGGTATTAATTTACTGGGCAATGGCAGTACCATCACATATTGGCGTCACCATTGCCTGGTTTGCAGGATTATTGCTGGATGTGAGTTATGGCACCCTGATGGGACAGCATGCAGTTGGCATGGTACTGGTTATTTATGTCATTAATCTACAGCATCAACGCCTGCGCGTTGCCTCGCTACTGCAGCAGGCGATCGTTATTTTTTTCCTGCTACTGCTAAAACAACTGTTGACCTTATGGGTGGATGGCATGCTGGGCCGCGCGCCTGACAGCTGGCTTTATTTTATGCCGACCATCACCAGCACATTGTTGTGGCCCTGGACCTATTTAATATTAAGAGACTTACGCAGAAAATTCAGCGTTAACAAGCAATACCAGTATTAACGATCAGTAAGCATTGAATGACCGCTATCTTTAACTGGCTCATTCCACCGGCAGCACATAAAAGTAAACTGATACAAAATGGCAAAAACTGCCTGTCAGGACAAACAGGTGAAAAATCGCATGGTTAAACTTTATCTGTTTTATTGCATATAAAACGGCACCCAGCGTATAGGCGATACCGCCACTAACCAGCCAGAACAGGCCCTCAGATGGAAAATTGTCAATCAGTGGATTTATCGCAAATACGATAATCCAGCCCATAAAGACATACATTAATGTCGAAACTATTTCAAAGCGGCCGGTAAAAAATATTTTCAGCACAATACCCGTTAACGCCATTGCCCAGGTAATAGCAAATATTATCCAGCCAGTTGTGCCATTCAGGGTTACCAGTGTAAAGGGTGTGTAAGTTCCTGCAATCAGCACATATATTGAAGCATGATCAAGAATTCTTAATCGACTGCGCAGTACTTCATTACGCGCACTGTGATAAATGGTCGACGCGGCATATAACACGATCAAACTTGCCCCAAAAATACTAAAACTGACGATGTGCCAGGCATTGCCGTAAGCACTTGCTCGTATCACTAAAAACACCAGGGCAAAAACACTTAAAACAAACCCCAGGGCGTGCGACGAGATATTTACTCTTTCTTCTATTAGTGAATAATGTGACATTGGTTTCTCATATTGATGCAGAACATCCAGCGATGGTCAGTGTAACACTTTAGCCGTATAAATTACTGATAAATATGACTTTATAAACCCGCGCCCGGTATTAACAGTGGCTCAATTCAAGACTGAAGATATCATTACCTGCCTGGCACTGGGATCGAGATATATCCTCTTTGGGTTTCTTGCATTCTATTTAAGATAGGTCTAATATTACCCAATCACGAATGAGAACTATTCTCTTTAACAATTATACAAGCAGCCATGACCAAGATTGAACCAATTACCAGCTTACTCGCCCTGCAAAATGGCCGGCGTGGGCGCATCGCCTCGATAGAAGGCGGCAAACTGATGGTCAGACGCATGCTGTCACTGGGTCTGCGAGTTGGCACCGTGGTCAATATGCTTAATCATCGCGGCAAAAGCGTAGTGATTCAAAATGCCGGAACCCGTGTCGCACTGGGACCTGGCATTGCCGAAAAGTTGCTGGTAGAGCCTCTCGAAAACTAGACAATCATGCGCTCCGATGCCGACTTAAACAAAACAGGCCACAGTCAAACTGATGAGTCTGATATACACTCGCTGACCATTGCGATAGCGGGTAACCCCAACTGTGGAAAGTCCGCCTTATTTAATGCTTTCACCGGTATCCGCCAGAAAACGGGTAACTGGCCCGGCGTTACCGTCGATCGCAAGCAGGGTTTTTTTGAACTGCAGGGTCGAACTGTCACCACCTACGATTTACCCGGCATCTATTCACTTGATGCCAGCTCCATCGATGAAGAAGTCACTCGTGATTACCTGTTATCACGTGATGCCGACCTGATCATTAACGTGGTCGATGCGGCCAACCTGGAACGTAATTTATACCTGACTGCACAGTTGCTGGAAATGGGCGTTCCCATAGTACTGGTAATGAACATGATGGATGTGGCGCGTAAACGCGGCATTGAAATCGACACCAAAAGACTGTCGCAGGAGCTGGGCTGCCCGGTGGTACCCATAATTGCCATCAACGGTGAAGGCATTGACGAACTCAAGAATGAAATCCTTGCCATTACTGCCGGCGAGCACAGCGGCGGCTTTCGTCTCGCCCATGATGAAATCGTCGAGCAGGCAATCGCCGACCTGCTACCGCGCCTGGAAAAATGCAGCATTGCAACCAAAGAAAATTTGCACTGGCTGGCGCTCAAACTACTGGAAAGTGATAACAATGCCCGGGAACAGTGCGGTGCATCGGTACTGGATACGGTTAAATCATGGCAATCGACTATCGAAGAGCGTATCGGTGAAGACGTCGACATACACATCGCCGACTGCCGCTTTAGCCATGCTCATGCCCTTGCACAAACAGTCATCCGTGAAAAAGGCAAGGTTGGCAAAACCGTCACAGATAGAATCGATAACATTGTATTAAGCCGGCTTTTTGGTGTTCCGGTATTTTTACTGGTGATGTATTTAATGTTTATGTTCACCATCAATATCGGCGGCGCCTTTATTGATTTCTTTGATGGCATAGCCGGCGCGATTTTTGTCGATGGATTCTCGGAAATATTAATCGCTATCGGCCTGCCTGATTTTCTGCGTATTATTTTAGCCGATGGCCTTGGCGGCGGCATCCAGATCGTGGCTACATTTATTCCCATAATTGCAGCCCTGTACCTGTTTTTATCGGCAGTGGAAGACAGCGGTTACATGGCCAGAGCCGCTTTTGTAATGGACCGCTTCATGCGCAGCATCGGCCTGCCCGGTAAAGCCTTTGTGCCTTTAATTGTTGGTTTTGGCTGTAACGTCCCTGCGGTAATGGCGACACGCACACTGGAAAACGAACGCGAACGCAAACTCACTATATTAATGAATCCGTTTATGTCCTGCGGTGCCCGGCTGCCGGTATACGCCTTATTTGTTGCCGCGTTTTTCCCCACTAACGGACAAAACCTGGTATTTGCACTTTATCTTATCGGAATTACTGTTGCGGTACTGACCGGGCTGTTAATGAAAAAGACCATATTATCCGGCGAGAGCAGCGGTTTCATGATGGAGCTTCCGCCCTACCATATGCCGACACTCAAAGGCATATTACTGCGCACCTGGGACCGTGTTCGCCTGTTCATCAAAGAAGCAGGACAGGTCATCGTAGTGATGGTTCTGGTCATTAATGTACTTAACGCTATTGGTACCGATGGTTCAATTACCCAGCAGAATTCTGATGATTCAGTACTGGCAGTTATCAGTAAAGCAGCGACACCCGTTTTTGAACCCATGGGCATCACTGAAGACAACTGGCCAGCCGTGTTAGGTATTATTACCGGTGTACTGGCTAAAGAAGTCGTCGTCGGCACACTGGATACACTTTATTCTCAGCTTGCGAGACAGGATGCGGGCTATGTCGACAACGAAGAAGCTTTTGATTTCTGGCAGGCTATAAACGATGCCGCAGCGACCGTACCAGAGAACCTTTCAGCCGTTACCGATATGTTTGGTGACCCGCTGCAAATGAATGTTGGCAACATCGAATCGCTGGAAGCAGCGGCTGCAGAACAGGAAGTAGACAATGCCACCTTTGGTGCCATGATTAAACGTTTTGATGGACAGGCCAGTGCGTTTGCTTATTTATTATTCATCCTGCTGTATTTTCCCTGCGTTGCTACCATCGGTGCCATACGCCGTGAAGCAGGAACACCCTGGGCAGTATTTGTAGCCTGCTGGACCACGACCATTGCCTATATGACGGCAAGCAGCTTTTACCAGATCGGAACTTTTTCACAGCACCCCCTGTTCTCGGGCCTCTGGTTAAGCGGTGTTGCGATCACATTATTCCTGATATTTTTTGCTCTGCGTCAATGGGCACATAAAGACATAAGCAAACAGCCTGATGCGACAGAGATGGGCGTATAAAGGGCGGCCGGGAATGATTCTCTCTCAAATACGTGACTACCTGAAGCAACGCGGCCAGTGCTCACTGAGTGACATTGCCCTGCATTTTGACGCCGACGTTGATGCCGTGCGCGGCATGCTCGATGTCTGGATTCGAAAAGGCAAGGTAGAAAAAAGTTCCGCCACTGCTTCATGTGGCACCAGTTGCCAGTCCTGCGATCCATCAACGACAGAAGTCTATTCATGGTCGGAGTCAGCAGCAAAAAATAAAAACGAGATAAAAGTTAATATTACAATCCCCGGTCATTGCGACCATAAATAGTACACCACACAAACTATTTTCCCCTGCCAGTTTTAGCAGGCATAAAAAAGCCTCTTATTGAATAAGAGGCTTTTTTATTACGACCAGCTTTCTGTGCTCATACCGCTGCAACTAAACCGATGTTGCCTGACCACTACAACATGCTAGTTAACAGTTACAGCAGATATGAACGCAGCAGAGCTTATCTACGACTAAAACTACAACTGGCGTTTTTTTGCATCGATCTTGATTTCAACACGGCGATTTTTAGCACGGCCATCACGGGTATTATTATCCGCTACCGGCTTTGACTCACCATAACCAATGGTTTTAATAACAGAAGCATCAACACCATTTGCAATCAGTTCATCTTTAACGGCTTTGGCACGCTTCTCTGACAACTGCTGATTAAAGGCCGAATCACCACGATCATCGGTATAACCTTCGACAACAACCGATTCAACTGTCTCACCTTTAAACTCTGATACCAAAGCTGTTACCGCCGCTTTACCTTCTGAGCTCAAGGTACTGCCACCCAGTTCAAAAGAAGCACCCGAAGCAAGGCTGAGGTCACGATAAGCCGGCGCAACTGCTGCAGCTGCAGCAGCAGCGGCTGCCGCAGCGGCTGCTTTCTTCTTATCCTCTGCAGCTTTTTTTGCAGCTTTAGCTTTGGCATCGGCATCGGCTTTACTTGATGCAGCCTTATCCTTCGCAGAAGCAGCTGCCATACTATCGGCACCGCCCTCACATCCTGCTATCGATTTTTCCTTAGTCCATAAAATGGTGCGCACACAATTGCCATCGGTGCCTCGAGCATAATCACCATCCGGTGCTATCCAGTAAATTTTATCATTGGCTACTGCCTGCATAGAAACAGCACATAATATTAGTGAACTTAATGTTTTTAGTTTCATAACTACTTTCCTTTCAGATTTTAATGTCAAATTATTAATAAATCGTTGCAACAATGACTGCCAATTAGCGTGTACTACCAAGCAATACCAGGAGCGGGCGGGATTATACTCTGCGCACTCTTTATAGGCGAGCCAAATAAAATGTAATTCTGACAGATTTAAATAAAACGAACTGTTAACCATTGTTAACTGACATGATGCCAGTTGGACGATAGTTGAGTGCTTACGTTTTGCTGAATTAAAACCAACCGGCAGGAAAATTGATTTATAATGCGCGTCCTCGCCGGAAACGCATTTCTTATGCCCTGCAGCCGTCCAATACGCTTCACTGAATGCGGAGCAAAATTAGAATCAAAACATTATTGTGACGCCCGACAATACCGTCGAATAAATTTACACTTTTAAATTGACATATCTAATTGATTTTATTACATAATTTATCATTTTTGACATTAATATCAATTAAATCAATAATTCCACCGACCTTTATTATTAAATTCTAATTTACTGTAATACATTGATTTTATTGAATTATTACGTAATTTAACATTATTCGACAAACATAGATTAATTCCATATTTGACGGGATAGTTTACACTTACAAAAAAAGACTGATCGAATAAAACCCTAACTTACTGAAAAACATCAAGCTCGAAAAGCTGGCACGTTAATTGTATATATAATTACAATTCTCTTATAAAGGCGTTTGGGAATATCTCTAACAAAGATGTTTGAGGATGAAGGGGCTGTTGAGATATTCGCCAGCTTTAAAACGTAAATATTAATTAATTAAATAAAGGAAAAATTGATGAAAATGTTTAAAATGTTAGTTGCAGGCACTTTCGCTCTGTTCGCCACTGCAGCAAATTCTGCGACCATCTTCGCTCCGACCGATGGTGACGTGAACTTCTTCTTTGGCATGACGGGTGGATTTGATTTGTACATGTTTGATGATAGACGACCTTGGTAGTGAAGCAACTGCACTACGCAAATGACGACTCACTTCTTGTTACCTCTGGGTTACTTAGTGAGCTATTGGTGGTCCTACTGTAGCTGGTGACTACACTGCGACTAGTCAAGACACCTGATACTATTATATTAACTGTTACAGACCACTTTATACTTGCATTATTTGATACGACTAATAATGTCTGGATAAATGATACTGGTGCATGCTGATGTTGGTGCAAATGGCTACAACATTTCATTTGGCAACGGTATAGTTCAACTGGTGATGTTGAGGTAGTTCCTGCAATACCAGTTCCAGCAGCTGCATGGTTGTTTGGTTCAGGCCTGATTGGTCTGGTTGGAATTGCACGTCGCCGCGCTTAATCTGGCATAGTGTCGTTCAAAAAAAACAGCGGCTTTGCCGCTGTTTTTTTTCGTCTGGAATAAATTACATCAATTATTATTAGCCCAATAATGCTTTCAATCCTTCCAGGTGAGCCTTGCCTTTATCCTGTGAGGTTTTTTCTTTTGATGCCTTACCGCCCAGCCATTCAATATCCTCTTCCGGCAACTCATCAATAAAACGGCTGGGCTCACAGATAATTTTCTCTCCATAACGTTTTCTGCTTTGCGCCATCGTCATGGTCAGGCTTTTTTCAGCACGGGTGATACCAACATAAGCCAGTCGCCGCTCTTCTTCTATATTATCTTCCTGAATACTGCTGGCATGCGGTATTAATTCTTCTTCAAACCCAACCAGGAACACATGCGGAAACTCAAGACCTTTAGCCGCATGCAGTGTCATCAGCTGTACCGCGTCCTGCTCTGTTTCATCCTGGTTGCGCTGCAGAATATCCATTAGCGATAACTGCGCCATCAGCTCAGCCACACTGGCATCAGAATCCTTCTTCTGCAGACGCGCCAGCCATTCCATTAGCTCCATAACATTTTTCCAGCGACGCTCAGCTGTTTCAATGTCCTTACTCTGCTCACGCAACCAGCTTTCGTAATGAATATCATCCAGCAACTGCTGCATAATATCCGTTGCTGAATCGTCCTCTGCACGATGCGACAGGCGCAATAGCCAGTCAGTAAAAATGCTTAAACTCTTGTAGGCACTTTTTGAAATTCTTGATTCCAGGCCAACTTCACTGCAGGCGGCCAGCATACTCACTTCCCTTTTAGTGGCATATTTACCCAGTTTCTCCAGTGTCGCTGCACCAATACTGCGTCGCGGGGTATTAATAACGCGCAGAAAAGCCGCATCATCATCCGGGTTTACCAGCAGTCTTAAATAAGCCACGATGTCCTTGATTTCGGTGCGTTCAAAAAATGAAATACCACCACTGACTACATATGGGATATGCATACCACGTAGATAGGTTTCAAAAACACGCGCCTGAAAGTTTCCGCGATACAAAATAGCGTAATCCTTGTATTTGGTCAGGTTCTGGATTTTATGTGACTGCAGCTCCATGCACACCCGCTCACCTTCATCTTCTTCACTATTACACTGAATCAGGCGAACACCTTCCCCCATACCCAGATCACTCCACAGTCTTTTTTCATAAACGTGCGGATTGTTTTTAATGAGTTCATTCGCCAGTTTCAATATTCGACGCGTCGAACGGTAGTTTTGCTCGAGCTTAATTATCTTGAGTGTTGGGAAATCTTTTGATAACTGAACCAGGTTTTCCGGTTTGGCACCGCGCCAGGCATAAATGGACTGATCGTCATCACCAACAGCCGTGAGACACTGACGCTTTTCAGCCAGCATTTTAACCAGCTCATACTGCATGGCGTTAGTGTCCTGGTACTCATCCACCAGCAGGTAATGAATACGGTTTTGCCACTTCTGCAAAATATCATCATGAGTTTTAAACAGATGGGCCGTCTGCAGGATCAGGTCATCAAGGTCAAAAGCATTATAAGCGTGTAGCTGCCGCTGGTATTGTGCGTACAGTTTTGCGATTCGCATCTGCAGATCATCTTCTGCGACAGAAACAGCCTGATCCGGCATAACACCATCATTTTTCCACTGCGATATTTGCCAGTGTGCTGCCTCGGCCGCGTCCATACCGCGTTCACCAGTCACCTTGAGAAGCTCTGACAGCACGGTGACGCAGTCAGCGGTAGCAAAAACAGAAAACCCGGCCTTATAGTTAAGCGCAGCATATTCCTGCTGCAAAATATTCAACGCCAGGCGGTGAAAAGTAGACACCCGCAGACCACGGCTGGCCTTGCCGCCAAGCAACTTCTTCACCCGGCTTTTCATTTCCTGCGCTGATTTATTGGTAAAAGTCACTGCCGCGATACGTGAAGCAGAGATGCCGCACTCAGCAATGAGATAGGCGATTTTTTCAGTGATTACACGTGTTTTACCGCTGCCCGCGCCGGCCAGAACCAGCATCGGACCATCGATAGTACGCGCTGCCTGTAACTGCTGAGGGTTGAGTCCGGTTTTGTTTGGAGGTTGTTGCTGTGAGTACATCGTTTAGGGATTCTTTTATGGTGGGTTAGTTTACTTGATGGGGCTGGATATTTGTTCGTTCAGGTGGGAATTATTTTGTGTATTTTAGTGGGGTGCTGCCTTCTGGTATTGGCGTTAATATTTCTGTATTTTGCGTTTTCTATTTGTTATTGGCGTTAATATTTTCTTTTGGTTGCTTACTTTGGCATTGCGGTTCTCGCACCGCGGGCGAGTTACTCTTTTGTCAGCAGCAACAAAAGAGTAACCAGAAAAGTGCCGCCCCGACTTGTTTGCCCCGAGAAAAGCACTCGGGGTTCCTGACTTTGGGCGCATTGCCTACGAGCCCGTGCTGATGCGCCGTCCAGGCGCAGCATCACTAATTTCGCCGTCCATGGCGAAATTGCTCTACCAATGCCCCCAAAGTCAGCAAACAAAAGGGGAGATAAACAAGAAACGAAACAAAAGCTTCTCCAGCTATGGCGCTGCGCGCCATGTTTTTTGCTGTGTTCCTGCTGGTGCTGTTGACTCTGTTGTTGACCTTGACTCTTCCGCCTTCGATAGCTGAATTTGCCAACACGTAGAGCAAATCCGCCATGGACGGCGGATTTAGCCACGCTGCGCCCGGACGGCGCATCGGGGCGGCTCGGGCCAAAGTAAGCAATAACACTTTAAGCAAACACTAACGCCAAAAGAACAGATACCCTCAAATTCAGGTTCCCCGGACGCTTCTCCCGGGGCTATCGAGTTCGCGGCGGCCTTTTCTGGTTACTCTTTTGGGCTGTAGCAAAAGAGTAACTCGCCCGCGGTGCGAGAACCGCAAGGCCTAAGTAAGCAATCAACCGCAAATATTAACGCCAATAAGATAAAAAACGCAACAAACCTCC
>CAVQDO010000023.1:0-262389 GCA_963711255.1 uncultured Gammaproteobacteria bacterium | reverse complement strand
GCGCAATCCTGCGCAATATTTAACTACAAGGAGTATTAAATGAAACATACAGGAAAAAAACCAGCAACAAATCAATACTGCATAACTAAACTTGGTCTTTTAACTATAACGGCCAGTATCGCTATTGCTGCCGATGCTGCAGTGGTCATTAATGAAATAGATTATGATCAACCCGGTACAGATACGGCAGAGTTTATTGAATTGTTTAATGCCAGCGCATCTGCAGTTTCGCTCGACAACTTCACCATTAGCTTAATCAACGGAACCAATTCATCCAGCTATCGTGCCATCGATTTAACCGGGTTCAATATTGAGGCCAACGGCTTTTTTGTTGTCTGTGGTGACAGCAGCCTGGTGGCAAACTGTGATTACAGTTTCACTACAACCAGTGGATGGTTTCAAAATGGCTCGCCTGATGTTATTGCTCTATATGACAATAACAGCCTGGTAGATTCCTTTAGCTATGAGGGCATAGTCATACCATTCACTGAAGGTGATGCTTCAACGATCAGTGATAGTAATGCAGACATTACCAGCATATCGCGAATTATTGATGGTATGGACAGTAATAACAACGCGCTGGATTTTCAACTGGGCTGTATCACGCCCGGCTCAAGCAATATGGCAGGATCAGGCGACTGTTCAGCTCAAAGTATTAGCGCTGTGCCTGTCCCGGCTGCGGCATGGCTGTTTGGTTCTGGGCTTATTGGCCTGGCCGGGCTTGCCAGAAGGAAGTAGCTAAAAAACCTTAGTTGGTAGTGGTCAGCAGGCAGTTTTCGAAGCAATATGTTTTAACTGATCACTGCCAGCTGACTACTTTCTATTCTTAATATAATCAATCGCCTGGTCGAGTCGCTGCAATGTTTTCTCTTTACCCAGCAATTCGAGCGTCACATCGATCGATGGGGATTTTCCATGTCCAGTCACCGCCAGTCGTAGCGGCTGCCCTACTTTGCCAAAACCAACTTCCAGGGTCTTAACAGTATTCTCTACAACATGGTGAATGGCTTCAGCAGTCCAGTTATCCAGCTTTTCATATTGCTGCTTCAGGCTCTCAAGTACAGGCAGTGTCGCTTCTTTAAACTGTTTTTTTGCCTGCTTCTCATCATAACTATCAAAATCATCATATAGAAAGCGTATCTCTTCAGCCAGCTCAACCAGAGTACTGCACCGCTCCTGAAATACTTTTAATACTTCAACTAAATCAGGCCCGGTATCGGTATTGTAATAGGTCGCATGAATATACCCCTGCAGCATTTCAGCCAGTTCAGCCGGGGCTTTGGTTTTTATATAATGCTGATTCAGCCAGAGCAATTTTTCGGTATTAAATGCCGATGCCGAAGTATTCACATTATAGGCATCAAACAGTTCAATCATTTCTTCCCGGCTGAATATTTCCTGATCACCGTGAGACCAGCTCAGGCGAACCAGGTAGTTGATTAGCGCTTCCGGTAGAAACCCGTTGTCTTTATATTCCATGACACTAACTGCACCATGACGTTTCGATAAACGTTTGCCATCATCGCCAAGAATCATTGGCACATGCGCATATATTGGCAGTTCAGCACCCAGTGCCTTTAATATATTTATCTGGCGCGGGGTATTATTCAGGTGATCATCACCGCGAATGATGTGCGTCATTTTCATGTCCCAGTCATCCACCACCACCGTCAGGTTATACGTAGGCGTGCCATCGGTACGTTCAATAATCAGATCATCCAGCTCACGATTATTGATAACCACCCGCCCCTTCACCATGTCTTCGATAACCACATCACCTTCCAGTGGGTTTTTAAAACGAACCACTGTGTTATCTGCTTCGGATAAACCCTTTTCACGGCAGCAGCCGTCGTAACGCGGTTTTTCCTTGTTCGCCATTTGCTGCTCTCGCAAATCTGCCAGCCGTTCTTTTGTACACTCACAATGATAGGCGTGGCCGGTATCGATCAACTGCTGAACGACTTTTTTATAACGAACAAACTGGTCGGTTTGATAAAAAGGCCCTTCATCGTAATCCAGCCCCAGCCATTCCATACCCTGCAGAATTACGTCAACCGATTCCTGGGTTGAGCGTTCGCGATCCGTATCTTCTATACGCAGTATGAACTGGCCACCCATTTTTCTGGCGTATAACCAGGAAAATAAAGCAGTACGGGCACCACCCACATGAAGGTAACCGGTGGGGCTGGGGGCGAATCGAGTTCTGACTGTCATAAAAATATTACTGATGATTGAATCGGGGCGTTATTTTAGTATAAAAGGCGTTAGTTAGCAGTAGGTAGTTAGCAGTTGTCAGCAAAAATCAAAATTTAGTAATCAACAAGTCAGTCTGTTTTTTAATTTTCCTGGCTTTTTCTGCCGACTGCCAACTGATAACTGCCAACTTCAGACCTTTAATATAAACTAACAAACATGCCTAAAATCTCAGACAACATAGATTACACTCAACTCCTACAACAAATAACCCAGTGGTCTGAAGAACTGGGATTTCAACAGCTGGGCGTCAGCGATATCGAACTGGGTAAACATGAGGATTATCTAAACGAATGGCTGGCTGCCGATTTCCATGGCGAAATGGCTTACATGTCAAAACATGGCAGTAAACGCAGCCACCCGGAACAGCTGGTTGACGATACCTGCCGGGTCATTTCGGTGCGCATGGATTACATGCCGCCAGACTGTGAACTGTCGGATGCGGTGCTGGCAACGCCGGAACTGGGTTTTATCTCACGCTATGCGCTGGGTCGCGATTACCATAAAGTCATGCGCAAACGCCTGCAGAAACTGGTCGATAAAATAAACACTGAAGTGAGCGATTTCGGCTACCGCGTATTTGTTGACAGTGCCCCGGTACTGGAAAAAGCGCTGGCTGAAAAATCCGGCCTTGGCTGGATCGGAAAACACAGCAACCTGATTAATCAGAAAGCCGGTTCCTGGTTTTTTCTTGGCGAAATCTATACCAACCTGCCATTACCGGTGACGCCTGAAAACCCTCAAAACCACTGCGGTACCTGTACCGCCTGTATCGACATCTGCCCAACGCAGGCGATTGTAGCACCCTACAAAGTCGATGCCAGGCGCTGCATATCCTACCTGACGATAGAGCTGCACGGCAGCATACCCGTCGAGTTTCGCAAAGCCATGGGCAACCGTATTTACGGCTGTGATGACTGCCAGTTATGCTGCCCCTGGAACCGCTTTTCGGAGCCCACCGCGGAACCGGACTTTTTTGCCCGTCAGCCACTGGATGCTCCCGGCCTGCTGGAACTGTTTGCCTGGACAGAAGAAGAATTTTTAAATAATACCGAAGGCTCAGCAATAAGAAGAATTGGCCATCAGCGCTGGTTAAGAAACATTGCCGTCGCCCTGGGAAATGCGCCCACATCCGAAAAAATTATTACTGCTTTAATGCAGCGAAAACAGGATGCTGAAAAAGCGCAAGATACCATGCTAACAGAGCATATCGAGTGGGCCATAAATCAGCATCAAAACTAAATCTTCAATCAGAAAATTTCAAAGACATACAATAATTAATCAAACTATTAGTTGAATCGTCATACTGCGACGCTTCCTCACCCGTGGTCAAATGTTGCTGAATATCACTCGCCAGCTGTTTGCCGTATTCCACACCCCACTGGTCAAACGAGTTGATATTCCAGATCACGCCCTGAACAAACACCTTGTGCTCGTACATCGCCAGTATCGCGCCCAGCGTTTTCGGGTCAAGACTTTTGAACAGAATGGAGTTAGTCGGTTTGTTGCCTTCAAAAACCTTGTGTGGCAGCACATCCCTGATCAAATCTTCAGAGCTTCCCTCAGCCTCAAGCTCGGCACGTGCTTCCGCTTCGGTTTTACCCCGCATCAGGGCACGGGTCTGTGCAAAATAATTTGCCAGCAGTACAGAATGCTGATCGCCCAGGGGATTACTGCTTTCCGCCGGAATCAAAAAATCCGCAGGCACGGGCTTGGTCCCCTGATGCAACAACTGGAAAAAGGCATGCTGACAGTTGCTGCCGGTTTCTCCCCAGATAATCGGCCCGGTCAGATAATCCACCCGCTCGCCTTCACGATTGATGGTTTTACCGTTACTTTCCATATCCAGCTGCTGCAAATAGGCCGGCAAACGCCTTAAATACTGGTTGTATGCCATCACCGCGTGGCTTTGAGCATCAAAGAAATTGTTATACCAGACACCGAGCAGCGCCAGAATCATCGGCATGTTTTTTTCAATCGGCGCTTCTTTAAAATGCAGGTCCATGGCATGCGCGCCTTCCAGCATTTCCTCAAACCGGTCCATGCCAAGATATAACGCTATCGGCAGGCCAATCGCCGACCATAATGAATAACGTCCACCGACCCAGTCCCAGAATTCGAACATATTCTCTTCCAGAATACCGAATTCAGCGGCCGATTGCCGGTTCGCTGTTACTGCCACAAAATGCCGCGACACCGCATTTTCATTGCCGGTGACTTCAACAAACCAGTCTCGTGCACTTTGTGCATTAAGCATAGTTTCCTGGGTGGTAAAGGTTTTTGAAGAAACAATGAACAGGGTAGATTCCGGTTCAACAAATTTTAGAATTTCTGTCAGGTGTGTCGGATCAATATTAGACACAAAATGCACATTCATACCGCGCTGCGCATAAGGTTTCATCGAATCACAGACCACGTGCGGACCCAGATCGGAACCACCAATACCAATATTGATAACGTCTTTGATCAGGTGGCCGCTGTAACCGCGCAAATGCCCGCCGCGCACACGCTCGGTAAAATAACGAATCTGCGCCAGTACCCGGTTAATCCTGGGCATGACATTTTCACCATCGACATAAACCGGGTTGTTGCTGCGATTTCTTAGTGCGGTATGCAAAACCGGGCGAAATTCTGAAATATTAATGGGCTCACCGGCAAACATCTGGTCGCGCCATTGCTCGACATTGGCCTCGCGTGCGAGGTCACACAATAAGCCAAAGGACTCATCATTGATTCGATTTTTTGAGAAATCCAGCATGATATCGCCCACCTGCGTGCTGAATTTTTTAAAACGCGATTTATCCTGTTCGAACATATCACGCATCTGACTATCTTTTATCTGCTCAAAATGCGCCTGTAACGCTTTCCATGAGGCAAATTCCGTTAACTTCGACATATCACCAACATTGTTATCATTTTCAATGCATCTAAGACTAATTCAAAAGGCCCTTCTATTCTAGGTATTTATCCTGCTTTTAGTTGATATAGGACAATCAACACCGAGCTTTCGCACACATCTATCAGCAGATTCTTAAATACGATATAATTGCCTACCGTTTAATCGGCATAATGTACATCAATCCTGTGAACCGCCCACCCTACCGCATATGAATACGACACCAGAGCACAATCAGATCAATGCAACGCATCGTGAAGCCAGGCACAAGCTCGCCGGCTTGCTTAATACAACAAGCTCCGACAAACAGCTGCGTTCACGGGTAAAACTGTTTGGCAACCTGCTGGGTAATGTACTGTTATCCAATGCCGGCGCCAAGGTCTACGATGCGGTTGAAAAATTGCGTGTTGGCTTTATCGAGCTACACAAGGAAGAAGATACGCATAAAAGAGAACGCTTAATGGCGCTCATCGAATCACTGGATGAAAACACCCTGACCCAGGTAGTGCGTGCATTCAGTACTTATTTCAGCCTGGTAAACGTTGCCGAGGAAGCCTCTCAACTGCAGGTACGACGCAGGCAAATGCGCAAGGCTGACGATCTCTGGATCGGCTCTTTCGATTCTGCATTACGTGATTTTATTGATATGGGAATGTCAGCGGAACGCCTGCAGACATTGCTGGATCGCCTGACTTATATCCCGGTGATAACCGCTCACCCGACTGAAGCCAAACGCCGCAGTATTCTGTACGCATTGCGCCGTATCTTTTTAACCAATGACAAGTTAAACGATACCCGCCTCGGCAAGCACCAGCGCCAGGCCGTCATTGATGAACTGGAAACCCATATCGAAATCTTATGGCGCACCAATGAGCTAAGGGAAAGCCGCCCGCAGGTCCGAGACGAGATCAAAAACGGCCTGTATTATTTCAAAGAAAGTCTCTTTGATGCCGTACCCGTGGTGTATCGAAATATTGAAGACCGTATTCGTGATCACTACCCGAGTGCGTCGATAACCGTTCCCAGTTTTCTCAAGTTTGGCTCCTGGATTGGCGGTGACCGTGATGGCAATCCTAACGTTACCCCGGAAACGACTGTGATGGCATTACGCTTACAGTCGAAAACAACATTGCAGGAATATATCAGGCGATTAAACATAACCTTTAAACACCTGACGCATTCTGACCAGCTGGTCACACCCAGCCGTGAATTCTACGAAAGCCTTAATAAAGACGAGAATATGCGTTTTGAGGTTTTTTCCAGTAGTCCGCAGTCTTATATGCATTCGCCTTACCAGAGAAAAATTGCCTTCATGCGTTTTCGCCTGCAACAGAGCCTGGATAAAACCCGCGCCCTGATAACAGATGACGCTGCTGACATTGCTCAATATCCGCATGCTTACCTTTCGGAAGACGAGTTCCTCAGCGATTTAATACTGATTCGTGATTCTCTACATAGCCACGGTGACCACAAGATATCCGATATCGCTATTAAAGACCTGATTCGTCTTGTTGAAACATTCGGCTTTTACCTGATGCAGCTCGATGTCCGCCAGGAGTCCACCCGCCATAGTGAAGCGGTTGCTGAAATATTAAAACTCAGCAATAAAGAAAACGGCATCGATGTTCTAGATTATGAAAAGCTGGATGATAATGCGCGAATCAACCTGCTTTCAGGACTTATTGCAAAGCAATGCGAAGGTATTGAGTTTGACCAGTCCCTGTTAGCTGAAGCCAATAAAGAAACACTGGAAGTATTTAGAGTCATTGAAAAAATGCATGGCGAAATCAGCGAGCGTGCGTTTGGCGAATACGTTATCTCCATGACTCACCAGGCCAGCCACGTGATAGAAGTCATGTTTCTTGCCACCCTGGTCGGGCTTACCGGTAAAAACGGTGATGAGTGGTTCTGTAAAATCAGTATTTCTCCACTGTTTGAAACCATCGAAGATCTTAAGCATATCGAACCCGTACTGGCGCGCCTGTTCGATGACGAAACCTATACTACCCTGCTGAAAGCATCCGGCAACCTTCAGGAGGTCATGTTAGGTTATTCGGATTCCTGTAAGGACGGCGGTATCCTGGCTTCGTCGTGGCAGTTATTTGAAGCACAGAAAAAAGTCATCAAGCTGGCCGATGCTCACCAGATAGAGTGCCGTTTATTCCACGGTCGCGGCGGTACAATTGGTCGCGGCGGCGGTCCAACTCATGAATCCATCCTGTCACAACCGGAAGGCACCGTGCACGGCCAGATTAAATTCACCGAGCAGGGCGAAGTTTTATCCAATAAATACAGCAACCCGGAAACAGCCGTTTACGAGTTAACGCTGGGCGTTACCGGCCTGATGCTGGCCAGCCGTTACCAGATCCTGCCGGGTGAATCGACAGCGACCGAAGAAAATATGGCAATCATGCGTGAAATCATGGCTTACGGTGAAAGCAGTTACCGGCAGCTCACTGATAATACCGAAGGTTTCCTGGATTATTTCTATGAAGCAACACCAGTCAGTGAAATCGCCCTGATGAATATTGGCTCTCGCCCATCACACCGCAAACCGGGTGACCGATCAAAATCGTCAGTTCGTGCTATCGGCTGGGTATTTGGCTGGGCGCAGGCAAGACAGACACTACCCGCATGGTACGGTATTGGTACCGCACTGAATAAATGGATTGGTGAAGATGCCTCACGCCTGCAAAAGCTGCAGGACATGTACCAGAACTGGCCTTATTTTAAAGCCCTGTTAAGTAATACCGAGATGGCGCTGTACAAAACCGATATCCGCACTGCTAAAGAATATTCTGAATTATGTGTTTCAGCTGACACCGGAAAGCGTATTTACGAAATGATACGGGATGAACACGACCGTACCATGGAAATCACCCTGAAAGTATCCAAGATGACGCACCTGCTGGATGATATTCCACCACTGGCTAAATCACTGATGCGCCGTGATCCTTACCTTGACCCGTTAAACCATATACAGGTGAAGTTGCTCAAGCGCTACCGTGATGAATCGCTGGATGATGCCGAGCGAGAAAAGTGGCTTAACCCGCTATTGCGAAGCATTAATGCAATTGCGGCAGGTATGCGAAACACCGGCTAACTGTCTCGCTCAGGCCACAGTCCGGCTTTGGCCTGGAAAACCTTTTTACACAGTGGCACCGTCATATGATCTATATCAATCGCTGAAACTCAGCAATTGATACCATCACGCGATGGATACTATGACAATAATCATCGGCGGCGCACTAAGCCTTCTGCTCAGCTATTTTATTTTGCGCCTGTGTTACGTCATCATGATCAATTTGATCAATGGCCGTCAGTTTCACCACTCCCTGGAAAAACAGTTCGACCAGTTGCGCCTGAGTAAAATGCTTGGCGCGCTGGGTATAAATAAAACCTCGTATATTTATCAGACCAATGTCAATGAAATCAAGCAACAGATGAGTAGTTGCTCAGCCTGCGAAAATACCGATGAGTGTGATGAGAAACTCAGTACGCCGGAAATTGATATTAGCAATATCGAGTTTTGTAATAACGAAGCTGAGCTGAAAGATATAAAAAATCAGCAGTCAAAGGCAGAATAAGCACAGAAGCAAGCCGACACCGTCATCACGACCAGCGGTAGAGATGACAGGCTGGTGGAAAAGTATACACAGCTTAACAGCGAATAAAGCGACTGCTCAAACGACTATCAGGCAACCTGAACCGGTATCTGGTTAGAAGTACGAATTATCCGGTTAGCAGCATCAAGATAAACCAGCGTTGGCTTAAAATTAGCCACTTCCTGCTGCGTTAACCTGGCATAACAGCAGATGATCACGCGATCACCTTTATTGGCCTTGTGCGCGGCCGCACCATTAACTGAAATTACACCACTACCCGCTTCCGCCTGAATCGCATAAGTAGTAAAGCGTTTACCATTATTTAGATTATAGATCTGGATCTGCTCATACTCATGGATACCGGCAGCTGCCAGTAAATCGGAGTCTATGGCACAGGAACCTTCATATTCCAGCTCAGTTAAGGTAACCGTTGCCTGATGAAGTTTTGATTTTAATAGTGTAATTTCCATAAATATCTAATGGTTTATTTCTAACGAAACAGGAAGCTTAATTCGCTTCCTGAATCTGCATTATCCTTTATACTGGGTATACGTTCAAGTTTAGTGAAGTTCTGATAAATTCACAGAATGACGCTAAATTTAACATTATCGATCAGGCGAGTATTACCCATCCTCGCCGCCGCCAGTATAATAAGCTCCTGAAACTGGCCGATATTACTGTTCGACACCTCGTTTAATGACGAAGTTTCCCTGAGCGTAACATAATCCACCACAAAACCCTGATTTTGCAAAGCTTTCAGGCATTGAGACCGGGCATGCTCCACTGGCTTACCCTGTTTAATCTGCTCTTGAAAGCGCATCAATGCCGCCGAAAGGTAACGACTATTTTCACGTTCTGACGCATTCAGATAGTTATTGCGCGAACTCATTGCCAGGCCATTAGCTTCGCGTTTAATGTCGCCACCAATAATGGTAACCGGTAAATTCAGGTCCGCAACCATCTGCCGTATTACCAGCAGCTGCTGGTAATCTTTCTCGCCGAATACCGCGCAATCGGGCTGCACCATGTTAAACAACTTCAACACCACCGTGGCAACGCCCCTGAAAAAACCGGGACGAAATTCACCTTCCAGGATGTCAGACAGTACAGGCACTTCAACAAAACTGCTGCGCTGCTCACCAGCTGGATAAATCATCTCTGTATGCGGCGTAAAAACCAGGTCGACTGCTGAATCTTTGAGCTGCATTAAATCTTCATCCAGTGTCCGCGGATAACTGGAAAAATCTTCCTCGGGTAAAAACTGCAGCGGGTTAACATAAATACTGGCAACAACGCGATCTGCATGCTGCTGTGCAAGGTTAACCAAGGATAAATGTCCGGCATGCAGATTGCCCATAGTTGGCACAAAGGCAATGCTTTCATTATTGTTACGCCAAACAGCCAGTTGCGTTCGCATGCTGTCCACGTCTTTACAAACGATCATCGTGTTTAACTGAAAACGTGCTCAGCAGCAGGGAATTCGCCCTGCTTAACCGCTGTTACATATTGATCAATCGCTGCCGCGATATTTCCCGATGACGCGATAAAGTCCTTGCTGAATTTTGGCCGAATACCCAGGCTAATATCAAGAATATCGTATAACACCAGGATCTGGCCATCACAGTCTGCACCGGCACCAATGCCAATGACCGGGATTTCCAGGGCAGCGGTAATTTTAGCAGCCAGTGATTGCGGCACACATTCCAGCAACATCATATCGGCGCCCGCCTCTTGTAATACCAGTGCATCGGATAGCATTTTATCTGCTGCTTCTGCTTCCCTTCCCTGCACCCGGTAACCGCCGATTTTATGCACATACTGCGGCTGCAGACCGAGGTGTGCACAAACCGGTATGCCATTTTTATTGAGGGCCGATACCGTTTCCGCCTGGTCAACACCGCCTTCGAGCTTCACCATATGCGCACCGCCCTGTTTCATAAACAGTCCGGCATTTAATACCGCTTCTTCAACAGAGGTAAAACTCAGGAAAGGCATGTCAGTAATAAGCAATGCATTATTCAGTCCTCTGGCAACACACTGCGTGTGATACAACATGTCTTCAACCGATACCGGCAATGTAGTTTCTTCACCCTGTATCACCATGCCCAGCGAGTCCCCCACGAGTACAACGTCAACACCGGCGTTCTCCAGAATATGTGCAAAACTGGCGTCGTACGCCGTTAAACAGGCAATTTTTTCTTTCGCCTGTTTCATCTCAGCTAAACGACGTATCGTTACTTTTTTCCTGGTGTCGGTGTGTACACTCATAATGATATTTTCATTGGATTAAAATAATGCCGCCCTGACTGCACTTCCATTATTTGCTGATGCAGTAATGCATAATCATCTTCATTATTTGCAAAATCTATATCGGCAGCATTAACAATCAGCAACGGCGCATTATTATACTGGTAGAAAAACTGGATATAGGAGTCACACAAACGCTGCAGATAAGCCGCTTCGATATAACGTTCATGTTTTAAGCCCCGTTTTTGTATACGCTCAAGCAATACTTCTACCGGTGCCTGCAAGTACACGACAAGATCTGGCCGCGGTATATCGATGGTCAGACTGGTATAAACCTGTTCGTATAAATCAAGTTCATCAGTGTCCAGGGTTAACTCGGCAAACAGTCGGTCTTTCTCGATTAAAAAATCAGCAACTCGTACCGGGTTAAACATATCTGCCTGATTCATGGCTTTTAACTGGCGCGCACGCTGCAGCAGAAAAAATAACTGTGTTGGCAGAGCCGCCGCTTTCGGATTGTCATAAAACTTTTCCAGAAACGGGTTTTCGTCAGCGCCTTCAAGCAGCAAATCACTGTCAAATGAACGCGCCAGCCTGTTTGCCAGTGTTGTTTTACCAACGCCTATTGGCCCTTCAACCACAATATAAGCAGGCGCTTTCTTATTATTTTCTGCAGGCATCTCAATATTGCTCTGTACACTACCCATAAAATTTCACCTGGCAATATTACCGGCAAAGGTACAGCTATAATCCATAGCCTGCTCTTTGTCTGAAACCATGTTTTTTAACATTCCTTTCCCTGGTATGACTATGTCAGCTTTTAGTTTTAATAATGGCATATAAACAAAATCACGTTGGCAAATTCCAGGATGCGGCACGGTTAAATCCGGCTGCTCGATCTGCTCATCTGCGTACAGTAAGATATCCAGGTCGATTGAACGTTCTCCCCAGTGCCGCGTTTTAATTCTACCCTGTTCTTTTTCTATTAACTGGCAGTGGTTTAATAACTCTGCTGCAGTTAGTGATGTTTCAATTTCCACAGCTGCATTGACATAATCCGGCTGATCACTCGGCCCCATAGGCTTACTGGTAAAGTACCCCGAGTCGGCCAGGACTTTTGTACCAGCAAGCGCATCAAGCGCTTCAATAGCTTTTCTTAGCTGCAGCTCAGGCTGCTCAATATTACTCCCTAATCCAATAAAAACAGACCTTTTCATCACGGAAATTATTGTTGAACTGGCATATTTCAGGAATCAGGCTGACTAACTTTTTTCTTTTTAGGCTTACGTCTGGCACGTTTCTTCTTGCCTGTTTTAGTAGACGCGTTAAACAGCGCATTTTTTTGCTGCTCAGCATTCTGCTTCTGTATTTCAGTCCACCATTCACAGTCTTTTTGTAAATCCTGGGTATCTGATTTCTCACCGGCCTGTACACGAATACATAAAAAATCATAACCCGCACGAAACTTTTCATGCTCAAGCACAGACTGCGCACGTTTACCTGCACGATAATGAAAGCGTGTCTGCAAACCCCAGATATCCCGCATTGTTGAAGTAAATCGTTTTGGTATTGAAACACTCGCCGATTGCTGGCTTAATATTTTTGTTGCACTCTTCTGGATTGCGACAGAATAAGGCATGCCTTTTTCAACCATCTGATGCACACGTGAATTAACCGGATGCCACAATAATGCGGCCAGTAAAAAGGCCGGTGTCACCCGCATATCTTTTTGTATGCGGTCATCGGTGCTTTGCATCGCAACCATCAGCATGGTTTTTACATTTTCATCCTGCTCGATTGATTTTGCGGCTTCTGGAAAAAGGTGGCGCAGTAAATCAAACTCCAGTAACAGTTCAAAACTATTTACCGCGTAGCCTGAATGGAACAGTTTTAATACTTCCTCGTATAATCGTGCTGCAGGAATATCTTCCAGCAGGTGGCCAAGTTCATAAATGGGTTCCCGGCTTTCTTCATCAATTTCAAAATCCAGTTTCGCTGAAAAACGCAATGCTCGTAGCATTCTGACCGGGTCTTCACGATAACGTGTTTCGACATCGCCAATCAGATGCAGGCGCCGTTTTTTCAAGTCTTCATAACCACCGACGAAATCAATCACGCTAAAGTCAGATATATCGTAATACAAAGCATTGACAGTGAAATCACGGCGCCAGACATCATCTGCCAGCCCACCGAAAACATTGTCACGAACGATTCGACCGGACTCATCATGTGCGCCTAACTGTGACGTTTCATGATTCGCGCGGTAGGTAGCCACCTCGATAATCTGCCTGCCGAAATGCACGTGCGCCAGACGGAAACGGCGACCAATCAAGCGACAGTTTCGAAACAGCCGGTTAACTTCCTCTGGCGTAGCATCCGTCGCCACATCAAAGTCTTTAGGTGTAATACCCAGCAGTAAATCACGTACCGCGCCACCAACCAGGCAGGCATGAAAACCGGACTTGTGAAGCCGGTAAAGTACCTTCAAGGCGTGTTTATCTATGTTATTTCGTGAGATACCATGCTCACCGCGAGAAAGTATTACCGCATCACTGCCGGCAGCATGTTTTGCTGCAGTAGAGCGAGATTTAGCTTTCTTTTTAGCTGCAGGCTTGTTTTTAGTTGCAGATTTCTTTTTGTGTAACGACTTTAACCAGTTCAACATAACTAATCGAACTCTTTTAAAATTAAGGTTAAGCCGTCACCGATGGTAACAAGGCTGGTTGATACACGACTGTCTTTTTTGATCATTTCATTAAAACGGCGGATTGCACGCGTTCCTGGTTCGTTATTGTCCGGATCAGCTACAGCACCGGACCATAAAGTATTATCTACGGCTATCACTCCGCCCTTTCTTAATAACTGCAGGGCCATTTCGTAATAGCTGATGTAGTTTTGTTTATCAGCATCAATGAAAATAAAATCAAATGTTTTCTCATTTCCATCATCAAGTAATTGCTGCAATGTTAGCTGGGCCGGCTGTGTAAACAGCTCTATTTTATTTTCCAGCCCGGCACGGGCCCAGTATTTTTCTGCGATACGGGTCCATTGGGGTGAGGTATCACAACAAATCAATTTTCCCTCGTCAGGCATTGCACTGGCTACACATATTGAACTGTAACCGGTAAAGGTGCCAATCTCTATCGCCCGTTTTGCCGCCATCAACTTTATCAGCAACGACATAAACTGTCCCTGCTCCGGCGATATTTGCATCACAGAATAATCCAGCAATGCAGTTTCATCACGCAGCTGTTTCAGTAGTTCAGATTCGTTTATAGAGACTTCGCAAATATAGTCATATAGGCGGTCGTCGATAGACAGCGTTCTGTTACTCACGTTTGCTTACTCAATGAAGGACATCCTGAAAAGACTGCATAAACTCTTAATGGAAAATTATACCAAAAACAGAGACTTATAAAAACTCTGAGATTCGTGTAATTGTGCCTGTTCGGAAACAGCCAGATTGGCCATCAGCAGAAGCATCATTGCAGGCTTCACAGGGGGAGTTTGATGATGCCATCACGCCGATAATCACAATAATCCCTGATAATCTGCTCATGATCAAAGGCCAGTTCTACATCAACATTGAAAGGGTCAAACAGCGCGATATCTTTGGCATCATCCGCTGCCATGGGCTTTCCAGCGGCATTACCTATAAAAACCGCACAACTGGTATGCCCCCTGAAATCACGTTTTGGGTCTGAATAGATGCCCAGAAGTAAATCCAGCTCAACATCCAGGCTGGTCTCTTCCAGCGCTTCCCGGCGTGCGGCTGTAGCGATGGTTTCACCGACTTCGACAAAACCGCCGGGAATAGCCCAGCCATAAGGTTCGTATTTTCGTTCAATAAGAATAATCGGTTTATCATCAAGCAGTGGCATTTCAATGATGACATCTGCCGTCAATTTTGGGGTTACAGGTACGCTCATAGCTCCGTTCGCTGAATAATAGAGGTTTCTGCCAGTGCCTTATATTACTCTTTTTGTTTAAACTGTCTTAACTGTTCACGTTCGCGTTTACCCGGTTTTCCTGCGGGCACTGGCCGCGATGCAGATGCCAGCCTTTTCATTTCTTTTTCCTGCTCACGTCGCAACCTGCTTTGCTCCGATTCTTCGTAGGTCAGGCAGGCTTCCCTGGCAGGCCGCCGGGTTTTGTTGATAGCGCGAACGGTTATTTCAAACAGCACACTGTCTTTCTGTATGGACAACAGGTCTCCGACTTTTAATAATCGCCCCGCTTTAACCCGGTGACCGTTTAAATGTACTTTACCGCCATTAACCGCGGTGCTGGCCTGGGATCGCGTTTTAAAAAAACGGGAAGCCCATAACCATTTGTCAATTCTGCCTTCTTCGATCGCCACCGTTATCTCCATGGATGGAGTGTATGCTGAAAATTGTCAGGAACAATTTTAGCGTATCTCCATGGATGGAGTGTATGCTGAAAATTGTCGGGAACGATTTTAGCGCACCAGTTAGATTAATAGTGCAATTCCGACTGCACCGAGTAACCACCACCAGAAGCTGCTGCTTTCTTCCGGTTCGGGTTCCGGTTGTTTAACTTCGGTTTTAACCAACGGCTTAATGACTCCGGGCTTGACCCTGGCTTTTACCGGTGCCGTTTCGGGCAACGCAACATAGGCCACATCACCCTTTGCATAAACCCCTTTGCCAGCCTCATTGTGCACATCGACCAGACCTTTGATTACCTCAAGGTAAAACCCGTCATCCGCATCTATAGTACCGCCACAACCTTTCGATTGAAATACTCTTAATGCATACTCGGTGCCCCGAACGCCAACACTGGCAACAGGAGTTCGCAGTTCGTAAACATCTTCTGTCAGCTTGCCTATTTTACCGGTAACCTTCTTTAAACTGCCCTGCAGCAAGTTCAGGATACTGCGACGGTTGCTTGTATTTAATGCATATTCTTCAATAACCATGATACTGAAACACCGCAGATCGAGTACAGCATCATCAATCATACGAAGACGAACATAGCCGGTTTCACCGGTGACCACTTTATCACCAAGATAAACAGGCGAGTCTTTCTTCAGCTTGCGTGACACTTTTCTTTTATCAACTGCAATAACACTGCCTTCACTTTCATCGACAGTGCCTACCTGTTTCCTGACGGCCTTTTCAAGTGGCGTGGATCGAACCACAACTTTCCTGGGCAACTGCAGGCGAACGTTGGCTTTCATACGGGTAGGGTCATTATTGATAAAAGCGTGTGGATTTTGCCGTACGATATCACTGGTTATTCCTGGCCAGTCTTTTACCCGGTCCGGGTACAGGCGTTTTACGATGTTATGCAGTGTCTGTCCTTTTTGCACATGTAAAAATCGTATTTCAGAATCATAGACTTCTTTTGCATCAGCAATGACTGGCACCAGGCCAAGTGCGACTATAAATATCAATATCTTAGCTGGAAACATTATACTTTTGGGTGAACCTTTTTTGGCGGGCCCGCTTTGACGGGACCTTTTAGCGGACATTTAAACTGCAACAAGTATAGTTACTGATGCGGTTTTTTTGAGGTATTTGAAAAAGAAAACTGAAAAACGTACTACTTTTCCAGCATTTATAGGCAGTCTTAAATCAGAAAAAATAACGATGATTTCTCTGACTGTTAACGAAAAGCGGGAAAGCCTTAAGGCCTTTCAGCACATAAAAGCTTTCCCGAATTTCGAAACATTATCCTGCTGCCCTGGCCGTCAACCCTGGCAGTCATCCCTGGCAGTCAACTATCTAGCCAGCTAATAATTTATTCACCCGCTTAACGAAACCAGCGGCATCGTCCAGCGGCGCACCGGCGGCCAGCTGTGCCTGCTCAAACAACAGGTTAGCATAGTCTTCAAACAGCTCATCATCGTTTATATCATTAAGTTTTTTCACCAGATCGTGCTCAGGGTTTAACTCCAGAGTCGGTTCTGCTTTGGGCACATACTGCCCTGCAGCTTCCATAATCTGCTGCATCTGGGCACTCATGTCGTGTTCATTTAATACCAGGCATGAAGGAGAATCGGTTAAACGCTTTGATAGACGAATATCACTAACCTTGCCCTCCAGCACTTTTTTGCTGTGCTCGATAACAGATGAGAATGATTTTTCTGTTTCTTCAATAACAGCCTTATCTTCTTCCTCGTCGATATCCAGTGTACCGCGAGCCACTGACTGCAGTTTTTTACCGTCTACTTCTGTCAGGTGAGAAACCAGCCATTCATCGACACGGTCACTTAGCAACAGCACTTCAATGCCCTTCTTCCTGAATACTTCAAGATGTGGGCTATTTTTTGCTGCGGTGTAATTATCAGCAACAATATAATAAATCTTGTCCTGCGTTTCTGGCATGCGGGAAATGTATTCTTCGAAGGTTATATTCTGCTCATCGCTGTCATTATGCGTGCTGGCGAACCACAACAGTTTTGCAATACGTTCCTTATTCGCCATATCTTCGATAGGACCTTCTTTCAACACCTGGCCGAATGACTTCCAGAAAGTAGCGTATTTCTCCCTGTCGTTCTTCAGCATTGCTTCGAGCAGACCCAGCACCTTCTTCACAGAAGCACCACGAATACGATCAATCACCTTGTTCTGCTGTAAGATTTCACGTGACACGTTTAACGGTAAATCGTCAGAATCAATTACCCCTTTAACAAAACGCAGGTAATTAGGCATCAGCTGCTCAGCTTCATCCATAATAAAAATACGTTTCACATACAGCTTTACACCGCGCTTGTGGTCGCGGTCGAATAGATCAAACGGTGGATTAGTCGGTACATATAGTAAAGAAGTATAACTCTGGTTGCCTTCAACCTTTGAGTGCGTCCAGGTAAGTGGATCGGCAAAATCCAGGCTGACGTGCTTATAAAACTCCGTGTACTCTTCATCGCTAATATCACTTTTATCACGCGCCCATAATGCTGCGGCAGTATTGACACGCTCTAATTTTGTAACAACATTTCCATCTTCATCTTCTTTTGGCTTGCCTTCATCATCCATTTCTTCTTCAGTCATGAGTACAGGAATAGAGATATGGTCGGAATATTGTTTAATAATTGATTTCAGACGATGAGGGCTGGCAAATTCAGCTTCGCCTTCCTTCAGGTGCAATACAACGCGGGTACCACGGGTTTCTTTTTCAATAGTTTCCAGTGAGAAGCTGCCCTCGCCATCTGATTCCCAGCGAACCGCTTCTTCAGCGGAAGCGCCGGCGCGGCGTGTTTCCAGTGTTACTTTATCGGCAACAATAAAGCTGGAGTAAAAACCAACACCAAACTGGCCAATCATCTGGGCGTCTTTGGCCTGGTCGCCGCTCATGGCGTCAAGGAATTTTCTGGTACCCGAGCTGGCAATGGTGCCGACATTATCAATGACTTCCTGACGCGACATACCGATACCATTATCGATTATGCTGATGGTTTTTGCTTCATCATCATATTCAACCGTTATCGCCAGTTCAGAATCTTCACCGTACAGACTGTCGTCTGCAATGGCTTCAAAACGCAGCTTGTCACAGGCATCAGAAGCATTGGAAACCAGTTCGCGCAGGAAGATTTCCTTGTTTGAATACAGTGAATGGGTCATCAAATGCAGGATTTGACGGGCTTCGGTTTGAAATTCGAGGGTTTCTTTACTGGCTTCTACACTCATAAATTGCTCCAAAATACAGAAATTATTAAGGGTTTAGTTATTGTTGCTTAATGTGGGGATAAATCTGCAGTTATCAAGCGCAGATTCCAGAAATTTCGGGGTTTTTCTTAGCGTGTTTCAGGCAGGGGACTGTCTTTTTTCTGCGCACTTTTTAGCAGACGTATCTTTTGCAGGTTCTGACTAATTAATGCCTTGCGAGACTCGCTGGCGGTTACCTGTAACAGCTCAGATAATACTTTTACTGCATCGTCATAAATCTCGCCCAGAATCAGCGCATTACCTGCTTTAAATCGAGCCGACTGCGCCCACAGGTCATTATTTCCATCTGCCACCGCTCGGGCAGACTCAAGGTAAAACAGCGCTGCGCGATCATATTCTTGCAGTGAAAAATAGGACTCCGCTTTCCAGAAATAGATTTCTCTTTTTAGCTTCTCATCCAGGCCTTTAAAGTACAGCAAATCGAACAGCTTGATTGCCTGCTGATGCTGCTGCACAGTTTGAAAATCAAATACCACCTGGATAAAACGATCCAGCTCGGCTCGTGTGATTTTTGGCTTTTCGGCAAAGGTTTTGCGTATTATATTTTCACTCTGAACGTATTCACCCTGCAATATCAGCACTCGTGCCTTACGCATGCGCCAGTCAAACAGGGTTTTTCCCTGTGGCGGCTCTGCCAGGCTTTTCATCAAGGTAGCGGCTTCGAAATAATCGCCTTCAGACAAGGCATAATCCACCAGCCGGTAACGCACTTCATCGGGCAGCACATTGACGTCACTGACTTTATCGCTATGCAGATAGAGCTGCTTGATTAGTTCCAGCCCGTTTTTTCGCAGCTCGATAATTTTCACAATGATTTTATGCTGCTGTTTTTGTGTTTCAAAATTTGCCGTATGCAAAACCAGTGCTGCGTTTAAATACAGGGCATTTTCAGGCTGCTTTTTAACCATACCGGCAGATAACTTCTGCCACTGCTCATCATTACCGAATAACAGGCCGTGTTCATTGGCGATACTTAAACCCAGTTTATTATATAAAGCCCAGAGGTCATTAGCGCTTACCTGGTAATTATCTTCAAACACGGGGGACTTTAGATTGAGTGACAGCATCGCCTCCAGGTTGAGCACCTGTGCTGCCTGATCATTTAATAATTTTGCTGCTGAATAAGCGACATAAGAATAAGCCCAGCGCGCAGACCGGCTTAATACCTTGCCGTCAAGCTGCTCTCGCATCTGCTGATTTATTTTCTTTGCAAGTTGAGGCTTACTCTGCAATTGAGCGATCAGCAGCAGAGCTTCAACATCAATCGCATTTTCATGCGGAATTTTTTCCAGAAGCTTTATCGCCTGTTGCGGACGGCTCGTGTTCAGCAATACCTGCGCCTGCAGTAATATCCAGTCAATATCGGCCTCATCCGTTTGATAATCACGCTCGTATTTAAGTAGCGCCCTGCGCGCATCGTCGTCATTATGCAGTTGCAGATAAGTCCGTATTACCAGTCGGCGCCATACTGCCGGCAGTGACTCATCACGCTGCTCAGGCTGCGACTGCCATAAAAGAACCTGCAATTGAGCCAGGGCCTGCTCACTTTGTTTTAACTGTAAGCGGGCAATAATTTGCTGTGTTTCAAACCACAAACGAATCTGTCGTGTAATACGCCCTTCGCGCTGTGCTTCATCAAACAGCCATTGCGTACGAGAAATGATGTCATCCCATTGTTCCAGTGCTGACAGTAAAACGATACGTTTATATTCGAAGGCATACCAGTCTGCACTGAAGTTTGGCCGCTTTTTTTGCTCACCTTCCAGCAGGCTGAGTGCCAGTGCTGGAACACCCAGCTTAATCAGCTGATTCATCTGTTCCAGGGATTCAAAGGTAACAGATTGTTTTTTGATTTCTGCAATGCGACCCGTTGTATTAGCAGCCGGTTTATTAGTGGCAGTGCTGTCAGCTGCCGATACCGGTTCCTGTGCTGCCACAGGTAAAACGTTTGCGGCAGGCTTATCTGTATTTTTAGTTTCCGCAATATTAACGGGCGCCGCCTGCTTTTGTTCAGCCCAGCTTGCGCCGCTTATCAGCAGCAATAAAAAAGCAGTAAAAATGGTATGCATTACAGCAGCCTGTGATTTTTGTTGATATTATCAGTCGTGAGGAGAATCATACACTAAAAGCTGTTTTTACCGCTGAGGCGCAGAGGTCGCGGAGAAAAAATAGCTTATCGTTTTTAAAAGTTTAACAAGCTTTCTCTGCGTCTCGGTAACTGCTCCTCGACAATAGCTCCTGCATTGTTCTACTACCTGCCATCCATGGCAGTATGCGTTACTCTACTTACGGGCGTCCTGCCCTAATCTGCGGTGAATAATCTTCTAACAAAAAAAAAGCAGTACAAATGCACTGCTTTTTTTCAAAACTTTAAAGTTTAGCCGGCTATTATTTCTTATCAGCCAGTTTAAGCTTTTCGGTAATACGTGCTGACTTACCAGTTCTGCCACGCAGGTAGTAAAGTTTAGCGCGACGGACTTTACCGCTGCGTTTAACTGTGATTTCTGCAATCGCATGACTGTATGTCTGGAATACACGCTCAACGCCTTCACCATGAGACATTTTACGAACGGTAAATGCAGAGTGTAGCCCACGGTTACGTTTAGCAATAACGACGCCTTCGAAAGCCTGTAAACGCTCGCGCTCACCTTCCTTCACACGCACCTGTACAACTATTGTGTCACCAGGATAGAACGCTGGCACTTCACGTGTCATTTGTTCAGCTTCAAGCTGTTGAATTATGTTACTCATATCTTTACTCCGCTTTCGCGCCCTAAATCTAAAATTTTAAAAATTAATTAGTGTTGCCTATCTTCACTGTTGCCAGTGTTCATTGCTGCAAGTCTTCAAGCTCGGCCATGTACTCAGCCAGCAACCCGGCTTTTTCATCATCCCAACGTGATGCATCTTTTTTTGATGCCTCCAGCAGGTCCGGCCTTCTTAACCAGGTACGTCCCAGCGACTGCTTTAAACGCCAGCGCTGAATTGCCTGATGGTCACCGCTTAACAAAACCTCTGGTACGCTTAGACCGTTAACCTGTTCGGGTCGTGTATAGTGCGGGCAATCCAGCAGCCCCTGCATGAATGAATCCTGCAGGGCAGAATCATCGTCACCCAGCACCCCCGGTAATAACCGGGCAATGCCATCTACTACGACCATAGCGGCAAACTCGCCACCGCTTAATACATAATCACCTATCGACCATTCTTCATCGACCAGTAATTCTATAATTCGCTCGTCGATACCTTCATAACGGCCAGCGATTAAAATCAAATCCTGTGTTGTTGCTGCACTGTCAACAAGTATCTGCTGGTTTAACTGTTGCCCCTGCGGACTCATATAAACCACTTTTGCTGCTTCTGCTGCATCCTTTGCTGCCATTATCGCTTTATACAATGGCTCAACTTTCATCAGCATACCGGGGCCGCCACCATAAGGCCGGTCATCCACGGTGCGATGTTTGTCTTCCGTATAGTCTCTTGGATTAAAACACTGCACGCTTAATTGCTGCTGTTTTATCGCTCGACCCAGCACGCCAAAACTGGTGGCCTGCTGTATTAATTCTGGAAACAGTGTAATGAAACAGATATTCACGATGCTGTTTTATGATGACAGCTGTTTAAAACCTGCATCTTAATCGGCATCCCATTCTTCTTCCCAGTCTGCTTCAATAACACCCTGTTCCTGGTTCACTGCAATTATTGCGTGTCCCATTGTCCACGGGATCAGGCGTTCTTTCGGCTCACCTTCAGAGTCTGCCTCATTCTCCGAGACCACAACCAGCACATCATTAGCACCGGTTTCAAATATACTTTGTACTTTACCCAGCTCGATATTCTGCTGGTTTACTACTCGCATGCCGATCAGCTCACGCCAGTAATATTCGTTGCCACCTTCTAACGCTTCCAGCTGTTTCTTCTCGATTGCAATCTCAGTGCCTATATAAGCTTGCGCTGCATCTCGATCGTTACAACCTTCCAGCTTTGCTACTACGGTTTTAGCATGACGTTTGCCCGCTTTTAACTTAACCGTTGTCCATGGTGACTGCTTTCTTTTTTCAGCCCGAATATACCAGGGGCTGTAGTCAACAATGGCTTCCATTGGGTCAGTATAGGAAAAAATCTTGACCCAGCCTTTAACTCCGTATACTCCGGTAATCCGTCCCAGGATAATTTTTTCCGAAGCTTCATCCTGCTGATTCATGTTTACTCAACAATGCTTAAACAACGAGAACAGTCGGATATGATCAGTAAGATCAATTACGCAGCAGAAACTTTCGCCTGTTTAATCAGTGAAGTAACACGTTCAGAAGTCTGTGCACCGACTGATTTCCAGTGTGTCACACGATCCAGATCAAGCACCAGACGCTGCTCTCCACCGATAGCACCAGGGTTGAAATAACCCAGGCGTTCAATATAACGACCATCACGAGATCTACGTGAGTCTTTCACATCAATATGATAAAAAGGCTTTTTCTTAGCGCCGCCTCTTGATAAACGTATAGTTACCATAGTTACTCTCAAAAATTCTTAAACAAAAATGACCTTTCGGTCACAGGAAACCGCGCATTTTACGTGATAATTTCTTCAGATGGAAGCCTGTTTGACGGATAAAAACAGGAATGACTGGTCGATATAGAACTGACACAGCACTAATCCTTAAAAAAGGGCACTAAATCCTTGAAAACACTAGAAGTGTTTTACCGCAGAGACGCGGAGACGCAGAGAAAAACTCGGTAAATAGCATTAAAACAAATATTGTTTTCCTCTGCGCCTCCGCGTCTCAGCGGTGAATGTCTTTAAGTCTTGCTTTAACTGAACAAAAAGCCACCTAAAACCCCATACCACCAGGGCCGCCCATACCAGGTGGCATACCGCCGCCTTTCATGGCGCGCATCATTTTTGCCATGCCGCCTTTGGACATTTTCTTCATCATCTTCTTCATTTGCATCTGCTGCTTCATGAGGCGATTCACATCCTGCACCTGCAGGCCGCAGCCCGCTGCTATACGGCGTTTTCTGGAGCCTTTGATGATATCCGGAAAAGCTCGTTCTTTAGGCGTCATGGAATTGATGATGCCAACCATGCGGCTCATTTCCTTATCATTCACCTTGTCTTTAAGCTTGTCCGCCATTCCCGGCATGCCTGGCAGCTTGTCCATTAACCCGGCCATGCCGCCCATATTCTGCATTTGCTCGAACTGTTCTTTCAGGTCATTAAAGTCAAAATTCTTACCCTTTTGAACTTTTTTCGCCAACTGCGCGGCTTTTTTATGGTCAACCTTCTGCTGAACTTCTTCGACCAGCGAAAGCACATCGCCCATGCCCAGAATACGTGATGCCACGCGATCCGGGTGAAATGGCTCAAGTGCTTCTACCTTTTCACCGGAACCCATAAATTTAATCGGTTTGCCGGTAATCTGCCGAATGGACAATGCCGCACCGCCGCGGGCATCACCATCGGTTTTGGTCAGCACAACACCGGTTAAGGGCAATGCCTCATTAAATGCCTGCGCCGTAATCGCGGCATCCTGACCGGTCATACTGTCAACCACGAACAAGGTCTCAACCGGGTTGACCGCGGCATGGATGGATTTAATCTCATCCATCATTTCCGCATCAATATGCAGACGACCGGCAGTATCCACCAGCACCACATCAATAAAGTGTTTGCGCGCGTGCGCTATCGCGGCGCGGGCAATATCGACCGGTTTCTGCTCAGTACTGCTGGGAAAGAATTCGGCACCAACCTGCGTCGCCAGTGTTTTTAACTGTTCAATAGCAGCAGGACGATAAATATCACAACTCACCAGCAGCGATTTTTTCTTCTCACGCTCGCTCAGCATTTTTGCCAGTTTTGCGACAGTGGTGGTTTTACCCGCACCCTGTAAACCAGCCATTAACACCACGGCCGGCGGCTGCGCGCTCAAGTCCAGGCGCTCGTTCTGCGCACCCATGACCTTGACCAGTTCTTCCTGAACGATGTTGATGAAAACCTGGCCCGGTTTCAGGCTGGTTAAGACCTCTTCACCTAATGCGCGCTGCTTAACATCGTCGATGAAAGCGCGAACCACGGCCAGCGCAACATCGGCTTCCAGCAACGCCATACGCACATCGCGCAAAGCATCCTGAATATTATCTTCGGTTAATCGGCCTTCACCACGCAGTTTCTGCGCAGTACTGGCAAGACGGTCACTTAATCCATCAAACATGGCATACCTGTATATAGAGAGTTACTAACTTAAGAATGGAATTATATCGAAATAGTGGAAGCACTTCTTAATATATTTCAAAAAATGATAAAAACAGTACCGCGGAGACGCGGAGGCGCAGAGTAAAACCAGTTTCTATTTTAAAAACACAAGTTCGTTTTTCTCAGCGACCTCTGCGCCTCTGCGGTAATACATTTATTATCACAGCTGAAATACATCACCGCTTTTCAGCTGATGTATTTCCCTGTCGGGCATAGCTTCTTCACACTGCTGAATAATTTCCGACTCGCTGCCGGGTTTTAGATGGGTAATGCACACTTTGGTTTTGTGTTTCAGTTTTTTCAGGTCTTCCGCCAGCAGCTGCGGGCAATAATGAAAAGCGACTTTCGCCAGCTCTATATCCTTGTTGGCAAAAGCCGATTCTACAAATAATAAATCCAGCGAATCGTGCCTGTTCAGTGCTGCCCAGAAGTTTTCATTACTGGTAGTATCACCGCTAAAAGCGAACACCTTGCCCGCTGACTTAACGCAGTATCCTACGCCGGGCACGGTATGATTAACGCTAATCATTTCAATGTGGCGACCGGATAGTTCAAACACTGAACCGGCATCCATAGGCTCCAGCTTCAGTACCGCGTTCGTCTTATGCGGCAATTCGGTAAAATTGGGCCAGATCGTCCAGTTAAAAATATTGTCTCGCAATGCTTTTAAAGTGTCTGGAAGTGCGTGCACTATAATGGGCCGGCCTATCAAATCATCGAAAAGGGTATCGGCAAGTAATGGAATAGAAGCAATATGATCAAGATGCGAATGGGTAACAAAAATATGCCTGATACGACGCATTTCATCCAGCGACAGGTCACACACGCCAGTACCTGCATCAATCAAAATATCATCATCCAGCAAAAAGGACGTAGTCGCCACATTCTGACTTATACCACCACTACATCCTAAAACTCGCACTTTCATTATTGGCTAACTCGCATTTGTACAACACTATTTATCTAATAATTTTTATAATGGTCTATTCTAGTGATAACATGCGACCTCATGATGCGACCTTATGGAAAAAGTATACGTCGACAGGCGAGTCAGATTGTGAACAAGCTCACATTTTATGCAATCAACGCCAGTAACAGCCTGTTATTTATCATTATTATTAATAATTATTACGTTCTAAGCCAGTATAGACCAGCAAAACCAATTTCGTATGAATACATATATCTTTACTTTTAGTGCCGTTATTCTGTATTTAGCCTGTGCCGCTCTCCTGTTTTTCCAGCTCAAACAGGCTAATGCTCAAGCTAGTGACAAGGTTACTGTGCTCAGTAAAAAACGTATTGTTAGCATCGGCCTGGCTGGTTTAATACTCCATAGTATGGGTCTGTTTAGCAGCATGATTACACCGATGGGCATCGACCTCGGCTTTTATAATGCTTTGTCCCTGGTCAGCGCTTCAATTATATTCTTCACCCTGATAGCAACCTGGCGCCACCCGGTAGAAATACTCGCCATCATACTGCTCCCCGTCGCGGTTATCACTATGCTGTTTGAGTTTAATATCAACAGCCACCATTTACTGGCGGCCAGTAGTTCCAAAGCACTGATCTTTCATATATCGACTTCAATCATTGCCTACAGCCTGTTAGCACTTGCTGCATTACAGGCCATTTTACTGTCGATACAGAATAAGTTTCTTCATGCCCATCAGCCTGGCGGCATGATCCGCTTAATGCCACCGTTAAGGCATATGGAAGCATTATTATTTGAAGTCATCGTTATCGGTTTTACCGCGCTGACAATTTCACTGGGCAGTGGTCTTATTTTCCTGGAAAATATGTTTGCCCAGCAGCTGGCACATAAAACTATTTTGTCGATTCTGGCCTGGTTTGTCTTCCTGGTGCTGCTACTTGGCCACTGGAAACTTGGCTGGCGCGGGCGCACCGCTATACGCTGGACACTGGCCGGTTTTGCCAGCCTGATGCTGGCTTACTTTGGCAGTAAATTTGTCCTGGAAATTTTACTTACCTAGGTATCACGCAGGCCTCGCCGGAATAGAATCTTCATAACACTTGACTCCGGCAGCGGTACGCACATAATTAGCCCAGTATTACACAAGCCAATAACTCAACCTAAGTGACAAGAGACCTTTCTTCTTGAACGAACTAACAACAGCAACGCTGTTTATCATTCTTGCAATCCTGATATTACTTTCAGGTTTCTTTTCAGGTTCTGAAACCGCATTAATGACCCTCAACCGTTATCGCCTGAAAAGTCTTGCAGATAATGGCCATAAAGCCGCACAGTTGTCGCTTAAACTGTTAAGCCGCCCGGACAGGTTGCTCGGTTTGATATTGCTGGGCAATAATATAGTCAACATTTTTGCCGCCACCATCGCCACAATCATTGCCCTGCGCCTGTACGGTGAAATAGGCATAGCCATTGCGCCGATCGCACTGGCATTTGTCATCCTGGTGTTTTCCGAAGTTACCCCCAAGACCCTGGCGGCATTAAAACCCGAAAAACTGGCTTTCCCGGCATCGTATGTTTATACCATTATTGCTACACCGCTGTATCCATTTGTCTGGTCGGTCAATATCTTTTCCAATGCATTGCTGCGACTCATTGGCATTCACCCCGACCGCCAGGCAAAACAGGAATTGAGCAGCGAAGAATTGCGTGCCGTTGTCGTCGAAGCCGAGCACTTTATGCCGCAGTCTCACTCCGATATGCTGCTAAGTATTCTTGACCTTGAGCAGGTCAGCGTAGAAGATATTATGATTCCTCGTAATGAAATTACCGGCATTGATCTAAATGACGAATGGAATGATATTTTACATCAGCTAACCCATAGCCAGCGCACGCGCATACCTGTATTTCATGACAGCATCGATAACACTATCGGCGTACTGCATTTACGTAAAGTGCTCAACCTGTTTGCACGCGATGAACTGAACATGAAATCGCTGAAGGGCTTGATCGCACCAGCGTATTTTATTCCTGCTGCCACACCGCTGACCCAACAGTTATTAAACTTTCAGGAAAACCGCCGCCGTTCAGGCCTTGTCGTCGATGAATACGGCAGCATCCAGGGGCTGGTAACACTGGAAGATATTTTAGAAGAAATTGTCGGCCAGTTTACCACTGATTCACCTACCCGGAATCCGGGAATACATGAACAGGCAGACAATAGTTACCTGATTGACGGCAATACACACTTACGCGATATTAATCGTGCACTAGACTGGTCATTACCGGCTAAAGGGCCAAAAACACTGAATGGTTTAATCCTGGAGCACATGGAAATTATTCCGCAAAATGGCACCAGCCTGATGATCGGTGATTACACTATCGAAATCACTCGAACAACGAACAACGCGGTTCAAACAGCCAGGGTTAAAAGCAACAAAGCGGTAGAAACCGAATCTGACGATGATACTGAATATGACAACGACCAGCACTCCTGATTATGGCTAAAACAAAAATACAGTATGCCTGCAATGCCTGTGGTGCCAGCCATACAAAGTGGGCCGGCCAGTGTGGCGACTGTGGTGAATGGAACACCATGAGTGAAACCATTACTGCCATTACCACCAACAACCGTCAGGGTTTTGCCGGCAAAAAAGGCCAGGCAAAAATACAGGCACTGGTAGACATCCAGATGCTTGAAGAAATGCGCACGCCAACAAACATCGGTGAATTAGACCGTGTTCTTGGAGGCGGTCTGGTACATGGCTCCGTGACCTTAATCGGCGGCGACCCCGGCATTGGAAAGTCGACCCTGTTAACGCAGTGCCTGGCCAGCCTGAGCCAGTCACTTCCCTGCCTCTATGTTACCGGTGAGGAATCGCTGCAACAGGTGAGTATGCGCGCACATCGACTGGGACTGGAAGACCGGGGTTTGAAACTACTGTCTGAAACCTGCGTGGAAAACATCATCACACTGTCCGGTGAGCAAAAACCCAAAGTTATCGTCATCGATTCCATTCAGACCATCTATACCGAGTCACTGCAGTCGGCTCCCGGCGGTGTTGCCCAGGTACGCGAAAGTGCGGCGCAACTGGTTCGCTTTGCCAAGCAAACCGGCACCGCCCTGTTCCTGGTCGGCCACGTCACCAAGGAAGGCACCCTTGCCGGTCCGCGCGTACTGGAGCACATGGTGGATACGGTACTTTATTTTGAAGGCGACCCGGGAGAGCGTTATCGTATGATACGCGCCATCAAGAACCGCTTTGGTGCAGTCAACGAACTCGGCATTTTCGCCATGACCGATGAGGGATTAAAAACCGTCAGCAACCCGTCGGCAATATTCCTATCCCGCCATGAAGCACCTGTATCTGGCAGCATTATTACTGTTACCCGTGAAGGCAGCCGCCCGCTGCTTATCGAATTACAGGCGCTGGTCGACGAAAGTCACAGCAACAATCCACGGCGTGTTTGCCTGGGACTCGATCCCAATCGACTAAACATGCTGCTGGCAGTCATGCATCGCCACGCCGGCATCGCCATGTTCGATCAGGATGTGTTTATTAATGTGGTTGGCGGTGTGCGCCTGACCGAGACCTCTGCCGATACCGCGATCATTCTTGCCGCCTTATCCAGCTTCCGCGACAAGCCCCTGCCAAACGATGTATTCACCTTTGGTGAAGTCGGTTTAGCAGGCGAGATTCGCCCTGTTTCCAATGGCCAGGAACGTCTGCGCGAAGCAGCTAAACATGGCTTTAAAACGGCAATCATTCCAAAAGCCAACATGCCCAGGAAAGGTGAAAAAATCGACGGACTCAACATCATCGCGGTGCAGCGTGTCAGTGAATTAATAGATAGTGCTATCACGCTTTAGAAGCTTTTACCGCAGAGACGCAGAGAAAAGCGGGTTTATATTTTAAAAACCAAAGATAATTTTTTCTCCGCGCCCTCTGCGCCTCGGTAACTGCTCCTCGACAATAGCTCCTGCATTGTTCTACTACCTGCCATCCATGACAGTATGCGTTACTCTACTTACGGGCGTCCTGCCCTAATCTGCGCTGAAAAATAATTTTAAGAAATCTGAATCTTAGCGGCAAATAAAGATATTCAAGTACACTGTATCCTTCACGGTGATTTTTGCTAAAATGCGCCATGGCTAAAAAGACACCCAATTTTGAAAAAGCATTAAGCGAACTTGAAACCCTGGTCGAAGATATGGAACAGGGCAATCTGAGTCTTGAAGAATCCTTAAAGCGCTTTGAAAAAGGCATCGCCTTAAGCACCGAATGCCAGCAGGCTCTGCAAAATGCAGAATTGAAAATCAAAGAGCTGGTCGAAAAGAACGGAAAATTACTCGAACAAGACATAGAGCTGGACGATTAGCCTAGATGTCACATGCCTTTCAATCACGTCTGGAGAATTTTCAGAAGCGTGTTAATTCCGCTTTAGATAAATACCTGCCCTCCGACGACCCGCCAGAGCACAACCTGGCTGAAGCCATACGCTATTCAGTTATCGGCGGTGGCAAACGCATCCGTCCGGCGATGGTTTATGCTGCAGGCGAAGCCCTTGGTGTATCGACAGACCTGATGGATATCCCTGCCTGTGCGGTTGAAATGATCCACGCCTATTCACTGATTCATGATGATCTGCCCGCGATGGACGACGATGACCTTCGCCGCGGCCGCCTGACCTGCCACAAGGCCTTTGATGAAGCCACAGCAATACTGGCGGGTGATGCCCTGCAGGCGCTGGCCTATGAGATCCTGGCGAAAGATGATCACATTGAACTGACACCGGCGCATCGCATTAACATGCTGAGCCTGTTAACCGAAGCCAGCGGTGCGCACGGCATGGCAGGCGGTCAGGCGGTAGACCTTGCCTCGGTCGGCAAACAACTGACACTGCCGCAACTTGAGCACATGCATCAGCTTAAAACCGGCGCCCTGATACGTGCCAGTATTATGCTTGGCGGTATGTGTAAACAGGATATATCGGTGCAGGAAAGTGAAATACTGAACAACTATGCGCAGTGCATCGGCTTATCATTTCAAATCCAGGACGATATTCTCGATGTTATCGGTGACACCGAAACACTGGGCAAACCACAGGGTTCGGATATCGAACAGGAAAAGCCAACTTTCCCGGCTATTATCGGTCTCGATGCCTCGATTGAACTGGCGCAAAAACAACACGTACTGGCTCTTAAACACCTTGAACCACTGGACGAAAAGGCGGATAGTTTACGCCTGCTGTCCGCCTATATTGTCGAACGGCAATTTTAAGCAAGCACATTACTCATGCCATTCTCTAACTCAAACTGGTCACTACTGGAGTCCATTAACTCCCCGGCTGATGTACGCCAGCTAAATGAGTTGCAACTGAAAGAACTCGCGCGACAGCTGCGTGAATTCTTACTCAGCAGTGTTTCCTCCACCGGGGGTCATTTATCCGCCGGACTCGGCACTATCGAACTAACCGTTGCCCTGCATTACGTGTTCAATACGCCTTATGACCGCCTGGTATGGGATGTAGGCCACCAGACTTACCCGCATAAAATCCTCACCGGCCGTCGTGAACAAATGAAGACATTACGGCAAAAAGGTGGCATCGCCGGTTTTCCAAAACGTGAGGAAAGTGAATACGATGCCTTCGGTACCGGACACTCCAGCACCTCCATCGCCGCCGCACTGGGCATGAGTATTGCGGCCAGGCAGAACAAGGAAAACCGCCACTGTGTGGCCATCATCGGTGATGGTGCAATGACCGCCGGCATGGCCTTTGAAGCACTCAACCACGCTGGCGCCATGCATAATGCTGATGACGCCAATCTGCTGGTTATTCTCAATGATAACGACATGTCGATCTCACCTAACGTCGGTGCACTTTCTAACCACCTGACCCGGCTGTTATCTGGCAACCTGTTTTCCACTATTCGCGAAGGTGGCAAAAAAGTGCTGGAGAATATACCGCCGGCGCTGGAACTGGCGCGCCGCACCGAGGAACACGTCAAAGGCATGGTGGCACCGGGCACACTGTTTGAAGAACTCGGTTTTAATTATTTCGGCCCCGTCGACGGGCATGACCTGGATACACTGATCCCTGTATTACGAAACATCAACCAGCAATCAGGGCCAAGACTGCTGCACATCAAAACCCAGAAAGGCAAAGGTTACTTCCCGGCAGAAGACGCCCCGGTTAAATTTCATGGCGTCAGCGCCTTTGATTTGAGCACCGGAAAAACCCGCACCACCGGTGCAGCAAAGGCCCCCAGTTACACCGAAATATTCAGCGAATGGTTATGCGATATGGCCGCCCAGGATGAAAGCCTGGTCGGCATTACCCCGGCGATGCGCGAAGGTTCTGGACTGGTCGAGTTTTCCCAACGCTTTCCAAAACGTTACTTTGATGTTGGTATCGCTGAACAGCACGCGGTAACGCTGGCCGCCGGTATGGCCTGTGACGGTTTAAAACCCGTGGTAGCAATATATTCCACCTTTTTACAGCGCGCTTATGACCAGTTAATACACGATGTCGCACTGCAGAATCTTTCTGTCGTCTTTGCCATCGATCGCGCCGGTATTGTCGGCGCAGACGGGCCAACGCATACCGGTGCCTACGACATCAGTTTTTTACGCTGTATTCCTAACATGGTCATTATGACCCCGGCTGACGAAGCCGAATGCCGCGGCCTGTTAACCACGGCTTTTCTGCACGACGGGCCCAGCGCTGTGCGCTACCCTCGTGGTTCTGTCGCCGGCACTGGAACCAGTGATGAACTAAAAGCCCTGCCCTTTGCCCAGGCAGAACAGAAACGGCAGGGTAAGAAAATAGCCCTGCTTGTATTCGGTCCGCTGCTGTCAACCGCACTTAAAGTCGGCGAAGAAATTGATGCCAGCGTATACAGCATGCGCTTTGTCAAACCACTGGACACCAAAACTATCGAGGCGGCGGCACTGTCGCATGATTTACTGGTCACCATTGAAGACAATGCCATTGCAGGCGGTGCAGGAAGCGCTGTTTCTGAACATCTTAACGCCAGACATATCACCACTAATCTGCTCCAGATCGGTTTTCCTGATAAATTGATTAATCACGGCGACCCCGCCGAATTAGTCCACGACTGGAAACTCGACAAAGCCGGCATACTGGAGACTATCAACAACCGAGTTAAGGAATTGCTTATATAAAGCAAAAAGGTTAAAATCCCTACTGTTTTACTCAGGTATTATTTAGGTACATAATTAATGGCAGCAAGCTACCAGCTGAAAGTAGTGACCGAATTTGCTTCAGCACATACCTTAAGGGGTTACCCTGGCGCATGCAGCCGTATGCATGGCCACAACTGGAAAGTTGAACTGGAAGCCGTCGCCAGCCAGCTTGATGAAGTAGGCATGGGCGTGGATTTTAAAGTGATGAAGAACGCTGCCAATGAAGTTGGTGACGAGCTGGATCATCGCTACCTGAACGACCTTGAACCGTTTAAAGAGATTAATCCGACGGCAGAGAACATAGCAGCATATATGTTTAAGGAGATTTCTGCCCGTATAAACAGTGACACGATAAAAGTTACTGCACTTACGATCTGGGAAACCGAGCGAGCCTGCGTTCGCTATAGTGAATAGTAAAGTAAAGAGAATACATAATGACCGATGTCCTTGATAAAGACTCAAAAGAGAAAGAAGCTATGACAACAAGTACCCTGCCCGATGTTCAAAACAGCCAGGACACCCGTGCCATAGCTATTAATAAAGTAGGCATCAAGGATATTCGTCATCCTGTGCAGGTAAAAGACCGTACCGGTCTTGTCCAGCATACTATTGCGAATTTCAATATGTATGTTGATTTGCCGCACAATTTCAAAGGCACCCACATGTCACGTTTTGTTGAAATCCTCAACAATCATTCGTGGGAAATCACCGTTGAATCTTTTAAAGAGATGCTGACTGAAATGACTTCTCGTCTTGACGCCGAAGTCGGCCATATCGAAATGAGCTTCCATTTCTTCATCAATAAAACAGCACCTGCTTCTGGCGTAAAAAGCCTGCTTGATTACGAAGTAACCTTTATTGGTGAGCGCAGGAAGAATAAAAACATTATCAACATCAAGGCGGTTGTTCCTGTAACCAGCCTGTGCCCATGTTCGAAGAAAATATCTGACCGTGGTGCGCACAACCAGCGTTCTCACGTCACCGTCAATATTGAAACCGAAGACTTTATCTGGATTGAAGAGATTATTGACCTGGTAGAAGCTCAGGCTTCCTGTGAACTGTATGGCCTGTTAAAACGCCCGGACGAAAAAGTTGTTACTGAACGTGCTTACGATAATCCAAAATTTGTCGAAGACATGGTACGTGACATTGCTCATCAATTAAATATCGATAAGCGCATTCAGGCATATACGGTTGAATCTGAAAATTTTGAATCGATACACAATCATTCAGCCTATGCCTTGATTGAAAAAACAAGATAAAACTTCAATATTACCTTTAGTAATTAATCAGTATTAATAATATAAGCACCACATGATGGTGCTTTTTTATTGCCAGCAAATGCGATTGCTCGCCACAGAAGAATTTCTCAGCATGCTAAGAATGATAACCGTAGAATCGCTAAGCTCCCCGGAACTCACTCAGGCCAACGTCGATGACGTTTCAGGAAAGTGGTTATGGCGTAGTCAAATGGATTGAACAGGCTAAACGAGACAACCGCTTACAGTCAGCCAGTGGTTGCGGGTAAGCAGTTTCTCGGCCTGATCGAAGCCTTTGCATTATGGCCGCAAATATACGGCCTCAACCCGATTCCCGGTAAAGAAGAACAAAAGAAAATTATTGAATCAAGTGTTGATATGTTTCTCAATACCTACCAGCTCAGCAATTGATTTGATATCACAGATTTCAGGCTACGCCCTGAAGGCATTATTTAAATTTCATCTGGCCGGATCAAGGCAAATAGTTCAGCTCTGCCCGAGCGGGAAACCGCATCCAGTGATTCCATTCTAAAACAGGCCAGCGCACAGGTCGTCATCAGCTTGCCTTTGGCCGAAAGCGGCGGCGCCGTACTGGTAAGATAACTAACCGCATCATCCATACCGGGGTTATGCGCAAGGATAAGCAAACGCTGATTATCTTTCGCATATAACTCAATTGACTCTATCAGTGTTTCTCTGTCCGCCAGGTAAAGCGAGGGGTCAATGATAATATTTTCTGCAGCCAGTGGATGACTGTTTAACAGCAACTGGGCAGTTTCACGGGTACGCTGCGCTACTGAAACCAGTACTTTATCAGGCAAAAGATTATTCTGTTTAAGATAAGCGCCAGTGCGAACTGCATCATCACGGCCACGCCTGTTTAAAGGCCGATCGATATCATCGGAATGACTATGCCAGTCTGATTTGGCATGACGCATGAGTAATACTTCAAACATTGATTATATCTGTTGGTATTTCTGCCAGGCAGCTGTAAAAGCCTGATATTTCTATACAGGAACATGCGTTCATCCGGATAGTAAACTCCTTTCAATATACTGCAGAAAATACAATACATTAAAGTGGTCTGATTTATCAATAATAATGCTGAATTAATTTATATAGTGATATGCCCTTAATAATGACACTTTCAAGGGTTTAGCTGTCGATTAACAAGTGGCCAAAGTAAGCAAAAATACCGATCATTATTCCGCTAAAAAACTGCGCATGCACCAGGTATGAAAACTTCTTTAATTCCTTAGGTGAATAACGCCAGCTAAGAAACATACCAAATAAAGCCTGCCAGACAACTAAAGCCAGAACAGCCTGAAAAAACAGTATCTCCAGTGGCACACCCATTAATCCAATATGCAGCAGAATTACAGCCACGGTGGCAATACCAACATAAACATGGGTTCGATTTAAAAAACATAGCAGCTGTTGAAACAGTGTGGCTGCGGCAGGCGGCGTATAATCCGGCAATAAACGTCGTGCATACTCGCCCTTACCCATAAGCAGCTTTAAAACTGTCCGGGCATAAATAAAAATTAATGCCCATAAACCAATTTCACCAAATCCCTCGCCGATCTCACTTAAAAAAGTCTCGTTGTCTTCGACAGGCGGGTAAACTGATTTCGCATAAATAAAATAGGCGATAGAAACAAACAGCACAATCGCTGTGTAAATACCAATTCCTTTAAAACTTTTAATCATATTATTGCACTCACGATATAGAATGGCATCAAAGGTGTATTTATACATATGGCATAACTACAGGATCCCATTAACTATGGTGACATATTTTCACATATACTTGGCTTAAACTCCCAGTAAAACTTTCACGGGCACTGAATTATGAAACAAATCATCTGGTTCAATCAGCTAGGAATAAATGATATCGACAGTGTTGGTGGGAAAAACGCCTCACTGGGTGAAATGATTAGCCAGCTATCACCGCTTAACATCAAAGTTCCAGATGGTTTCGCCACCACTGCAGATGCTTACCGCAATTTTCTTTCTCAATCGAATCTTGATCAAAAAATAAGCTCACGTCTAGAAACTCTAGATACTAGCGATATAGCCGAACTGGTCGCCGCAGGCCGAGAAATCCGGCAATGGATAATAGACGCGCCTTTCGAAGAAAGTTTTCTCAGCGAAGTCACCAGGGCTTATGATGAATTGCAGGCAGATGAAGCAGAGCAGGCAGTTGCCGTCCGATCCTCTGCAACTGCTGAAGATTTACCTGATGCGTCTTTCGCCGGCCAGCAGGAAACATACCTGAATGTATGCGGACTGGACAATGTTTTATTATCCATAAAAAAAGTATTTGCCTCGCTGTATAACGATCGCGCCATTTCATACCGGGTACACCAGGACTTTGACCACAGTAAAGTGGCATTATCTGCCGGCATACAACGCATGGTGCGCAGTGATCTCGGCACCAGCGGTGTTATGTTCACGCTGGATACTGAGTCCGGTTTTCGTGATGCAGTATTCATCACGGCGGCATACGGCCTCGGTGAGACCATGGTTCAGGGTGCTGTGAATCCCGATGAATTTTACGTCTATAAACCCTGCCTGCAACAGAACAAACCGGCGATATTAAATCGCACCCTGGGCAGTAAATTAATCAAAATGATATACAGCGATAATCCAGACACTAATGACTTTGTACAGACGGTCGATGTTGATGAACAGCAACGCCTGCGTTTCTGCCTCAATGACAGCCAGGTTGAAGAGCTCGCCCGTCACGCTATCACCATCGAGCAGCATTATGGCCGGCCAATGGATATTGAATGGGCGCAGGATGGTTTAAATGGTGAAATATATATTGTACAGGCAAGACCGGAAACCGTCGAAAGCCGGGCCAGCGCAACCGTTATTGAACGTTACGAGCTGAAACAAACAAGCACCGTTCTACTGGAAGGTCGTGCGATCGGCCAGCGCATTGGTGCCGGGAAGGTCAGCCTGATTAAAGACCCCAGTGAAATGTCTCGTGTTAAAGAAGGCGATGTACTGGTTACCGATATGACCGACCCTGACTGGGAACCGGTAATGAAACTCGCCGCGGCCATCGTGACAAACCGTGGCGGCCGCACCTGTCATGCTGCGATCATCGCCCGCGAACTGGGCATACCGGCAATTGTCGGCTGTGGCAATGCCACTGAATTATTAAATGATGGAGATGATGTGACCGTCAGCTGCGCACAGGGTGACACCGGATATATATACCAGGACCAGCTCGACTTTGAAATCATACGCACTGACACTGGAGAAATGCCCTCAATAGCAACAAAAATCATGTTAAATGTTGGCACGCCAGGCCGCGCTTTTGCCTTTTCACGGTTACCCAATGCAGGTGTCGGCCTGGCACGTCTAGAATTCATTATTAACAATACTATTGGCATTCATCCAAAAGCATTACTGCAATTTGATCAGCAGACTGCCGACCTGCAGCAGTTAATTAACAAGCGCAGTGCCGGTTATAAAGACCCGGTAAGTTTTTATATTGAAAAACTGGTCGAAGGTATTGCTACCCTGGCAGCAGCTTTTTCGCCCAACCCGGTTATTGTTCGATTATCTGATTTTAAATCTAACGAATACGCCAACTTGCTTGGTGGTGATTTATTTGAGCCAGAAGAAGAAAACCCGATGATCGGTTTCCGTGGCACATCTCGTTATCTATCAGAGAATTTCCGTGACTGTTTTGAACTCGAATGCCGGGCACTGAAAAAGGTTCGAGACGAGATGGGCTTGAGCAATGTCGAAATCATGGTTCCTTTCTGCCGCACACTTGAAGAAGCAGAACAGGTAACACAGCTACTGGCTGATAATGGGCTTAAGCGGGGCGACAATGATCTACGCATCATAATGATGTGCGAAATTCCATCAAATGCACTACTGGCCAGTGAATTTCTGCAATACTTCGATGGCTTCTCCATCGGTTCGAATGATATGACACAGTTAACTCTTGGCCTGGATCGCGACTCTGCGGTGGTTGCACATTTGTTTGATGAACGTAATGCTGCTGTAAAAAAATTACTTGAAATGGCAATAACCGCCTGTCGTGAGCAAAATAAATATATTGGTATTTGCGGACAGGGGCCTTCGGATTATCCCGATTTTGCCGCCTGGCTGTTAGAGCAGAAAATATCCAGCATATCTTTAAATCCGGACACGGTTGTTGATACCTGGCTGCATTTATCAAAAACAGACGCTTGATAGAACGCCAGGATAATGAAAAACATGACATCTCTCCGCCCCGTCTTTTTTGTTTCAGACCGTACAGGTATCACGGCAGAAAACCTTGGCCATGCACTGCTGACACAGTTCAGTTCAATTAAGTTTGAGCAGCATTCACTTCCTTTTATTGACTCGATTGACAAGGCACTTGCTGCAGCCAGAACAATCAATGAAACCGCTGAAAAATCAAAAGAAAAACCTCTGGTATTCAGCACATTGATTGACGATAACTATCGTGAAATTATTGCCAGCACACAATCGCATATAATTGATTTTTTCGACACCTTTATTAAGCCGCTGGAAGCCGAATTGAGTACATCCTCTTCTCATGCTGAAGGATTATCTCATGGCATTAGCAATGAAGTCGTCTACATGTCAAGAATGGAAGCGGTAAATTATGCGCTAAAAAACGATGACGGCATCAACACCAAAGAATATAAAGATGCAGATATTATCCTGATCGGCGTGTCACGCAGCGGTAAAACACCAACCTGTCTTTATCTTGCCATGCAGTTTGGTTTACGCGCAGCCAACTATCCGCTGACTGAATCAGACATGGCTAGCGGCTACCTGCCTGATGCATTAAAGCCATACAGAGAAAAGTTATTCGCCCTGCTGATTAGTGCAGATCGATTGCATACAATCAGGGAAATACGGAGGAAAAACAGCATTTACTCTTCGCTAGAACAGTGCCAGCGAGAAACCCGGTTAATCAATACGCTTATAGCCGTAGAAAATATCAGGCACATAGACAGTAGCCACATATCCGTAGAAGAAATTGCAACATCAGTGATTCAGATAATGAATATTAACCGTCCGCCTATTTATTAATATATTAATCTTAGATGATTATGTTTACATGCGCGACATTTTATAACGATAAAATCAACTCACAACAATAAATCAATGACTTTCATTACCGACATCATTTCCACTTATGTACTCGAATCTGAAGTTTCTGCCATTAAAGATATGGCCATCCTCAGCGAAAAAATTGAAGGCGCAGTATCACTGAGCTGGGGACTACCATCATTTACTACACCTGAATATATTCGTAATGGCATTAAACATATCCTTGATACTGATGCTGATGCAGGAAAGTACACTTTACCCGACGGACTGCCAGAACTACGCGAACTAGTCGTACAGCATCATGAAATAAAGACCGGCATCAGGGTCAACGCAAATGAAAATGTATTAATCAGCGCTGGCAACATGCAGGGCCTGAACACACTATTTCATACCATGCTAGACCCTGGCGATGAGATCATTCTTACTGATCCGTGTTTTGCTTCGCATATACAGCAAATTCATTTATTCTCCGGTGTACCCGTATACTGGCCACTTAACGAAGACAATAACTGGTCGCTGGATTTAGATTCATTACCCGGTCTGATTACTGATAAAACGCAGGCCATTGTCCTTGTTAGCCCATCAAATCCTACCGGGAAAATTTTTAGCCGGGCAGAGTTAATGCGTGTTGGTGAAATAGCAAAGCAACACAATATTCTAATCATTATCGATGACCCTTACAGTGACTTTGTATATGAAAACCGAGACAAACATTTTAACCTCGCCAGTGTTGAATCACTCAGGGAACATCTCATTTATCTTTACTCTTTTTCTAAATCTTACGCTATGAGCGGCTGGCGCCTTTCTTACATGGTAATGCCTGCAGAATTGAAACGTGAGGCACTTAAAGTACATGATGCGACCATGATATGTGCGCCACGGATTTCACAGCTGGCCGGGATAATAGCTTTAAGCCAGGCATCAGATCATAAGCAGGTATTTGAAAATATTTTAAAGAATCGCAGAGAACTTATCTGCCAGAGACTGGATAATATGCCGCATGTTTTCTCTAACCGAAAGCCGGAGGGTGCGTATTACATTTTTCCGAAAATTATTGCAGAGCATGAAAATTCAAAACAGTTTGCAATAAGTTTACTAAATAAAAGCAAAGTTGCGGTGACTCCTGGCAGTGCATTTGGACCTTCTGGCGAGCACCATGTAAGAATGGCATACTGTGTCGATGAAGACACCATCAATCGTGCATTTGATCAAATTGAAAAACATTATTGAGCATGATTTCATCACAGTATAAATCGTATTCCGCAGGAATATTATCTATTCCATGGTAATTTATTTTCAGTCTACTTTTCGCTTTCTATAAACTCTTTTTCATCCAGCCTTAACAGGTCACCGAACATCATCGGCCTGTAAAAATAATAGCCCTGCAGCACATTACACTGATATGAACACAGGTAATCTGCCTGCTCCTGATGTTCCACACCTTCAGCAACCACGCTGATTCCCATACCATGTGACATTGCAACAATTGCTTTAGTAATAGCCTTGTCTTCACTGCCCTGAGACAAACCAGCAACAAAACTGCGATCAATCTTGATTTTATTTACCGGCAGACTTTTAAGATAGTTCATTGATGAAAAGCCGGATCCGAAATCATCGATAGCAATTTGCACACCCATATCATGCAACTGCCTGACCTTATCAATGACCTGCTCACTATTATTCATCAATATACTTTCAGTCAATTCAATTTCAAGAAAACCCGGTTCCAGATCAAATTTTTTCAATGCACGACTAACCGTCCCGATAAAACTATCATCGCGTATCTGCAAAACAGAAACATTTATGCTGATGCTAATTTTATCCAGACCAGAACTTATTAACTTCTTCCTGTGGAGACATACCGTATTCAACAACCACTCACCCAGTTGTAGAATCATGCCATTTTCTTCTGCTATTGGAATAAATTTATCAGGAAAGACTGTTCCTTTATCAGGATGATTCCATCGCATTAAGGCTTCAACACCCGAAATAGCGCCAGTATTTGAATCAACCTGTGGCTGATAATATATTTCCATCTGCTTATGTTTTATCGCGTAGCGTAGATCGCTTTCTAACTGGTACTTCAAACTATTAACTTCATTCATTTCCTTATTAAAGAATTTGTAATTGTTTTTACCATTGAGTTTAGCTTCATACATCGCCACATCTGCACTAACCAGAAGCTCATTTGCATTGACTGCATCATCCGGGCAAACACTGACACCGATGCTAACACCAACAAAAAACTTGTGGTCGTCAAACACAAAAGGTTTTGACAGACATTCGATACATTTCCCCGTCACTTTCGAAACATCTTTTATATCTTTTATATTCTCGATTATAATTGCAAATTCATCGCCGCCAATACGACAGATATAATCGCCCAGCCTCAGTACATTTGATAATCGCGAAGAAGCCTGTTTTAGCAATAAGTCACCCGTGTTATGGCCAGCGGTATCATTGACGGTTTTGAAATTATCCAGATCAAGAAATAATAGCGCCATTAGCTGGTTTGTTTTAACCGCATGTTCTACTGCTCGATCAAGGTGCTCCTGAAAAAAATGCCGGTTCGGTAAATCCGTTATGACATCATAATATGCCAGCTTATCAAGGTGTTTTTCTGCTTTATACCGTTCGGATAGTTCATGTTCAAGTTTTTCATCGTTCACCTGAATATGCGCAAGCATTTCATTAAAGCCATCTGCTAAAACACCGATTTCGTCGTTAGAGTTTATTTTTGCTCGTACACTATAGTCACTTTCCTTAATAACCGTTTCCATTAAATCGGTTAGCAGTTGTAATGGACCGGTTATTCTTTTCCTGAGTTTTAAAAATAATATGGATGCAATGATTAAACTTAAAAACGCAACAAATGATGTATACAAAAAATGATTGATGCTGTCACTATGTAAATTAGAGATATCTGCCTGCAGATACAACTTTCCTATTTGACTATTATTGTGAGAGATCTCCTGAACTATGCCCACTTTATTTTCGAAGAATGATTCACTACTAATCACCTTCCTGCCAGCACTGTTACTAATATCCAGAATATGAACATCATTCATCACTGCCTCCTGGTCATCCTTAAGGTAACTTGCTAATACATTATTGTTTACATCATAGACAGTAGCAATGCGTACAGCTGGCGATTCACTAAATGATTTCAGTATATCCTCTGCAGCGTTATTATCATTAAACACCAGTGCAACTGAAGAATTCTTACCAACCATTTTTGCCTGCACAAGCAAATTTTCTACAAGATAATTTCGCTTACTTACGTAATCACTCGCAATAGACATTACTACTGCAAATAACAGGGCAATAGCCGTTACCGTAAGATTGATAACAAGGATCTTGTTCTGGATAGATAACTCTTTGAGGCCCGATTTTAGTCCTGGTAAAAACATGACTTAAATAACCTTTATAGCTAGCTTTAATACATGTAGGCCATATACAAATGAACCTGCTGATTCATTTCCAGGTACACGAATATTCAGCTCTTCACTGCCGTCTTGCCATTGTGTAAAAACTGTAAACTTATAGATAAAATCAGCTTTAATGTTTATCGCAGTATCCGACTCCGCCATCAAACGTAGGGGCATTAACGAAATTATTATCGCTAGCAGTAATAGAAAAAACTTATAAGCATTTTTATTCACGTAATTTCATCCTGATTACACTTAACCCATTCATTTAATATAAAAAGCTTTTTCGACTCATTTAGTCACGCTATTAAACTAATGGCACAATCGCTCACAATCGTTTTCTAATTTGCTCGCATACAACTGTTCTTTCTTCGCAATGCTAAAAACAGTCCGTATATAAGTCTTTACATTGACTAATCATAGCTCATAGATATTTACATTACTTTACAAAAAAACTAATACAGACAAAGAGTTATAAAACAATGACGATCGGTAAAAACGTCATTTACCGGTCATCACAGTCGAAAAAATGACACTATAAAAAATGACTTAATGAGTTAGAAATTCTTCAGATATAGCGGGGACTCCGGCAGTTGATATGCTGATTAGAATGCGCCCTTGGTAAGTATTTTTTCGCAACACTTACTGTTAGCGAGAAGCTAACCAGGGAATATAGAGCTAAATAACACCCGGACACGATGTCAATATTCTGACATCCATACAACGTCGACTAACGGTAATTAATATGCTTGAGGATAGAAAATCGGGTAATTAAACCAACGATTTCAGATTTAAACCTGTTCTTTATTGGATATAACCAGACATATACATTGACTACGCAAGCTTGATTCTTACCCTTGTAAGTATGCGCCAGATGCTTGCGATTGCCCTGGCATTAAGCGCCATACTTTAGCCGAAGCAATACCGCAGGCTAGAACATAAACGTGCATTGTATATCTACAGCTGTTTATCACAGCGCAGACGCTCATACGTCTGTTGTAAGGTGGCCTACTTTAACCAGTATTAACGTTTCTTCTTCAACACGAGGAAAGTGCTTGCTCAAGTGGGGACTTCTAATCCAGCTGCCAGCAGGATACTCGCCAAATTCATCAATAAACCGGCCCTTTAATACCACAACTTCTTCGCCACCCTGGTGGCTATGCGACTGAAAGATTTCGTTTTCTGGCCACCAAACCAGTGCCACACTTTCGCCTTTAAAGGCATGTAATGATAATACTTTAAGATTACCAATACCTGGGCGCCATTGCTGGTCCTGGGGTCGGACAACAAGCTGTTTTGTATCTCCCGGCTGAAACTGCTCTAACTTCACAAACAGGGTACAGCCCTGCCGGGTAAAAGGCTTATGATGCGAGCCAGGCGGGTTTCGTATATAACTGCCTGCCGGATAGTCACCGTTTTCATCTGAAAAAACACCTTCCATTACATAAATTTCTTCACCCTGTGGATGATTATGCGGCGGAAACGATGAGTCTGGTTTGAATTTTACAAAACTGGTGGTATGGCCGGACTCAGCTGCAACTCGTTCCAGCGGCATTCTCGATACGCCATCCGCAGGACTGGTGATCCACTGGTGATGTTCGGGCAGAACACAGATTTGCCTGGAGAAGTCCATGTTTAATACTGCTGAAGAATTAAGCGTCTGTGCTTCTGGATTCATAAGCGGGACCCTTTTGGCATGCATTGAGAAGTGCATGATGATTTCATAATTTCAGGCCGCGGTAAAGCCTGTCACCAAATAAAACATCAGCGATGCTCATGTCAGGCGATAGTAGCCTTACTAAATTTCAAATAATACAGACCAGGCCACCGTTTCATAGACCTGACTCGCGCTTCAGTTACATCTGTATCACAATGTATCGGCTATAACTGGTACACCACTAACCAGCTAAAAAATTATTTAAAGAAATTGCTGGACTGCTTAATGCAGAGCGAGAGTAACAGAAGGTTTAATGAAAACAACTCCGCTGTAACTTATATTGATAAATTTATCAGAAAATTACCGAAAAGTTTTTTACCAGGAAAAGACTCATTTTTCAGCATTAATAAGCATCAATCGACAATAATTTTTATTGTAGCAATGCAGCAATGGAAAAAGCAGTACAGTGACGTTAAGCACTCACCCGCGAAGGAGTAAGTGCTTATTACAGCGAAATAGATAATCAGGTATGGCGGGGATTTAACAAAAGTTTATTCCAGGTTTTTAACCAGTATGTTTCTTATTTGTTCAGCAAGAGCAGTACCGGTTACATCGCCATCTTCATCACTTGACTGCGAGTTTTCGATATCGAGAACTTCAATCTGAACTCGACCATTACTGTCAGAAAATCGTAAGCGATATTTCCGCTTCTCATTGCTCGCCAGGCTGGCTTCATCGACATCGGTAAATAATTGCATTAACCAGCTGGTTTTTGATAGTTCATCCTCTTCAACCTCGATATCCTCATCAGCTATTTTTCCGACGATGAAATGAATGCTACTACTCTCTTTATCTTCTCGAATATCCTGCATCCGCATGCGATCCAGTGCACGCAGGGATCGACGCCAGACAAAATCCATACTGCCCGTCATAGTCAACGCCGTTGTATTGTTACGATCAACTTTTACCAGCGAACTATAAGGACGGTAATTTTCCAGTAGCTGTGTTGACTGCTCTTTGTCCAGACCGGCAAATAAAGCCATGCGAGCAATAATCTCGCGCTCCGCTTCCAGGTCAGCAGGGAGTGACTTCCATGAAATTACATCACCAAATTCGCCACCTGTTACCCGTTCGATTCTTGAATGGGCAAGATAAATGCGGGTTTTGGTAGCATTGTCGAAAGGCTCAACACGAACGCGGAATTTATCTTTTTCGTCCGGTTCAAAACGCTGAAGCATCGATGAGAAAAATCCCCTGTCAGCCTCCAGCCGTTTCGTCCAGTCAGTTTCCATAAACCCCAGCATGGGCCGATTTTGCACTAGCTCTATGCCTTCACCCTGCCAGAATTCGATAAGCTTCTGCCATACCTGGTCAGCAGTATTATCTACTTCTAACCAGCTGTTACCTGCAAAGCTGACACTGCGAACACCATCAAACTTTGGCGTAATGACCGTTTCCAGTTTATTGTTATCACGAAATCGCTGTAATGCTTCTTCAGTAGGATCAGGCACTCTCAGCTGGTCACCGGTATCCGGTTCAGTCAGATCAGGCGGTACTTCAAGGTTTTTATAGTATTCCGCGCCCTGGTAAACCGGACGTTTATCGCCACCGAATAAACCACAGGATGATAGTACTAGTGCGGTGCATACAACACCGGCAATTTTTAATATATACGTGTTCATTAACTGCTTCTCAATTTATGTGCTGCCCATGCTATCAGGCATAGCTATTCGAACGGTCAAACGGCTTTCTAAGCCAGTTATGACTAGTCCAGTATACCCGCCTGTTTCATGGCGGCTAAAACTGGTTGATGATATTGCTCGGCCAGCTGCGTTAAAGGTAGACGTATGCCAGGTGGTATAAGTTTCATTTCAGACAGCGCCCATTTCACAGGAATCGGGTTTGCCTCGAGAAATAATTGAGTATGCAGACCTGTTAATGGCTGATTTAAGGCTTCTGCCAATTCACGATCACCCGCCAGTGCCGCTTCACACATCGCAGCCATGGCCCTGGGTGCCACATTACTGGTGACCGAAATCACACCGTGACCACCGCGCAGCATAAATTCTGTGCCGGTATCATCATCGCCGCTGTATAGCTTAAAGTCAGCGTCAGCCAGTAATGCCTGTGTCTGCGCCAGGCGATCAAGATCCCCGGTAGCGTCTTTTAAACCGATAATATTATCAACCTCTGACAGCCGTTTTACGGTCTCAGGCAACATATCGACCGCGGTACGCCCCGGAACATTGTAAAGAATCTGAGGAATATCAACGGTTTCAGCAATTTTCCGGTGATGCAGATACAGGCCCTGCTGCGGCGGCTTATTGTAATACGGCGTTACCAGCAGACAGGCATCAGCACCGCCCTGCTGAGCACAGCGGGTTAACTCGATGGCTTCCCATGTCGAATTTGCTCCGGTACCGGCAATCACGGGAATGCGGCCTTTAACCATTTCGACCGTACGCGCCATGACATTACAGTGCTCATCCATGTTCAATGTCGCTGACTCGCCCGTTGTACCCATCGATACAATCGCCGAAGTGCCGTTTTCTATATGAAATTCAACCAGTTTGGCCAGGCTGGCGTAATCCACACTGCCGTCTACCTGCATCGGTGTAACCAACGCCACCATACTGCTTCGAAATATGTCGCCTGTACTCATTAATAGCCCCAATAAAGCAAGTCGCACAGTTAATCAATATTTCACCTTTATTTCAATGATTTATGTTGCCAATTACGAATAATTTACTAGTATTTATTCAGGTAGAGTTATTCCTCTTTTAGGCAAACAATTGAACACATCAGAACAATCAGAACGTCGCAGTTATAACCGTATCCCTTTTAGCGCTGAGATCCTGATGCAGTGCGGACACCAGGAATGGAGCTGCAACCTGCTGGACATCTCTCTCAAGGGCATGCTGGTTGAACCGCCTGATAATCTCGATTTTGACCAGAGCAAACCGTGTGGCATGGCATTATTCCTCGGTGAAGATGTCTCCATCCACGCCAGGGTCAATATCACGCACTCAAACAATGGCAACTGGGGCCTGAAATGGCTGCAAATTGATGTCAACAGCCTGCAGCATTTACGCCGCCTGATCGAATTAAACACCAGTAATCCCGCTATGCTAATGCGTGAATTATCCGAACTGGGTTAAATCGTCTCACCTTCACCTGTACTGTTAACCTGCTTCATCTATTGAGATCTTGCGTTTAAGCATTTTTTGTTTACACTGTGCGTTCCTTAAATGTGATTCCTAAGTGCTAACAATATCATGACCACAAAACTTGTTATTTCTGCCCTCGGTGAAGACCGCCCCGGCATTGTCGACCAGCTCAGTAATATCATCTATACCCACGGATTGAATATTGAAGACAGCCGCATGACTGTACTTGGCGGTGAGTTTGCCGTTCTATTACTGGTTAGCGGTGAGCCCGATGCTTTAGCAGCGCTGCATACACAGGTAAGTGACATTGAAAAAACAATGAATATGAGCCTGTTATTAAAGGCCACATCAGAACGCGGTATAGCCGAAAACACCATACCCTACTCGGTCGATGTCGCTTCACTGGATCACCCGGGAATCGTGCACAATCTATCCGGTTTTTTCTCGACACGAAATATAAATATCGTCGATCTTCAAACCGAACGTTATGCTGCACCGCATACCGGCTCGCCAATGTTCGCCCTGCACATGACTGTCGGCATACCCGCTGATACCAATATTGCGAAGCTGCGGGAAGCATTTATGGATATATGCGACGAACTGAATCTTGATGCTGAACTAAAGAGCATCTAAAGCACAGGACTAATCATGGTTAAAATCGGAAAAAAAGTTAAAAATTTTTCACGCCCGGCTACGGGTGAACAACAAATCGCACTAAAAGATTTAGCCGGTAAAAAAGTCGTTTTATACTTTTACCCTAAAGACAGCACACCGGGTTGCACCACCGAAGGACAGAACTTCCGTGATAGCAAAGCTAAATTCACCCGGCAAAACACGGTCATCCTGGGTGTCTCACGCGACTCGATACGCAAGCACGAAAATTTCAAAACTAAACAGGCATTTAATTTTGAGCTTCTTTCAGATGAAGACGAATCGCTTTGCAAACAGTTTGATGTCATCAAATTAAAAAAACTCTATGGACGCGAATACATGGGCGTTGACCGCAGCACCTTTTTAATCGATGAAAATGGTGTCCTTATCGAAGAATGGCGCGGGGTAAAAGTTAAAGGCCATGTCGATGAAGTCCTCGATGCCTGCAAAAAGCACAACAAATAACGCTATAAATGAATTCGGCCATTAAACCTTACCCGGGTTTATCAGCGAGCCTGCTGTACCTTGCGCTGTTCCTGGCTGTATTCATCTGGTCGGCGATTGCACCAAAAGACTACCCGACCTGGGTGCTGGAAGTAGCTCCTGCTGTCATTGGCATAGTAGTCCTGGCGCTAACACGAAAAAGTTTTCCCTTAACGCCTTTATGCTATGTGCTTATATTGCTGCATTGCTGGCTATTAATGGTGGGTGGCCATTATACCTACGCAGAAGTGCCCTTATTCGACACCATCAGAGATATGTTTGATCACTCAAGAAATAACTTTGATAAAGTCGGACATTTCGTACAGGGATTTGTCCCCGCAATAATCTGCCGTGAAATAATTATTCGACGTGAATTAGTTATTAGTAAAACTTTTACACACTTTTTTACTTTATGCTTCTGCCTGGCATTGAGCGCGTTTTATGAGCTCCTCGAGTGGTGGGTCGCATTGCTGTCTGGCGAAGCGGCGGAAGCATTTCTGGGCACCCAGGGATATACATGGGACACACAATCTGATATGGCATGGGCATTATTCGGTGCACTCTGCGCAATCACAATTCTAACTCCTGTCCATAACAGGCAAATCAAAAAACTACAGGCTTCATTATGAGCGAAAAAACTTTTATTAAAGGCAAAGATGCCGCGCTGGAAGAATCCATCGAATCAATGCTTGCCAAATTAAAGCGCTTAAATATTGATATTGAAGAAGCGTCCTGGTTAAACCCGGTACCCAATGTTTATTCCGTTCATATACGCGATAAAGATTGCGGCCTGATGTTTACTAACGGCAAGGGCACAACAAAAAAATCCTGCCTTGCCAGTGCACTGGGAGAATATTTTGAACGCCTGAGCTGCAATTATTTTTTTGCTGACTTTTATTTAGGCGAAGATTTTTCCAGGGGTGATTTTGTTCATTATCCGGACGAACGATGGTTTAGCAGTGATGATACGAGCCAGCTTCCCGATGGACTGCTTGACGAAACCTTATGGAATTATTATGACCCTGACAATCAACTGACAGCAGCAAAAATATTTGACACCAATTCCGGCACCGGCGAACGCGGTATCTGCGCCTGCCCTTATAAACGCCAGCGTGATGGCAAAGATATCTGGTTCCCTGTTAACATAATCGGCAATTCCTATGTCAGCAACGGCATGTCTGCCGGCAACACGCAGAATGAAGCACGCGTGCAAAGCCTGTCTGAAGTCTTTGAACGCTACATAAAAAACAAAATAATCGCTGAAGGCATATGCCTGCCGGAAGTACCTGACGATGTGTTACAGCGATTTCCGCAAATCGTTGAGGCTATTCGCAAGCTTGAGTCGCATGGCTATAGCCTGCGTATTGCTGATGCTTCTCTCGGAGGCCGTTACCCGGTAATGAGCGTAACGCTGATCAACCCTATGAATGCGACTGTTTTTGCCTCGTTTGGTGCACACCCCAGTTTTGAAGTTGCGCTGGAACGTACGGTCACCGAATTATTGCAGGGCCGTGATCTCGATCAGCTCGATGGTTTCCAGTCACCCAGTTTTGATCTTGATGAAGTCTCGGACCACCATAACCTGGAAACCCATTTTATTGATTCCAGCGGCCTTATCGCTTATGACTTTTTCAAGAACAAGGCCGACTACGAATTTAGTGACTGGGATCACGATGCTTCAACTACTGATGAGTTCAGTTACCTTTGCGATATCATTCATGAACTGGGATTTGATATTTATATCTCTGATTATGAGCACCTTGATGTTTATTGCTGCCGTATTATTGTTCCCGGCATGTCGGATATCTACCCGGTTGATGACCTGTTCTGGAATAACAATAATGAAGGCGCTTTATTTCGCGAAGAAATACTTAGCCTGAAAAACCTTGATGCCGCCAGTTGGCAGTCTATCCTCGAGCGTCTGGAAGAAGGCGGCTTTAATGACTATCAGCGGGTCGCCGAATTTATCGGCGTTGCGCCCAACCCCGGTACTACGTGGGCACAGCTGCGTATTGGCGAGCTGAAAGCCATGCTATGCCTTGCCCTGAAAAATGACGAAGCGATTGAATGGGTCAGCTGGTGCCTGCACATCGACCAGCTTGATAATGATGCTTCACGTTTTTATTTATGCCTGCAAACACTGCTTGAAATCCGCATGGGCGAGCGAAAGCTTGAAGACTATGAAGACAGCCTCGTCTTAATGTTTGGCCAGCAAACACTGGCAGACTGTAAAGATGTCGTCTCTGGCAAAGAGAACTTTTTTGGCCTGCATAGCCCGGGTTTAAGCCTGGATGGTTTCACCACGCATCACAAACTGCTTGATGGCTACAGAAAACTGCATGTCGCCAAACAGGAAAACTGGAAAAAATAAATATCACCGCATGCTACATCTTTTTGCCAAAACAATTCTAAAGCTAAGCGGCTGGCGCGTTAAGGTAAGCATGCCCGCAGAAAAAAAGTTTGTCCTGATTGGTGCGCCACATACCTCTAACTGGGATTTTCCTTTAGCCATACTGTGTTTCTGGTATGTGCAGAAAAAAATCACCTGGGTTGCCAAAAAACAGTTATTTAGCGGGCCGCTGCATTATGTCTTTTCTGCACTCGGCGGCATTCCGGTTGATCGTTCCGCCTCAACCGGCTTTATCCATCAGATAGCCGAACAGATAAAAAACAGTGAGGAGATGATTTTGTGCCTGGCACCGGAGGGCACCCGTTCAAAAACGCCCTACTGGAAAACCGGCTTTTATTACATTGCTCAAGAAGCAAAAGTGCCGGTATGTTTAGGCTATATTGACTTCCCATCAAAAACACTGGGCTTTGAAACACTGCTGTATCCAGGCGGTGACATTCATAAGGACTTTGAAATCATTAAAAAATTTTACGCGGATATAAAAGGCAAGTATCCGGAAAAACAGGGAATGATAAAAATCAAGAGTTAGCAGCAGGCAGCAAATCTGCACCACTAACCATGGTGGTAAAACAACACCGTTGTTTTACCACGACACCGGCCACGACAGCAGCCATAACTACTATTGTGGCTGCGGCTGCTGATACTGTCGCATCATATCCTGGGCGCGTTGCATCTGCTCCATCATTTCAGGGGTCATCTGGCCGGACTGTTGCATTTGTTGCATCATCTGCTGCATTTGCGGTTGTTGCTGCTGCATCTGCTGACGCATTTCTGCCATACCTTTTGCTGCCTTTGCCATTTCGTCCTTAACGGTTACCGTTTTGTAGTTCGCTGGTATAGCAAAAGTATCGGCGGGTAAATCAACATTCAGTTTGATGCTCTTTACTTCAGAGTCGACAACACCTTTATCCTCGGTTCGCATAGGCACGCCGATAGTGCTGACATGTTCGCTCATTTCCAGGTCGGCACGGCTGCAGTCATCCATCATGCCGGCAAAACCGCCCATCATTGCCTGCTGTCTTTCCATCATGGTTTTCATGGCATTAAACAGGTCTTCTACACCTTGTGCCTTAAAAGCATCCCTGGAACCATAAACGGTTCCGCAGGACTGGCCGTTCGCGTAATAAGCAAACTTTTGTGTTTTATAACCTGCAATATCAGGTCCGGCACCGAGGTTCTTGATAGAAGTCTTGATTCTGGCGGCATTGCTACCTTTAGGAATATCATCAACATTCAGCAGCATCACCTCGCCCTTTTGCGGATTTACTGCTTTAACGCTTTGATTTTTATAATTGACGATGATGTACTCAGAGCCGCCCATATTCATTCGCGCCTGCTTGCCATCGGTTAGTATGGTGGATGTATTGCCATTATTCTGAATTTGAATAATGGTGCCCGCAGTGGCTGTAACAAAAGCCGTGGAAGCCGAAAAAGCAATAGCGGCAATAGTCAGTTGAATCAGTTTATTCATTAATCACTCCATTAAAAATTTCTGAAATTATACCCTTAGCAACCGGCTTAAAACACCGAATCATACTATTTATACCTAAATTGCATGCATCATCTAACCCATAATAGATATGATAATCTACATGAGAATCATTTGCATTCGCAATTGCAACAGGTATAATAATCCCCAGAATGCAAACCGCAGGTTCCGGTGTCAATAAACACCAGCATAAACCGGCTGAATTTTTAATTATTTTTGGAGAATATTGTGATACGTCAATCTATCGCTAAAAAATCACTTGCTAGCGCCATTACAATCGCTACTGGCATGGCACTAAGCCAGCCCGCCTTCGCCGTAACAGAAGCAGAATTCAATGCACTGAAAGATCAGCTCGACCAGCTTGCTGCACAGGTTGATGAAAACAGCAGCAGCACAAGCAGTACAACGATTGGCGGTTACGGTGAACTGCACTACAACAATTGGAGTGATGGTCAAGGTAAGGATAAAAGAGAACTGGACCTGCATCGTTTTGTTATATACATAAATCACGAATTTAATGATGACATCCGTTTCTTCTCGGAATTTGAAATAGAACATGCCCTGGTTAAAGATACTGATGACGGTTCAAACGGTGGTGAAGTTGAAGTCGAACAGGCCTACGTACAGTTTGATTTAAATGAAAACATGAAAGCGAATGCCGGTGTATTCCTTATCCCTGTTGGCATAATCAACGAAACACACGAACCACCAACATTTTATGGTGTAGAGCGTAACCCGGTTGAGAAAGACATCATTCCAGCAACCTGGTGGGAAGGTGGCGCTATGTTATCGGGTACTTCTGCTTCCGGCTTCAGCTACGATGTTGCTTTAACCAGCGGCCTGAACGGCGGCACCTCAATACGCGGTGGCCGTCAAAAAGTAAGTAAAGCCGAAGCGCGTAACCTTGCGCTGACTGGCCGTGCTAAATACACCGGTGTTCGTGGTCTGGAAGTTGCCGCTACTGTGCAATACCAGGATGACATGACACAGGACAGCAGCGACACAATCGAAAGTGCCACACTGGTAGAAACTCATGCCCGCTGGAGTGTTGCTGATGTTACCCTGACAGGTTTATATGCACGCTGGGACATTGATGGTGATGGCTGCCTCGGCTGCTGAAAAAGACGTACAGGACGGTGGTTATATTGAAGCCTCTTATAGAGTAGCACCAAAATTTGGTGTCTTTGTTCGCCAGAATGAATGGGATAATGGGGGTACCGGTGATACCGGTAAATCACAGACCGATGTTGGTTTCAATTACTGGCCGCATGAAAATGTTGTCTTTAAAGCCGACTACCAGGCACAGAATGATGCTGCCGGTAACATGGACGGCTTTAACCTGGGTGTTGGTTATCAGTTCTAAAGACTCCTTAGCGGCTGATAACAAGGGGCGCATTGCGCCCTTTTTTGCCGTTTAATGTACAATTAATAGCTATGAAAATTGCATTGAAAAGCGTTATTTTAATTTTTTGGCTTTACTGCTCAGTGTTAGTTCTTTTGCTGGCGGCGTTTACCAGAAACCTGATGAATTCATTAACCAGGTATTTGATAACAACCCGCCAAAAGCAAAAGCGCTCTGGTTAAACGAAGAATTGAAAAAACAGATTGTCGCTATCCTAGACCACAAGTACAAAGGTTTACGTGTTCGCTACTGGCAGGACGACAGCAAATCAGCATGGATACTCGATGAAATTGGTAAAGAGAAACCAATAACCACCGGTATTGTTATTTCAAATGGAAAAATAGAACACATCAAGATCCTGGTTTTCAGGGAAAGCCGTGGCTGGGAAGTGCGTCATGATTTTTTTACCGAACAGTTTAAACAGGCAGGTTTAAAACAGGACCATCGCCTTGATCAGACTATCGATAATATTTCTGGCGCGACCCTGTCAGTGCGTGCCGTTAAAAAGCTGGCCCGAATCGCCCTGTTGCTGGATCAACAGATTCAGATAAAACAGGTTTCTTAATGACTAAGCGAAAACCCGGTAAATTTACTGCTTTTTTATGGCACCGCCGAATTGGTTTAATGGCCATCGTGCTGGTTATCATACTGTCCATAACCGGTATCATGCTAAACCATACCGAAAAGTTAAAGCTGGATGAAACCTATGTTAATAACTCATGGTTGCTCGGCTGGTATGGAATAGAACCCGACGATGAACCGGTATCTTTCCGCGTAAAAGAACACATCATCAGTGCCTGGCATCAACAACTGTTCTTTAATGACAGTGCCATCACCCGGCTGGAACAAAACATACACGGCGCGATTGCCGCTGAACAGTTTATTGTTGTGGCGCTGGATAATGAAATCATCCTGCTGTCGTTTGAAGGCGAATTAATTGAACGTATCACAACCAGTATCAGTTTCAGTGATATTCAGCGGCTTGGCATGAAATACAAACGCCCGGTCATTGAAACCAGTGAGCCGCTGTATTACATGGCCGACGAACATATACTTGACTGGGACGTTATCAGCGATGAGGGCATCGAGTGGACAGAAAACTATACCCTTGATGACAGTGAAAGAGAAAAATTGCTGATTGCTTTTCGTGGCAACGGGCTGAAGCTGGAACGTGTCATTCTCGATCTGCACAGCGGCCGAATACTGGGACAGTTTGGTGTCTACCTGATGGATGCCGCAGCCATCGCCCTGCTCTGGTTATCGTTCAGCGGACTCTGGGTTTGGAGCAGCCGACGCAGAAAAATGCGCAGGAAAAAGCATTATCGTAAGCATCATCGATAATAAATCATTTAGCGTAGAGACGCGGAGGCGCAGAGAATAAAATACAATCGAATTTGTAAAACCTAAGAGATAAGGCTTTTCTCTGCGTCTCTGCGGTTAAACCGCTTTACTCTGTATAGAAGGCCAGGAATTGATTACCGCCTGCACTAAGGTTGCCAGCGGAATGGCAAAGAACACACCCCATACTCCCCACAGGCCACCAAAAAACAGCACCGCAATGATAATAGCAGCCGGGTGCATATTGACCACTTCAGAAAACAGTAACGGTACCAGTACGTTGCCGTCCATGAATTGAACCACCAGGTAGGCAATCATAAGATAAACAAAATCGCTGCTTGCCCCCCATTGAAACCAGGCAATCGCCGCTACCGGAATAGTGACAGCAACGGCGCCGACGTAAGGAATAATAACGGACAGACCAACCAGCAGGCTCATGGTGGCAGCATAGTTCATGCCCATCACTTTCAGCGGTATAAATGTGGCGATGCCGACAATGACAATTTCCAGCAGTTTGCCGCGAATATAGTTGCCCATTTTGGCATCCACTTCTTTCCATACGGAATAAGCCAGGCCGCGTTCTTCGGGTAAAAAGCGCCTGAACCATTTCACTATAACTTCTTTATCCTTCAGCAAGAAGAAAACCAGCAGCGGCACCACAATCAGGTAAACCAGTACGGTAAACGCATCAACCGCAGAAGATAGCGAAACCGATACCAGTGTCTGCCCGACACTAACCAGCTCGCTGGTAAAGCTGCCCAGCATTTTTTCTATTTCCTGGTCAGCAAATACCGGGTATTTTTCTGGTATTGTAAGTATCAGGTCCTGTACCTTGCCTAATATCCGCGGAAAATCAATTACCAGCTGGGAAACCTGGCTGATAACCAGCGGCACCAGGCCAAATAAAATCAGCCCCAGTGAGGTAATAAACAGGGTATAACTGAACATGAAAGAGGCAAACCGTGGCACCCCAAAAGCACTGACTTTTTTTACCAGCCCTTCAAGTACATAGGCAATAATAATGCCGGCCAGTACCGGCGTCAGTATTTTCCCCCAGTACAATACCAGGATACCGCCAAGCAACAGTATTGATACCAGGATTATTGCCTGCGGATCTGAAAAATGCTTTTCAAACCAGCTCTTGATAACATCAATCATTACTTATTTCTCTTCATTTTCCAGAAGTTGCTTATAGGCATCTTCAAAAAGACTTTCCATCTCATCAATAACTTCCACCGGGTCACGGCCTTTAATCATATGATCAGTCATTAACGAGGAAGCCTTTGAAAAGACTGTCATGCTCTCTACCATGTGATAGGTGGTTTTAAGCCGTTTAATGGCACCGACAACGGTTTCCTGGGGCGGACGCTCTATCACCGCAGGTTCTGGGATTTCTTTTACTACCGGATCAGCCTGTGCATATAAAAAGTCAGCAAAGTCACACAGACTTTGCTTGCGCTGATCATCCATTGCTTCATAAAGATCGAGCAATTGCTGACCACTTTTAATCGATCGATTGTTATTCTGAGCCATGCCAGTGTTCCTGAGGTTACGAGTTCCTGATTGACGAGTATTCGATAATATGGGGCCTGTAGATACTGCTAAAGCCGGCTTAAACCATATTTTTACAGAACTCCTGGGCGAAGCCCAGCAGTTCATCCGCAGCACGGGATTTAAATTTATAACGCTGCCGCACGAAAGAGAATGGGCGTTCCAGTTTTGGCAACAGTTCGACCGCTGTCAGCGTCCCCAGCTTTAGTTCTTTCTCGATGCTGGCACGAGAGACAATGGAAATACCCATACCGGCTTCGACTGCACCCTTGATGGCTTCCGGACTGCTCAATTCAAAACAGACATTCAATATACTGTCAGGGCTCTGCAATTCAACGTAGTTAGTAATAGCTTCCTGCGTTCCCGAGCCGCTTTCACGGCAAATAAAAGGATGTCCCAGTATATCCCTGACATGCAGGGTGGTTTCTTTCGCCAGCGGATGATTATTTGGCATAATCACCAGTAACTGATCAACCCGGCACTGTTCTACGATTAAATTTTTGTTAGTGACAGAGCCTTCAACTATCGCCAGATCCACCACGTTATTCTCGACCATGGCGATAATATCTTCCGAATTGGATTCTTTCAGGCTGATATTCACGTCTGGAAACTTGACCTTAAACTCACCAATCAATAGTGGCAGCATATACTCAGCAATGGTAGTACTGGCGCCCAGTGACACCCCGCCACTGACGTCTCCGGTCATTTCTGTGATGCTATGCGTCATATCATCATAAAGCTTAAGGATACGGTCAGCGTACATATACACCTGTTTACCGGCTTCAGTCAGCGTAACTTTATTATGCGTACGATCAAACAGGCGGGTATTAAACTGATCTTCCAGCTGGCGAATCTGAAAGGTCACCGCTGGTTGTGTCATATGCAGCTGTTCACCGGCCTTGGTGAAATTCAGCAGACGAGCCACAGTATGAAATATTTTTAATCGACGATCAGCCATTATTAATTATTCGCTACACTAAATATATGAAGAAGCAAGAGTACCACTCAACAGGGATGTTACATCAAAGTTGATTTTATATACATTAACGACTATTTTACATCAACAGGCTGAACAATGGGCTAATCCATAAACCACCACTGGTCGAGATACAGAATATGACTATTAAAGCACTTTTCGCGGGCCTGCTGGCATTTAGCATCAGTTTATTATTTATATCCTCAACACATGCAGGTGTCTATAAGTGGGTTGATGAAAATGGCCAGGTTCATTACGGTGAACGCCCGCTCGATTCATCGGCGCAAAAGATGACTATCCGCCAGAATGAAACCACCAGTCCCCGGCAGATCAAGCAGGCAGATGATGCGGGCAAGGCAAATAATGCTGAAACTCAGGATACCGCATCGCCCGACGCAGACACTAATACTGAGAATAAAGACAAAAAACCCGAGAAACCCGAAAAGCCCAAAATATCAAAAAAAGAAAAACGCCGCTTATGTGACGAGGCCAAAAGTGATATTGCATCGATCAATAGTCGTGGACGCATGCGGGAGATTTCTAAAAAAGGCGAATATGTGTTCCTCAGCGAGAAACAGCGTCAGCAACGTCTTTCTGCTGCAAAAAAGAAACAACGTGAGTATTGTCGCTAGATTGGTCGTTAATTCAGCCGTTAATTCAGCAAGGAAAAATTCTTATGCCACTTTTAGAAATAACTACCAACATCGTCATCGATAACAGCATTACATTTGCTGAAAACGCCTCAAAACTTGCTGCTGATATGCTGGGCAAACCTGAAAGTTACGTTATGGTAAAAGTTCAGCACGAGCAAACCCTGCTTTTTGCTGGCAGTAACGAAGCCGCCGCCCACGTAAAATTAAAAAGCCTGGGTTTGCCGGAAAACAATACGGCAGACTTTTCAGCAAAAATATGCGGTTTTATCAATACCGAACTCAATATCAGCAGCTCACGAATATATATTGAGTTTTCCAGCCCGGAACGCCATATGTGGGGCTGGGATGAACGCACCTTCTAAAAAATTGTGAGATTTATATTTTCATTATTTAAAAGTAGTAGTGGTAGTTTAGCGACCAGTCCTCGTCAGTAAAAAAGTCGTATTCGGTACGCCTGTAGCTGACACGAACAGCGTGATTAACCTGCAAATTATATTGCCACTGTACCTCTGAATTTGAATGCTCAAGATCAAATCCTGATACAGCATTCGCCTTTTCATAACTCATTAAAAACTGACTACTTGCATAATTGAAATGCAGACCGGCCTGTAACCCGGCAAACAGGCTATAACCCTTATCGTATTGGGCAGACAGATCCCATTCGGCGTTCAGTAAAATAAACGGCGTTAATTGATTCATCCTGACACTAAAGCCGGCTCCGGCACGGCTCATGAACTGTCCTGCTGAATGTGTCTCACTTAGCTGTCGCCGATTAAAACTGAAATCCAGTGTCCACGATAAGGATTTTTTCCAGCGCCTTAATGGACTAAACGAAGTGACATTAAAAAAACTCAGGCTCTCCAGTCTAAGCCTGCTTTCATTCGAATCTCCTGTAAACCATTTTAAACGTGTATCAAATACGTTAATTGCTGCACCATCAATATAACCCTGGGGCGCATCAAGTAAATCATGAAACGCAGGACGAAATTTCAGATCGATATATTGTGCACTATTTTGTTCGCCGTAGCCGGCGGCAAAACGCACTGACCTGTGACCTTTTTCAGGTGAGGTCAGTTCAGTCTCCTCTTTGTCATCAGCACTATCAGCCGCACTTGCTGAGTAATCATTCATTAACTGCAACAGGTGCTGCGCCCTGCCTGATGAAGAACTTCCTCTAAAATGAAGGATATTGTAACTCTGCGTCAACACTGCCAGCTTTTCCGAATCCTGAACTAAAGTCTTTAATCGATTATCAATTGCTTCTTTATCCAGGTTTTCATCAGCAAGGATATCGAGTACTAAAGAAACATGCTGGCGGCTGCGCTGATCGAAATCAGCATTAATCTGTGATGCCAGCGAGGCGCGAAACTTTCTGGACTCAATGACACCGGCATCATCCAGTGCGCGCACAGTATCTACCGGTATGGCATTTACAGGAAATGCATTACTGCCTGTCAGATGCATACCGGGACGCACCACATCGAGCAATGCCAGCAGGCGGTAGGCACAGTTCTCTCTAAAAAAGTAATAATCAAAGTCGACAGCTTTAACTTCCCATACATGCCTGACCAGCTGCTGTATTTCTGCCTCGGTAAAATTCAGCCGGTATTCCCATATGTCACGGTTTTCAATATTGCTGTATTCCTGTACCGTTTTGTAATACGGTTTCATGCGAAATATCCCCTGGTAACCACCGAACAGGCCTTTACTTACGTAGCTGATAATATTGTCGCTGCGGTCAACACGGGCAGCATAATTTAATGTATCTGAAAGCAGGATCGACTCATCTTCTGAATCAAATCGCAGAAAGGTATGACCAAATGTCGAACCGGGATTATTTAAGTACATGGTCGGAAATACCAGATACAAGCGGTGATGCGCAACTCGAATCATGAATGATTCCAGTAGCGGACAGCGCACATCATGGCTATCAGGCAGGCCGAGCTGCTGCTTTAACCACCACCAGCGTGCAGGAAAAAGACACTGGGCATGCCTGTTTTCAGGGCCGCGGAAAAAGGCCTTTATATCCGCTATCAACTCGGCCCTGGCATCACTTTTGCCATTCTCCGCCAGAAAGAAGTCCGCATCATCCACCTGGCTGATAAAGCGCCGCAGAACGGTTTCATGCTTATAGTGCAATAGTGACAACCAGCTTTCGTGCTCCGCCAACTGCAAACGTTCAGCATCGGCTATGGCTGCCTCAATCTGTTCACTGCCGCTGGCATAAGCAACACCGACTGTATATGGCTGCACGCTGCCGCTAACACATAAAATCAAAACACGGCAGTAATGTGAAAAACTCAGTCGCATAAATCTCATTAGTTGGTAAAATGCGCTCATTCTACCGAGTATCCCAAACTATGTATTTATCTAAATTTCAATTAACAACCTTAAAAGAAACCCCTTCTGACGCCGAGATTAGCAGCCACCAGCTGATGCTGCGTGCCGGCCTGATAAGGAAACTGGCATCAGGGCTTTACACCTGGCTGCCGCTCGGTCTGCGTGTGTTGCGCAAGGTTGAAAACATTGTTCGCCAGGAAATGGACCGCTGCGGTGCGCTGGAAGTTCTTATGCCAGCCGTTCAGCCAAGTGAATTATGGCAGGAGTCCGGACGCTGGGAACAATATGGTCCCGAACTGCTGCGCTTAACTGACCGCCATCAGCGTGAGTTTTGTTTTGGCCCGACGCACGAAGAAATCATTACCGACATGGCACGTAAAGAACTTTCCAGTTACAAACAGCTGCCGGTTACCTATTACCAGATTCAAACCAAGTTTCGTGATGAAGTACGTCCTCGCTTTGGTGTCATGCGGGCACGTGAATTTCTGATGAAAGATGCCTACTCCTTTCACAGTAACCAGCAAAGCCTGCAGGAAACCTATGACCTGATGTACCAGACCTACAGCAGTATTTTTACACGCATGGGCCTGGAATTTCGCGCGGTAATGGCTGACAGCGGCTCAATTGGTGGTAACAGCTCACACGAGTTTCATGTACTGGCCGATTCCGGTGAAGATGCCATCGCATTTTCCTCTGAAAGTAATTACGCTGCCAATATAGAAAAAGCAGAGACACTGCCACCCGCCGAGCCGCGTCCTGAAGCTTCTGCAGAAATGTCCACGGTAGACACGCCCGATCAACATAGTATTGAAGAAGTCAGCCGGTTTTTATCGGTGCCAGCCACACAATGCCTTAAAACATTGCTGGTTGAAGGCAGTGAAGAAGACACCGTGGTCGCACTGGTACTGCGCGGTGATCATGAGCTGAATGAAATCAAAGCATCTCACCTTGATGCGGTGGCGGAACCTCTAACTTTTGCCAGTGACGAACAGATTAAACAGGCTGCCGGCTGCTCTGCCGGTTCGCTGGGCCCTGTTAATTTAAGCATTAAAGTTATTGCTGATTATTCTGCTTTACAGTGTGCCGATTTTGTCTGTGGTGCCAACCAGGACGGTAAACACCTGACCGGCGTCAACTGGGAACGCGACTGCGCTGTTGCTGAAGCAGCGGACATAAGAAATATTGTCGAAGGTGATGCCAGCCCTGACGGTAAAGGCACTTTATCGATTGTTCGCGGCATTGAAGTGGGCCATATATTCCAGCTTGGTACCAAGTATTCTGAAGCCATGAATGCCACTGTGCTGGATGAAAACGGCAAAGCAACCATTATGACAATGGGCTGTTATGGTATAGGTGTCAGCCGTATTGTCGCTTCCGCCATAGAGCAGAATCATGATGATAACGGTATCATCTGGCCTGCCAGCCTGGCACCATTTGATGTCGCTATCGCACCGATCAATATGCAAAAATCTGAAGATGTCAGTAAAGCAGCAATAAAGCTTTATCATGAACTGACGGCAGCTGGACTTGATGTATTACTCTATGATGAAAAAGCCAGGCTCGGTGGCATGCTGGCAGATCTGGATCTGATCGGCATCCCACATCGTATCGTCATCGGCGATCGTGGTTTGAAAGAAAATAAAGTGGAATATAAAAAACGCGATGAAGAAGAAAGCCAGGATATGGCTATCGACGAAATCGTTGCATTCCTTAACGCGCAGTAATATCACATACGGCAGTAATAAGGCCATAAAACTGGCACTGCCGTTAGATCAGGCGTTATTTTTTGTAATTTAAAAGCATTCACGCGCTTTATTGTGTATATTTAATACATGATTAAACATCTGATTACACTTCTTTTTATAATAGTAACAGCTACGGTTTTACCCTTTCATTCGTACGCTGATTCGCAGGCTATCGACCCGAAGCTGCGGCAGCTATTAAGCGAAGCGATTAATTCAGCAGAAAGTTTTGACGACCGCTTTCATGCCGAGGTATGGCTACTGGACATGTCTCGCCGCCTGGAAAAATTTGTCAAAGATGAAAATACCCGCATCGCCATGCTTAAGCAGGTTCACCACGAAGCCACTCGCGCAGAAACTCCAGCCCGAACTGGTGCTGGCACTGATAGAAGTTGAAAGTCATTTTGACAGTTATGCAATTTCAAAATCCGGCGCCCAGGGTATGATGCAGGTTATGCCTTTCTGGCTGGATGAGATAGGCCATCCAGATGACAACCTGATCAGACATGAAGACCAACCTTCGTATGGGCTGCACGATATTGAAATATTATCTGGACATGGAAAACAGCGATCTGCATAAAGCACTGGCCCGGTATAACGGCAGCCGTGGCTCAAGGGTCTACAGTAATAAAGTACTCATCGCGCTGCGTAATCACTGGTACAAGTCCTAGGCAAAACAATATGAGTGAAAATAACTGGCGCGAGCTGTTACCCGAAATTGAAAAGTCCGCCGATGACATTATTAGTCGTTTACTCGATTCATCAAACATCGTCAAACTGAAACGCGGCAGTACCGTCTTTCGCCAGGGTGATAGCTGTACGAATTATCTCATCGTGCTCGATGGTCATGTGAAAGTCTTTACCCGTGCAGAAAATGGCCGCGAAATTTTACTATACCGCTTATCCAGGGGCGACTCCTGTGTATTAACCACATCCTGCCTGTTTGGCCATAAAAATTATCCGGCGGAAGGCACGACAGAAACCGACGTAAAGGCCCTCGCCATCCCGGAGCAGCCTTTTAATGAGGCTATGAAAAATTCTGAAAATTTTCGAGCGCTGGTATTTTCTGCATTTTCTTCACACCTCAGCGACCTGATTACACTGGTAGAAGAAGTTGCCTTTGGCAAACTGGATGTGCGACTGGCAAAACATCTGCTCGATCGCTGCGATGATAAAAACACTTTGAGCTCAACGCATCAGAATATTGCCGCAGAACTGGGCAGTGCACGTGAAGTTATTAGCAGGCAGCTAAAAGAACTGGAGTCAAAAGGTTATATTCATATTAATCGCGGCAAGATAGACATCATTAACAAAACTGCTTTGCAGAATATCGCTAAATAAGCACACGACTTTTAGTGCTTGCTGTTTATAAATAAATCAAACAGCAGGCGTCATAATTTACTGGATATTATTTTTCAGACCTACGGTCTTTATAATTATTTCTCCTGTCAATGGTATAACGCCGCGAAGGACCATTATACGAAGAGTTAGCCGTGGTTCGCCGCTCACTATTATTTTGCCGACGATCAAGATTCAATTTTCGTGTGGGATCTTTCGACTTAATAACATCCTGCAAACGACGGTCCTCACTCTGGCTGTCTTCCAAAGATGATTCTTTCCCTGTCTCTTTCGCTGTTTTCTGCGATGTATCAGTATTCATTACACCTAATCCTTTATTACTTAATTTAACCAGAAAGGCTGCTTAGCAAATGCTAAAAACAATATGTATAGTAAGTTATCCGTTTATTACAGTTATGCGGCTCCTGACACCTGCCAGTATAATGAGTAGATAGGAATAGTTCCAGCTAATATTTGTACTAATGCGCTTAACATACGCTCAACATTGCACAGCTTCTAAATTTGTGTAATCAATGAATAGCAGCTTTCACCTGATGTTGGCTACAGGTGAAAGCTGAAGAGAAAGGAATAAAGCTGTTCTAGTCTTCCAGTTCTATTTTGTCCGCAATGCCATCAGCATTTTCATCTTCAACAGAAATAACTGCCGTACTGTTGATCACGCTGGTTTCATTGAAAAAGTCTGTTGATGTATAACCAGCAACCCCTTCTTTTTCAAATTCCGTAGTTGCGTCAACATAGGGGAAATCAATACCGAGAACCGTAACAGTAGTAGTAACGCTGACATTATCAAATGCGGTTATTATTGCCTCGATGGAAACTTCTTCGTCAGCAGCATCTTTGCGTTCAACACTTTTTGCTTCAAGTTCTCCTGCATCATTGATATGGCCTTCTACTTTAAGAAAATGATCAATCTGTATATGTGAAATATTGAACGGCTCCAGATCACTAACGTCATCCTCGAGTTCTGTCGTTGTTGTAATTTTAACTGTAACTTCCGGCTGCCCGGGTACTGGCCGCAGAGTCAGGGTTGACGATTCCACATTTACACCGGTGACAAGTGCAGCCACCTCAACTTCTGCAGCACGTGTTTTCACCTCAGATGCCACTAGCACTCCATCAACAACATTACCTTCAACTTCAACATGAAGTCCATTTTCAAAAACCAGTGAAGCAGGTTCTCTTTCGGCTCCAGATGCATTAACCATGTGGCCATCAACTTTAAAGCTGGCATCTGAAACATAATCTGTAACAAAGCCTTCAATTTCTATTTCGTTTTCACTGTCCTCCAGATCATCATCTTCAGCTTCAACATTCGTCGCAATTAATGTATTGCTCGCAACATCGTAGCTGCCTTTCACCTCTACTTTTATACCATCAACCAGGCCGTTAGCAAGATCTTCCAGTTGCGCAGAGGATGCATCAACAATAAGATTACCCAGCATAAAATCTGTACCACTTAAGCCACTGATAACACCTTCGACTTCAACAATACTGTCGGCATTGAAATCCTCGTCTTCCAGCTCTACACGAGTAGCTTGTAACGAACCCGTTTCATCAAAAAACCCACTGATCTCAACATTGTCATTATCTTCGATACTATCAAAGTTAAAAGAGCCTGCTTCATCATCAAAACGTGTACCTATGGCATCAATAATGACCGTAGTACCTAAAACGCTAAAGCTCCTGGTCTGGCCATCACCGGCATTAATGCCGGTAACAGGGCCCTGCAATTCTTCATCAAAATCAACATGACTTGCAGTACCCGTCACCCCGTCTGCATTTATGTTGCCATCAACATCAACTTTCATACCAATGGCAAGGTCATCCTGCGTTCCTGAAACACCATCAATGTTAATTGTTGCACTATCTGTTTCAAATTCAACACCATTTACAAATATACTTCCGAAACCAGTGATTACACCGCTGGAAACACGATCTGCCGCTTCCGGTGCTATACCATCACTGCTGCTGCAAGCAGATAAAGAAAACGCTATAGCTACCGCCATAGCTTTCTTAGTTGTTAAGTGAGCCATTATATCTCTCCTGTTAATCATTAAAAAAACCGCCATACCCACGCTCCTAAGCGTACAGATAAACACCTCTAAGGGTGATTTTGATATGGCATCTATAACTGTATTAACGAAGGAGAGTAACAAAAGGTTTCATCACTGCCGATTATGTAATTTTTTTTTGTAATCCCCTGACTATAATGACGGTGGCAAAACTCCTGGTATGTGACAATGTCACTGACGTTATTAAGCGAAAAAAATATAATGTAGCCTGTATTTAATTTAACCGGAGTCTTTTATGTGTAACGTTGGTGGAATCGATCGAATCGCCCGAATTATTGTGGGTTTACTTTTAATCAGCCTGGTGTTTTTCGGCGAGCAGGTTATTGGTCAAAATGTTGTATGGGGATGGATAGGCCTGATACCTTTAGCAACCGGAATTTTCAAATTCTGTCCTGCTTACGTGCTGTTTGGTTTAAAAACCTGCGATAGCAAATAAAATTCGCTATTTTGGACACATGTCAGGGACGACATTGCCAAATTATATTAAACTTATCTCACTGTTTTTAGCTGTAGTGTAAATTTTAATGTGTAATGTTGATGCTGCTGGTCAGATTGTAAGAATTCTTTTCGGGCTAATACTCATCGCCCTTGCATGGTTTGGCCCACAGACATCAATTCTTGAGCTGGACTATATGAGGTTCTGGCACCTGGGCTGGTTTGGCCTGATACCTTTAATATCAGGAATTGCGGCATTCTGCCCCATTTATGCTGTTTTAGGTTTTGCTAAAAAAAAGGACAAAAAACCCTGATTTTTATCTCATACAAAGTTTTAGCTCTCAATATTGGCCGTTATTTTTAATCATTGAGATCAATACTTTAGCCTGACTGCCTGTAAAACTTCGCCCGTATCCGGGTTTTCAGCAAAAGCCACGATACTAATATCTGCTTTTTTCCATTCAGGCTGTAACGCTATGTTCAGTTTCCTTTCATAACTATTTTCAGCTTTTATTTGCCGGTAAGGCCCCAACAATGCTCTAACAACGTAATTATGGTGTAATTTCTCGCCTTCATTTTCACCGTCGCTGACATCGCTGGATAAGTCATTTTCAATAACAGCAAAATACAAAGCTAAGTGTTTAACCTGGCTGCGACTCATGTCAGAATTTAGTTTAACCACAAGCTGGTCAGTGTTTTTTTCGTCAGGCCAGGTCGACAGTTCAAGATCAACACTTGCCCGCTGCATCACCAGTTTGTTTACATCATCACTAAATGTCGAGTAGCTTTTATAATCTTGTCCGGCAAGCACAAATTGCGGCGTATAAACCATTTTGCTGTTATTTTTCTGCGCCAGTTGCCGTTGTCGCTGATCGTACTGTTTACTAGCAAAGCGATCCTGCCAGCCAATGTAGTCCCAGTATGTCACATGAAAAGCCATTGGGATCAACCTCTGATCACTGATGCCAGACTGCATCAGCCTGGTTAAAAATTTATCAGCGGGCGGGCAGCTGCTACAGCCCTCTGATGTATATAATTCCAGTAAGGCGACACGGTTCGGCGGACTGCTGACTGTATTCCTGGTCGTTTCCTGTGCCAGTAAATTAAATGGCAGCAAACAAACTAGCAGGCAAATAAAAGTCTTCATGGACGCTGTGACAGATCTGTCTCGCAATAATTCACAGTTTTTCTCTGAAATTCAAACCAGCGAGCGATCTGCTTACTTACGCATGCCTCGTAATATATCCGCCTTGATATCTTCAATGTCTTCAAGCCCGACAGCTATCCTGATCAGACCATCCGAAATACCTGCTTCGGCAAGCTGTTCTTTACTTAAGCGGCCGTGTGTTGTCGTCGCAGGATGTGTAATTGTCGATTTGGTATCACCCAGGTTTGCAGTTATTGATAGCAACTCTGTGGCATCAATCAGGCGCCATCCCTCTTCCTTGCCACCATGCAATTCAAACGACAGTAAACCACCAAAACCGGATTGCTGTGTTTTCGCCAGTTCATGCTGAGGGTGGCTTTCCAGGCCGGGATAATAAACTCTTTTTACTTCTGTCTGCTGCTCTAACCAGCGGGCGAGTTCGAGTGCCGCGGCACAATGCGCCTTCATACGCAGGCTCAATGTTTCCAGACCTTTCAAAAACACCCATGCATTAAACGCACTCATAGTTGGACCGGCTGAACGCAAAAAACCATAGACACCGTCACCAACCACATCGTTGGTACCACACACAGCACCACCAACGCAGCGCCCCTGGCCATCAATATATTTGGTAGCCGAATGAATAACAATATCAGCACCCAATGCAATCGGTTGTTGCAGCGCAGGCGTGCAAAAACAGTTATCGACAGCAAGCAAACAGCCATGTTTATGGGCAATCGTGGACAGGGCTGCAATATCCACCAGCTCGGTTAGCGGGTTGGACGGTGTTTCCAGAAACAGCAGTTTTGTCTCCGGCTTGATCGCTTTTTCCCAGGCAGCCAGATCACCCAACTCTACAAAAGTGGTTTCAATGCCAAGCTTGGCGATGTAGTTATTTAATAACACCGTAGTCGAACCAAAGATGCTGCGCGAAGAAACGATATGATCGCCGGTTTTTAATAAACCAATTATTGTTGCAGTTATCGCAGACATGCCTGAAGCCGTTGCGACACAGCATTCTGCCCCTTCCATTGAAGCAAGCCGCTGTTCAAAAGTTCTCACTGTCGGATTAGTAAAGCGTGAGTAGATATTACCCGGCTGCTCACCGGAAAAACGTGCCGCTGCCTCAGCCGCCGATGAAAAGACAAAGCTTGAGGTAAGAAAAATGGGCTCACTGTGTTCGTTTTCATGCGTACGTTGCTGGCCATCACGAATTGCACGCGTATCAAATTGATAAGAATTATTTTGTTTCTTCATGGTAAATCTCGTTATTAATCCATCTGCTATGTTTTCAGCTCATTCCTCGATAAGGACTTCGCTACCAGTTTCAACCAGTCTAAACAGGTCGACCACATCCTGGTTACGCATTCGTATACAGCCAATTGAGCTTGGTGTGCCAACACTGTCTTCATGATTGGTTCCATGAATATAGATATATCGCTGATATGTATCAACATAGCCACCCTGATTATGTCCGGGCTCCATTCCTTCCAGCCATAGTATACGGCTCATAATAACGTCATCCGGCAAATCAATGCCACGCCCTATGCATTCATCCAGGTTACCGTGCGGCACACGTCCGATAAAAACTTCGTTAACCGGCATTGCCCCACCCAGCTTATCTTTGATTCGATGCAGGCCAAGCGGTGTTTGCTCGCTTCCATTTTGATTACCCGTGCCATATTTCGAGGTCGACACAGGGTATTCCTTGAGTAATTCGCCTGCCTCATCATACAAGCCAAGTTTTTGCTCGCTTACACTAATTTTTATCGAGTTCACAATGCCACCGTTATTAAGATAAAGGCTAGTATCACACAGATCAAATCATAATCAATAGATAATACACAAGTTTCTTAATACAGAAAACTGGGCTAGACTTCCACCAACAGAGATTATCCGATTCGTTACAAAAGGAAATCAATAATGAGCCAGTTTGAAACCGATCAGGAAATAAAGACCAAACCCCATACGGAAAACGCCGAACACGTTAGCGCTCAGTCACCTGAAAATCAAAAACCCGGCTCGCATGACAGCACGGCTTTTTTCCCGGTTTCTGAGGGTAAACTTATTACACTTTATATTTTAAGTTTTGGTTTTTATGGTGTGTACTGGTTTTACCAGAACTGGAAGCGGCAGCAGCCTTTAATGGATAAAAAGATTTATCCCCTGCCGAGGGCAATTTTTTCCATATTCTTCACCCATTCACTTTTTAAAAGAATTGACCAGCAGGCGTCTCAGCTTGATAAAAAACACCAGTTCAATGCAAATGCCCTGGCTACTTTTTTTGTCGCCACAATAGTATTGAGTTATATCCTGGATCGAATAATGGGTGTTTCCAGCAGCGTTATGAATTTTAACAACAGTACGATTATGATTCTATCGCTGGCTTTATTTTTTCTTAGCACATACCCATTGCTAAAAGTGCAGGCAACGGTCAATCGAATTAACAATGATATATTGGGGTATTTAAACTATAAATACAGCCTGTGGAATTATATCCTGATCATATCAGGCGCTATTATCTGGTTATTGTTTGGCCTTGGCCTGCTCGCTCAGTTTATGGGTCTGACCGTAGCCGAGTAAACATCATCGGCTATCCTGTTAGTTATACCTGGGCTTATACCTGGTGTTATAACTTGCTGGCCTTGATGCGTTTTTTTTCCTTTTTAGCGAAATCATTACGTTGATTTGACAGCCTTTCAAAATAGGCCTCATCAATATCATTGGTTACATAGTTACCATTAAAACAGGAACTATCAAACTCTTTAATGTTTTTATTACCCTTGCTGACCGCAGCCATCAGATCTTCAAGATCCTGGTATACCAGCCAGTCCGCACCGATAACCGCGGTAATTTCTTCAACAGTTCTGTTGTGTGCAACAAATTCTGAGTGAGAGGCCATATCGATACCATAAACATTAGGGTAACGAACCGGTGGAGCTGCCGATGCCATATAAACCTTTTTCGCGCCGGCTTCTCTGGCCATCTGTACAATTTGCTTTGATGTAGTACCGCGCACAATCGAGTCGTCCACCAGCAATACATTTTTACCGGCAAATTCCAGTTCTATCGGGTTTAATTTCTGGCGTACTGATTTTTTACGTTCTGTTTGCCCTGGCATAATAAATGTACGGCCAATGTAGCGGTTTTTAATAAAGCCTTCTCGGTATTTCACATTCAAATGGTAGGCAACCTCAAGCGCTGTGCTTCGGCTGGTATCGGGAATAGGAATGACCACATCGATGTCATGATCCGGTTTTTCACGTAAGATTTTTTGCACCAGTGTTTTACCCATACGCAGGCGTGACTTGTAGACCGAAACGCCGTCCATAATAGAATCGGGCCGTGCAAAATAGACATATTCAAAAATACAGGGCGACAGTCGTGGATTTTCCGCACATTGCTTGGTGTACAGTTCACCGCTCTCACTAATAAACAGCGCCTCACCGGGCTCAACATCACGTACCAGCTCAAACCCCTGCGCCTGCAATGCCACGCTTTCCGAGGCTACCATGTAATCAAGGCCATGCTTCGTTTCCCGTGTACCGTAGACTAAAGGACGAATACCGTTAGGGTCTCTGACGGCAAGAACACCTTTACCAACAACCATGGCAACCACAGCATATCCACCACGGCAGCGACGATGAATCGCAGACACAGCAGTAAATATATCTTCGTGATCGAAGACGGGTTTCGCACATAACTGTAATTCGTGAGCAAGAATATTAAGCAGGGCTTCTGTGTCGGAGTCAGTATTCAGGTGACGCAGGTCAGACTGAAAAAGTTCTTCCTTAAGCTCTTCAGCATTGGTCAGGTTTCCATTGTGGGCCAGTGCAATACCATAGGGCGAATTCACATATAGAGGCTGTGCTTCGGCTGATGAAGAGGTACCTGCCGTCGGGTAGCGGGCATGGGCGATACCCATTTTTCCCGGTAAGCGCTCCATATGTTTTTTATAGAATACATCGCGTACCAGTCCATTACCTTTACGCATATAAAATCGGCCATTCTCACAGGTCATTATTCCTGCCGCATCCTGGCCACGGTGCTGCATAACAGACAGGGATTCATATAAATCTAAATTTACTGCGCTTTTCGCAACAATACCGGCAATACCACACATAGAAGGTTTCTCTTTTTACTGTGCTGGTTGATAAGAAAGATTCAGGTCCTGGGGGATATAGTCCTGAATAACAATAGCCGCGCTTTCAAACCATTGTAATAATGTTGATGACTGCCACCATTCCGAATCGGGCAAAGGCGTCATGCCACCGATGACAACAAAAACGATGATAATCAGACCGCCACGCAAGACACCGAAGACAATACCGAATACCCGATCTGCACCGGACAACCCGGTTTTTTTCACGACCTGTGATACCAGCATGTTCACTACCGCGCCCACCATCAGGCTGAGTACAAATAAGACACCAAAGCCAATTGCCTGACGCACGGCTTCCGATTCTATACTACTGGGTAGTGCAGCCGCTAATTGGGGAGCAAATGTCGCCGCCAGCCAGATAGCAATAATCCAGGACGCTAAAGATATGGCTTCTTTTACAAATCCCCTGATTAAACTAAATAAAGCAGACAGGAAAATAACAACAATTACGACTACGTCAATGACTGTCATGAATATCTCATGTGATTTTCTAAAGGGGCATTATACGCTTTTGTCTGGCATGTGAAAATGCTATGAAATGCCTTAAGCATTAAATAGTTTCGCACCATAATCACTGGTGGTTGACCACATAAGCGTCAATTTTATGTGATTTTTTGAGTTTGACTTTTAGCCTGTCAAGTACACTGCGATCCAGCTCAGGGCCTATTCTCACTTTGTAACTGGTTTTAGCTTTGGCTTTTGATGTCGCTTCAGATTTATGAACATACGCGTTATACCCGGCTGCTATCATTTCATCGCGCATTGTGATTGCATTTTCATTGCTGCTAAAAGTACCAACTTGCAGCGCAAAAGACCTGATCGGTTTTTTTGAAAGCTGCCGGGTATCCGACGCTCTCGCCTTTTTTTGCGTGTTTTTTATGGTTTCCAGCGGAGTAGTAATCGGTTTTAGCTTTTGCTGTGATAATGGCGGAAATTCAGGTTTATCTTTAATTTCAATATCCTGAACCTGCCTGGACCTGTAACCGGAACCATCGAGTAATGCCGGAATAAAAATAACGCCCAATGTCACCAGTACAATAGCACCAACGATACGCTGCTGTAAGTGCGCTTCCATTAACTTATAGACTCCACAACATCATTATTTAACTTGCTCGCTATTGGCCGAACCAGGGCCTGTTTCAGGGCCTGTTTCAGGACTTGTTTTGGTGCAACTATCAGTACGTTCATCAGAATCCAGGCCAGCAAAATAGTTCATCGCCTGTGCTACCGTGTAGAACGAACCAAAAATAATAACACGGTCATTTTTATCAGCTCTATGCATAACCAGTCGACAGGCTTCGGCTACTGTCCGCGCCTGCATTATGTTAGTACCAGCAGCGTTTTGCTGCGTTATTTTACACCGTTTTTGCGGATTTGTTGCTGTATTCAAATCGCTATGAAAAAAAGCCTGCGGCAACTTCTCCAGTAACTTTTCCAGAGTCAGACCACGGCTCACATTCTCCAGCCCGGCAAAACACCAGTAATCGATATGTGCAGACACCGCTAGCAACACCCCCATCGTATCCTTATCCGCCAGCATCGCCAGGATTGCCCATGTTTTACTATTTTCCCGGGCACTGTCCTCTAGCTGTGCTGCCAGCGCCTGTGCCGCCTGTGGATTATGCGCGACATCAACATAAACTGCTGGCATCAGGTTAAGCTGCTGAAAACGTCCGGTCAGCTTAATCTGCTGCAGTGCGGCTGACAGACGCTCACTGGATAGCGCTCCCTGCAGCAACAATTTAGCCTTCACTTCATCGTTCGCCAGGGCCTGCAAAGCCACAATAGCAGTAGCCGCATTTAAATACTGGAAATCGCCCTGCAGACAAGGTGCTGCCAACGCGGATAAATCTGCGTACGGGCTTTTCAGGCTCCACAGTAAATCTGACGAATTACGCTTAACGCTAAAATCACGGCCCACACACAGTAACGGGCATTGAATTTTATTTGCATGTTCCAGCACGCTGGCAGGTACATCCGGTTCACCGCAGACTGCCGTTTTTCCACTGCGAAATATGCCGGCTTTTTCAAAACCGATCGACTCGCGGTTATCGCCCAGCCAGTCGATATGGTCGATAGCCAGTGATGTAATGACACTGACATCGGCATCCATAATATTAACCGCATCAAGGCGACCACCAAGGCCAACTTCAAGAATAACCAGGTCAGCCTGCTGCCTGGAAAAAATATCAATTGCTGCCAGCGTACCAAATTCAAAATAAGTCAATGCGCTGGTTTTATTCGGTAGTTTACGCGCCTGATCAATGCGCTCAAAGGCTTCACACAGCAACTTATCAGCAACTGGCTGGCCATTAATTTTAATGCGTTCGTTGTAATGAAACAGATGCGGAGAAGTATAACTGCAGACTTTTAAACCGGCTTCAAGTGCAATCGCCTCCAGCATAGCAACCACCGAACCTTTACCATTAGTTCCTGCAACGGTAATTAGCGGACAGTTGAATGAGCTTGACAGCCCTGCCTGAGAAAGCACTTCAGCTACCCTGTCCAGACCTAAATCTATTGCTACAGGATTTAGACTTTCCTGCCAGGTAAGCCAGTCATTAAGGTTATCGAATCGCATTAGTAAGACTTAGCATTAGCGCAATAAGCCAGAACTGCTGGCGAAGCAGTCGCAGCAGCACTAACCGGGAAACAGCGCTATTGTGACTAAAGAGTTTGCGTGGCCGGTTTATTGGATAGCATTAACACCAGGCTGGCGATACGGTCTCGCAGGTCGCGGCGATCAACAACCATATCGATAGCACCATGTTCCAGCAAAAACTCACTGCGCTGGAAACCTTCAGGTAACTTTTCACGCACAGTCTGTTCTATAACACGGGGCCCGGCAAAGCCAATGAGTGCTTTAGGCTCTGCAATATGAACATCACCCAGCATGGCAAAGCTGGCAGATACACCGCCCATCGTGGGATCGGTTAATACAGAGATATAAGGAATTTTATTTTTCGCCAGCTTCGCCAGTACCGCACTGGTCTTGGCCATTTGCATTAATGAAAATAATGCTTCCTGCATACGGGCACCGCCGGAAGCAGAAAAGCAGATAAATGGGATTTTTTCTTCCAGGGCGACGGTAGCAGCTCTAAGGAAACGCTCACCCACAACTGAACCCATTGAACCGCCCATAAAACGGAAATCAAATGCAGCAGCTACAACAGGCACGCCTTTTACCTTGCCTTTTAACACTATCAGCGCATCTTTTTCGCCGGTGTTTTTTTGCGCCTGCAGCAAGCGGTCTTTGTATTTTTTACTGTCTTTAAATTTATACTTGTCAAACGGAGCCAGGTTAGCGCCTATTTCTTCCATCGGTGAATCATCAAGAAACATTTCCAGGCGCTTGCGACCGTACACCCGCATATGGTGATTACACTTCGGACAGACATCCAGGTTACGTTCCAGTTCCGCCCGGTATAACACGGCATTACAGGAAGTACATTTTGTCCACAAACCTTCAGGCACACCGCGTTTAGTGCTGCTATCGGTTCTAATGCTTGTGGGCATTAATTTTTCAAACCAGCTCAAAGCCATTTATCGATACCTGCAAAAGTTCTGTATACAAAAATTTTCTGAATAAATCTCTGAATAAATCTTTGTATAATTAATAGTTACGCAGCTTTTATACGTTAGCATCACTGATTTGCATCTATGGCGCTGCGCATAGTGCATAGTATATCACTGATTTCCTTGATAATTATAGCCCTATCTTGCTCGGTTTTCCCGTCATTCAGGGTCATTTTTTTCACAATAACACTACCGACAACAACAGCATCCGCTGTTTGCGCAACTTTTGCCGCCGATTGGGCATCACTGATACCAAAACCAACCCCGATTGGCAGATCAATTAACTGGCGAATTTCAGCGACTTTCTTCTCAACACTGGCAATATCCAGAGTCGCAGCACCGGTAACACCCTTCAGTGATACATAATAAACAAAGCCGCTGGCAACTTTCGCCAGTGTTTTAATACGTTCGGTGGTACTGGTTGGCGCCAGTAAAAATACCGGATCAAGACCCTGTGATTTGAGTGCCGGCACATAATTGCCCGCTTCAACCGGTGGCATATCAACCGTAATCACACCATCAATACCAGCCGCAGCAGCCTGCTCAGCGAAACTTTCATAGCCCATCACTTCAATCGGGTTCAGATACCCCATAACAATAATCGGTGTTTTATCATCCGATTGACGAAATGCTTCTACCAGTGAAAACACATCATGCAAACTGGTATGGTGCACCAACGAGCGTTCCGCTGCTGCCTGTATCACCGGACCATCAGCCATTGGATCCGAGAAAGGCACGCCCAGCTCGATCACATCAGCGCCGGCTTCAACCATGGCGTGCATTAATGGCAGGGTAATTTCCGGTGATGGATCTGACGCCATCACGTAGGGAATTAAGGCTTTTTTTGACTGAGCTTTTAACTCAGCAAACCGTTGTGCTAATCGACTCACATTTACTCCACTAAAGCTCTATGCCTTCTATTTTGGCAATGGTATTGATATCTTTGTCGCCGCGTCCGGACAGGTTAATAATAATGCGCTGCTCCGGTTTCATGGTCGCGGCCAGTTTCATGCCGTATGCAATTGCATGGCTGGATTCCAGCGCAGGAATAATGCCTTCCATACGGGTTAAGGTATGGAATGCGCGCAGTGCTTCATCATCATTGATGGCCACATAGGTTACCCGACCTATATCTTTCAACCAGGCGTGTTCAGGACCGACACCGGGATAATCAAGTCCGGCTGATACCGAATGTGTTTCTATAATCTGGCCATCACCATCTTCCATTAAGTAGGTGCGATTGCCATGCAGTACACCCGGCTTGCCGGCACATAACGGCGCCGCATGATTACCGGTTTCAATACCGGAACCGCCCGCTTCAACACCGTACATAGCCACTGACTCATCAGCAAGAAAGGGGTGAAACAGACCTATCGCATTCGATCCACCACCGACACAGGCAACCAGCGCATCCGGTAAGCAGCCGCATTGTTCCTGCATCTGAACTTTTGCCTCACGGCCGATAATTGCCTGAAAATCACGAACCATTGCTGGATAAGGATGCGGGCCTGCGACTGTACCAATAATGTAAAAGGTATCATCAACGTTCGTTACCCAGTCACGCATGGCTTCATTTAAGGCGTCTTTCAATGTTTTTGAACCGGATTCCACGGATACCACTTTAGCGCCAAGCAGTTTCATCCGGTAAACATTCGGCGCCTGTCGTACAATGTCTTCGGCGCCCATAAAAACAACGCATTCCATACCAAAACGTGCCGCCACGGTTGCCGAAGCGACGCCATGCTGGCCTGCACCGGTTTCAGCAATAATACGTTTTTTACCCATCATTTTAGCCAGCAGACCCTGGCCGATGGTGTTGTTTATTTTGTGTGCCCCGGTATGATTCAGGTCTTCACGTTTGAGAAAGATCTGCGCGCCGCCCGCTTCCTGGGTTAATCGTTCTGCAAAATACAATGGGCTGGGGCGACCAACATACTGCGCCAGGTCAGCATCAAACTGTTTCTGAAAACTCTCATCGGTTTTTACTTTGTCGTAAGCATCGCGTAACTCATCGAGCGCCTGCATTAATGTTTCTGAGGCAAATATGCCGCCATAAACCCCAAAATGGCCGTGTTTATCGGGCATTGCCGCGTAATCAACGGCTTCCGGGGCTGCTGTTTCAGAGGATGTTTGTTCTAAGTTTTCGTTTGATTTTGTCATAACACTTTTTTGCCAGTCTTCTACTGGCCATTAACCTGCCGCATAAAGGCGGCGACTTTTTCATTATCTTTTATTCCGGGAGCGGCTTCTACACCACTGCTTACATCTACCGCATAAGGCCGTACTATCTCGATAGCTTTTTTCACATTATCCACCGTCAGGCCTCCGGCCAGGATAATCGCTTTATCAATCTCACTTATAGATGACCAGTCAAAGGTCTCCCCGGTTCCGCCAGCTTCACCTGGCGCATGACCATCCAGTAATAGCGCTTTTGCAGAACGATAGTTTTTTGCACCGGATAACAGGTAAGCGGCATCCTGTTCCGTGCCTTTCATACCCAGTGCTTTGATATAGGGAAGATCAAACTGTTCACAAAATTCTGCAGTTTCACTGCCATGAAACTGCAGCAGGTCAATTTCAACCTGTTGCAACACTGATAGAACTGTAGCTTTATCTGCATCTTTAAACAAGGCTACCCTGCTAACAAAAGCCGGTATCGTCCGGCTGATTTGTGCCGCCAGATCATTACTCACAAAACGCGGGCTTTTTTTATAAAAGACCAGGCCAATCGCATCCGCACCTTCGGCAACGCAGCATTGGGCGTCGTCACTACGGGTAATGCCACAAATTTTAACACGTGTTCGCATATAGATTCTTTTGTTAACCGATTTCAGGCAGACTGCCGCTCGCAGGCAGACCAAACTGTTCCGGGTATTCTACATTAACCAGGTACAATCCGGCGGCCTGTGCTGTCATTCCGGCCAGTTTTCTGTCTTTCCCCAGCAGTATTTGCTGCATCCATTCAACCGGTTGTTCACCACGCCCGATCACCAGCAGGCTGCCCATGATATTTCTTACCATGTGATGCAGGAAGGCATTGCCTTTAATATCAAGCATTATATAGTCGCCGTTTCGTCATAACACTAATATTCTGCATTTCCCGTATCGCATGATTAGCCTGGCATTTGGACGAGCGAAAAGCAGAAAAATCATGTTCGCCGAGCAGGTACTGTGCAGCCTGATGCATTAGTTTTTCATTCAGCGCTTCAAATGACCATGCAACATTGTGCTGAAAGATCGCCGAACGCACTTTGCGATTATACAGAATATAACGATAGCTTCGCGAGACAGCACTAAAGCGAGCACTAAAATCATCACTAACCGCACGCACCCAGTGAACGGATATATCACGCGGTAGGTTCGTATTACTGCCCAGCATCCAGGCTTTTAATTCGCGCTTAACCGCGGTATCAAAATGCACCACCTGCCCGGCAGCATGCACACCGGCATCAGTACGCCCGGCGCAGGTTAAACGCACCGCTTCATTGGCTACTTTTGAAATGGCCTTTTCCAGTTCACCCTGCACGGTACGGGTTTCTCCTGACTGCAGCTGGTAACCACTGAATAAACTGCCATTGTATTCAATACCCAGTGCTATTCTCTGCGATACAGGGGCTGGAAGAGGTTGTTGCTGCTTGATTGTTTCTGTAGTCATATAAAAAACATTATTGCAATAAAAAACGCCAGCCTGAAATCAGACTGGCGTTTACTATTTTACAGAAATTCAACGAAAGGGTTTTGCTTTCCGCGTCTAAACTAACCCAGTTTTTCCATCAGCTCATTCGCTTCCTTCTTCTGTTCATCATTGCCTTCAGCGATGACTTCATCGAGTATACCCCTGGTGCCTTCATGGTCACCCATATCAAGGTAAGCACGCGCCAGGTCAAGCTTGGTACTAATTTCATCGACATCATCGAGGCTGGACAGATCAAAATCATCATCCTCGTCATCGCTGGATGCGGCAATTGTTTCTGCTTCGGGTGCTGATTCAGTTTCTGCTTCTTGCCCTGTGGCTGCATCAGATTCAATATCCAGCTCCAGATCAGCAAGCGCAGAATCCAGACCTGCTTCACCATCATCAAGGTCCAGCGCTTCCATTTGAGTAGTCAAATCCAGCGAAATCTCTTCTTCAGTATCTTCCGCTGCAGTATCGTCTTCAAGACCAAAATCAATATCGACATCAGAAACCTCAGTCACTTCATCTTCAGTAGCATCAAGCCTGGTCTCGTCTTCAATTTCAATATCCAGCTCGGAAGCATCGATATCAAGAGAGAACTCGTCCTCAGTAGCAGCTGGCTCTTCAACGGCGCCGGCATCACTTAAATCAAATTCAAGTTCATCAACAGGTTCAGCGGCCGTTTCCTGGTCAGGAGTTTCTTCGTCAGGCGCTTCAGTAGCAGCATCCATTTCCGGTAATTCCAGCGCTTCATCACCCAGTTCCAGATCGAGGTCATGCGCACCGGTATCGGCAGACGCATCATCAACACCCAGGTCAAAATCCATCTCTGGAGCAACAGGTGCGATGTTATCAACATCAACACCGCCAACCATATCACCCTGGAACATTGGAATATCAGGACATAAATCCTGCCCCATCGACATGACCTTCTTCCATACTGCCGAATCACTTTCAACACGGCTTTTAAGCTGATTTGCTGTTTGTGTAAAGGCATCTGCATTTTTACTGGCATAATGCGTTTCCGCCAGTTTCACCCGGTAATCATCACGATCCGGATTATCTTCAATAGCCTGGGTTAATAATTCTTCAGCCTGCTGGTAAATACCATAAGCAAGATAGACATCGGCCTCTGCAATGACATCATCTCTGGCTTCTTCTTCGGCTTCTTCGATTGATTCCGCATTACTGATAATGGTGTCTTCGCCTGGATCCAGAACCATTGTCGCATCGGAATCAAAATCAGCAGCAGCGTCACTGTCACCAGCAAGACTCTCCACTTCAACAGCGTCATCCACAGCTTCGCCTGCGATATCATCAGCGAGGCTTTCCAGATCATCGAAATCGCCAACAACACCTGTATCAGCCGTTTCACCGGCAGCCTTACGGCGCTTAATAATCAGACCGATTAATGCAGTTAGCAGTAATAAGCCGCCACCAGCGGCAGCAAGCATCATCGGGTTATTGAGTAATTGTGTTACTGGACCAGCCGGCTCACTGGCAATGCCCTCAGGCTCGGCAGTAACGATATCACCGGATGCCGGCATATCCTGGGCAAGTGGCTCAGCCATTTCTGCAGATTCAGCATCAGCGACTTCATCGGTAAAGACCGCACTTTCTGGCGTACTTTCTGCTTCAACTTCTTTTGTTAACAACTCGTCGTCGGCCATAGACTCGAGCGCTTCAGGATCAATTTCTCCGTCCGCTTCTGCCTCTACGGCCCCGTCTTCAACTACAGCTTCATCAGATTCCTGTGTGACAGTTTCTTCCGTGACCGCTTCTTCAGCAGGTGCTTCGCCCTGCATCGCCTCGACAGGTTCATCTGCAGGCATTACCCCTTCCTGCTGCCCAAGGGATTCAACTTCTGCCAGTTCAGCATCTTCAATAGAAAGCATGCCTTTCATCTTATTGACATTGCTTTCAAGGATTTCTACACGTTGCTGCAACGCCTCTTTTTCAACCAGCTCGGTTTCAACACGCTCTCTCGCCAGTGCCAGTTCAGCGCGCAATTCCTGCGCAGTCATTTGTGTCGGATCTTTTCCACTCAGTGTCGAGCTACCCGTTCCTGCACTGACAATTTCAAGGTAAGCTTCATCTTCTCTTACCGCCTTGTCGCCGCTTGCAGCAGCATCAGCCGCAGGTGATCCATCTGACTCCATTGCGGAAGCAGGCTCACCACCAGACTGAGATTGCTGGTACTGACGCCACAGTGCAGCCTGTTGTTTCATCAGCTCATTCGCTTCCTGAGCGCTCACTGATTTTATTTGATCATAATCCGGCACACGTAATATATAACCGCGCTTTAAGCCATTTATGTTGCCATCAATAAAAGACTCCGGATTAGTCCGCAGCATTGCAATCATCATTTGTGGCACAGTGATACTCTGATCCGGACGCATTGCATCGGCAAGGCTCCAGGCAGTATCGCCTTCATTAATTTTGTATGTTCCGGCAGGTTGATTAATCGAAGCCTGCTGCTGCATAACCGGGGCAGGTATCCAGTTAGACTGGGTAACAGGCTGCTGCGCTACCGGCGCTGGCTGCATAGGTGCTGCTCGAACCGGTGCCGATTGCGACGTCGCTGCCGGCCGCGGCGATAGCGTCATACCAGGTGCGGCAACAGGGATAACATTATTTGAACCGGATGCAGAAGGCCGAGACTCTGATTGTTCATTTGCTGAAGAACTTGTCGCCCTGGCAGCAGGCTGCGTCATAAAAACCGGCGGATCAAGCAGCACCGTGTATTCGCGTAATAAATGACCATTAGGCCAGTCAATTTCTACCAGGAAATTTAAAAATGGTTCACGAATCGGACTGGCTGAAGATACTTTGATGTAGGGGACACCATTAATGATTTCAGACTTAAAACGCAAATCATTCAGCAGGTACGGTCGATCGATGCCAGCACGTAAAAATTCTTTTCGTGAAGCCAGCTTAATGATAATTGTTTCAGCATCTTCCGGCGATGCCGACAATAATTCAATATCCGCATTGAGCTGCTGATTTAATGACGAGTTAACTTCAATCTCACCCAGTCCAAGGGTATAACCTGAACTAGGTATTAATAATGCCGCGGCCACAACGGCCCCTAGCAGTTTTCGAGCTGGCAATTTACGCACTGGTGAGTCCCCTATTCATCCCGTTGCCACCTGTATACGTATAAACACATCCACAACAGGTATTAACCATGATTTATTCTTGTTTTTCAGTCATATACGCAGAAATATCTACATCTTTATGGGTCCGCTTTATCCCTTATATTTCTACCGATTAAAGCGAAGTCATAAACAAATTTAACAACAACTGCGTCATGCTTATTCTTATTGTTAACAACACACTTTAAGTGTGCAGTTATAACTATAGGTTATAAATACTGTTTTATCAAAATCTCAGCAATTTGTACGCTATTTAATGCAGCCCCTTTACGCACGTTGTCTGCAACCACCCACATATCCAGACCTCTTTCATGCGAAATATCTTCACGAATTCGACCCACGTAAGATGCATCATTATTTGCACCTTCAGTAACCGCCGTAGGATAACCACCATCCTCACGCGTATCCAGTACCACAACACCCGGTGCACTGGATAATAATTCAGTGGCCTTTTCTGCAGTGATTTTTTCTTTTGTTTCGATATGAAGCGCTTCTGAATGGCCGTAAAAAACGGGCACACGAACAGCGGTAGGATTAACCATAATAGCGTCATCCTCAAAAATCTTACGTGTTTCCCAGACCATCTTCATTTCTTCCTTGGTGTATCCATTTTCCAGGAAGACATCAATTTGCGGCAAAACATTAAAAGCGATCTGTTTTGGATAAACTTCACATTCAATCGGTTTTGCGTTTAACAGTTTAACTGTCTGTGTTGCCAGTTCTTCAATTGCTTCTTTACCGGTTCCGGAAACAGCCTGGTAAGTTGCAACATTGATACGTTCAATACCGACAGCATCATAAATCGGCTTTAGCGCAACCAGCATCTGAATGGTTGAACAGTTAGGGTTAGCTATGATACCACGCGCTTTATAGCCAGCAATTGCGTGCGGGTTTACTTCCGGTACGATCAGAGGAATATCATCGTCATAACGAAACTGTGAAGTATTATCAATGACAACACAGCCCGCAGCTGCTGCAATAGGCGCATACTTTTCGGAAATAGATGCGCCCGCAGAAAACAGGCCAATTTGCGCTTTTGAAAAATCAAATTTATCCAGGTCTTCTACCACCAGAGTTTTATCACCGAACTCAACCCGCTTGCCTTCTGAACGGCTGCTCGCCAGGGCATAAACCTTGCCGACAGGAAACTTTCGCTCTGCCAGTATTGATAACATGGTTTCGCCAACAGCGCCGGTGGCACCAACTACTGCAACATCGTATGTTTTACTCATAACTTTATTTCACTTAAAAATATTAATAAATACAACCACAGAGGCACAGACTTTTGCAGTGCTTACAGTTCAGCCAATACCGCTTCGCCCATTTCTTCGGTACCGACTTGCTTACAGCCTTCGGCCATAATATCCGCTGTACGCAGGCCTTTATCTAAAACTTTACCGACGGCTGCATCAATCTCATCCGCCAGCTCTGCATGGTCCAGGCTGTAACGCAGCATCATGGCCACTGATAAAATCGTTGCCAGTGGGTTCGCCACACCTTTACCGGCAATATCAGGCGCCGAACCATGAATCGGTTCATACATGCCTTTTGAATTTGCATCCAGTGATGCTGATGGCAACATACCAATAGACCCGGTCAGCATCGCTGCCGCATCGGATAATATATCGCCAAACATGTTCTTGGTCACCATAACGTCAAACTGCTTGGGCCATTTCACCAGCTGCATTGCCGCGTTATCAACATACATATGGCTTAATTCAACTTCAGGATATTCACCGCCAACGCGTGTAACCACTTCACGCCACAGTTCTGACACTTCCAGAACGTTTGCCTTATCGACCGAACATAAACGTTTGCCACGTTTCATCGCAATATCAAAAGCGACACGGCTGATACGATCAATTTCACTTTCTTTATACACCAGTGTATTAAATCCTTTACGTTCACCACTGGCATCCGTTTCAATACCGCGCGGCTCACCAAAGTATATACCGCCGGTTAACTCACGAACGATCATAATATCCAGACCAGAGACAACCTCTGCTTTCAACGAGGAGGCACCAGCCAGTTGCGGATACAAAATCGCCGGACGTAAATTCGCAAAAAGCTCCAGCTCGGAACGCAGAGCCAGCAGGCCTCGCTCGGGACGAAGCTCACGCGCCAGGCCATCATACTCAGGACCGCCAATAGCGCCAAATAAAATTGCGTCGGAAGATCTTGCCAGTGCCAGGGTTTCATCCGGCAGCGGTTTACCCGCAGCATCATAACCCGCACCACCAACCGGCGCCTCGCTCATTTCGATGTCGAGACGGCCATTGCTTTTATAGTGATTTAAAATTTTCACTGCTTCAGCAACAATTTCTATTCCAATGCCATCGCCTGGCATGACTGCAATTTTCAAACTCATGTTTTTCTCTAAAATTAAACCAATAAAATTGGGCGTATTATACGCCAACTTGTAAACTCGAGCTAAATATAAAGATTATTTACCGCAGAGACGCGGAGGCGCAGAGTTAGTTTTTTTGTTGCACCTGCGGTGCAGCAAAAAATAAAAAAGTTTTTCTCTGCGCCTCCGCGTCTCTGCGGTAAAAATGCTTTTCTAAAACAACCACGGAGCAGACTGTTTCCTGCTCTCTTCATATTGAGTAATTTCATCTGCGTGCTGCAAAGTCAGTGCAATATCATCCAGACCGTTTAACATACAGTGTTTACGAAACTCGTCGATTTCAAAACTGGCAACTACTTCACCTTCGCAGCTGACTGTCTGGGCTTCCAGGTCGATTGAAACTTCCAGACCATGATTAGCCTGTACCCGTTTAAACAGCTCGTCGACAATACCGGCATCCAGCGCTATTGGTAATAAGCCGTTTTTAAAACTGTTGTTATAAAAAATGTCGGCAAAGCTCGTTGCAATAACAGCGCGGAAACCGAAATCATCCAGTGCCCAGACCGCGTGCTCACGAGATGAACCGCAACCAAAGTTCTCACGAGCAAGTAGAATAGTCGACTTGTCAAACGGCGGCTGATTTAATATGAAATCCGGGTTAGGACGCCGGCTGTCATTATCGATTCCCGGGCCGCCCTCATCAAGATAGCGCCAGTCATCAAAAGCGTTGGGGCCGAAACCGGAACGTTTAATCGACTTTAAAAACTGTTTCGGAATAATCGCATCGGTATCAACATTTGGCCGATCTAACGGCGCAACTATTCCTCTGTGCTGGGTAAATGCCTGCATTATTCTGCTGCCTCTTTGATTGTTTTTCCGGCTTCTTCTGTTACTTCGCCGATAGCTTTACCAGCCTCACTGGAATCTTTTTTAATGCCTTCCCAGGTGTTGCTGCATGCACTTAAAACAAACAGGCTAACCAACACGACCAATAAATGATTGATTAAATGATTTATAAATTTCATTGTTCGAACCTTCATCACGCTATATCAACAAAATGCCCGTTCACCGCAGCCGCTGCTGCCATAGCCGGGCTAACCAGGTGGGTACGACCGCCCTGTCCCTGCCTGCCCTCAAAATTACGATTTGATGTTGAGGCACAGCGCTCACCCGATTCCAGGCGATCCGCATTCATGGCAAGACACATGGAGCAGCCCGGCTCACGCCATTCGAATCCAGCTTCAATAAAAATCTTATCCAGTCCTTCCTTTTCTGCCTGTTTTTTCACCAGCCCGGAACCCGGCACAACCATCGCCAGTTTTACGTTAGCTGCGACCTTCCTGCCCGCTGCAACCTGTGCAGCCTGACGCAAATCTTCAATACGTGAATTAGTGCAGGAACCAATAAATACTTTATCAAGCTTGATTTCGGTAATAGGCGTTCCCGCTTTCAGCCCCATGTAGGCAAGCGCCTTGCGCATGCCATCGGCTTTAACTTTATCACTGACCGCGTCCGGGTCAGGTACAACAGCATCAACAGCTACCACCATTTCCGGCGAAGTTCCCCAGGTCACCTGCGGTTTGATATCAGCCGCATTAAGGCGTACAACTTTATCAAAAGTGGCATCAGCGTCACTGTGCAAAGTTGACCAGTAGGCTTCTGCCTTCTGCAGGGCATCTCCAACAGGAGAAAAAGGACGGCCTTTAACATAATCTATGGTGGTTTGATCAACAGCAACCATACCGGCCCTGGCACCGGCTTCGATAGCCATATTACAGACAGTCATGCGGCCCTCAATCGATAAAGCACGAATAGCATCACCGCCAAATTCAATCGCATAACCGGTGCCACCGGCGGTTCCTATTTCACCAATAATAGCCAACACGATATCTTTCGCTGTCACGCCGGGGCGCACTTCACCGTCGACAGACACCAGCATATTCATGCTTTTATTTTGCATTAAGCATTGTGTAGCCAGCACATGTTCTACTTCGGAGGTTCCGATACCAAACGCTAATGCACCAAATGCACCGTGTGTTGAGGTGTGCGAATCGCCGCACACCACCGTCATACCCGGTAGCGTCGCGCCCTGCTCCGGACCGATAACATGCACAATACCCTGGCGTACATCGGACATAGTAAATTCAGTTAAACCAAATTCAGCACAGTTACTGTCCAGGGTTTCAACCTGTAACCTTGCAACTGGATCGGTAATGCCCTGACTGCGATCAGTTGTCGGTACATTATGGTCGGGCACAGCAACGATGGAACTGATTCGCCACGGCTTGCGACCGGCCAGGCGCAAACCTTCAAATGCCTGCGGCGAAGTGACTTCATGCACCAGGTGACGATCGATATACAGTAAAGCCGTACCATCGTCTTCAGCACGCACGACATGGTCATCCCATAATTTATCGTAAAGTGTTTTTGCCTTGTTCATATCACTACTCATTATGATATCCCTCCTGGCGTATATACCATTCAGCGACGGGCCGTCGAGGAATAGCTGTTATTAATGAAGCAAGATTAGTCTTAATTTCAATATAAAACAAATTCATAATTTTTATATTATTGATTACTTTTAGTTATAACACTATTATACTGAAGCAATGGACATTCAGAATATTCGAGCATTTTTGATGGTGGCAGAAACCGGCTCTTTTTCGCGCGCTGCAGATAAACTGTTTATTACCCAGCCTGCCATCAGCAAACGCATTTCAACTCTTGAACTTGCTCTTGACTGCCAGCTGTTCGACCGCCTCGGTAAAAACATTCAGCTAACCCAGGCGGGCGCAGCGATCATTCCAAGCTACCGACGCATTCTGGCCGAACTGGATGAAAGCCGGCGTATTATTAGCACACTGAGAACCGAGGTCAGCGGGCACCTTAAATTTGGCACCAGTCATCATATCGGGCTGCATCGATTACCGCCTGCCCTGCGGCAATACACCCGGCAGTTTCCAGAAGTGGAACTGGACATTCAGTTTATGGATTCAGAACAGGCTGCCGAATTAATTTTAAAAGGCCGTATCGAACTGGCACTGATTACGCTGCCGGACAATATCGAACTACCATTAACAACTATACCCGTATGGACTGATCGTATGCTATGTGTCGCCGCCATTGATCACCCCCTGGCATTGCAGAAGACGGTTACGCGGTCACAATTATCAGAACACGGCGTGTTATTACAGTCTCACAATACGCATACGCGAGACATTATTGACCAGGCACTGCAGCTGGATGAGCATATTAAAATCATAATGGAATCCAATTACCTGGAAACCATTAAAGCCATGATACAAAACGGGCTGGGCTGGGGAATATTGCCAGAATCAATGATGGACGATTCATTGTCTCAATTGAATATTAAAAAAGTAAAAATGGAAAGACACCTTGGTGTATTACTGCACGCTGCAAGAACCTTATCCGGACCAGCTAACGCCCTGCTGAAAACATTGAAAAACTTAAGCTGAATCAGGCTGGCGCTTCGACAAACTTCCACACAATCGCCAGCGCCAGCAGAGTACAGCAGGAGGCAAAACTAAACAGCACCCCCGCACCCCATAAATCCCAGACCATGCCGCTAATCAAACTGCCCACGGCAACACCGGCGCCAAAACTGACGCTGGAATACAATGCCTGCCCCCTGCCCTGATGACTGCCAGTAAAGTAATCATGTACCAGGGCTATGCCGACAGCATGGAATACACCAAAGGAAAAAGCATGGATAAGCTGTGCCAGAAACAACATAGACAGGTCATCAACAAAAAAACCAATCATTAACCAGCGAATAGTGGTTAAAACCAGGGTTACAATCAGCAGCTTGCGCGTACCAAAAAACGGCAGCAGACGATGCATTATTAAAAAGATAACCACTTCCGCAAGCACACCCACTGCCCACAGCACACCTATAGTGTGCGAACTGTATCCCTGCTCTTCCAGGTAAATAGTATAAAAAGTGTAATACGGCCCGTGACTGCATAACATCAAAAAACAAACGACGATAAATGCCAGCACTTTGGGCTGTTTAATGACGTGCCAGATGGGCGAATGATCGGTATGCGGCGTATTGAGTTTTTCCGGTACAATAAAACTGCTTATCGCAATAACAACAAAGGTTATTAACACGGCCAGCGGTATTATTTCGGCGCCATATTGCTGCAGCAAATCACCAATGATCACCACCAGAACAATAAAACCCAGCGAACCCCATAATCGAACCATACTGTAACGATGACTATCATTGCCCAGATGGTTAAGCGTCATGGCTTCAAATTGCGGCAAGGTTGCATTCCAGAAAAAACTGAACAGCACCATGGCAAAGGTAAGCCACCAGAGCTGCTGACTGACAAACACTAATGAAAAACTCAGTAATGCCAGCACACTGGCAGCCCGAATAATAAGCATCGAGCGGCGCGTATGGTCAGCAAGCCAGCCCCAGATATAGGGTGCCACCAGTTTAGTAGCCGGCAATATAGCGACCAGCCCGCCTATAATAAAACTGCTATAACCAAGCGATTTTAAATACAGGCTCCAGTAGGGAATCAGAACACCCAGTGAAGCGAAATAGAAAAAATAAAAGCCGCTGAGTCGCCAGTAAGGTATGCCGGTTGTTTTATCCATTACCTAAACATCGATTAAAGTGTTAGAGACAACTTGTTAACGGCTGCCTAGCTATGCGATGGAATAACCGGTGTTTGTGAATGCACGTCCATATTCTGTCCGCGCTGACGCAATAAATGGTCACATAAAACAATCGCCAGCATGGCTTCACAAATAGGCGTAGCACGAATCGCGACACAGGGATCATGTCGACCATGGGTTACAACGTCAATGGCGTGACCTTCTACATCCACGGTATCACCCGAAAGACGAATACTTGACGTTGGTTTAAATGCGGTATGCACGACAATATCCTGGCCCGAAGAAATACCGCCGAGCACGCCGCCGGCATGATTGGATTTAAAACCTTCCGGCGACATTTCATCGCGGAACTCGGTACCCTTGGCTGCAACACAGCCAAAACCATCACCAATCTCAACACCCTTGGCGGCATTAATGCCCATCATGGCGTGTGCGATATCCGCATCCAGACGATCAAACACAGGCTCGCCCAGACCGGGTGGAACACCTGTCGCTACCACAGTGATTTTTCCGCCAACAGAGTTACCCTCTTTGCGGAGCGCATCCATATAGCTTTCAAGTTCGCCAACCTTCGCGCTATCACCACAGAAAAAGGCATTATTATTTATTTCGTTTTTATCCAGCATCGGCATCGCTATCGGGCCCAGCTGAGACATATAACCGTAGATTTCTATTCCGTAACGGTCTTTGAGAAATTTTTTGGCAATACCGCCGCCGGCAACCCGCATTGCAGTTTCGCGCGCCGAAGAACGTCCACCGCCGCGATAATCGCGGATACCGTATTTTTGCTGGTAGGTATAATCGGCATGACCAGGACGGAAACGGTCCATAATATTACCGTAGTCTTTCGAACGCTGATCGGTATTTTCGATCAAAAGGCCAATACTGGTACCTGTTGTTTTTCCTTCAAATACGCCGGAATAAATTTTAACTATATCGTCTTCTCTGCGCTGCGTGGTGTGACGTGAAGTTCCGGGTTTACGGCGATCCAGATCTATCTGCAAATCCTCTTCGCTTAACTCAATTCCCGGTGGGCAGCCATCAATTATGCCAACCAGGCCGGCGCCGTGCGACTCACCCGCCGTGGTTAAACTGAATAATTTTCCTATTGTATTTCCAGACATATAATCAACTTAAATAGTGTTCTTGTGAAAACCGATATTAACACGCCATATCAGCTTATGATTATGAATATTTCACGCAAGCCATAATGTAAATCTTTATGGCTTCAGCGCTCGCTCGAAGTCAGCCTGATGAGTTTCCAGCTGCTGCGCGGTTAGCACGAACACACCGTCGCCGCCAAACTCAAATTCCACCCAGTAAAATGGCACCCTGGGCAATAACTGCTCCAGTAAATGCTGCGAATAACCCACCTCAACGACCAGGATACCATCATCACTCAAATAGTCCCTTGCCTGGAGCAGCATCGGCAACACAATATCCATACCAGATTCGCCTGCAGACAGCGCCAGCTCCCCCGGCTCGTGATCAAATTCGTCCGCCAGCTCAGACATTTCCTGTGTTGACACATAAGGCGGATTACTCACAATAATGTCATAAGGTTTTTTACTGATCGATTCAAACAGGTCAGATTCAATCAAAGTCAGCTGATCCTGCAGACCATGATTCTGTCGATTAATTTCTGCCACCGCCAGGGCATCAGGTGAAATATCACTGGCATCGACATGCGCCATCTCAAACGCATAGGCACAGGCAATAGCAATACAGCCGCTGCCGGTACACAAATCCAGAATATTATTAACCTGCATGGATTGCAGCCATGGTGAAAATTGCTGCTGTATCAGTTCAGCGATCGGTGAGCGCGGAATCAACACCCTTTCATCAACATAAAAGCTCAAACCGGCAAACCAGGCTTCATTGGTTATATAAGCTGAAGGTTTACGCAGCTCAATGCGCTGCTGAAACAGACTTAGCACGTGCAGGCGCTCATCCATGGTCAGTACACAGTCAAAATATTCTTCGCTAAAATCTGGCGGTAGATGCAAGGCGCTTAAACACAGGTAAACCGCCTCATCGATCGCACTTGGCATACCCTGAACAAAGCTGAGCTCAGCCGCATTAAACTGGCTGGTTCCCCAACGAATCAGGTCACGCATGGTGATCAGATCATTGGCTATTTCACGTTTATCTATCATCATTACATTGTACACAATAATCAATAAGCTCTGGTGACTTCCATGCCCGCCAGATTGCGATTATAATCAGTATCCAAATACCCGCGCAGAAACCGTCATGATCAAATCCATTATTTCTCTATTATTTCTTATATTTGCTTTTCCTGCACTGCTGTCGGCCAATGAAAGCAGTGCCACCGGCCTGGTTATAGAAGATGCCTGGATTGCGGAAGCACCGCCTGTAAGCAAGGTCATGGTGGCGTATATGACCATAAAAAATACAGGTTCTGAGGAAATAGAAATTATTCGTGCTGAGTCAGAACTATACAGCAGCATCGAATTCCACGAAACCGTTCACGAAGATGGCATGGCAAGGATGTTTCGTTATAGTAGCCTGACCATACCGGCTAACGGCAGCATTCAGCTGCAACGAGGCGGCAAACACTTCATGCTGTTCAACCCGAAGAAACCTTTAAAAGCCGCTGACAACGTCACTATAAAACTTTCGATTAATAACGGCCAGATCAAGACTATCACTGTGCCTGTTAAAAAATCACAATTCTAAATACTGCTAAAAAGAAACAAACTCAGATGAAACAAAAGCTGTTAGCGTCACTTTTTTATATACTCCCACATCATGCAATAAGCTGGCTTATGTTCAAGGGTGCCCGTATCAGCTGGCCACCGCTTAAAAATTTAATTATTAAAATATATACCCGTTTAAACCCGATAAAAATGCATGAAGCGATTGAAGAAGATATGTTCGCTTATGAATCACTCAATGCATTTTTTACCCGTGCATTAAAACCTGAACTGCGTCCGCTGGAGGAAGATGAAAACAGCTGGATATGCCCGGTCGACGGCGCCGTCAGCCAGGCACAGACCATCAAAAATGGTCGTATATTTCAGGCCAAAGGTCATGAATACAATCTGCTGGAACTGGTTGGCGGTGATAAAAAACTGGAAGAAACCTTCAAAAACGGGAAATTTGCCACCCTGTATTTATCGCCCAGGGATTATCATCGTATACACATGCCCGCTACCGGCGTACTGCAGCATATGCAGTATATTCCCGGCCGCCTGTTTAGTGTGGCACCGTATACGGTCAATCACATTCCACGACTGTTTGCCCGTAATGAGCGCTGTGTCTGCTATTTTGAAACAGAACAGGGGCCAATGGCATTAATACTGGTGGGTGCAATCAATGTTTCTGCAACTGAAACGGTCTGGCATGGACTGGTCACCAGCGAAGCAAAAAGCATCAAGCGGTTTGATTATAGCGGCAGGAATATTATTCTTAAACGCGGCGAAGAAATGGGCCGCTTTAATCTCGGGTCAACCGTTATTGTATTAGCGACCCGGCAAATGAAACTCAATGAGAACATCACCGCTGAGGCAGAAATCAAACTGGGTCAGTGCCTGGCAACAGCGAACCCTGGTTGACCGTATTATTCTATCTCACTTGAAGACTTGACTGCCTTCAAGGTTTCGACCTCTGCAGTATCACTTTCTGCAGCGGCCGGTTGCGGCGCTGCTTCACCGGAAGGCCGTGTATAACGATCATTCATTGTCTGTATCAGTTCACTGGAATCTGCAATGACTTCTGCCAGAACACGTTTTGAACGCATAGACCAGCCAACCGGCATTGGCCTGAAAATACTGCGTAGTGGCTGTGTGTTTTTCAGGAAAGCCTGTTTAATATTTCCTGCCAGAGTATTACCTTCGCGATGCTTACCCGCCAGACTTTTATCAATAACAATTTTACTCACCAGCTTCTTAGCAATGCGTTTCGCCGCAAAACTGCGCGCATAAAAATGCACGATAATAAACCCAATTAAGGTTAAGCCTAACTTGATAGAAGAAACAATACTATCAGCAGAAAAATCATAAGAGAACAGCGCCCAGGCATCAAAAACCTGGGACAGGGCAAATAATAAAATAACAAAGAGGACAATTGCTGCCGCATCAAGTTTCAATACCAGTTTCAACCATTGCGTCATGGCTTCTTTAACCATGGGAACCACCTGGCTCTCAATATCTGTGGCTATTGTCTCAAGTGCACCCACAATACGATAAGAGCGTTCAACTTCAACCTGGTGTATACGCTCAAATATGGCCGATTTATCCTGTTCACATTTTTTCTCAAAACGCTGACGCACCGCCACATCTTCGATTGGTACAGCCACATCCTGATTATAAATAGTATAAAAACGCCCGGCCGTTAATCCTTTAGCCGCCAGTGCACGTTGCCATGATGCGACCACCGCTTCAGGGTTGTCTTCCTGCGCCGCAGTGTCGATCTGGTTGAGTATATATAAAAACTTTTCAGAATCACTGCGAATAATCGTATTACCAACAAGGTGATCCAGGGTATCATGCATGGCGCCCGGTTCCGGGTGGCGCGCATCAAAAAACACCAGCACTAAATCTGACAGATCAACGATATGGTCGGTTAAACGCAATATCGCATTACGTTGTTCGTCTGCATCAAAGCCGGGAGAATCGATAATAATCTTGCCGCTTAATTTATCTGAATGCGATGTTTTCATTTGCAGATAAGCATCAATACGCCTGCCCTCACCAATAGAAACCTTATCGATCTCATCACTCATCTGGTAAAAAGGAAAACGCGGATCAGAATTTAACGCCACGCCAGGTAATACACGATGTTCTTTGCTGTTGCTGTATGTTACTACCGTGAATTTATCATCGACTGCCTGGTTGCCGGTCAGCTGTAATTTATCACCGAGGAAATTATTGATAAATGAAGATTTACCGGCAGAGAATGTCCCAAGAATGGAAACCAGCGGCCACCACGGAATACTAGTGGCATAGGATTCCCGCGTATCCAGAAGGCCCATTTTATAGGCCACTGTATCAAGCTTTTTGAATCGCGAAACTACGTCAAGTAACAATGGATTTTCATTATTTAAATGCGTCTCCAGTTTCGTCAATCGTTCTCGAATGGACTTATCTGGGCGATTTAACATAGCTGATAGAACCTGCTGTTTAATAAATTATGGATAGGTTTATAACTTTCTAAGTGCCACCTGCACTAGCGGCAGGCACATTTACATTTTACTTCAAATCTTCACTGCTAAATTTCTTTAGCGGGGTAGACAGCTGTTTACTATTGAGTGGCGGCAACGAACTTAGCGGCTTTTTTTTTAACGCTACTTCTGCCTCTTCCACAGCCTTTGGCTTTGCTACAGGCTGTGGCTTGGCAGCAGGCTTGGGTGTGCTTCTAGCCGCAGGTCTCTGGTTTTGCCTTTGGTTTTGCATATTCGGTGCCCCGTAATTATAGGGTGCTGGATTATAAGCCGGCCACACAGGCGATGGTGCCAGAGGTTGCGGTACATTCGATGAAGAACTAAACGGCATAACATCGTTCATCATACCCAACGGGCCACTGGATACGGTACGGTTCATGCCACCGATATCACGCTGCATGCCATATACTGAACGATTCATGCTGCCAATGTTATGCGTCATACTACTTATATTTTTACTCATTGGCGTCAGACTGTTCATCTGGCCAGACATCGAACTGATTTCTGTCGACATACCATCAATATTACCCGTCATATTATCAATACTGCCGGTCATCAAATTTAAATCCTTGGTCATACGCGGCATGGCATCAGAAACAATAACCGCCATATGTGTTACGGATTGCGACAATACGGCAATATCATGCGTTAGTCGATAGATCAGGAAGAAGCCATAACCTGCTAACAGTACAAAGGCAAATAATGACGGGTAAACCACCATTTCCCAGCGCCTGGCACTGTTGTCAAAGGTATTAGCCAGACGTTCCAACGGGTCTTCTGGCGGATCACTGACGTATGACTTTTCAAGTATCTTTTCCTGGGCGCGTAACCTGGCTTCATGTGCACGTGCTTTTAAATCTTCGGCGCCTTTTTTTGACTTAATCGCATTATCGGCGGCAATTTTATCCAGTTCGCTAATCTTCTTCACCGCCGCTTTCATATCAGATTCTTTTGAAGCAGCCGCCTTCTGTGTTGCGGCAGTAGTCTTGCTTATCACATCTTCATTAGCCACAGAAGTTTTCTGTGCAGTTGAATCTTTTTTAGCTGCGGACTTATCGGCTACTGCAGCTGAATCTTTTTTAGCTGCGACAGTCGCCGACTCTTTCTTAACCGTCGTTTCACTGGCTTTATTAGCAGTGCTTTTACTTTTAGCAGCTGTGTCACTTTTAGCCGTGGAAGCTTTAGTGGTATCCGGCTTGTCAGTAGATTTATCATCTACCGTTTTATTCGTTGTCATCTTAGAAATCGCCTTCAGCGCCCCTGTTCATAATATCCAGGATAATCTCCTTCACACCTTCAGCTTCTGTTTTTAAATCTGCAGGTAAAGGTGTACCACCATAAATCATGGCATCCATATTTAATGAGTATAGCCAAAGTTTGCCTTCTTTATCTTCAACCATGCTGACGCGGCAGGGTAAATAAGCAGAATAAGCATCACTGTACTCAAGCATCTGTGCTGCTGTTAACGCATTACAGAACATGTAAATTTTAAAGAAACGGGATTTCTCTCCCGACATAGCTTCGACCTCTCCAGACAGCGGAAGCTCGCCCACGTTTTTGATGTTGTGCTCATTAGCGACAAACTTCATGGTCTCTTCAACATCTTTCGCGGTCAGGTCTTCGTTAACCTGAACTTTCCAGACTGTTGCTTCAGCGGTATTTCCCGTTTCAAGGATTTTAGTCACCATCTCACTGTATACATCGATGGCTTTCTCATCAAACGCGTCAAAAGCCTGCATCATTGGTGCTATTTTTACAGCTGCATAAATTGCAACAACAATCGAAATAAAACCAACTAATGCGAATAAATTTCGTAATGCATAAAACATATAAAATCCCCTAACTGTATCTATAACTTTTTAAGATAAAGACGAATCAATTAATTTTTTCAATTCGTCTGCTTTTGTTTTATCCAGGTTACGCAACAAACCAAGCAAACTTTTTGCGCGATTTACCTGCCCTTTTCTCACTAAGATAGCTGCGGCTTCATAGTAAGCAGCTGCTGCTTCCCGCCTCTTTCCCTGGTTAAAATAAACATTTCCTAACTCACCGTATGCATCATAATTATCGTCGGTATTTTCAATAACATTGCGATAACTTTTTTCTGAGAGCTTATAGTTACGCAGATAAAACGATTTGCGCGCCAAAATCCAGCTTTCTCTGACTTCACTTTCAGCTAGCGACGCCTTTACGGGAACACCATTCTCATCAACTTTATTAAGCTGTTTCTCTAATTCCGCTGAAACAAAGGTTCCTGATGCCTGCCTGGCTTTCTTTGGCGGCAGCTGTGCAGATTGTGTTTTTTCTGGACCTGGAGCTCGCCCAGACGCGGCATTTCCCTGCTCGGCATTACTCATCTCAGCATTGCTCTGCCCAGCATTGTTCTTCATACTAGTTTCTGATGCGGCAGATGTTAAGGCTGTCGCTGCTGCAGCTGAGGCTTTACCCTGCTCGGCATTACTCATCTCAGCGTTGCTCTGCACAGCCTTGCTCTGTCCAGCATTGCTTTTCATACTAGTTTCTGATGTGGCAGATGTTAAGGCTGTCGCTACTGCAGCTGAGGCTTTACCCTGCTCGGCATTACTCATCTCAGCATTGCTCTGCACAGCCTTGCTCTGTCCAGCATTGCTTTTCATACTACTTTCTGATGTGGCAGATGTTAAGGCTGTCGCTGCTGCAGCTGAGGCTTTACCCTGCTGCATTGACCCGGCTTCGCTAATAGCCGACGAATTCTGTGTTACCGGCCTGTCATTATGGCTATAACTAATATTGACCGGCTGTTGTTGCAGCTCGCTGCCATTTGTCGAATCAGCCGCTGTGCTGGCAAGCGTTGTATTAGCAATCCCTGTCGTTGCAGCCTGGTCTTCTTCAGCAGCTACAACGCTGGCAACATCTTCGCCGGCATCTCCCCCGGTATCGCTGCCAATATCGGCTTGCTGCTCAGCTTCGGACGCGCTAGCCATAGAATCGTCCTGATTACGCTCGGCCTGCTTCTCTTTGACTGATGCTATAAACTCTTCAACTTCTACAAATTCATTCGAAAGGTAGGCAAGCGCTTTACCTGCTGGCGTGTCTTCACCAGCAAGGTTTCCCCAGAACATATAGCCATAAATAACCGCGATTATTAACAGGATAAGAATAGTATGACTTAGCAACCAACGAATAATTTTCATCTCATTCCCTCAAATACCATAATATTAAAACACAACACTTCCCACACTGGCAGCATGCCAGTAATGAAACTCTGCTATGCAGTTTTAATCCAGCATTGTAGCCAGCATTTTCATTTCTTTTGAAGCTTTCCCCATGGGGTCCAGCTCAAACACACCCAATCCTTCACTAAACGAACGGCGGTAAGCAGTACGTTGATATAGACGAATATCCATTGCTTTAATTCCCTGCAACATCTGTAGCGCCTGCTCCGCCTCATCCGTCTCACGAACACCGATATGGGTATCTGCTCGATTAATAAAACCCAGAACTTCAGGCGTATTGCCATTTAAGCTGTTGGCAATGATTTTTAAAAATCGTTGCGTCGACCAGATATCCGCCTGACTGGGCTGCACCGGAATTAAAATCCGGTTCGCTAGTGATATTGCCTTTTCCATGGCCGGCATATTACTGGCGCTCATATCAACAATAATCGGCTGCCTGTTCTTTTTATCAGACGCGAGCTCTTCAAGTTCGTTTACATCTGTTGAAACATCAAACATCGGCTCGTAACCATCTTCTTCACGAACCTCACAAACATCAACTAATGTACATTGCGGGTCAAGGTCAAACGCTCTAACGCCAGTCTTATCATGCGCCAGCCATACAGCAAGATTAAATGCCACGGTACTTTTGCCAGTACCCCCTTTCAAATTCCCTACGACTGTCAACATAAACGATTGCCCGACAATGTTAATTCAATGATTGTAATTGCTATCAAGGTCACTGCTTGATGATCTAAATCAAACAGCTGACTAATTAATTCTATTCTGCATCCTTACTTGCCAGCTCGGCCGCATCATCCACTGGCTCGGTATATATCGTACTATCAAATAATGCGTAATCCTCAGGTACAGTAAATAGCTTTTTGCTCACTTTACCAACTTTAATATTGCGCAGCTCATCTATAACGTCATCCTGATACTCCTGCCTGACAACAATATCCAGCTCATTATCATACCACTGCGTTCCCTTCTGCTGCTCGCCGCTGGCACTAAAGGCAACTATAGCCAGCTTTCTGACCTTGCGGTTATTTATCTCCTGCTTATCCAGCAGTGTTACCTCCAGTCCGGAGCCATCAGAATTTTCCTGTCTGAGTATATTTTTATATTTAGAATCAATCCACTGAAAAACGTGAAAATCTCGTCCATTACTATTTAGTGTAATCAACCATTTTTCCGCAGCGCGGCCATTAATCTCTGTTTTCTTTAGAAAAACACATTCGGCACCAGCAAACTGCCCGCAGGGATCTGTTTGTTTTGTAGATCCTTTTTTCGATTTACTACCTGCAATGACTTTTTCACTCTCTGGCATTTCCTTTTCCAGATACAATTTATTCTCATTATCTAACCAGATAATTTTATTATTACTGTTATCAAAAATTTGCGCCATTTTTACATCATCCTCGATGTATTCAAAACGCACATTCCCATCACGCCAGTACATTTTTGCCTGGCTGACGCTTTCACCACGTATTTGCACAGCATCAGCTGTAAAAGATGCTGCACACAAAGGCACGGCATAAACTGAATAAATTAATGCAATAAGGATGTATATTTTTTTCATGACGACCAATTAAAAAAAAACGGTGTCAGAGCGACACCGTCATTATACTAAACGCCGCTTATTGTGCAGGTGCAGCCTGTGGCGCAGGTGGCTGTGCATATGGACCTGGGCCGTAACCTGGGCCTGGACCATAATATGGACGTCCATAGCCGCGGTTATTATAATAACCGCTATTATTATCCCAACGATTATCCCAGTTGTTACTACCGTTACCGTAGTACTGGTTACGAGCATCACCACGACCACGGCCGCTTCCTTTACCACTCATACCAAAGTTAAAGCTGCCATCCATATCACCAGAACCATCACCATAACCATCACCATAACCTGATCCATAACCATCATTGTTCCATCGGTTATTGTTGTTCCAGTTATTGCTGCTGTTATTGTTATTGTCCCATGGCATATCAAAGTCTGCAGCTGCAGATAAAGGCGCTAAGGCAAAGCCTAATGCTGCAGTTAAAACAGCCATTTTTATCACTGATTTCATATTAATACCTCTATTACTACCCTCGTTAATTTTGGTACTGAATCGAGGGAGTAACTCAATACCAGATAACTATCTAGTCATCTAAAATAACATCTATCAACTACATACTATACGCTTTTTGACCTATAGACGCTATGGCTTAATGCAATTACAAACCAGCATCCGGCAAAAACGTAAATGGATTGAAGACATTGTTCTCTTTAGGTTTTTTGATTCGTTCTACATCTGTTTCGTTTGTTTCATTAAAATAATTATCCGGGTAGCGCTGGATACCAAATGAAGGCACATGCATTGGTGCAAACCCGCCTATCGCTTCACTGGGAACCAGCGGAAACGACTCTCCCTGGTACAAGACATCGGCACCACCACCCCAGGGTGATGCAGCAGGGGTATCGTACAGCGGATTGACAGAACCTTTTCCATATGACGGGCCGTACATGGAATAACCAGAGCCATTCAGTCCTGGCAATCTTGCTTCTGGCGATCGCTGCATTGATCCTTGTGGACCATATTCATATTCACGATTCTGTCGATTTTCCGGCATAATCTGTTGCATTTTTTGCTGCTGCTTCAAAGATTCTAGAAATTCCGGGGTAACAAAGCGATCCACCCGGGGCTGCCAATAATTATTCCGCTGGCTTTGGCCTGCACCGTTACGGTTTTGATACTGGCGTCCCTGGTATGGGGTGTCGCTATATTGACCATGGTTGGAATCTGCCTGGTTATTTTGGTTATACCCCCCCCTATACCCAGGTTTCTTTTCCTTAACCTGAGGCAATGCCCATGGGTTTGATTGCTCCGCTACCAACTGCCTGGAAAATTGAAAGTCTTCACTGTCTGCCAGCGCAGTTGTAGTCATAAGCATCAGAAAGCCATATACCAGGCTTGAAGTTAATATATTGTTTATTACCCGAAACAGCATTAAGCATATCCTGAAAAATCGATTACATACTCAGACAATGCATTTTACCAAATCGCACAGTTATCAGCTTTAAATATCTATAAATTTGGTCGTGTTCCTCTATGTACAGTTTCTGTCAGAAGACATCGCTCCCATCATCAACTTAGCAAGGATAAACACCGGTTCACCTCTGTGCGGGGGCATTATATCCCCGACTATACCCCGGTGGAGCAGTGTTAGGCCTTTGCACATAAGATCCTCTCATACCAGGCATGTTCATACCCGGACCTCGGTTATACCCGTCAGTATAATTTACCGGAAAATCATATCGCACACCCGGGTATGGTTGTTTTTTTACAACCGGCTGCACATAGTTATAGCCTTTTTCAGGCACCCATCGATTAAGTGAATTTGAGTTACCTGGCCAGGGAGTATCTGGACCAAATGCTTCCATCCGCTGAGCGGGAGGTTCAAATTTCATTGCAGATTTATCATCATCAAATGACAGTCCTTCAATAGAAGAACCACTTAATGCTGAGGACATATAAGGACCTGATGGTGGTGGTGGCGGCATCTCTGCCATCATGCGTGACCGCCGATGCTCAGGCCACCGAGGTAAGCCACGTACTTGCTGTCGGGCTTTAATGCTAGATTCAGGTGCTGCGTTCACTACTGGTTCAGAGGCATTTATAGCCTGATCTTTTGCATATACAAGCAATGATTGAGACAACAGAACGGCTACAGCCACTTTTATGACGTAATCAATACCAGTGTTACAAAACATAATTACACCTCTTATTAGGTTTAACCATCGTCCTTCAATCGAATACCGCGACGACCAGCTGGTGGTGATTTTTTCGATGGTGCTTTCTTAACAGCAATCTTTTTAACCGTCGTCGGCTTAGCTGCTGCCTGAGTCGCCACTTTAGTGGTAGACTTTTTCTTAGCCACTTTCTTTACAGTAACCGGCTTTTGGGCAACCATTTTCTGCTCAGGTGCAGCTTTTTCCGGAACGACTTTTTCCGGAGCAGCTTGTTCTGGAACTACTTGTTCTGGAACGACTTTTTCTGAAGCAGCTTTTTCAGGTGCCGCCGTTACAGGCGCTTCAATATCAGAAACCGCTTTTTTAAGGACCTCGTTCTTAGGCGCTTTTTTTACAGGCGCAACTGGTTTATTCGCTATTTTCTTTGCTACTGTTTTTTTAGCCGCACTCTTTTTAGTCACTGTAGACTTTTTAGTGATTTTTTTCTCCGGCTTATCCTCAACCTCAGAAGCTGGCGATGCCGGCGGAGCTGGAGGTGGCCGGAGTCGGTGGCGTTGATGCTGGCGGTGTTGATGCGGGCGGTGAAGGCGGTTCTGAATCAGAACCAAACATACCGACTACCATACCAAACAGCATTCGCAGGAGATTAAATATCATCTGGCCAATAACAAATAGCCAGCCGACAATACTGACTATAATACTGTAAATACGCATCCAAAGCGGTACTTTATATTCAGCCTCGGCTTCGGGCAGGTTATTCAGATAAGGTTTTACCCCTTCAATTTCTTCAAATTTACTACTAATCACCCGTTCACCTGAATCCGATGTTTCATAATAGAAGTTTTCACGGCTGCTGATACAACCCATCGGGATGACAATAACGGCCATCAGGGTGCCAACACCCGCGCCCCATAACAGGCTTATCGCCATGCCGTTAAAGATAGGATCGTCAAGGATAGCAAAAGCACCTGCCATCAAGGTCAGTGAAGTAATGAAAATCGGCCGCATACGTATTTCCGCACCGTTAACAGCGGCTTCTTTAACTGGAACACCTTTCGCTACTTCAATCTTCACAAACTCGACAATTAGAATCGATTGCCGCACGATAATTCCACCCAACGCGATCATACCGATCATCGATGTAGCGGTAAATTCAGCGCCATGAAACCAGTGTCCAGGTACGATACCAATCATGGTTAGCGGAATGGGCGACATGATCAGGCCCGCCAGTGCAAAATCACGGAACTCCCAGACAATCAAACCATAAATCAATATCAGGGCTGCCATGAATGCAATCCCCATGTCACGGAATGTTTCATAAGTTACAGTCCATTCGCCAGTCCACTCGAAGCCTGAATTTGTGTCACTGTCAGGTGGACCAATCAGGTTCATTGGCATGCCTTCCATGATGACACCATCAGGCGTGGTGTACTGATCGGTAAATTCTTCTACATTGAACATACCGTAAATCGGCGCACCCAGACGACCCTCCATCTCACCGACAACAAATTCAACATCGCGCAAATCTTTGTGCCAGATAATGGGTTCATTCGACTCAAGCATAAAACGACCCAGTTCACCCAGAGGGGCAATAGTCCCATCGGAAGTCACCATGGGCAAGTTACTTAGCTGATTAACCTGTGAACGCGTTGCCATTGGTACCTGAATCACAATATAAGTAGGCTCTATTACTGAGGCGCGTTTCACATCACCCAGTTTGAAACCACCCATTGCCATCGCCAATGTTCCATTGATGCTGTCAACAGTAACACCACGGCGGATCGCCTTTTCTTTATTCACTTCGAAACGCCAATGCTGGGAAGGCTCATTCATGTAATTATCTACATCCACAACACCACCGGCTTTTTCAAAAAACTCTGTCATTTTGCTGGCAACTTCGCGTCGCGTCTTTGCGTCTGGGCCATGAATTTCAGCCACCACGGTTTGCAATACAGGTGGACCCGGAGGCATTTCAACAATCGCTATACGACCACCTGCGCGTTGCGCTATGGGCGTTAATAAAGCGCGCGCTTCTTCTGCTATCTGGTGACTGCTTTTCTCTCGTTCATGTTTCTCTTTCAACATCACCAGTAAATCGCCATGCCAGGGTTGTTTTCGCAGATAATAGTGCCTGACCATGCCATTAAAGTTGAATGGCTGTGCTGTACCCGCATAACTCTGCACCGCTTCTACTTCCGGCATCTGGTTAATTGCAGTTGCCAGCTCATGGGCCAGGTTAGCCGTAACCGGCATTGCTGTTCCTTCCGGCATATTAATAACGACACTGAATTCTGGTTTGTTATCAAACGGCAACATTTTCACCGCGACCCACTGCGTTGGGTAAAATAACAACATTGTCATCGCGGTAACACAGATAATACCAATCAGGAAAAAGATACCAAGCCTGCGGCTGTTTACCAGCGGCATAATGAGAGGGCGATAAAGAGCGGCAACAAATTTGCGAGTTTTCTCTTCTCGTTTCTCGGCTTTTTTCAAAGCCTCCAACTGCGGACGAACGCGCACCGCAAACCACGGCGTAAAAATAAATGCTGCAATCAATGAGAAAAACATGGCTGACGCGCCCATCACTGGAATCGGGCGCATATAGGGGCCCATCATGCCGCTCACCCAGCCCATAGGCAACAGTGCGGCGATAATGGTAAAGGTCGCCAAAATAGTTGGATTACCCACTTCACGAACTGCATCAACCGCATCAGCGAGAGTGGTTCGCCCTTTAATGAGCCAATGCCTGAAGATATTTTCCACCACCACGGTGGCATCGTCTACCAGAATACCAATAGAGAAAATCAATGCGAACATACTGACGCGGTCAATAGTGTAATCCACCATCCACGCCCACCAGATAGTAATCAGGATAACCACAGGAATAACGGTTACCACTACAAAAGCCGCTCGAAAACCCAAACCAATCAAACATAATATCGCGACAGCTGCGGTCGCTTCGAACATTGCACTCAGCAACTCGTTAACTTTATCATTGGCCGATTTGCCGTAGTCTCGCGTGATCTCCACATGTACGTTATCTGGAATGATAGTGCCTTTTAATTCTTCCAGTTTTTTCAAAATTGATTTTGAAACGGTTACACCATTTGCTCCTTCTTTTTTGGCTATCGCAATGGTTACCGCAGGATCTCCGGTAGGTCGCTCAATACCTTCGTAAGCCGGCCCTGCATAATAGGAAGAAATATTATTAGCGTCTTCAGGGCCATGAAACACTTCAGCCACATCCTGCATATAAACGGGCGCCCCATGGTTCATGCCTACAACCAGACGCTCAATATCTGCAGCTGTACGCAAGAATGAACCTGAGTACACGGTAAATGAAGTACTGCCAGCCTCAACCGCGCCAACATTTTGCTGCGAATTGGCCGCAGTTATAGCACCCGCCACCTGCTGCAAACTAATACCGTAGCCTGCCAGTCGCTCAGGCAATACCTCTACCCGAATCTGATCAGCACGCCCTGCAACGACAAAACCTTTACCGGTATTTACAACCTGCCCAAGCTCCTGCAGCACATCATTACCAAGAATACGCAGGGTACTATCATCAACTTCTTTCGACCATAGCGTAACCGCCACAGTTGGCACATCATCAATCGCAACCGGTTTAACCAGGGGTCGTAAAACATCGGGCGGCATCATGTCCATGTTCGAACGAATTTTATCGTTTACTTTAACAATGGATTCACCGAGATCTTCACCCACGTAAAACTGCACAGTAACGATAGCATTACCGCGCTGTGTAGCAGAAAAAGTATGACGCACGCCTGGAATTTCATCCATCAGCCTTTCTAGCGGGTCGGTTACCAGACTTTCTACCTGCGAAGCAGAAGTACCTGGATAGGAAACAAAGATATCTATCATAGGGACAGAAATCTGCGGATCTTCCTGTCTTGGCGTGAAGATCAAACCACTAATTCCGATAAGCAGTGTTGCTATTAACAACATCGGAGTCACAGGTGAATTAATAAAAGTTTTTGCTATATTACCGGCAAGACCGAGATCTTTACCGCCAATCGATGCCGATGGTGGAACATCACATTTCAGGTCTTCATCTTTATCTTTATCTTGATCTTTATCCAATTGGTCAGTCATTTTCTAACAATCACTCTATTATCTGGCTGTTGTTTAACGCTCATCATTTAACACTCAACATGAAGCTGAGGAAAACACACAAGACAACTCATTACTACTCTGAACGCTTTACTCTTCAGGGCACGATAAAATTATCTGACGTGAAAACAATACCTTGCTACTGGCCACCCCATGGCATTGGTGGCTTAGGTTCTTCGCTATTGGTCAGAATTCTTTCCCCGGGTTTGATACCGGAAAGCACGATGACAGTATCGTTACCTATTTCGATACCCGTGCGAATCAAACGCATCTTGGGCACATTGTTTTCATCAAGTACCTGGACCGAAGGCAAACTGCCTCGTTTACTGATAGCAGATTTTGGTATTACAGGCAGTGCACGAGTGGGTGAATTGATATCAGGTATCATAACTTCGGCATACATCCCTGCGCCACCAGGAACACCTTCAGGCAAATCAAATTTTACCGTCACGGTATGCTGTTTGTTATCGGCTATCGGAGAGATTTGAGCAACACGTGCATTAATCTGTGTATTACCGACATCAAGCCTGGCCGGAACAACCATGCCTTTCTGCAGACCGGGCATCAACCTGGCCGGCACTTCCGCCTGTATACGCAAGAATTTTGAATATGAAAAAACGATGAGCGGCTGCCCAGGCTGAACGGTATCACCAATCTCGATCATTTTTTGCATGATAATGCCGTCAAAAGGAGCTATCGATTTGGTATCTCGCAATTTTGCATTGATAGCACGTAAAGCAGATTCTGCCTCTGTCAACTGTGAACGTGATGATGAAACCTGTGTTCCCTGTGTAACCAGATCAGCATGTCTTTCAATGCTTTTATTGCCGCTGTTACTACCCGGCATGACTCCATTATCAAAAAAACCATCAAACATTGAAGGCATGCCCATGCCCGCCATAGGACGCGGGTTATAAACGCGCGGGTTCCACAATTCACGATTGTATTGAACCTGCGCATTCTGCATAGAATTCTGGGCTGAACTTATCTGCGCTTCGGCAGCAACTTTCTTTGCCTGCAGATCATCATCATTTATCTTTACCAGTTCAGTACCCGCAGTAAAAACATCACCTTCTTCACCGGCAATACTTACAATGCGTCCCGGCATTTGTGCTGAAAGAGTAACCTCTTTAAGCGGAATAACACTGCCACCAAGAATGACGTAACCACCATGCGGAGCAACACCAACCGTAATTACATTATCTGCCTGCAACTGTGCTGACCAACCGGAAATGAGCGTTAGTGAAAGATAAAAATAGAATTTAACTGGACTTATTCTTGACATGCTCAAAGCTACCTTCATGTTCATTTACGCAAAATAATGAGTAAACGCACTCATGCACAATGAGTTACGTTATAAAAATCAAGAATGCCCTGTGACAACGAAAATTGCAAGGTTTTTCGGCAACTTATCGACACTCGGCACTATAAATAAAAATCACAAACTATTTTTTTTAGCATTTAATTATAAAATCTGACAAATATGCAGGTTTTTTTGATGTAAGTCATATCAAAAACTGCTAAACAAGTGTGACGTGGTGGGTTTCCGTTAACAATTTTCCCATGAAAATGACAACACCTGGTTTATCCGTGTTCGGTTTGCCAGCACCATCAACAAACGATCAAGCCCAAGTGCCACACCAGAACAATCCGGCAAACCATAATCTAAAGCAGCAATAAAGTTATCGTCAATAGTGGCAGCCGCTCCTCCCGATTTCTGTCGCAGACTGTTTTCCTTTTTAAAGCGCTGCAATTGCTCTTCGCCATCAGTCAATTCATAAAAACCGTTAGCCAGCTCAACTTCACCAAAAAATAATTCAAAGCGTTTCGCAACCCTTCCCCCGGATGGCGGCTCGGCATCTGCAATTTTTGCCAGCGCACACTGACTGACGGGGTAATCACAAAGAAAGGTAAAACCCTGTTTCGAAAATGTGGGAAAGACGCACTGCAGCAGCAGCCAGTCCAGCCATTCATCAACATCATCCTTGAGCGCAGAACCATCACCCAGTCCCTGTGGTATTTCAATATTATTTGAAAGCGCAAATTGATAGCAGTCAGTTGCCGTTGCCCGGTGAGGATTAATACCCGTGCATTTCTCGAATGCCTGCTGATAGCTCAGACGCTCAAACACCGGTACGCCTCCCGTAAACAGAGACGATAAGCGGCACAATGTGCCGACCAGTTCAGCAAGTTCATCCATAAGCTGCTGCATACTAAAGTTCGGCCGATACCATTCCAGCATAGTGAATTCCGGATTATGATTTGTTCCCAGCTCATCATCACGAAACGCCTTACAGACCTGGTAGACAGGCTGCTTCCATTGCGCCAGCAAACGCTTCATGGCATATTCCGGCGAGGTATTTAAATAACATTTCTGTTCAGCAAAACGGGACCACAGACTTTCCAGGTGCGGATCGGTGGTAGCGCTATGGGACAGCAGCGGTGTTTCTACTTCTATAACCCCTTTGCCATCAAAAAAAGCCCTGATGTTTTTTAACATCAGGGCCCTTTCCAGCAGCACTTCATAATCCGCCCTGCTCTGCCAGTCGCTGATACCTTCCTGCTCAATGACATCATTACCGGCCTTATCATCGATCACGGCTTTATTCTGCTCCGACATCAGGCCCGGGAGACATACTCTCCATTACGAGTATCAATTTTTAAAATATCACCTACATCAATAAACAGCGGTACTTTGACTTCCGTTCCCGTCTCCAGTGTCGCCGGTTTAGTCGCACCCTGCGCGGTATCACCTTTTAAACCCGGATCGGTTTGCGCAACGGCCAGCTCAACAAAGTTTGGCGGCGCAATATTCAATGGCGATCCATCCCATAATGTCATCACACAAACTTCCTGACCCTTTATCCATTTGACCGCATCGCCAACAGCAACGGCATCGGCAGCGTACTGTTCAAAACTGCTTGGCTCCATGAAGTGCCAGTATTCACCATCACTGTATAAGTATTCCACGTTCATTTCATCGACATCAGCGGCCTCAACCGACTCCGTGGATTTAAAGGTGCGTTCAAGCATCCTGCCGGTACGCAGATTTTTTGCTTTAACTTTATTAAATGCCTGTCCTTTACCCGGTTTCACCACGTTATTTTCAGTAATGGAACAGGGATCGTTATCAAGGATGATTTTCAAGCCATTCTTAAACTGGTTTGTACTGTACGTTGCCATGTTAAACTTTTGCCTTTCTGTACTAATTAAATTTGGCGGTATATTACCCTGAATTCCTCATAACATATACAACACACGCCCAGAATGTCACTACCCGCCAAAATAGTTAACACGCGCTCGCTATCATGCTCGACACCTGACACCTCAGAATCGAGCTGGAAAAAACAGCTGTCACAGGCAACCACGTCTGCCGAAGCGCTGCTCACCCGGCTTCAGCTTGGCCAGCACCTAAAGCACATAGATCTCGCAGCTGAATTTAAATGTATGGCTACCGATGCCTATATTAGCAAGATAGAACCGGGCAATATCAACGACCCCTTACTGCTGCAGGTATTACCGCTAGCTCTGGAGAAACAGCCGACAATTCAACAGCCCGGGCTGCTCGACCCTGTCGGCGACATCAATGCCCAGGCAGGTCAGGGCCTGCTGCACAAATATCATGGCCGCGCCTTACTCATAACCACAGCCGCCTGCGCGATTCATTGCCGTTACTGTTTCCGCCGACATTACCCCTACCAACAATCGTCGTATTCGCAAAAAGCGCTTCAGGGGGTTCTTGATTATTTATCCAGCCATACCGAGATTGATGAAATCATATTAAGCGGGGGCGACCCGCTAGTGCTGGATAACAGCAAACTAGGCGCTCTCATTGCCCGACTTGAAGACATTGAACACATCAAAACACTAAGAATCCATACCCGCCTGCCGGTTGTGTTACCTGACCGTATTAATCATGGATTGCTGGAATTATTACGCACAACAAGATTTCAGGTTGTTATGGTGATACACAGCAATCACGCCAATGAACTGAAAAATGCGGAATACGACAAACTCCAGCTATTGCACAAAGCAGGAATTTGCCTGCTAAATCAGAGTGTTCTGCTCAAAGGTATAAACGACAATGCCGAGAGTTTAGTCGCACTTAGCAGGCGATTATTTGAATGCAACACCCTGCCTTACTACCTGCACCTGCTCGACCCGGTGGCTGGCGCCATGCATTTCAAGACCGGCCGGGAACAAGCGCTCACTATAAAAAAAGAAATGGAGCAGAAACTGCCCGGCTACCTGGTACCCAGGCTGGTACAGGAAATTGAAGGAAAACAGTCAAAAACTGCAATTTTCAGTATCTAAGCTACACTTAAATAAAATTCAGGGCTAATTTATAAATAAAGCACTATGTTGTTGATTTCCACATAAAGAACAACAGCTTATAAACGATAAAAAATATCTGTAATAATGAAATTAAATATACCAGAACAAATTGCGCCGACCGAAAAGTCTACACCGAGTAATCCTCGGAAGTTCAAAAAGTTGATGACTGCACTGCCCAATGCAAATATGGGCGAGTTAACCAAGCAAACTTTTCAGATACTGCGCGACCAGAATCGTCAGTCCATGCCTAACAAACATCGACTGGAAAACCTGGAAATGCTGCGCAAACAGACCCGTAACATATTTAATAATCTGAAAAAATATTTCATCAATCGTACATTACCACTGCCCGATAAAAGCCAGAAAATTGTCAATTTAAACCAGTCCATTTTACAGGAACTGATATACGGCTATGAAATCATCGTCTACGAAGCCGCTAACCAGGTAGACAAAAAAATTGATGATAAAACGCTAAGCATGGCGATAATCCGCGCCATATCATATTTATCTGAAATGTTTCTTCGCTCATCTGAAGTTTACGCACCCAGCCCGAAAAAACTCTGGCACGACCTCCATCAACTGTATATTTTTGCGGAAAGCCAGAAGCTGACCGGAAACACTATTATTGATGATGAATGCCCACTGCAGAAAAACACCATCGAGAACAGTTATAAACAGATAATCCTGTTCGCACTGGCACGCCCGATTGCTTTAAGACAAAGTGACAGTGAACGCGTTTTTAAAGAACTTTATACTTGGTCGCAATACGCAAGCCTGCATCGCGAAGCATCAGAAAAATTAATTGACCGGGTTTTCTGTATGCGTGTTAGTGAAGATGCCGCACCCGATTATTTATGCGAAAACGATCTCGACGGCAAAACCACTATTCGCATATTAAGCGCGAATAAACTGGTTGAACATGTGAAACAACTGATTGCCGAACAGGCACAACAAAAACAGAAAATTGCGGTTGGTGACACTATTCCGCTGGAAACACTGAATGTACTGGTTAATTCATGGGCAGAAAATGCAAAACGGCGCTTTTCTCGCGCAAACCGAAACGGCCAAATTAATGTAGCCATCGGTTTAAAACAATCTGCAAAAGCTATCCGGAATTCATACAAAAACGATGAGAATATCGACACCAAATCCGGATTTGTTCGCACCTCGACATCTACAAAACAGGATCCGGATTTTACCCTGGAAGCAATTACCGCAGAAAGCGACAAACGTAACATGGGATACATGACACACACAGAAATCGGTGACAAAGAAAATGATTCCTGGGACATGGTTGCGCAGGGCCGTGTTTTAACCGAAACCTATACAAAAGAAAAACAGTTTATAAAAGAAGAACAGCTCACCTCTCCGCAGAATACCGATTCGCACTGGGATATCGTCAATATCAGTGCCGGCGGTTATCGCCTGCAATGGAATTCAGATGAAACATCTAAAGCACAGATTGGTGAGCTTATTGCGTTGCAGGAATTTGATGCCAAGAATAATTTTGAATGGCGTATAGGCGTAATTCGCTGGATGCAGTTTACCCGGGAAAACGGACTCGAAATAGGCGTACAGGTAATATCACCCAAAGTTGTTACTGCCACCGCCCAGCGAGTCAACCGCCCTGACGAAATTCCGTTCGATTGCCTGATGCTGCCCGGAATCAAGGCACTGAAACAGGCTTCGAGCACTATCTTGCCTTCGCATGCTTTTAAAACAAATGATAAACTTACCGTTCAAATACTGGAAAACAAATTAAATGTTACTCTAGGCCCTACTAGAGAACACACGGGCTCATTCACTCAATTCACCTATAAAAACACTGAAGAAGATCAGCGTATAAGAAAACAGGCGAAAAAGGAAGAAGCGACAAAAAATAAAGATGACTTTGATGAACTCTGGTCATCACTTTAAATTCCTGAGCTCAACGCGCCAGAATTTCTGAGACAAAAAAAGTGGAAGAAAAGATAATTAACTTAATCGTTATAGATGATTCCTTTGATAGTGAAGAAGTTATCATCAGTAAATTAAGAGCAGCAGGATACACCGCAAGATCAACTCGTGTAGAAGATGACGAAGACTTATTAAAAGCCATCGCCTCACAGATACCCGACCTGGTAATTTACTTTGAAGGAATGGAGTTAATTACACTCAAAGATACCATCGATTGCCTCAGGAAAGATAAAAAATCAGAAATTTGCCGCGTTATATCCGTTAATAAAACCGAACAGCCGAATGTGGTTAATGCAATACGAACAGGCGCTGTTGATGCCACCTGCTTTACTAACATCGAACATTTGATACTAATCATCGCTCGAGAGCACCAGGCCCTGGTCAGCGCAAGAAAAACATTCACGCTGAATAAAGCGTTCAAAGAATCAGAAAGAAGATGCAACGCTTTACTCGACAGTTCTCGCGATGCTATTGCCTACATACATGAGGGCATGCACGTCTATTCAAACCAGTCCTATTTAAGCCTGTTTGAAATTGAAGAATCTGATGATCTTGAGGGCATGCCTGTTCTCGACATGGTGGCCATCGACGGACGCGATGATTTCAAGTCATTTTTACGGAATTATACTAATGGCGATGGCGGCATAGAAAAACTTGGCACCTCGCTACGGAAACCTGACGGCCTTGAATTCAAAGGCGAGATGGAATTTTCACCCGCTCAAATTGATGGTGAACCCTGTGTTCAGATTATTATTCGCAAAGAAGACGCTTCTTCAGAAGAACTTGAACGCCAGCTAAAATTACTCAGCCAGAAAGACCAGTTAACCGGTTTATTCAACAGGCAGTACTGCATTGAAAAACTGGGAACCGTTATCGCAAACTGTGAAGCAGGAAAATATACCGCTGCGTTGATGGAAATACATGTCGATAATTTTGATGAAATCAAAAACTCAGTTGGTGTTGTCGGCGCAGACCAGTATATCGTTGAAGCTGCGGGCGCCTTAAACAAAGTGATCCGCGACGATGATATTGTCGCACGCTACACGCATGACAGTTTTATAGTCGTCGCCATTGGCTACAACAAGGATAACATTGAGAGCTATGCCACAGAGTTTCAAAAATCACTGGCGGCACTCGAAACTGACATTAATGATTCACACATAAATACAACTTGCTGCATTGGTATTGCACTTATTGGTTCGGACACACCCGAATATAACGATATCCTGGCGCGTTCCGAAAAAGCCATTTCAGCCGCCATTGAGAAAGGCGCAAACCAGATACACACATACGTTCCTGACAAAGGCGAACTGACAAGGCATGAAGTTGATGCCAAGTTCAAGGAACAGCTCACCGATGCACTGAAAAATGACAGATTCCAGCTGCATTACCAGCCAATTGTCAGTCTGCACGGAGATACTAACGAACGTTACGAGGTCTTCATCCGCCTGGAGTCTGATGAAAGTAAAGAACTCATTATGCCGCAGGACTTTATCCCTGCCGCAGAACGCATTGGCATGGCTATCGCTATCGATCGCTGGGTACTGTACAAAACCATACAGGAATACGCCATTCGAAAAAAAGCCAACAAACAAACGCGCTTCTTTATTAAATTGTCGGCTCCTTCTATCAAGGACCAGACACTGTTTGAATGGCTAAGTTACCAGATAAAAGAAAAGCAGATTCCCGAGCACACCTTAAACTTTGCCGTTAAGGAAACAGATGCTGTAACAAATTTAAAAAACACCAAAACACTTTCACACGGCCTGAAGAAATTAAACTGCGGTTTTGTGCTGGATGATTTTGGCTCAGGCAGCAATCCCTTCCAGTTGCTTAGTCATATCCATGCAGACTATATCAGGATAGAACGCAGCTTTATGGACAACCTGTCAGACAATCCTCAAAACCAGGAATCAATTAAAAATATTGCAGAACAGGCGGCAGAGTTAGGCAAATTCACCATTGCACAACACGTGCCTGATGCCACCAGCCTGTCATTATTATGGGGTATGGGCATTAACTTTATCCAGGGCCATTTCCTGCAGGAACCATTGCCTACAATGGATTACGATTTCACTGAAATGTCTGGCTAGTCTTTTCTGTTGTACTTAATTTTAGAAACCTTTTTACCGCAGAGACGCGGAGGCGCAGAGAAAAATAAAATCAAGGTTTATTGCGCCTGCGGCGTAATAAATTACAATAATTAGTTTTCCTCTGCGCCTCCGCGTCTCTGCGGTTAAAGTTTTTTTAATTAACCCACTATCTAGCAGACCGCAACGCTGCTATACGTTCTTCCAGTGGCGGATGACTTAAAAATAACTTCTTGAAGCCCTCAGCAAAACCACCGTTAATACCGAACGCTGCCATCTGTTCTGGCAAGCGGGATGGCTGATGTATGGCCTGCAGGCGCTGCAACGCAGCAACCATCTTTTCACTGCCGGCAAGTTCAGCTGCACCGGCATCGGCTTTGAATTCTCTCACTCGTGAAAAATACATCACAATGGCGCTCGCCAGAATACCAAAAACCACCTGTGCAATCATTGATGAAACAAAGTAACCAATACCATGGCCACGTTCATTTTTCAGTATAACGCGATCGATAATATGCCCGACGACACGTGAAGCAAAAATAACAAAGGTATTAACCACGCCCTGAATCAGCGCCAGTGTCACCATATCACCGTTAGCGACATGGCTCACTTCGTGTGCCAGCACCGCTTCGGCTTCGTCCATTTTCATGTGTTCGATCAAACCGCTGCTTACCGCTACCAGTGCATTATTACGGCTCATGCCGGTAGCAAATGCATTCACATCGGGTGAGTCATAAATAGCTACCTCAGGCATCTGAATACCCGCCTGTGCTGCCTGTCGCTTTACTGTTTCCAGCAACCATTGCTGGGTTTTGTTTTGCGGCTGAGTAATAACCTTGGCGCCGGTCATATGTTTCGCTGACCATTTGGACATGGCAAGAGAAATAAATGAACCAGTCATGCCAATGACGGCAGAAAATATCAGCAAAGCCTGTAAATCAAGGTCAACACCATTTTCAGCCAGTACCGAATCAATTCCCAGCAAGCTTAAAACAATACTCAATACGGCTATCACAGCCAGGTTAGTTATGATAAATAATGCTATGCGTTTCATATGTTTTTCCAATGATTAAAACGAAACAATTCTAACCACAGTGACGCAGAACTCATTGAGTAATTATTAAAAATAATGCCCAGTTGGTTCCTCTACAGCACCGTGCCTCTGTGGCTAACACTATGGAGACACTGAAACGATATTTCAAGAAAAATTCAATATTATTCAGGCTCTAAACGATCAACAGTACGGTAACCCTGCGAAAGTTTAAGGCCGCGGCGGCCTCTTTCACCAGCGTAATCATCAAGCTCAGCCTGCTTCATGGTTTTATGCTTTTTACCGGAATGCACAACCAGCTTACCGCCGTCAGCAACAACCGTGATCGCAGCGACCGTTTCTTCGCCTGCTTTCAACAATTTAGAAGGTATATTTATAATTTTATTGCCTTTGCCTCTTGCCATTTGCGGCAGATGCTCAACCGGTGTCACCAGCATGTGCCCGGCAGAACTCACCGCTGCGATTTGATCACTGCTGACATCGCCCACCCTGACCGGGGGCAGCGCGATCGCCTGTTTACCGACATTCAATATCGCCTTGCCCTTTTTAGCATTCGCCTGCATATCACCCAGGCGTACCACGAAACCGTAACCAAAATTGCTGGACAGTAAATACAGCTCATCGGGGTCGCCGATCACAACACCAACAAAATGCGCGCCCGGTGTTGGCGTGAAATAACCGCTCAAGGGATCACCCTGCCCCCTGGCCGAAGGCAGTTTATGCGCCGGCAAGGTATAGGCCCTGCCGCTGGAATCAAGGAACACCGCCATCTGGTTTGATTTACCCTGCGCCGATGACAGAAAACCATCGCCAGCTTTATAATTCAATTTTTCCGCATCGATCTCGTGGCCTTTGCCCGAACGCACCCAGCCCTTGCTGGATAAAATAACGGTTATGGCTTCAGTTGAAATCAACGCTGTTTCGTCCATTGCCTGCGCCGCGCTACGCTCAACAATCGGTGAACGCCGGTCATCACCATACTTTTCCGCATCGGCAATAATTTCCTTGCGAATTAGCGTTTTCAGACGGGTTGCCGAGCCCAGAATCTGCTCAAGCTTTTTACGTTCTTCTTCCAGTTCATTTTGCTCACCTCGAATTTTCATTTCTTCGAGTTTGGCCAAATTTCGCAATTTCAGATCAAGAATTGCTTCTGCCTGAATATCACTAATAGTAAAACGTGACATCAGCACCGGTTTCGGCTTGTCATTTTCACGAATAATTGCGATAACTTCATCGATATTCAAAAACGCAATTAACAATGCATCCAGTATATGCAGGCGATTATTAACTTTATCCAGTCGCCACTGTAACCGGCGGCGTACAGTGACCGTTCTGAACTTTAGCCATTCCACTAACAATGAACGCAGGTCCTTGACCTGTGGCCGGCCATCAATTCCGATCATATTCATGTTGACGCGGTAACTGCGTTCAAGGTCTGTAGTGGCAAACAAATGCGCCATCAACTCTTCCGTATTAACCCGGTTAGAACGCGGCATAATAACCAGGCGTGTTGGATTTTCATGATCAGACTCATCGCGTAAATCTTCCACCATGGGAAGTTTTTTCGCGATCATCTGTGCCGCAATCTGCTCCAGTATCTTGTTACCGGACACCTGGTATGGCAAGGCCGTAACAATGATTGCGCCATCTTCCATTTCATAACAGGCGCGCTGACGAATACCGCCGCGACCTGTCTGATAGATTTCAAGAATATCTTTTTTTGGCGTAATAATTTCAGCTTCGGTCGGAAAGTCCGGGCCATGGATATGCTCACAAAGATCTTCCAGGGTGGATTTGGGGCTTTCCAGCAGACGTACACAGGCGCTGGCAACTTCTTTTAAATTATGCGGCGGAATATCGGTAGCCATACCGACGGCGATACCGGTGCCGCCATTTAACAGTACATTAGGCAAACGTGCGGGTAACGTTTCCGGTTCTTCCATGGTGCCATCAAAATTCGGTTTCCAGTCAACAGTGCCCTGGCCAAGTTCATTCAATAATACTTCGGAATATGGCGCTAACCGCGATTCGGTATAACGCATTGCAGCAAACGACTTGGGGTCATCCGGCGCACCCCAGTTACCCTGACCATCAACCAGCGGATAACGATAGGAAAAAGGCTGCGCCATCAACACCATCGCCTCGTAACAGGCACTGTCACCATGCGGGTGGTATTTACCCAGCACATCACCAACGGTACGCGCTGACTTTTTGTGTTTAGAGGTGGCATTCAAGCCTAATTCAGACATGGCAAAAACGATGCGTCGCTGCACTGGTTTCAGACCATCACCAATATACGGTAAAGCGCGATCCATAATAACGTACATGGAGTAATCGAGGTACGCTCGCTCCGTGAATTCAGAGAGTGGCAGTTTTTCGATGCCTTCGAATTCTAATTCGGATTGTGAACTCATAATATTTTACTATCGCTTCATAAATGGAAAATCAATAGTGAAAAATAAAAAATGAAATTCAAAAAAGCGACGCAACAGCATAGTTTTTAGCTTTGCGCATTTCTTTTTTCATTTTTCACTGTTTTTATTAGACTTCGGCTAACGCGCCTTTTGTCTCCAGCCACGCCTTTCTATCACCGGCACGCTTCTTCGCCAGAAGCATGTCCAGCATTGAATGGCTCTTACTGCCTTCGCCCAGGGTTAACTGCACCAGCCGCCGGGTATCCGGTGCCAGGGTAGTAACACGCAATTGCAGCGGGTTCATCTCACCCAGGCCTTTGAATCGTGTTACAGATATTTTACCGCGTATTTTTTCTGCTTCGATACGATCCAATATGCCCTGCTTTTCAGGCTCATCCAGTGCATAGAAAACCTCTTTTGCTACATCAATTCGAAACAACGGCGGCATGGCAACATAAATATGTCCGGCTTCAACCAGTGGCCTGAAATGCCTAAGAAACAGAGCACATAACAAGGTAGCAATATGGTAGCCGTCTGAATCAGCATCCGCCAGTATGCAGATTTTCCCGTAACGCAGATCTTTTAAATCCGATGAACCGGGTTCGACACCAACCGCCACGGAAATATCATGCACTTCCTGCGAAGCCAGTACCTGGTCAGGTTCAACTTCCCAGGTATTAAGAATTTTTCCGCGCAACGGCATAATGGCCTGAAATTCTCTATCCCGTGCCTGCTTTGCACTACCTCCAGCCGAGTCCCCTTCGACCAGGAACAACTCAGAACGGGTAATATCCTGTGACGAGCAGTCGGACAGCTTTCCGGGTAAGGCCGGACCACTGGTAACTTTTTTACGTATTACCTTTTTACCGGCGCGCAAACGTTTCTGTGCATTTTCAATGGCCAGCATGGCAATCGATTCACCGGCTTCGGTATGCTGATTCAACCACAGGCTGAACGCATCTTTAACTACACCGGAAACAAATGCGGCACATTCACGTGACGATAAGCGTTCTTTGGTCTGCCCGGAAAACTGCGGGTCAGCCAGTTTCACTGATAGTACAAAACAGACCCGGTCCCAGACATCCTCCGGGCTGAGTTTGACACCACGCGGCAGTAAACTGCGAATTTCGCAAAATTCACGCAGCGCCTCAGTCAGGCCGGTACGCAAACCATTAACATGGGTGCCGCCCTGCGCAGTAGGAATAAGGTTAACGTAGGATTCAGTCGTTAATTCACCCGCTTCCGTCTGCCAGGTCAGCGCCCAGTCGACCGCCTCGGTTTTACTGGACATGCTGCCAACAAAAGGCTCCGCCGGCAGACACTCACGCTCAAACAGGTTTTCGCCCAGGTAGTCGGCCAGTCCGCCCTCGTAATACCAGCTTTGTTTTTCACCGGTTTTTTCTTCAGTAAAATTAACTTCAAGGCCAGAACAAAGCACCGCCTTGGCGCGCAAAACATGCTTTAACGAGGGAATGGAGAATGCCGCCGAATCAAAATATTTCTTCTCCGGCCAGAAATGTATTTTTGTACCGGTATTGCGTTTACCGACAGTGCCGGTCTTTTTGAGTTTTTTGGTCTTGGCGCCGTGTTGAAACTCCATTTCATAAACCGTAGCATCGCGCCGCACTTCAACCATTACTTTCGACGATAGCGCATTAACCACTGAAACACCGACGCCATGCAGACCGCCGGAAAACTCATAATTTTTATTGGAGAATTTGCCGCCCGCATGCAGGCGGGTAAGAATTACTTCAACACCCGGAATACCTTCTTCAGGGTGAATATCAACCGGCATGCCACGGCCATCATCGGTAACACTGACTGAGCCGTCCTTAAACAGTACCACGTCGATTTTGCTGGCGTGTCCTGCAATCGCTTCGTCAACACTGTTATCGATAACTTCCTGAGCCAGGTGATTGGGCCGACTGGTGTCAGTATACATACCCGGCCGCTTCTGAACCGGTTCAAGGCCTGTTAATACCTCGATTGACGAGGCATCATATTTACTCATTATTTACTCACCCTGGTTATTAGAGTTATATGGGTTTCAATCAAAAATTGAACAGGCGTACTTTACCACCTGACAATTATATGGGCACCTCATAAATATAGATAAACACATTAGTCATTGAGGCAAACAGATTGTCACTATAAACTGCCACCATGTCTACCCCGAAGCCAAATAATAATAGCCTGGATGCCTGCAATCCGGCATTAAATGCCACTGTTTCTGCTTCTGCGGGCAGCGGCAAGACCTGGCTGCTGATATCACGAATTGTCCGGTTGTTAATCGACGGCGCTGAGGCGGGCAATATTATCGCACTCACCTTTACCCGAAAAGCTGCGGCTGAAATGCAGATCCGCCTGCATGAACGTCTATACGAAATGGCGACAGCCGATAGCGAAGAACTGGCTACGCAGCTGAAAATTATCGGCTGCCGCGACGATGATGCCACAAAAAGTATTGCCCGCGGCCTGTATGAAAAGCTGATGCACAGCCTTTACCCTATTCGGATCCAGACATTTCACTCTTTCTGCCAGGATATTCTCTCACGCTTTCCGCTGGAGGCAGATATCCCGCCCGGCTTTGAGCTGATCGAAGACAGCAGCCTGCTGCAACGCCAGGCCTGGCAGTTGTTATTTGATGAAGCCGGCATCGGCGGTAAAGGCCCATTAATCGATGCCCTGGACACAATCATGCATTTTTGCAACGGCCCGGGTAACACACAGACAGCGCTGGACAGTTTTTTAGACCATCGCAGTGACTGGTGGGCTTACACCGCACACAAAGCAGAGGCCGTTAGCTTCGCCTGTGATCAATTAACACGAACCTTACAGATAGATGATGCATTAATGCCTCAAGATACAGAGAGCGACGATACAAAGCCTGTCACCCTGTTTTTAAATGATACTACCCGGCTTAATTTAAAGGTTTTTGCCAACCTGTTATACGAAATCAAGAACAAGACCAGCGAAAAACACGCCGACAGTATCGAACTGGCCCTGGCAGATGAAAGCGACAGCAATAAAACATTTAACCTGATCCAGTCAGCCTTTATTAAAAAAGACGGTGAAAAGTTAATCCAGGGGCGGCAGTACAATGCGACCCTGGAAAAGAAACTGGGCGCTGACAATGCCTGCCGTTTTATTGAACTTCACGATGAAATTTCTGCAAGTATTCAGCAGGTCAATGAACAGTTAAAACGGCTGCTGATATTAAAGATTAATACTGCCTGGTACTTTGCTGGCAACCACTATGTAAAAATTTATCAGCAGTTGAAAAAAGAAATGCGTTTGCTGGATTTCACTGACCTGGAATGGAAATGCTACCAGCTGCTGCAACATGCCGATAATGCACACTGGGTACAGTACAAAATTGATCAGCGTATCGACCATTTGCTGATTGATGAGTTTCAGGATACAAACCCGACACAATGGCACCTGCTGTCACCCATTCTGCAGGAGATTGCGGCTAACCCCGAACAACGGGCCCGCAGTGTTTTCCTGGTCGGTGATGAAAAACAGTCGATCTACAGTTTTCGACGCGCTAACCCTGCGCTGCAATCACAGGCCAGCCAGTGGCTGGCAGACAACCTTAACGCACAGCCAACACCGCTGGATTTTTCACGCCGCTCTTCATCAGCCATCATCCAGTGTGTTAATAAGGTCTTTGAGCAAGAGGAAGTCAAGACTGTCATGTCCGGCTTTACCACGCATGATACCCATCTGAGCACATTACCCGGACGCGTCTTTCTCTGTGATTTATTTGCACAGGAAGAAATTGACAATGCCGCAGAGGATACAACTTCAGCATTACAGTCATTTCGTAACCCGCTGACACAGCCAAGGGAAGTATCGGTAACAACATTAAGACATAGTGAAGCGGACTACATTGCAGGAAAAATTCTGCAGTTAAAAAATGAAAACACGCTAATCACGGTTAATGGAAAAGTAAGACCGCTGGAGTATTCGGATGTACTTATCCTAACCCGCAACCGTACCCATGTTGATATTTACCAGCAGGCATTAAAGCAGTATGGCATCCCTTTCATCGGTAATAAAAAAGGCGGCCTGCTGGACAACATCGAGATCCAGGATCTCAGCTGCCTGCTGAACACACTGATTACGCCGTTTAATAATCTTATGCTGGCACAGGTTTTGAAGTCGCCGATTTTTAACGCCAGCGATGAAGACCTGATTCAGCTGGCCCGGCATACAGCAGAACAGAAAAACAGCACTTCACACTGGTACGAACGCCTGTTGCATCTCAACGCTGCTACCGACATTGAAACAGGAAAGGCACTGCAGCGGGCAGCTACCCTGCTGCCTCGCTGGCAGGCGCTTGCCGAACAGCTGCCGGTACATGACTGCCTGGATAAAATATTCTCTGAAGGCAACATTATTAACCGGTATGTCGCCGCCAATAAAAAACAGAACAAACATAAAGTCGCTTCAAACTGCCAGCGGTTCCTGGAGCTGTCACTGGAAACAGACAGCGGCCGCTATCCGGGGATCTCGCGTTTCCTGCAGCGTTTAGCACACCTTAAAAGCTATTCTGAAAACCCGCCGGAAGAACCACTGTCACAAAGCGATGAATCCCGTGTCCGACTGCTGACCATCCATGGCAGTAAAGGGCTGGAGTCACCCGTGGTTTTTCTTGCCGACTGTAATGGTACTACCAGCAATAAAAACGCCTATGCAAGCCTGGTCAAGTGGCCGGCACAGGAAAACCAGCCGACTAATTTTCAATTACAGTTAAACAAGGATATTACCGATCAGATCACGCAGAAGCTGCAGCAGGAAAAACTTAATGAACAGGCACGCGAAGAATTAAATCTGCTCTATGTTGCACTAACCCGTGCCCGTGAGCAGCTTTTTATCAGTGGTATAGCGAGCACCAGGAAACAGGCAAACAGCTGGTACCAGTTAATTGCCAGCGGATTACAGGATCTCGAAACCGTCCCCTCAGGCATTGAGGATATCAACGGTAAATGTTACCAGCACCTTTCTTATGAACAGCCAGATTCAGCATCAATCGCCGCATTATCGACAAAAGTTAGCAGCACTTCGGATAAAGCCATAAAAATAGACCCGCGCCTGTTACAGCCAGTTGATATGCAGATGATCAGAAAAAGACTGCAAACATCATTCATGATTGCACCGAGTTTATTTTCGAATGAATTTAGTACTACTGAAGAAATTGATGGTGAAACCTATAGCGCAGATAAAGAACACGGTGAGATCAATAAATGGCGCGGCATAATTATTCACCGTATCATCGAACTGTTATGTAAAGAGGTCTCATATCCCGCCAGCAAAACCAGCATTGACACAATCAGGCAACGCTTAAAATCCGAAATAACTGTTACTAACCCGGCCAGACTCGATTTGCTAGATAACTGTTTCGCAGAAGCCATCTCGACATATGATCATCCGCAGTTAAAAGAAATATTCAATCCTGACAAAATCATCAGGGCATACAATGAAATGCCTTTAATGTATCGGCATAAAAAACAGGCTGTTTACGGCATTATTGATCGGGTAATCAGGTCAGCTGACGAAATCATGATCATTGATTACAAATCGCACCAGTTGAATACTACGGAAAATGCGAGAGATGCTGCACAGCAGTTTACCGAACAGCTGAAATACTACCGCGACGGCATCAGCAAACTATGGCCGCAGCAAAATATCAGGATGGGGATTTTATTTACTCATCACCAGCAAATGGTCTGGTTAGACTGACAGGCTATCTTTTAGACTCAGCTAAGGTAGTCAAGCAAACATACGACGGGAGTTGCGTGCTGCATACAGACTAAGTGATTTTTTATATGACCTGTAAAATGCTAACAGAGAAAGCTACTTGCGGAGTTCGGCCAGCAGCTTGGCATAAGGCACGTAACCCGGCAGCATATGGCCATTATCCAGCACGATGGCTGGCGTACCGCGCACACCCAGTTCCCGCGCCAGTTTCAGGTGATCCTTGATAGGGTTAACACAGGTTTTGTCTTCTACATCACCGCCCGCCTTGGCGACATCCAGAGCCAGCTGCTGGTCATCAGAGCACCACACACTCACAGTCTTTTTCATATCTGCCGCACCTTTAAGCGGCATAAATATATAGCGGACCTGCACATCATTTTTCATGTAATCAGGAACCTCGTCGTGTAAACGGCGGCAATAAGGGCAATCTATATCGGTAATAACAGTGATCGTATGTTTAACTTTTTCAGGTGTATATATCAGCATATTGTCAGCGCCAAGTTTTTCAATAGCACTCAGGCGAATGACCGACTTGGCCTGTTCACTGATGTTGGTTTTAGTCGCCAGGTCAAATAAGTCACCTTCGATCATATAACGTGCATCGACACTCATATAAACAACCTGGGAACCCACAATAACTTCAAATAAACCTTCAACAGGTGTTGCGGATATTTTTGTTGGTTTTACACCAGGCATGCTTTTGGCCAGTGCCATTGTTAGTTTTTTAACTGACTCTGCCGCGGCATCTGTTTCAGCTGCAACGTTAAATGTGCTCGTTAATGAAGCGATCAGGATTAATAGTGAGAATATTTTCATAATACAGGCCGGTAAATAATGTTAGTCAGGTATGAGGACAATAGCGATTATAGTTAATTCCATTAAATGTTTATATAGCTGAATAATACAATTGGATATAAATTGCGTTTTGGCAGCTCAGGCTCGTGGATGGTGATGCTGGTACATCTCACGAAGCCGCTGATCAGCCACATGTGTGTAAATCTGGGTTGTAGAAATATCACTATGCCCTAGCAGCATTTGCACGACACGAAGATCTGCCCCGTGATTGAGTAAATGCGTTGCGAAAGCATGACGTAATGTATGCGGAGATAAATGCTCGCTATCAATTCCCGCGACCACGGCATAGCGCTTTATCATGTACCAGAATGCCTGCCGTGTCATAGCGCCACCTCTTTTAGTAACAAAAATTTCACTGCACTGACTGTAATTCTGGCTGTTATTCTGGCTATTACTACGGCTGCCAGCTTTATTAGCACACTGTTTCTTAGTTAATAATTGTGGCCTCGCCTGCTGGTAATACTTTATCACCCATTCCAGGGCGATTTCACCCACCGGTACCAGTCGCTCCTTGTCACCTTTACCTATAACTCTGATTACCCCCTGCTGAAATGATAGCTGCGATGTTTGCAGGCCAATCAATTCGCTCACCCGCAATCCGGTGGCATATAATATTTCCAGCATTGCCCTGTCTCTCAAGCCCAGCTCATCAGAAACATCTGGCGCTGCCAGCAAGTTTTCAACCTGTTGCTCATTTAATGACAGTGGCAGAGAGCGTTCGCCTTTGGGCGATTCAAGTAAGTGGGTAGGATCGTGTAAAATACGTCCCTCACGATGCAGATACAGATAAAAACGGCGTAGCGTTGACAACAACCTGGCAACAGAGCGCCGTTTTTGTTTAACCTGGTAATTAAAAGCCAGGTACCCCTGGATATCACTGGTATCGACTGATGCCAGTACTTTCTGTTTCGGCTGTAACCAGAGTGCAAAGCCGGCCAGGTCATTTCTGTACGCCGTCAAGGTATTCTCGCTTAAACCCTTCTCCATCCATAAGTGGTCGATAAAATTTTCAATTATTGACTGCTCTGCAATAGATATCTGATCAAATTTAGCCATAGGGCAAAGTATAGCCGAAAAAAAAGCCACTCATGTATATGAGTGGCTTTATTCTGTCACCGCCGGAAGCCATTTCTGGCTTAAGACTAGCGACGTTTGCGGGATTTTGGCTTAATAGCCTTTTCAATCTTGGCCATTTCTTTCTTGGACCAGCTTTCCACAAATTTGGCAACGGCAGCTTCTTTCTTCTCAGCCATCTTGATCAAAAGATCCTGACGTTTCCGGGTTGTTGCTACTTCAGCTTTTGCTTCAGCTACAGCAGCTGCAGCGGCAGATACGCGATCACGTAATTTCTGCTTGGCTACGGCTGCATTTTCTCTAGCTTTCTTCTTACGCTCAGCGGTAGCTATTCTCTTCGCCGCTAATGCTTTACGCTTAGCGGCTACGGCCTTTTTTCTTGAGGCCGCCGCTCTTTTCTTAGCTGTAGCAGATTTTTTAACAACTTTTTTCTTAGCTACTTTCTTTTTAACGACTTTTTTCTTAGCTACTTTCTTTTTAGCGACTTTTTTCTTAGCCACTTTCTTTCTAGCAGGTGCTTTCCTTTTAACTACTTTCTTCTTAGCCACTTTCTTTCTAGCAGGTGCTTTTTTCTTAACTGCTTTTTTCTTAACTACTTTCTTCTTAGCCACTTTCTTTCTAGCAGGTGCTTTTTTCTTAACTACTCTCTTCTTGGCAGCTGCTTTCTTTTTAACTGCTTTCTTCTTAACTACTTTTTTCCTGGCAGGTGCTTTACGCGCTGGTGCTTTTTTCTTAACTACTTTCTTTTTAGCAGGTGCTTTACGCGCCGCCACTTTTTTCTTTGTTGCTTTTTTCTTTGTTGTACGAGCCATCTTAGAAGTCCCCTTTTGTGAGTTACGTTCAAAAGTATAAAACGTTATTCTAATTTAGCAAACTTTTTTTACTAATTACAAACTTTTTTTAGTAATTAAATAAATTACTTAACGATCAATTTATGTTTTATTACATACAAATTTTGTAAAACAGGATATCTCATACGTAATCGATACCACTGTTAAGGTAAATCTTTGCTTTAAAACCGGAAACCTGTTTGTACAAATCCACCAACAGTGTGGTCGTTTAAGACTGCAGCAATGTCGAGATTGAAACCTAACCAGAAACCTAAACCAACTGTATACGTAGGATCTTTAGCACCGTCAGAAATACCACTGGCTATGTTCTTTGCAGCACCGATACGCAACTGCATATAGTCCAGCGCATTAAATTCTGCACCAAGTGCCACGTACTGCGTTTTCAAAGTATCAAAAGCAGGGTTAGCTAGTAGTGGTGAATTTTCAGTAACATCATAATCCAGCGCAACAGTAACTATACTGCTGTGATATGCCGCACCAATCCTAACTTCTGTATCAAAATTCAATACCGCATTGACCGGCGTCCCGTTAATCGTACCCAGATCGACATTGAAATCATCTGTAATTAGATTTCTTGCTGTTAAAGCAAGACGAAAAGAGTCACTTATATCGGCCGCCATGCCTAAATCAACGGTAGCAAACGTACCGAGATCCTTTTCCACATCTTCCTTATTGATCGAATCCAGGCCAGCGTCAGCCGTCAATATAGATTCTCTGTAGGTAAACGATGTTAAATCAACAATCTTCGGTTTAATACCGATTGATACTTTGCGCTCAAACACCTGAAAATCTTTCGCTATAGACACGCCCAATTCGGTAGCATACAAACCTTCCAGGTTTAGAATATTAAAATCAGGACTGGTTATTTCACTTTCCAGGCGAACCGGATCACATGTTGGATCGGTTAACGGAGCACATGACAAATCCGTCACAACACCCGCAGCGATTACGTCGGCACGTGCACTGAACGACATTGCAAAAGAATCGAAAGCAATTCCGACTGCTGCTACGCCCGTTGCTTCGGGTGCAACTGCTTTTCCTTCAATACGGTTAACAATCGCTGCCATATCTAATAATGCACCTGCTTCTGAAATCACATCACCCGAACCTTTAGCCGCTTCCCTGGCGGAATCGGCAGCCTGAAAATCATCGATATCTATTAACAGATCATCATTATCCCGGACAAAGACACCAAGGCCGACTAATAATGAAAAATCATCATCCGGACGCTGATTGGTTAGCATAGCCGGATTTGCCCAGGAGGCGGTTGCCAGGTCAGCAGTAGCGACTGATACGCCACCCATACCCAGTGAACGCCCTTCGAAAGTAAACGGAATCGCATAGACTGCCTGTGTCACAACTGACAAAGCTGTGGCAATTAAAATTTTACTATTAAGTTTCTTAATCATCTCGTAATACCCTGTGTTGTTCGTCTCTGTCAATAATCGATAAAACATGCCTTGAAACGTGAACCTATAAATACATAACCCTTAATCGAGCATATAACATAGTTAAACAAATACAAGCATTCTGCTAACATGGGCCCAGAAAAACAGGTGATAATTAATACCTGTTTTCACCCTTAATTTATTAGTTTATGAAGTGTAATTAAATAATAACCATGACAGACACCGGGCACACGCCAGCACTTAAATCTCTCCCGCATGCAGGTTTATTTCGGCGACTATTCGCTATTCTTTACGATAGTTTCCTGTTAATCGCGATTCTTTTTATAATATCGGGCATCGCAACCAGCCTTAACCACGGCAAAGCTATTGAGCCGGGCGATACTTACTACCCCCTGTTCCTCATCATAGTTTTCAGCTTGAGCTACCTGTATTTTGCCTGGTTCTGGATACATGGCGGACAAACACTGGGAATGAAGACCTGGAAAATTCAGCTGCGCACTGTTGCTGACAGCATTAACTGGAAAACAACTACGATACGATATTTCTCCGCGCTATTTTCCTGGGGCATTTTTGGCCTGGGATTTTTATGGGCCTTATTCGATAAAAAAAATCGCTGCTGGCATGATTTAATCAGCAAAACCGTATTGCTGGATTTGCGGGAAAAATGAACCCGGCGATATCAACTTTCTTCTGAGTTAATTAACTTTTCGCAAAAAATAGAAGCTTATCAGGACAACGATCAGCAATGGAATCGAAGCACTTAATACAGGCATAATATTTAAAGCAAGCCCGAGGTGATTCATCGAGCGGTTAATGACGAAATAAACGATACCGATCAATACAGCCAGCATTATCCGCTGCCCGACGCCACCGCTGCGCGGTGTGGTGGAAAATACAATGGGCATGGCAATCATCAACATTGCCAGACAGGTCAAAGGCGTGAAAACTTTCACCCAGAACTCAAGCATGTATTCGTCATTATCCAGGTTATTGCTTTGCAAATACTGGCTATAGGTGAACAGCTCTGTTGCCGACATATCTTTCGTCTCAAGCTCAAGCACAGAAAACAATTCTAATAAAATTAATCTTTTTAAAATCAGTTGCTGTTCAAATGTCGAACTTACTCCAGTCGGTGAAATATCTGAACGTTTGATATCGTTTAATACCCATTCATCATTTTGATACTGCGCTCCCTCAGCATATATTATCGACTTTAACTGCTTTTCTTCATCAATTTCATAAATACTAACCTGTCGTAACTGGTGTTCGGGGAGTATCTGCTTAACATTGACATAGCGATTACCATCTCGTGCCCATATATCACTGGTACCGCCAAGGATAAGTTTTTCTTCCATCGCTTCTGCGCGAAAGGTTTTTGCTGTTCGTGTTGCCGCTGGTACAACATATTCCCCCAGAACAGCAACTAAAATGGCAAACAATAAGCCTGTTTGTAATACTGAACGCGTTATACGCATCACTGTTATACCTGATGCACGCATGACTATTAACTCGGAGTTTGCCGCCAGTGCGCCTAGTGACAATATGCCACCCAACAGTAATATTGAAGGCGACAGTTCGTAAAGCCGTTGCGGCAATCGAAGCAAAACAAAAAAAGCCGCCTGCAAGGCGCCATAATCGCCTGTGCCGACAGTATCAAGTTGTGAAACAAAATCAACAAAGGCAAAAATCGACAGCATCACAAAACTGGCAAGCAAACTTCCGCTGATAACGGATTTGGCTATATAACGATCAAGAACCACGGCACACCCGGGGAAATTCAGACATTAGCTTTTGCTCTCGTTAAGTAACCGCTTCGTTTTAACAATATTAAGGTTATGACGATAGCAATCAGGTGCACCCACCATGTACCAACCCAGACCGGAACTCTTTCCTGCACAATCCAGGTGTTACCGACACTCAGCAAATTGGAATACACCAGGTATAAAATCAGCGCAAGCGCCAGTTTTGCATAGCGGCCACTTCTAGGGTCTGTGCGGCTTAATGGCAATGCCATAAATGCGACGATGATTGTGGCAATGGGCAGAGTAAACCGCCATTGCAGTTCAGCCTTATCAACAACACTATCAGAATTCCATAATTGGGTGACGGATTTAGACTTTTCTGAAAAGTGCGCACTTACCCGTTTTCTGTCAACATGAATACCATAGTCCCGGTATTTAACTATCTGGAAATTTTTTTCACCCGCATTACCAACATAATGCGTGCCGCCATGCATCATCATGTAGCGGCGCCCGTCTTCGTTATAGTAATTACTGGTACCTGCAGCCAGATCAACATGATTTTGTTCATTATGAAGCTGCTGAAAAAATACATTTTTCACCTGGTCACTATTTTTTTCATCCGATTCCAGAAATAGCACGGCATCGCCCGAACCCGCCCGATTAAACTGGCCAACCAGTATAGAATCGACTTCAGCCTGGCTTTTCAGCTCTGCAGTAATCAACGCACGCTGATGTGTAATCAGAGGCTTTATATAAAGCATCGAAATTAGCAATAACAGGGTTACAGGAATAGTCACCAGCATTAGCGGACGGTACCACTGCATAGGGCCTATCCCCGCCGACATAATTGCAGCCATTTCACTGTCGCGATAAAGCCGGCCAAAGGCGAGCAATATGCCCATAAGCAAACTCAGCGGTATCAAAATAACACTGAATTCAAAAAGGCTATTCGTCAAATAAGAGATAAAGGCACTGAGTGGAATCACGCCCTGTGACACCCACTTGAGCAGATGCACTACTTCGGTGCTAAGCACGATAATTAATAAAACAAATATCACCGACAAAAATGCTGTTAGCAATTCTTTTGCAATATATTTATCGATGATTGTCAGTTTCATTTTTATGCAGATTGGAAAGATTTTTACACGGCAAAACAGAAGTTTAACCTGAAAAGTTAGGCTAACGGCAATAATTCACAAAATTTCACAAAGCTGAGCTAAAAAACACACAAAACACCCTACCCTCAGTGCCATAAATTGCATACAATCTATTGTCATATTCTACCTCGCTGAATCCTATCATTTCACGGAGCCCCCATGGAGTACACAGTTAAAAGTGGTAACCCCGAAAAACAGCGCATCGGCTGCGTTGTTATTCCCATTTACGCCTCAAGAAAACTTTCACCTTCTGCAAAAATTATCGATAAAGCCAGCAACGGCTATATTTCAAATTTAATCAGGCGCGGCGAAATAGAAGGCGACCTCGGCAATACCCTGTTACTCCACAATGTAGAAAACACTTTGTGTGATCGCGTTTTACTGATTGGCTGCGGCAAAGAGAAGAATATAGACGTCAACGCGTTCTACAAAATAAATAACAATATGGTTAAAAGGCTGCAATCAAGCGGCGCCACCGAAATTGCCTCATACCTGACGGACATACCGGTAAAACGTAAAGACATTAACTGGAAGATTCAACACTCTATTGAAGCGATCGATGAAGCTTTATATACCTTCAACCAGTTAAAAACTGAAAAGAAGGAATCAAGACGCCCACTGAGAAAATTTATTTTCAGCGTTAACGGTCGTGGTCAGCTAATGCAGGGAGAACAGGCTGTTCGCAACGGCATGGCAATTTCAGCAGGCATTCACCTGGCCAAAGACCTGAGCAATCTTCCCGGTAACATTTGTACGCCTGATTACCTGGCCAAGCAGTCGGTCAAACTTGCCAAGCAGCACAGTAAAATCAAGACCAGCGTACTGGAAGAAAAAGACATGGAAAAACTGGGCATGGGCTCATTGCTCTCTGTTTCCAGGGGCAGCCGCGAACCAGCCAAGCTAATCACTATAGAATACATGGCGGGCGACAAGAAACAGGCTCCCATCGTATTTGTTGGCAAAGGTGTCACCTTTGATTCCGGCGGCATCAGTCTGAAACCGGGCGCCGCCATGGATGAAATGAAATATGACATGTGCGGCGCAGCCAGTGTCATAGGCGTGATGAGCGCCTGTGCTGAACTGCAGTTGCCAATTAATGTTATCGGCCTTATACCGACCGTGGAAAACATGCCCGATGGTATTGCTTCACGTCCCGGCGACATTGTCACCAGTATGTCCGGCCAGACAATTGAAATATTAAATACCGATGCTGAAGGCAGGCTGATTCTATGTGATGCCTTAACCTATGCTGAGAAATTTAACCCGGACGTTGTCATTGATATCGCCACCCTGACAGGTGCCTGTATTGTGGCGCTGGGCGCACACCCCGCCGGCCTGCTTAGTAACCATAACCCGCTGGCTAACGATTTATTATCTGCCGGTCAGAGCAGCGGCGACCGCTGCTGGCAACTGCCTTTATGGGATGACTACCAGGACCAGTTGAAAAGTAATTTTGCAGATATGGCGAATATCGGCGGCAAAGGTGCGGGTACGATCACCGCAGCCTGCTTCCTTTCCCGATTCACCAAAAAATACCACTGGGCGCACCTTGATATTGCCGGTGTTGCATGGAAAAGCGGCGTGGATAAAGGTGCGACTGGGCGACCGGTTGGCCTGTTAACGCAATACGTGCTCGACCGTCTGCAAACTGATAAATAATAGTGTATAACCGCTTACCAATATTATGAACCAAGCCGATGCCTGATTACGATCCTGAAAGCATTCCTATTCTTGATGATGTTATTGCCACCAGCGATGACGAAAACAGGAAAACGGATGCTTCCAGCTCAGCGGATCGGGATGATGACTTTTTCGTGGAAATTGCAGACGAAGCAGAAGCTGAGTTTGTAGAAAGTGATGCCGCTGCAGCGACTCCTGAAATAATTCCGCTCGAAGAAACAGAAGATGCAGTAGAGGATGAGTTTGATCTATTCACTGCCGAGCCAGAAGTAAGTTCCAGCGATGACCGTCTCGAAACAAATCCTGAGCATGCAAAGCCCGAGCCTCAACTGGGCGAACTAGATTCTGCCTTTAAAGCCGAGTTCGTCGAAAATACGATTTATATTGATAGCGATATTGCCGCTGAGCATGAGCAGACTGTTGAACCCATCGAACCTGATTTCAATGATTCTGATTTCATTAAACCTGAATCCATTGAACCCGAGATAACTGAATCGGCGATAGTTGATTACAGCTCAGTCATTAGAATGACCGAGGATATCACTCATACCGATTATTCCGAAACCGTCATTACTGAAGAACGCACCATAGAACACTTGCAGGCAGCCTCTCCACATGTTGACAGTCCTGAAATAGCTGACAACACCGCCGGCCTGGATACCGATTTAATCATTGAAGATGTAGTCAATAAAATCCTGCCCGATCTGGAGCAACAACTGCGATTAGCGCTGCAACAGGCGTTGAAAGAAAAACTGCCTGCGGAATTTGTCCCCGGCAAAATACCTGCTGACGATCAAACCGAAAACTAAACCACAAACTGCGCCGGCTTTAAACGACATTTAAGCCGTGTTTCGGGCCAAGTTTTGCTATAATTCTGCGTTTGAATCCGGTCAACTGAGTCCATAATGGAAAAAACCTACAATCCCCAGGCCATCGAAGATAAGTGGTACCAGACATGGGAGCAAAACGGCTACTTTAATGCCGAGCAAACCATCGAAGGTGCTGATAGCGACGGCGCCAGCAAAGAACGCGAAAACTTCTGCATCATGATCCCGCCGCCCAACGTCACCGGACGTTTACACATGGGCCACGCTTTTCAGGACACCATTATGGATGCCATGATTCGCTACCACCGCATGAAAGGTGATAGCACCTTATGGCAGGTTGGCACCGATCATGCCGGTATTGCGACACAGATGGTGGTTGAACGACTGATTAATGCCGAGGGCAAAACACGCCATGACTATGGCCGTGAAAAATTCACCGAAAAAATCTGGGAATGGAAGGAGCACTCCGGCAACACCATTACCAAACAATTACGCCGCATGGGAGCCTCACTGGACTGGTCACGTGAACGCTTCACCATGGATGAGGGTTTATCCACCGCTGTTACCGAAGTCTTTGTCCGCCTCTACGAAGAGGGCTTAATTTATCGTGGCAAACGGCTGGTTAACTGGGACCCGGTTTTACACACCGCGGTATCTGACCTGGAAGTATTGTCGAAAGAAGAATCCGGTCACATGTGGCATATGCGCTACCCCCGCAGTAATGGAGCCGGCCACATCGTGGTTGCCACTACCCGCCCGGAAACGCTGCTGGGCGACTTCGCCGTTGCCGTTAACCCGACGGATGAACGCTACTCCTACCTGTTAGGTGAATTCCTGGAACTGCCGCTAACCGGTCGCAAAATTCCTGTAATCGCTGACGAGCACGTTGATCCTGAATTTGGTACCGGCTGTGTGAAAATCACGCCCGCACATGATTTTAATGACTACCAGGTATGGACGCGCCACAAAGATAAAACGGAAGTTCGTGAATTGCCTTATGGCGGCTTAATTAATATTTTCACCAATGATGCCGCAATTCGCGACAACGAAGACGACGTTAATAATATTATTCCAGAAGCCTATATCGGTCTGGATCGTTACCAAGCGCGTAAGCGAATTGTTGCAGACCTGGAAGCTGCAGGCCTGCTTGAGAAAGTTGCCGACCACAAACTCATGGTGCCGCGCGGCGACCGTTCCAATGCAGTAATCGAGCCTTTTCTCACCGATCAGTGGTACGTCAAGGTTGAACCACTGGCAAAGCCGGCGATTAAAGCCGTTGAAGACGGTGATATCAAGTTCGTACCCGACAACTGGAAAAACACCTATTTTGAATGGATGCACAACATCGAAGACTGGTGTATTTCTCGCCAGATCTGGTGGGGCCACCGTATCCCCGCCTGGTATGACGAACAGGGCAATGTCTACGTTGGTTACAACATCGAAGATGTCCGCACTAAAAACAAACTACCTGAGGATTACCTGCTTACCCAGGACGAAGATGTACTGGATACCTGGTTCTCGTCTGCACTATGGCCCTTCTCGACATTAGGCTGGCCGGAAAAAACACCCGAGCTGGAAAAATATTATCCGACCAGTGTACTGGTAACCGGTTTTGATATTATTTTCTTCTGGGTCGCCCGCATGATTATGATGGGGCTTAAATTCATGGACGATGTTCCATTCCGTGAAGTTTACGTACATGGCCTTGTTCGCGATGGCGAAGGCCAGAAAATGTCAAAATCCAAAGGCAACGTACTCGACCCTATCGATGTTATCGACGGCATCGACCTCGAAGCACTGGTCAAGAAGCGTACCGAAGCAGTAATGCAGCCGCACATGATAGAGCGTATTGAGAAACTTACGCGTAAAAACCTGCCGGACGGTATTCCCGCGTTTGGCACAGACGCCATGCGCTTTACCTTTGCTTCGCTGGCAACCACCGGCCGTGACGTGGTTTTCTCCCCTGGCCGCATTGAAGGTTATCGAAACTTCTGCAACAAATTATGGAATGCAACGCGTTACGTATTAATGCAGACAGAAGGAAAAGACTCGGGCTTACTGGAGGACGGCAGCGACAACCCGGACGTTGTACTATCTCTGGCTGACCGCTGGATTATTTCACGTCTGCAACACGTTGAAGCAAGAATCGAACAGCATATTGTTAATTCACGCATCGATCTGGTGGCACAGGATCTTTACGCCTTTGTCTGGGAAGATTACTGCGACTGGTACCTGGAACTATCCAAGCCTGTTTTATTTAATGATGAAACACCGCAGAATGAACAGCGCGGCACACGACGCACCCTGGTTCGCGTATTAGAAACAATATTGCGTTTAAACCACCCGGTTATTCCATTTATCACCGAAGAATGCTGGCAGTACGTGGCGCCGCTTGCGGGTAAAACCGGGGACACCATTATGCTGCAGCCTTACCCTGTATCGGATAGCAGCAAAATTGACCTTACTGCCGAAAAAGAACTGGAATGGGTAAAAGCCTTTATCAGCGGTGTTCGCCGCATCCGCTCGGAAATGGATATACCCCCTGGTAAACCGCTGCCCGTGCTAATACAAAATGCCTCAGACAGTGACAAAACACTTTATACCGATAACCAGTCGTTTATCGAGACACTGGCTAAACTGGAAAGCAGCCAGTGGCTGGGCAATGATGATGCGGCCCCGGAATCTGCCACTGCCCTGGTCGGTGAAATGAAAATCCTGATCCCGCTGGCGGGCCTGATCGATAAAGACGCCGAGCTTGCCCGTCTACAAAAAGAAATCAGCAAAATCCAGCTTAACGTGGACAAAACAACGGCAAAACTGGTGAATAAAAGCTTTGTCGATAAAGCACCGGCAGCCGTGGTGGAAAAAGAAAGGACTCGCCTCACCGAAATGACCACCGCCATTGAGCAGCTAAAGGAGCAGGCTGAAAAAATCGGCAAGCTATAAGGAAACAGCAGATTCGGCTTATTTATAATTACTATAAACCGAATCTGCTAATTTAAAATCACTTGCAAAACCTCTGCGCCTCACGTTATCCTCAGCAAAGCTGATATCCGTAAAACCAGATACCAAAAAAAACTACCATGCCTACTCCAGAAAAAGCCGAACAGATAATTCAAACTCATGCCAGCCTGGTACTGGCTGTGGTACAGACAATTCATAACCCGGACTTCAAACCGCAACTGGATATAGTACTGCAACAGTCTGCACAAAATGGCTGGCAGGCACTGGTCAATGCCATCAACAAGATTCTAGCGGGCAGTCGTGATCAATCGCTGCTAAACGGCCTGGATGACGAGGACGTTATTATTGTTGAACGTATATTACGCGGCCTGCAGGACCCTACCAGCCTGCCCACCGTAGAACAACAGAGCGGTGATGCGACTAAAGCTGCACCTATGCTGGCACGACTGATTAATGATGCGCGTCACGGCGATCATAATGCACTCTCAATGCTAGGTACTATGGCCGAACAGATGTCGCGTGCAGGCGGTGACATGGCAAATCTAAGTGCCGTAATGAAAGAGCTGATAGATGGTGAGCGCAGTGTCGACAAACTCTGTACCCGCATGGGCCCACAGGGCGAATCATTAATCACGCAAATATTAAATGAGCTCGCCAAGTTAGACACGCACTAGTCACTACTCAACCAGTATTTGACATTGAACCAGACTATTACTGAGCAGGCCGTAATTCAGCAAACAAAGGACTGGATCAGCCAGGTTGTTATTGGTTTAAACCTTTGCCCTTTTGCATCGCAGGTTTTCATTGATAACAGCATCAACTATTCCATTATCAGTAATGACAGCATGGAACTGGATCTACAGCAGCTGGCTGCCTGTTTTAACCAGCTCGACGAATCAACAGACATTGAAACCAGCCTGGCTATATTTCCTCATGGCTACCAGTCGTTTGATGATTACCTGGAGCTGTTACACCTGGCCAATTTATTACTGGAAGATCTCAACTATACAGGCGTATATCAACTCGCCAGTTTTCACCCGGAATATCTTTTTGCCGGCAGTGATAAAAATGATGCCAGTAATTTTACTAATCGCTCGCCCTACCCGATGTTGCACCTGATTCGAGAAGACAGTCTTGAACGGGCCATAGCCAGCTATGAAAACATTGAGCAGGTGCCACAGGACAACATCAACAGGCTGCAGGCAATTGGCTACCAGGCTATGCAGCAAACATTAAATAAAATCATGCAGCAGGAATCATGAATACATTAACAATTATCAGCATCTGCCTGGTCATTGTTCTGCACGTATTATTTCTTGTGCTCGAAATGTTTCTCTGGAAAACACCGTTTGGCCGAAAAACATTTGGCCTCTCAGAAGAATATGCCCGTCAATCTGCCACACTGGCAGCTAACCAGGGTTTATATAACGGTTTCCTCGCGGCCGGTTTACTATGGAGCCTGCTCAGTACAAACGGTTACGATGCATTGGTCTTTTTCCTTATATGTATTATTATTGCAGGCATATATGGCGGCATGACTGCCAAACGCACGATACTATGGATACAGGCTTTGCCAGCAGTTATTGCTTTAGCCTTATTACTATTAACAGAAAAATAATTTTGGTATTAATTATGAATTTTCAGAAAAGAATAATATCGGTACTTTCATTACTCGCATTACTCACTGCATGCTCCCCATCAAATGATGGCAACCAGGAAAATACAGAAAGCAAAACACAAGCTGGCGTCGCTGTTAGCAGTAATGCTGATTTTCCCTATGCATTTGATAAAGTCGCGGAGAACACCTGGATTATTCATGGCCCGCGTGAGCTGCCAAACCCGGGCAACAAAGGTTTTATGAACAATCCCGGGCTGGTCAAAACCTCCGCTGGACTGGTCGTGATTGATCCTGGTTCAACAGTACATATTGGTAATAACGTACTGGCCGAGATTAAAAAAATCAGTGATCAGCCTGTTGTTGCCGTATTTAACACCCATATTCACGGTGACCACTGGCTAGGTAACCAGGCAATTAAGGATGCCTACCCCGAGGTGAAAATATATGGCCATCCGCAAATGCTGGTCGAAATTAAAAACGGCGAGGGTGAAAACTGGGTCAATACGATGAGTCGCATGACCGAAGGCGCCAGTGATGGCACCATTGTGGTTGCACCGCAACACACGGTTGATAATGAAGATATTATTACAGTCGGCGATACCCGGTTTAAAATTCATCATTATGGTGTCGCGCATACCAAAACAGATATCATGATTGAGGTCGTCGATCAGTCTGTCGTCTTCCTGGGTGATAATGTGTTATCGCTGCGTCTTCCCAGAACATCGGATGGCACCTTCCAGGGGAATATTTCAACGATCAACACCATTCTCGAAAGTGACATAAATACTTATGTGCCAGGACACGGACCCACCGGCGATAAAAAAATGGTCGAAGATTACCTGGGATATTTAATGCTGATCTACGAAGCCGCTCAAAAAGCCTTTGAAGAAGACCTGGATAGCAGTGATGTCATCACTATCACCCGGGAAACAACCGACGCCTACAAAGACTGGGCAGGCTACGAACTTGAAATCGGCCCGCATGGTGCGCAGGCTTATGGTGAAGTGGAAGCGGCGGAGTTTTAGTAGCTAAAAACTTGATGCACAGAGACGCAGAGAAAAACCTTTGTTTGCTGTAACAGAAAAATCTTTTAAAACTCTGAGTCTCTGTGCCTCTGTGGTTCAAACGCTGTCATTAACTAACTATAAATCCCATGCTCACGCGTTGAAAGGAATTTAATCTTCGGCCATTTTTCGATAGTCATTTCCAGGTTAACCCTTGTCGGCGCGATGTAAGCCAGGTCTCCTGCATGATCGAGAGCAAGGTTTGTTGTCTGTCTGTCCTTGAATTTTGCCAGCTCTTTTTCATCATCACATTCTATCCAGCGCGCCGTGGTCACATTAACCGCTTCAAAATCACAGTCAACACTATACTCGTTCATAAGACGGTGTTTAACGACCTCAAACTGCAAAACACCAACCGCACCTAAAATCAAATCATTATTATGCAATGGACGGTAAAGCTGGCTGGCACCCTCTTCACATAATTGCATCAGGCCCTTTTGCAGCGCCTTCATTTTAAGCGGATCTTTCAATTGAGCACGGCGAAACAGCTCGGGAGCAAAATTAGGAATACCGGTAAACGCCAGGTCTTCACCCTGTGTGAAAGTGTCACCAATTCTCATTGTGCCGTGATTATGAAGCCCGATAATATCACCAGTAAATGCTTCTTCGACCTGTTCACGGTCAGAAGCCATAAAGGTAACAGCATCGGCCAGTTTTATATCTTTACCCAGACGCACATGTTTTACTTTCATGCCTTTTTTATAAGTGCCTGAACAGATACGTACAAAAGCAATCCTGTCGCGGTGACCCGGGTCCATATTCGCCTGTATTTTGAACACGAAACCGGTGAACTTTTCTTCTTCAGGTTCAACCAGACGGCTTTGTGTTTCACGCGGCCTTGGCGAAGGCGCAAAATCATTCAGCGCATCAAGCAACTCACCGACACCAAAATTATTAATACCCGAGCCGAAAAACACCGGTGTAAGTTCACCCTTTTGATAGGCTTCCAGGTCAAACCCGTGACTGGCACCTTTCACCAGCTCAATTTCATCTCGTATTTCGTCTGCCAGGCTGCCTAAAATCTCATCAAGCTGAGGATTGTCCAGGCCTTCAATAACATCACCCTGCTGTATTTTTCCGCCGTGAGTCGCACTAAAGAAATGCACGGTATTGCTTGCCAGGTTAAACACACCCCTGAAATTTTTACCCATACCTATCGGCCAGGTAATCGGTGCACAGTTAATATTCAGGATGGTTTCAATTTCGTCAAGGATATCGATAGGCTCACGCGCTTCACGATCCATCTTGTTGACAAAAGTAATAATCGGCGTGGTGCGAAGACGACAGACATCCATTAATTTTATGGTTCGTTCCTCGACACCCTTTGCGGCATCAATTACCATCAACGCCGAATCGACAGCGGTTAAGGTTCGATAGGTATCTTCCGAGAAATCAGCGTGTCCCGGTGTATCCAGTAGATTAATAATGCAATCCTTGTGTGGAAATTGCATCACTGAAGAAGTCACGGAAATTCCGCGCTGCTTTTCCAGCTCCATCCAGTCCGAGGTGGCGTGACGCGCTGCTTTTCTGCCTTTTACCGTACCCGCCAGTTGAATCGCACCGCTGAATAACAGCAGTTTTTCGGTCAGCGTGGTTTTACCCGCATCGGGATGGGAGATAATGGCGAATGTTCGCCTGCGTTTTACTTCTTCTAAATATGCCATAGCGGCGCAATTATACAGGCTTCGAGAAATAACGAAACGTATGCTTTAAGGATTTTTAGTTTGCCCGTATTCCTGCTTCAGAAATTTCCGAATATTCGTTTAAATTACAGCGACCGGTGACATAAACCCGCACCGGTCGGCTGGAAGCTACGGCTTCGAGCAGGGCAAAATACATTTCCCTGGCACCGCTAATGCTGTAATCCTGGTAAAACCACTGCTTTTGCTTACAGGCAGCGGGATTATCCTCTACCTCAATATTCACCTTAAATCGTTGATGGATGGTTGGCACTAACTCCAGCACCTTGCCGTAAGACGTCCAGCCGGAAGCTGCAGAACTGGAAAAGCTTATAAATAACAGACTCATAAAAGCACATAGTCGCATTACCAGCTCCGGTTATATTCAAGTTCAGCAACACCCGGCTGCATAGCCGGACTGCTGCCCAATGGGCAATTTTCCGCATCAAGATGGTCATACCAGTCGCGGTAATTAAGCATCACCGTTGGCGCCATTATGCAGTGCCGGTTGCCAAAAGGATGCCCCAGGTGCAGCAACAGGTGTCCGATTTCATGCGTTAGCAATGCCGCCGCATAATTAATGATCTGTTCATCGTTATACGTTTTATCCTGGCGAAGCGTGGTCAGTAAGCCGGTATCGTTTAACATGGGATAGACCATAATATAAGCATACGAGTTAAATTGCGTATTTTTGTTGTAGGTTGTCGTACCCGCGGTTATGCCTCCCCGGATAGAGGAGTGAACATCCATACCATAGTATTCTGCACTGACAACCAGCTGGTTGGTAATAACAATATCATAAGGTAAATCAGCATAACCCAGGCTGTCCCACCATACCCACTGGTGAAAGCCATTCGCATCCAGCAGCGGTTTACCATCCGTAGCTGTTTGCGACTTCCAGAAATCAAGCCGTGAAATCAATGTATCAACCAGCGCATAGGACAAGCCGATAAAGTCTTCCTGTATAACATCAGGATGCAATAAGTACGGCTGCGCAAACTCGATAACATTTTTCCGGTTACCCTGGTAATTTGACAGCGTTTTGAATAGTGCCTGCTGCATTTTCTCCCTGGCATCAGCATCAATATTATGAATATCAACAATTTCATTTTCTCGCGCGGCAAGCACTGTTTCACCCAGCGTTGAAAATACCTGATCAATACTGAGTTCATCTATATCGGTAAAGCTTATTTCTACCGCGAAATGCTGACGGGTCATTTGCTGGCTGCGATGCAGTATTTTCTTTAGCTGTTCATCACTTAGCACTTTAAAACGAGAATTAACCACGCTGGCAACGCGTAAGCCGATGGGTTGTCGAGTGATATCCGGTAACGCTACCGCAGTCCACTCACCGGGAATTTCTGTATTACCTGCCTGCTCAGATACTGTTTTGTTCTCATTATTGTCTGCACAGGCAGTGACTAATATCAGCAGGAATATTAACAGGCAGGTTCTGCCATGTGATTTAGCGTAGGTTATCAATTCTTTGTTACTCATTACACACAGATCCTTGCATATTAATGATAAAAACAATAGTTACTCTTCAGCGTTATCCGGTGATAAATACTTCGCCAGAATGATCGCATCTTCACGTCCGCCTTTTGCAGGGTAATAGGCTTTGCGTACACCCAGCTCATGAAAGCCTTCAGAGAGGTAAAGCTGTTGCGCAGCTTCGTTCGATCGACGCACTTCAAGAAGAATCATATCAACATCAGTGTTATTGGACTTATTCACCAGGTGGCGCAGAAGATAACGTCCCAGACCTTTTTTCTGATACTCAGGATCGATACAAATATTCAGAATATGTGCTTCTCCCGGAGACAGCATAACGATACCATAACCGATAACTGCATCATCCAGTGTAACTACCCAGGCATTGTAACCAATACGCAGGCAGTCACGAAAGATTCCCTGTGTCCAGGGATGCGGGTAGGCTCGTTTCTCTACCGCTATTACCCCCGGTAAATCTGCATAAGTCATGGTGCGCAGCTCTACCAGTGCACTCAGTTCGTTATTCATATTCTGGAAATTGACTGCCATAATAAATTTAGCTGTTAATCATTTTCTGCAGCAACTGCAAATCTGACCAGGCTTTACGCTTGTTTTCTGCCTGCAGCAGCAACTCCTGTGGTGAATAACTGGCAAAGACCGGAACCGACTCAAGCTGGTAATCCGGCTCCGCATTCAATGCACGAAAATCATCCAGCGACAGGTTTTTCTGCGTCAGGCAACGAATCGCTGACTCACCCAGAACCACCAGGCGTTCAGGCTGCACCAGCTGCACCTGCCGTTTTAAATAATCATTACAAAACTGTATTTCCTGCGGGGTAACAGTATGCCTGGTCGCAACACGGCATTTCAGCAGTGAGGTAATATAGACATCATCAATGGCAATATTGATGGCAGACAGCATTTTACCGAACAACTCGCCGGCCGCACCGCTGCAGATAACACCGGCGTCATCATCATGATCATCCGGTGCAAGTACGACAAACATTAATCGCGCTGCCGGATTACCTCTACCGCTAATCGCCTGCTTACGTGAAGTATGAAGTTGACAGCGGCTGCACTGCTGTAGCACTGCATCCAGTTGTGGCAGTTGCAGCGCTAATGTAGAAACGGCTGCTTCATCACCAGCGGCTACAGCATTTGCAACATCCGCATCGGCATCAGCGATATTCTCGTTGTCACGAAGCTCCCAGCATTGAATCCCCATGACATCAAGATAATAGCGCCGACTGGCTTCATCCAGAGTCGTTGCCGGTTTGTTAACCTGGTTGCTCATGCCTTATGCATCAAACCTAGACATCACCCAGTTGCGGATGCGCGCGGTCAGCTGTTTTATCAAGCTTGTTCAGTGCATTAATATAAGCATTGACCGATGCGATAACAATATCGGTATCGGCCCCCTGCCCGCTAATGATTCGACCGGCTTTTTCCAGCCGCACCGTCACCTCACCCTGGGCATCGGTGCCGCTGGTAATATTGTTGACAGAATACAGTTGCAGCTGGGTATCACTATTGACCACACTTTCAATCGCCCTGAATGAAGCATCAACAGGTCCGCCACCGGTAGCAGTAGCGCTCACTTCTTCTCCGCCTATTTCCAGTACCATAGTAGCGGTTGGGGTTTCACCCGTTTCCGAACAGACTCGCAGACTAACCAGTTTGTAATGTTCGTTTTCAATACTCCAGTTGGTATCCGCAACCAGGGCAAGTAAATCTTCGTCGAATATTTCATGCTTTTTATCGGCCAGGTCCTTAAACCGGGCGAAAGCTTCGTTTAGTTCCTGCTCGGAAGAAAAATCGATATTCAGTTCAGCCAGGCGACTCTTAAAAGCATTACGGCCGGAATGTTTACCCAGCACCATGCGATTATCAGACCAGCCGACATCCTGTGCCCGCATAATTTCATACGTTTCGCGGCTTTTTAATATACCGTCCTGGTGAATGCCGGACTCGTGGGCAAAAGCATTAGCACCAACGATAGCTTTATTAGGCTGCACCGGAAAACCTGTTATGCCCGAGACAAGTTTCGAGCAAGGGACAATTTGCGTGGTATCCAGCCAGCTATCACAATTGAAAATATCCTGACGGGTTCGCACGGCCATGACAATCTCCTCTAACGAAGCATTGCCGGCACGTTCACCCAGGCCATTTATCGTACACTCGACCTGGCGCGCACCATTTAAAACGGCAGCCAGTGAATTACCAACAGCCAGCCCCAGATCATTATGACAATGCACGGAAAAAACAGCTTTGTCTGAATTAGGAATTCGCGTCAGCAAGTTATGGATTAATTCTCCAAATTGATGCGGAATGTTATAACCCACGGTATCAGGGATATTAATCGTGGTAGCACCGGCATCAATGACTGACTCGATGATACGGCACAGAAAATCAAGATCTGAACGGCCGGCATCTTCCGGAGAAAACTCGACGTTGTCGGTAAACTGCCGCGCCATTTTCACCGCATCAACCGCCTGTGCCAGCACATCATCAGGCTGCATACGCAGCTTCATTTTCATGTGAATTGGCGAAGTGGCAATAAAGGTATGAATACGTGACGAAGCAGCGGGCTTTAATGCTTCACCGGCGCGTGCAATATCTTTTTCAAGGGCACGAGCCAGGCCGCATACGGTACTGTTCTTTATTACCGATGCCACAGCTTTTACCGATTCAAAATCACCCGGACTGGCAATAGGGAAGCCGGCTTCAATAACGTCAACGCGCATCTTTTCCAGCGCCCTGGCAATACGCACTTTTTCATCTTTAGTCATGGAAGCGCCGGGGCTCTGCTCGCCATCACGTAAGGTGGTATCAAAAATAATTAACTGTTCAGTTTGATTATTCTGTTTGTTTGTTTGAGACTCATTACTCATGACTTGACCTTCAAATCAATGTTTATTCTGGATAGTTTTTGAGTGCGTATTCTCCTCGCCAGGAATCATTAAATGCCCTAAGGCAGGAGGAATAATAGAGAGTCTAACAGGAATGGCAGGATCACAGCCAGAGCTGACGCAGTCGTGCGCGCTACAGGAAATTCGGCTTTTGATGGATAATTATTCATACTCACCACGACTATAGCGATAAGTTAGAAAAGATTCAACTAAAAGTTTGGCATTGACCTGCAGCGGCGCTGCTGGCCAGTTTTGGCGTGCACAGCGCAACGTTGCCCGCTACATAAAATGGCCCTTATATCGTGTTGCGCTTTTTAAATCGTCGTAAAAGACTTATAACAGGACCCGACAGCGCATAAAGCATAAAACAGCCAAACAGGGTAATCGGCGGGTCAATTGCGGCAAATACAAAAACCATGACCACCACCAGCATTGCCATAAAGGGGACCTTATTATGGAAGTCGATATCCTTAAAACTGTAGTAGGAAACATTGCTCACCATCATTAAACCGGCAAAAACAATAATTGTCAGCGATATCAGGGAAACCGCATCACCGTTTACTCCATTATCAAAACAGGCCCAGACAAAACCGACAACGACTGCTGCTGCCGCAGGACTGGGCAATCCCTGAAAATAACGTTTATCCGTATTGCTGGCCTTGGTATTAAAACGCGCAAGCCTTAATGCGCCTGAAGCGACGTATAAAAATGCTGCCAGCCAACCCAGCTTACCCCAGTGCCAGCTGACATTGACCAGCGATGAGAGCGACCATTCGTACATGACCAGTGCCGGCGCCAGGCCAAAAGAAGCCATATCAGCCAGGCTGTCATACTCAGCGCCAAACGCTGTTTGCGTATTGGTCATACGCGCGACACGGCCATCAAGCGCATCCAGAATCATGGCAATAAAAATTGCCACCGATGCCTGCTCAAACTTGCCCTGGGTAGCGGCAACGATGCCATAGAAGCCGGCAAATAATGCCGCGGTAGTAATTAAGTTAGGCAGCAGGTAAATGCCACGTCCACGTTTTTTAACGGGTTGATCTTCTGATGTTTCCATAGGGTAAGAATAGCCTAGTCGTGCGGTATCGTCTAATTTTTAAAGACTTTATTTTACCGCGGAGACGCAGAGACGCTGAGAAAAGCTAAAATAGATTATTGTTTTATACATACGGCTTTTATCCTCTGCGCCTCTGCGTCTCCGCGGTAAAATACTTCTCTCCTATGCTGCAACCGACCATAAAAAAAGGGCAATTAAGCCCTTTCTTTACGAACAGATCAATACTGATATTAGTTTTTGCTTTTATCAACAATCTTGTTCGCTTTAATCCATGGCATCATAGAACGTAAGCTTGCACCCACTTCTTCGATTTTATGCTCACGGCCTTTTTTACGCAGCGCATCAAGATTCTTTGCACCTGAATGCATTTCTTCAATAAATTCTTTGGCGAACTGGCCGCTTTGAATTTCCTCAAGAATTTTCTTCATTTCAGCTTTTGTATTTTCGTTAACAATACGTGGACCACGTGTAACATCACCATACTCCGCTGTATTTGAAATAGAGTAACGCATGTCAGCAATGCCGCCCTGGTACATCAGGTCAACAATCAGTTTTAACTCATGCAAACATTCGAAATAAGCCATCTCCGGCGCATAACCGGCTTCAACCAGTGTCTCAAAACCAGCCTGAACCAGTGCTGTAGTACCACCACACAATACTGCCTGCTCACCGAACAGATCCGTTTCTGTTTCTTCGCGGAATGTTGTTTCAATAATCGCTGTACGACCACCACCAATAGCCGATGCATAAGATAATGAAATATCTTTTGCTGCACCGGTTGCGTCCTGCGCAATTGCGATAAGGTCAGGAATACCACCACCATTTACAAACTCACTGCGAACAGTGTGTCCCGGTGCTTTAGGCGCAATCATGATGACATCAAGATCGGCGCGTGGCTGAATTGCTTTAAAGTGAATATTGAAACCGTGTGCAAATGCCATTGCCGCACCCTGTTTAATATTTGGTTCGATCTGCTCTTTATAAATGGTTGCCTGATTCTCATCAGGAGCCAGAACCATAACAACATCAGCCCATGCAACACCGTCTTCAATTGATTTAACTGCTACACCAGAAGACTCTGCTTTAGCCGCAGATGATGAACCTTCACGCAAACCGACACAGACTTCAACGCCTGAATCCTGCAGGTTATTGGCATGTGCATGGCCCTGAGAACCATAACCGATGATGCATACTTTTTTGCTTTGAATGATAGAAAGATCGCAATCTTTATCGTAATAAATATTCATTGTTACTTAATCCGTAAACGTTTTTAATTTAAAAAATCTGTGTTATATAATTTGAAGTTATTTGCAGCAGACAGACTACACAATGCCCATGGCACCACGCCCTATTCCCAGCTGCCCTGAACGTACCACTTCCAGAATTGCCATATTTTCCAGGGCTTTTAATACAGCATCAATCTTCTCGCTGTCTCCTGTAACTTCCAGTGTGTAGGTAGCATCAGTCATATCAACAATATGACCACTGAAAATTTCTACCACACGTCTTACTTCGTCACGCTGTTCCTTTTCAGCCTTAACTTTGACCAGTATCAATTCCCTTTCAACATGAATGTCCTTGGTCAAATCGACCAGTTTGACTACATCGATCAGTTTATTTAGCTGTTTGCAGACCTGCTCAACAATCTCATCACTGCCCGTTGTTACCAGGGTCATGCGAGATAATGACGGATCATCCGTTGGCGCTACTGTCAGCGACTCAATATTGTAGGCACGTGCAGAAAACAGGCCGGCAACACGCGACAATGCACCCGCCTCGTTTTCCAGTAAAATAGATATGATATGTCTCATTAGATTACTACACCAGAATCATTTCATTCAGGCCGGCACCGGCAGGAATCATTGGGTAAACGTTTTCTTCTTTATCCGTTATAAAATCAAGGAATACCAGTCGGTCTTTTAGTTTAAATGCTTCATCCAGTGCTGGACGTACATCCGCCGGTTTTTCTACCTTGATGCCAACGTGACCATAACTTTCTGCCAGCGCAACAAAATCAGGCAACGCATCAAAATACGACATGGCATAACGTTTTTCGTAAAAGAACTCCTGCCACTGACGCACCATACCCATGTAACCATTATTTAAATTGATAATTTTTAATGGCAATGAATATTGCGTACAGGTCGATAGCTCCTGAATACACATCTGGATACTGGATTCACCGGTAATACAGGCAACCATTTCGTCAGGATAGGCCAGTTGAACACCCATAGCCGCAGGCAAACCAAAACCCATGGTGCCCAGGCCACCAGAATTTATCCAGCGGCGCGGTTTATCAAAACCATAATACTGTGCTGCAAACATCTGGTGCTGGCCTACATCGGAAGTAATGAAGGCATCACCATTAGTTGCTTTAAACAGTTCTTCAACAACATATTGCGGCTTGATAATGTCACTTTCGCGATCATATTTCAGGCAATCCTGTGCACGCCATTCATTAATCTGAGCCCACCATTTTTCCAGCGCACCTTTGTTTGTCGCTTCAGGGGCTTTACTTAATAGGTCATTAATCGTATCGAGTATCGGGGCAACTTCGCCAACGATCGGCACATCAACTTTAACATTCTTGGAAATAGACGCCGGATCCACATCGATATGAATAATTCGTGCATCAGGGCAGAATTTTTCCAGGCTACCGGTAACCCTGTCATCAAAGCGGGCACCAATGGCAATTAACACATCACAATGATGCATACCCATATTGGCTTCATAGGTACCATGCATACCCAGCATACCCAGTGACAGCGGATCACTCGCCGGAAATGCGCCCAAACCCATCAGAGTTTGCGTAATCGGATAGCCCAGACTGCGAGTAAATGTACGCAACTGCTCAGAACCATTACCCAGAATCACACCACCACCGCTATAGATCATGGGCCGCTCAGCCGACCGAATCAGTTCAACCGCACGCTTAATCTGACCGGTATGGCCTTGAACCGTCGGATGATAGGAACGCATTTCTATTTCATCCGGATACTTAAACTCTGTTGTTTCTGCAGTAATATCCTTTGGAACATCAATCACAACAGGTCCCGGCCGGCCGGTGGTTGCAACAAAGAACGCCTTCTTAAATGTTTCTGCGATATCATTTACATCGTTAATTAAAAAATTATGCTTAACGATAGGTCGAGTAATACCAACAGAATCAACCTCCTGGAACGCATCATTCCCTATCAGGTGCTTAGGCACCTGACCGGTAATGACAATCATCGGGATAGAATCCATATAGGCTGTGGCAATACCGGTGACCGCATTGGTTGCACCTGGACCAGAGGTGACTAACACAACCCCTGGTTTTCCGGTTGCCCTGGCATAACCGTCAGCGGCATGTGTTGCACCCTGTTCATGACGAACAAGAATATGCTGCACATCATCCTGTTTATCAAAAGCATCATAGATATGCAAAACCGCACCACCAGGGTAACCAAATACGTAGTCAACACCCTCTGCTTTCAGGCATTCAATAATTATTTCTGCGCCGGTTAATTCCACTGTGTTTTATTCTCTCTAAAATTTTTCAAAAAAAACCTTATAAATCATAAACTTTTTTTCAAGATCATGTTTTTGCTTGCCTGTCAGGCGAACCGTGCATTCTAAACGCTTATCCAGAAAATTTCACGAACAATTTACAGGTATCATTCATTTATGCCTCAATCAGCCCCAATCAGCGTCAAGAAACGACTCCACCGACCCCTACGTTAATATATTTAGGCCAAAAAAAACCCCGGATAAATCCAGGGCTTTTCCAGAATATCTGAATTAATTAAAATTCTTCTTCTTGTGTACCGCCTGCAGCCTTGATCAAAGAGGCTTTAATTGCGTCAGGTGTAGGCATGATGTTCATGAAGCTGTTAGAACCCATCATACTCAGGTCAGGGAAGTTAACCGCTATACGGAAACGTGCATGCAATGCTTCAACTTCGTCATTAGTAACCAGAATCTCGTATGGCAGATGCGCTGTAGATCGCAGTTCTTTAAAATCTATTTCTGACATGATGAAGGTATCATCCATGTATTTATTACCTGTGGTTTCAGATGACAAACCAACACCGAAAATAGTTTGCTTACTGCCTGGGATATCAATACGATAAACCTTGGTAGTACCGCCAGCTTTAGCTGATAAGCCCTTTTCCACTGCAGCAACTGCCTGCTCATAGTTATCATAGGTAGCCAGAGAATATGGCTCATCGAAGTATTCCATACCGAATGTGTAGTGGTAACCGGCAATATCTTCCGCTTCCAGACCTTCAGCCGGGCCATACTCTTTTATAGAACCCAATGCAGTTTTTAATGAATTAGTAACCGCAGAGACATCACCCTTTACATGATAAGCCGCTGCCATATAAGCAGGGTTTGTATATGTAACCTGAAGCTGATCACCCACTTTAGTGATTGCTATACGCTGACCCGCAGCGTATCCGCCACGTTTATGTGAAGCGGCTACTTTTTTCAGGTTATCGTTTGTGACAATAATAATATGCGCTGTTTCATAAGGTGAATATTCACCAACAACTTCAAAACCATTATTAGTTAAAGACTGTTTTACATCTGCCGCTTTTTCAGTGATTGTGCCGGCGGCTGTGGAACCTAAAATGAAGGGCTTCATTTCACCTGCAGCATTTGCCACCATTGACGACACACTTATAATGGCTGCTGCCGCAACCGAAAGCATCGTTGTATTAATTTTAATCATGCTATTTCTCTCCAGAATTTTTGTAGTAATTTCGCCACGTGCTACCCGCTAACGGTTTGTTCCTATAAGTAGATTTAATCTACCTTGATGCAGGACACTAGGCACGACAATGTAAATAAAAGCATGAAGTTATGCAAGCCTTTTCGAAAAAAAACCAATCCATTCAATAATTTATAATATTCTTATATAGGACAGAAAAAGAAACGCATCTTTTCTTTTATCTATTTAAAATCAACTATATAGATTCAACAGACAAAAAAAAGACCCCATCCGGGGTCTTTTTTTATCATGCTAAGAACGACTGCCTCAATATTTCCAGGCCCATCCCGCCTGAATCTCCCACTGAGTCATCTCAATTTCTACCTGGGTACCACCAGACGCTGCTGCTGCATCAACTGGATTTTGCCCTTTTACTGAATTACTTGGTGCATACATACCTGAAATATTGAATTCCTGGTTACCGCCAAGTTTCATGGTCATGCCCGCTGTAAAGTGATCTTCGATAACAGCTGGCGCCAGCGTGTTAAATAACGTTTCAGAATCAGGGATGGGCTGATCAGCATGACTGTAACCGACACGGTAGGTATTATCACCAACATCAATCTGATAACCCAGCTTGATTACGGTCATATCTTCCCAACCAAAACCACCAGCACTGGCGCCGCCTAAACAACCGGCACCCGATGCACCTGTTATCGCAGGATTAGGATTAAAGCCAGCGGGTATACAATTTGAAAATAAGCCTGCAACAGGATTAGAGATTGCTGCCACATCACTGTAATTAATACGCTGGATATCAGCAACAATAACGCCTGATGAGCCAACATCGAATGAAACACCTATGTTATAGGTTGATGGAATATCGAAATCACCACCTTCAGCGAACAAACCCTTATATTCGTCAAACTCACCCATACTGATTTTTGACTGGTAGCTAGCACCAAGACGTATCCCTTTAGATACCTCACCCTGGTAACCAAATTTAAGACCTGCACCGAACGAAGTAGAGTTACGATTACCCGATAAGTTACTCGGATCTAAAGACAATGCACCAAAATTATCCAGTCCCTGCGCTCTAAAACGCTGACCAGCAATAATTAAACTACCGCCAAAAGCATGCTTGGCATTCATTAACTTTGCAAAACTAACATTAATAAATAATTGTTCGAGATTGACACCGGTTGTGCCCGTACCAAAAGTACCATCACCAACGCCATCACTAGTGAAATCTGGTGTCGATGATGCCGGATATTCAGTATTCATACCGCCGTTACCGTATATAGAAACACCCACCGTACTATCGCTGTTAAGCTGCCAGTTATAAGCAAAGTGCGGAATCAGAAACATATCATCCTCACTCTCCACTTCAACGCCTGGTGCAGCATTAATAAAACTGCCAAACAGCGCATTTGGATCTCCGCCGGTAGCTGGGTTACCACCTGGTGCAACAGGACTACCCGTTACCGTGTAACTTCGTGGAGATGGATTAAATATTGCCACACCAATATCCATACGCTCACCAACAAACGCCATACCTGCTGGGTTTGTAGCCGCTGCCATCGCATCCTGAGAATAAGCTGTGCCTGCCCCAGCCAGGCCCTTTTCTTTTGTACTGTACCCGTGACCAAAATAACCGTTTGTCGCGTTAACGGCAGGTGACGCTAGTACACCTGAAACTGCAATTGCCAGAAGTGATTTTTTCACAGCTGTTCTCATTATTTTCTACCTCCAACGGCAGGTGAATTAAGTCGAAATGACTAAAGATAAATTTACCAAGTTATTTTTATTATTTGACACAAATAAATAGTTTAGAAACTAACTACTGTCAACAAGATAGGCATAATTCACTTTATTTGTAGGTGTATTTTCGCCAGATCGTTACTGAAAGTTAATTTTGATATCGACATTGTGTCAGCATTTATAAGACTCTCTTAAAAAAACTATAAAAACAACCGTAATTTAACTATTTTTGTATACAAACTTTTACAAATGAACAATAAGTCACTCTTAAAGGCGATAAACTGGCTGATGCGGCTATAAATAAAATTATGTTTCCATTAAAAAATTAAGGAGTAACAACAGCCTGGCAACTTTTTGCGTTTCGTTACATCTAACAGCATAACCGCGCAAGCATTACAATTTGTTAGAATCACAAAACAATAAGAGCGGGATAAACATATTTATAATGAGTAAACACTTTATAGCGCCTTTAACCGATTTAGCCTTTAGCCGATTTAATAATGCCCAAAAACTTTCTAATCCAGCCGGGTAAAATGAAACTCGCCAGCAGGCTGATACTTTTAAGTGCGCTGCTAACAATGCCACAGCCTGCTTTCACTAAACTGCCGACTCTTGGTGATCCGACACTGGACAGCTTCAGCAGCAAAGAGGAACAGCAACTTGGACTGGCTTTTTATCGCTCACTGCGGGCGAACCTGTCTTTCGTTGACGACCTGCAAATTAACTATTACCTCAACAGTATAGGCCAGCGCCTGGCGTCCCATTCAGATGCAGCAGGCGATAAATTTCATTTTTTCATCATCAAGGCACCAACCATTAATGCTTTTGCCGGCCCCGCCGCTTATATAGGTATCCATACTCAACTGATACTCGAAGCTAAAAATGAAAGCCAGCTAGCCAGTGTACTGGCACATGAAATCGCCCATGTCTCACAACGCCACCTGGCGCGGGCTTTTGATAACTCCGGTAAATCTACGGCACTGACCATAGCCACTTTACTCGCCGCCATCCTGGTCAGTTCGCAGGATTCGCAGGCTGGGCAGGCAGTACTGCTGTCGGGAGTCGCGGGTAGCGCACAGTCGTCAATTAACTTTACCCGCAGTAACGAACACGAGGCTGACCGTGTAGGCATCGGCATACTGGCGGATACCGGCATCAACCCACAGGGTATGGTTGAATTTTTCGAAATATTACTCAGCAAAAGCCCGGATAATGGCATTGAATATTTACGCACGCATCCATTAAACAGCAATCGTGTAGCCGAGGCCAAAGACCGGTTAACAGAGAAAAACGAAAAATTACCGGCCGACAACGCGGATTTTCAGTTCACCAAAGCCAGGCTGGTTGTACTTTTAAGCCAGCAACCGGAATATTACCTTGATGATAATGTCGTAGGCAGCGGACTGATCGGCCAGTACCAGAAAGCACTGGCCGCCATATACTCACAAAAAGCAGACCTTGCCATACAAATATTAAGCCAGCAGGCAGAAACCGATCAACACCCATGGATCAGGCTGGCACTGGCTGAAGCTTATACCAGCAAACAGGATGATAAAAAAGCCCTGGAAATACTAACCACTTTAGCTGGACTTTACCCCGGTTACTTACCGGTGACGATGGCATACGTAAAGGCATTAAACAATAATCGACAGCCGGACAAAAGCATTGCGGTACTAAAGAAACAACTACAGACAAACGACGATGGCGTCATTCACGAAGCACTGGCTAAAGCTTATTATGCCAACGGGCAGATTAGTGCCGCCCTGGAATCGACCGGTAATCAGTATGCACGGCAGGGGTATATCGAACTGGCTATTCAGCAATATGACAATGCACTAAACCAGAAGGATATAAGCCAGTCTACAAAACAAAGACTGGAAGCTGCAAAAAAAGAACTTAAAAAGAAAATAAAACAATACAAGAAGTAGGTATAAGAGGTACCACAAAGCATATTTTTACATCGCAAAACATATAAGCAAACACTTATTTTCTGACATAAAAGCAGAAGCCTTGTATTAGTAACGTTTACACTGTTAATTTACGTCAAAAACCCTTGCCTTATAAAACTTAAAGAGTATGCTATATACCCTATTCATTTGTGAATATGTTCCTACAATTATTAATTTGTACCGGATTACAGCAAAAAAATTAGTTATTACGAATAATTACAGTTTTGCTCCGTCTGAATACAAAGAACCAACGTTAAATTAGGAGGAAGAAGAATGCGGCTTACCGCACATATACTAACCACAACTACGTCCGTTGCAGCTCTAATAGGCTGTCTTGGGTTTGCACCAACTATCGCTACTGCCGATGAGGCCGCCGATTTGGCGAAAGGCAAAGAATTATCATTTGACAGAAAAAAAGGGAATTGTTTGGCCTGCCATCAAATTGCAGGCGGGACATTAGCAGGTAATATAGGACCACCGTTAATTGCTATGAAAGCGCGTTTCCCGGATTACGATAAATTGCGTGCTCAAATCTATGACGCAACTAAAAATAACCCGAATACCATCATGATTCCATTTGGCCCTCACGGTGTGATGTCCGATAGTGAAATTGACCTGGTAACTAAATATATTCAAACACTTTAAAGTCAGAAGGTAAGACTAGATGAATCAGAATCGAAGAGTATTACTCAAAGGTACTTTTGCTGCAGGTGCTACCGGCATAGCAATCAGTGCTGGATTATTAACACCAAAAGCTGTTTTAGCCGCATGGCCTAAAGCTGCATTTGAAGCAAAAGACAAGAATGCAGCACTTGAAGCGGCTCTTGGCAGCTCAAGCACAACCGAAAGCAGCGACATCAAGCTAAAAGCACCTGATATTGCAGAAAACGGTGCCGTAGTGCCAGTTACAGTCACCAGCAGCATCGCGGGTACTGAAGCTATCAGCATTATTGTAGCTGAAAATGGTACGCCATTAACCGCATCATTTAACCTGGGCGCCAATACAAAAGGCTTTGTCTCTACCCGCATTAAGATGGGTAAAACATCCGATGTTACCGCCGTAGTAAAGGCTGGTGGCAAATTGTACAGCACTTCCAAAAACGTCAAGGTCACCATCGGTGGTTGTGGCGGTTAAGCATAATTTAAGAGGTTAAATAAAGATGGCTAAATCATCAATCAAAGTACGCGCTAAAGTTAAAAAAGGCGAAGCAAAAGTAAAATGCTTAATCAGTCACCCTATGGAAACTGGTCTGCGCAAAGATAAAAAATCCGGCAAGTTAATTCCTGCCCATTTCATTCAGGAAGTCGTTTGTGAACACGATGGCAAAACTGTAATGAATGCTCAATGGAGCGGTACTATATCTAAAAATCCCTTCCTTTCGTTTGAATTCACTGGTGCTAAATCGGGTGATGCAATCAAAGTTAGCTGGGTAGATAATACTGGCAAGAGTGACTCAACCGAAGCCAAGATGAAATAATTCAGAATACGAATTATTAAATCTTGATACAAACTTAACAACAGGTGAACAATGAAAAAAATTGCTACCGCATTATCGGTCATGTTGATTGCTGCAACACCGTTTGCTGCTCAAGCTACACCGGATGATGATCTAAAAGCATTCCGTTCTTACTTCACGAAAAAATTTCCTGAAGTACCCATGAACGACTTTGCAAATGGTGTTTACTCTATAGATGCCGCATCTCGTGAACAATGGGAAGCATTTGAAGAATTTCCTTCATATGAAATCTCTATTGATAACGGTGAAGAAAGGTTCAACGAAAAATTTGCTAACGGCAAAAGCTATGCTGACTGCTTTCCAAACTACAAGAAAGGGATAAAACAAAACTATCCTTATTTTGATACTGATACAGGTAAAGTTGTCACTATGGAAGGCGCCATTAACAAGTGCCGCACTGACAATGGTGAAAAACCACTGAAGACCCAGAAAGGCGCTATCACCGAAATTGGTGCGTACCTGACCTACCTTTCACGCGGCCATAAAACCAACGTAAAAGTACCTAACGATGCAAAAGCAATTGCTGCTTACAATCGTGGTAAAAAACACTTTTACGCAAAACGTGGTCAGTTAAACATGGCTTGCGCTGATTGCCATTATTATTACTCAGGCAGTAAGATTCGTGCGGACATCCTAAGCCCAGCCTTAGGTCACACCACCGGATTTCCTGTATATCGTAATAAGTGGGCAGGTATGGGAACTTTACAACGTCGTTATGGCGGCTGTAACAAGCAGGTACGTGCAAAACCATTCAAAGCTCAAAGCGATGAATATAATGCACTTGAGTACTTCCATACGTACATGAGTAACGGCCTGGAAATTAACGGTCCAAGCCAGAGAAAATAAATTGTTAAGTTAAGATTTATTTCTTGAAAGATAAAAAGCCCCGAACCCCGGTTCGGGGCTTTTTTATTTATAAGTCTCAGAAATTAACATTAAACAATAGCCTTCAAATATAATGCCAGGCAAAAAACACCTACAAAAAACTTGCAGACTACGCTATAAATATTTATACGCTCTACGTCACACAGTAGTACGATAAATTATGAGTAAAAAATTCACCGGCTATCTGCCAACTGAAACGCAAATTGCCGATATCGCCGCCAAATTCAAATTCACAGATAAAACCGAGCTGCGTTACGGTATTAATAACGCTTTCTGGCAACTCAAAATATTTAATTATGCCCGCTCTACAAACCGCGACCCGGCAGCACTAATCAGGGAGTTAAATGCCAGCAGCAAAAATATGCAGGAAATCCTGTCTCGCTTAAGTTCCCCGGAATTGTCCTGCATGGAAGACAATTTTGATGGCGCGTTTAGCCATTTCATATACCAGCTAACGAGCAATGTTTCGACACTTGAACGACTGACAAATAACTCACTGATAAATGTTCCAGCTGCCGTCATTGTTGCTAAAAAAATTCCAGTATGGTGGTTTGTCTGGGAACTGGCTGAACTATGGAAGTCGGAAATACAGGAAAAACCCAACTGCTACTATTCGACCGACAATGGCTATTCAGGCAGGTTCTACCGCTTCGTTATGCAATGCGCTTCACTGGATAACGAAAGAGTGTTTGTTACTGGCGCCATTATCAAAGACGTCCTCAACAAATGGCACAAAGAAAATCCGATGTATGAAAGGACATCTACTATCGACAAATAACAGGGCACACTAGCTTGCACTGATTCTCAGGGGCGTAACGGCACCTTCTAATGACTCATCACCATGTAGCCAGCATTCCCTCCACTCCCACATAGCACCATGAGAGGAAGTCTGGAAGCCTGTTTTTATTGGTAACGAAAAGCCGCCCTCTTAATATTAATGCTGCAGAAACAAAAAAGACCTAGCTGAATAGCTAAGTCTTTGATTTGTATGGTGGGCCGTGAGCGACTTGAACGCTCGACCATCGGATTAAAAGTCCGGTGCTCTACCAACTGAGCTAACGGCCCATATTCTTATAACTTTTTGCAAGCCATCCATGGCAACGCAGTGGTGCAACATTGTACACCTGCCCGACCTTCCATGGCCGGGCGTTAGCAGCTCCTTAACCCGCTACTAACCCAACTGAGCTAACGGCCCATATTCTTATAACTTTTTGCAAGCCATCCATGGCAACGCAGTGGTGCAACATTGTACACCTGCCAAACCATCCATGGCATGGCATTGTTCTTTATTCAAGAGGCGCGAATCATACATGGAGTTACGCCGAAAAACAATATTTAAAGGCTAAAAATAACGAGTTGGATCCAAAATTCCTGCTTCTTCAAAACCTTTCAGGCGTAAGCGGCAAGAATCACAGTGACCACAGGCCTGACCTTGCTCATCGGCCTGGTAACAGGATACCGTCAGTGCGTAATCAACGCCCAGGGCATCACCGGCTTTAATGATCTCGGCCTTGGTCTTGTCGATTAAAGGCGTGTGAATTGTTAGATGCTTACCCTCAACACCCGCTTTCGTTGCCAGGTTAGCCATCTGCTCGAAAGCATGGATAAATTCCGGGCGGCAGTCCGGGTAACCTGAATAATCAACCGCGTTAACACCAATAAATATGTCCTGCGAAGACAGCACTTCAGCCACAGCGAGTGCATGTGAAAGAAACAGGGTGTTGCGCGCCGGTACATAGGTTACCGGAATTCCTTCATCTGTGCGTTCAGGTACATCTATGCTTTTATCGGTTAACGCAGAACCGCCAAGCACACCATCATCGATATGAATTAACTGATGACTCGCACCGTAGGCTACAGCCAGGCGCTCGGCCGCCTTGATTTCAGACAGGCTGCGCTGAGCATAATCAAAACTTAAAGCATGGCACTGGAACGATTCACTTGCGATAGCCAGCACCGTTGCCGAATCAAGGCCGCCCGATAAGAGTACAATGGCCACCGGCTTATTAAGTAGATCAGATTGTTGCTTGGTACTGGACATTTATTCTTTCTGTTCTGCGGATAACATTAGCCGCGCAATGCATGCCGGGGCTAAACGCCGGGCACGTCTCCCCACAGGTATTTATGCAGTTGTATTTGAAAACGGACATTAAGCTGGTCTTTGAGCACCCAGTTCGCCAGCGTCACAGCTTGCAGCTGTTCGTGGCACGGTGAAAACAATACCTCAACTTTATCCGCTAACTGGTACTGAACAAGAATCTGCTTACTCCACAGGTAATCCTCTTCATCACAGATTACAAATTTAACCTGGTCACCTTTATTTAAATAATTGAAATTTTCATACTTGTTTTTATCGGCTTCTGTTGAGCTTGGCGTTTTAATATCCAGAACTTTAACAACCCTTGCATCAACCTGGTCAACAGCAATCGCACCACTGGTTTCCAGTGATACATCATAGTCCAGGTCGCATAAGCGCTTTAACAGCTCAATGCAATTCTTCTGTGCCAAAGGTTCTCCGCCTGTGACGGTAATATGCCGGGTATTATATTTTGCGATTTCGCTGATAATGTCAGCCAGCTGCATCCACTCACCGCCGCTAAAAGCGTAGGCTGTATCGCAGTAACTACAGCGTAATGGACAGCCGGTAAGGCGCACAAAGACCGTAGGCAAACCGACGTTGGCGGCTTCACCCTGCAATGAAAAAAAGATTTCGGAGATTTTAAGGCGTGACTGCGTTTCTGCTGCCGCCGATTGCTGTACTGACATCAGGTTCAATAAAAATGGCTCTAATGCCCTTCTCGTTTCATACGTTGCAGACGTTCATTCGCCATTTTTGCAACTTTCGTATCAGGATATAAAGATATTACCTGCTGCAGGGTCTCACGCGCTGTTGCCCAGTTCTTCAGCTCAAAATACATGTAACCGATTTTTAAGCGAGCGCCCGGTATTTTAGAACTTTCAGGATATTGCGCAATTAACTGCTGAAAAACCGTCAATGCTGATTTGTAATCACGCAGCGCGGCATTGGCTTCACCTAACCAGTATTGCGCATTGTCTGCATACTTACTGGCGGGATAGCTGGCTTTAAAACTCTCAAAGGCTTTTATCGACTGCTCGTACTGGCCTTCAATCAATAAAGTATAGGCCTGTGAATAAGCCGCCTGTCCATCCACGTCCCCTTCAGCAGCAACCGGTATAATAGGCGCTGAACTCTTTCCGCCAGCTGTATTTGGTGGCGGCACCGGTGAAACCATTTTCGCTCCATTCTGGCCGCCTGCTTCAACATTATTGATACGGCGGTCCATATCGAGATAAAGGTTGCGCTGGCGCTGCTTCATACTTTCAACGTCGTATTGCTGCTGCTCCATCTGGTCTCGCAAAGACGATATTTCTTCACGTAATGCCTGAATAGTTTCTGTCTGCTCACGTAAAATATCAGAGTTCAGCATACGCTCCAGCCGCTGAATTCGCTGCTGCTCACTCAGGCTTTCCAGGCTGTTGTCGGCGGCCAGAATATTACCTGATAGCAACACCCCACATAATATAAAACCATACTTCTTCATTACACGACTCTTTATCTGAATATTCATTAGTTTATGCACACTATCTTAATTTAAAGAATGGGCTAGTAAACAATCTCTACACGGCGATTCAGACGCATTGATTCCTCATCATGGTCAAAAGCAACCGGTTTTTCCTCACCGTAACTGATGATAGATATCTGATCATTACCTGCACCTTCATATAACATTATTTTTTTCACCGCCTGCGCACGTTGCTCAGCCAGGGCCACATTATACTCTCGTGTGCCTCTTTCGTCCGCATGGCCTTCCAGTCGAACACTGGCATTGGCATTAAAAGAAAGGTACTTGCCATGATGCTTCACCAGCTCTATGTAATCATCAGCGACAGAATTACTGTCAAATCCAAAATAAACGATTCTCTCAGAAAGCACATTATTCAGATCATTTATCGCATTCTCTTCATAAGACACCAGTTTACCGCCTTCCAGCGCGGTACCACCAGCACCCATGCCACCATCAATACCGCCTGCCATTACACCGCCACCCGCATTCTCGGCACCTGAAGCGCCGTCTTCGGCAGTAGTAACGTCATCGGGTTTAATACGATCACCACATGCAGCTACTGATATAGCCAACATAGAAATTAAAAGTAATTTTTTCATCTAAAAAACCTCATTGTTATGATTTTCTTAATAATTATCAGCATATTTATTCTCATTTTGTGGGTTCAGTAAAAACACGAGCAGCAATACAAAGCAAAACCCACTACAGATAGCCAGCTTTAATAACGCACAGCAGCCCAGGACGGCTCTCTAACTTCACCCTCGGTAACAGCCAGTCGCTGTTTCTGCCTGCCATCGATAGAAACAGCAGCCAGAACAGCCTGCTGTTTTTCCTGTGAAGCAAACAGCACCATACTGTTATTCGGTGCATACGAGGGCGATTCATCCAGTGGCCCATCGGTTAATATTCTTGACGATTTTGTCGCCAGTTCCAGCACAGCAATACGGTAAACATTGCCTGAACCGTGAACATAGGTAACGCTTTTACCATCCGCAGAAATACTGGCACTGGCGTTATAATTGCCCTCATAAGTCAATCTTTCAGGGCGTTCACCAGCTGTCGCTGCCTGTTTATACAGCTGTGGTTTACCGCTGCGGCTGGAGGTGTAAATTAGGCTTTTACCGTCTGGCATCCAGGCAGCTTCGGTATCAATAGACCAGTGATTGGTTATACGTTGCAGTTTATTATTTGCCAGGGTTAAAACATATATCTCCGGATTACCATCTTTAGATAAGGTCATCGCCAGTTTTTTACCATTTGGTGACCATGCCGGCGAACCATTCAAGCCTTTAAATTTAGCACGACTTTTCCTTACACCAGTTCGTATGTTATGAGTAAATATTTCAGCCTGCCCACTTTCAAACGAAACATAAGCCAGTTCAGATCCATCCGGTGACCATACCGGTGACATAATCGGCTGATCAGATGTCAGCAATGTTTGCGGATTATATCCATCAGTATCTGATACCTGTAAGCGTGAAGTCAGTGTTTTTTTATCCCGTGCCGACGTTACATAGGCAATACGCGTACTAAAGGCACCTGGCAGCCCGGTGATATGGGTAAACACATAATCACTTATTTGATGAGCGACATCACGTAACGTACCATTCGTTGCCGAGAAACTATAACCCAGCACCTGTTTGGCTTTTAATATATCGATCAGGCGAAACTCAACCTGGTAATTTCCGTCAGCCTGTAAGGTGACACTGCCAATAACAATGTGATCCATGCCTGCAATACGCCAGGTTTTATAGTGCACGTCCGCCAGTGTTTGCGGCCGGGCAATCAGGTCTTTTTCGGCAACAGGTGAAAACTTGCCACTGCGCGCCAGGTCCGACATAACAATTGCGGAGACATCGCCATTAGCGACTTTTGCCGTACCATTCCACTGAAATGGAACCACAGCAATAGGTAAAGCACCTTCAAAACCTTCGGTAATTTCAATATTTAGAACCGCCTGTGCGATTGAAGTAAAACACAGGCAGAACAGTCCAGTTATTATTTTTTTCATCATAAATTTTTTTACACTAAAATGAATACTTTTAATTCCCAAGCTTAACTACGTGGCTTGAATGTAAAGTATATTTCTCTATCAAACACATCCGGGCTTGGCGGTAATGGCAATGGCGACGCTTTGCGAACAGCACGTTCTACTGAACGCTGGAACGCCGTATTACCGGTGCAGGATTGCAGACGCACATCGATTACGTCACCCATGATGGTTTGAGTAACAATGACATCACAGCTTTGGCCGTCAATTTTTTCTACCGGACGCAACCAGTTATTCTCTACTTTCTGTTGAATTAACATACCATATTGCTCACGCTGCGTCTGCAACCTGGCAGCACGCTCAGCCTTTGCTATAGCCTCTTCTTCCAGTCGTTTCTCTTCCAGCAAAGCGCGCTTAAGCTCGGCTTTTTCCTCTTCCCGACGCAAACGCTCTTCTTCCGCCTTGCGCTTTTTTTCAGCTTCCAGTCTTTCCTGTTCTTTACGCTTTTTTTCTTCTTCCGCTTTTTTCTCTTCTAACTTTCGCTGCTCTTCTTTCTTTTGCGCGGCGAGTTTTTCCCGCTCAAGACGATCCTGTTCTTTCTTTTTTTCCAGCGCCAGCTTTTCCTGCTTAAGGTGTTCCTGTTCCTGCTCTTTCTTTTTAGCTAGCGCCAGTTTTTCCTGTTCGCGTTTTTTTGCCTGCTGTTTCTCCAGTTCTTTCTGCTTTGCCAGTTCCTTCTTTTTCTCCAGCGCCTGTTTCTTTTTTAATTCAAGCTGTTTCTTTTTTTCAGCAGCTTTCTTTAACTCTTCAGCTTTTTTGTCATCTACCTTTTTCTGTACAGCAAGTTTCTTCTGCTTTTCTCTTTCATCATACTTTTTAGCATCGATTGCAACAGCATCAATTATGTTATGTTTCTGTGCCAACGGCACTGGCGGCTTGTCATCACGAGACAAATTTACACCCAGCAAAAGCGCCAGCCCCAGATGAAACACAATAACCATGGCAAGCACCCAGGGGTGCTTTTTTATTTCAGAAAATAAACCGGATGAACTCATTTATAAAGCCTTAACACGCTGCATTCCTATGGCTGTTCCGTCATCAGGCCCACTTTCGCTACACCTGCTGACTGCAATAAGACCATCGCTGTTGTTACAGAACCATAATCAACATCCTTATCACCGCGCACCAGCACCGGTGTTTGTGGCTTCGCTTTTAATACCAGTGCAACTCGCTGCATAACCGTTTCATTACTAACCGGTTCTTTCAGATTGTCGCCAATATTCAAATAATAATCACCGCTTTTACTTACCGTTAAAATTACCGGTTCCTGCTGCTCGGGCGGCAGTGAATTAGCCGCCAGTTGCGGCAGCTCAATTTCAACGCCCTGTTGCACGATAGGCGCTGTAATCATAAATATAATCAGCAATACCAGCATAACGTCGATATAAGGAACAACGTTAATTTCAGCAACAGCGCGGCGCTTTTTACTCATGACACGGCTTCTTCTGCGGAGCTAAACTGGCCATGACTTTGGCGCTGTAATATGGTGGCAAATTCTTCAGCAAAATTTTCATAGGTGCTGGATAAACGGTCAACCTGTTCCGCGTAACGGTTGTATGCAATAACCGCAGGAATCGCTGCAAACAAACCCATCGCGGTTGCAATTAATGCTTCTGCAATACCGGGAGCTACCATGGCAAGGCTGGCATGCTCGACAGCGCCTAAGGCAATAAAAGAGCGCATGATGCCCCACACTGTACCGAACAAACCAATGTATGGACTAATTGAGCCTATTGTCGCCAGCATAGAAAGGTGCGAATCCAGCTTATCCTCCTCGCGGGCAACCGCCACTTTCATGCTTCGCTGCACACTGGCCAGCATCATTTCAGTATTGGTTTTATTTTTATGGGTACGTATATACTCGGCAAAACCCACTTCAAATATACGGGCAACGCCCCTGCGGCCCTCTGACTTACGCTTTACCTGCTGATAGAGATCCGACAGATTGATACCCGACCAGAACTGGTCTTCAAACCGTATCGCTTCCTCTTTGGCTATTTTTAATACTTTATATTTCAGGCTGATGATCACCCAGGAAAGCACGGAAGCGCTTAGCAGTATCAACATCACAATCTGTACCAAAACGCTGGCGCGTGTTACCAGCGTGTATAAGGACATATCAGCTTCCACAATAAAACTCCCGTTTAATATTTTCTATAATGGTTTTGGGAATGCTTTGCGGGCTGAATTTTTCAGCATTTAGGCAGGCAATCTTTATTTCTGCATCGGCCAGCAGGCCGCCGTTCACCGCAGCGCTATGATGAGACGCTGCAAGATTCACCGACTGTTTAAATAGAATACTGGCTTTTGCCAGTGAGGAAATAGTTGTGACCACGGTTAGCTCGTCATTAAATCTGGCGGGTTTTTTATACTGAATACTGGCGCTATGCACCGCAAATATAATGCCCCACTCTTGTTGTAATTGGTCCTGTTCATATCCGATACTGCGCAATAACTCTGTACGCGCCCGCTCCATGAATTTCAGATAGTTGGCATAATAAACCACACCACCCGAATCGGTATCTTCGTAGTAGACACGCACCGGCCAGAAAAATTCCTTTGCTTTCAATATTTCATTTGAGCTCATGGCTTCATTTATTTTTATTATGATGAAATGGCATTTATTTGCATCGCCTTTGAACACGCAATGATGCCAGAATTATTACTGGTCGAACATATCCTTTTCTGGCAACTCCTGCTCCGGCACAAGCTCCCTGCTGACGTCATTCTTGAGCTTATCTGGTGCGCGCAGACCAAAATGCTGATAGACATTAGCCGTTGCAATACGTCCCCTGGGTGTGCGCATCAAATAGCCCTGCTGAATCAGGTAAGGCTCGATAACATCTTCAATGGTATCGCGCTCTTCACCGATAGCTGCAGCCAGGTTTTCCACGCCAACCGGGCCACCGTTAAACTTTTCGATAATAGCCAGCAACAGGCGCCGGTCCATTATATCAAATCCCAGCGGGTCAACTTTCAGTAATTCCAGCGCCTTTGAAGCTACATCTTCATTCACTTTGCCGTCCGCTTTAACTTCGGCATAATCACGCACACGTCGCAGCAGGCGGTTAACAATACGCGGCGTGCCTCGAGCACGTCTGGCAATTTCACCTGCACCGGCATCATCAACTTCGACATTTAATATATCGGAAGATCGTTTAACGATATGGTTCAAATCATTTAAAGCATAAAAATCAAGGCGTAACACAATACCAAAACGATCTCGCAGTGGTGAGGTTAGCGAACCGGCACGGGTAGTGGCACCGACTAAAGTAAACGGCGGTAAATCGATTTTGATGGAACGTGCCGCAGGGCCTTCACCAATCATGATATCCAGCTGGTGATCTTCCATCGCCGGGTACAGTACTTCTTCTACCACCGGACTCAAACGATGTATTTCATCGATAAATAAAACGTCATGTGGTTCCAGGTTGGTCAACAGGGCAGCAAGATCTCCCTGCTTTTCTAAAACCGGGCCCGATGTAGAGTGCAGGGTTGCGCCCATTTCGTTGGCAACGATGTGGGCTAATGTTGTTTTACCAAGACCGGGCGGACCAAAGAACAAAATGTGATCCAGTGCTTCATTGCGCGCCCTGGCCGCAGGAATGAAAATTTCCAGCTGTTCGGTTACCGCTGGCTGGCCGCGGTAATCTTTCAGATATTGCGGTCGAATCGCTCTATCGATGGCTATTTCACCCTCGACTTTTTCAGCAGACAGTACTGGATTATCACTCATTTAAGTATTCCCCTGCAAAGCAGCGCGGATAATTTCTTCCGTTGTTTTACCTTCAACATCAAGCTCACGTATCATCTGGCTGGCCTGTTGCGCCTTATAACCCAGCGATATTAACGCACTAACCGCATCATTCACCGGGTTCGCCTGCTGCTCAACGGGCTTTGCGATGCCAGGCAGTTTAATGGAATCATCTTTTTCCAGCCGGTCTTTTAACTCTATAACTAAACGCTCAGCCGTCTTTTTACCGACACCGGGCAGGCGTGTCAGCGCTTTACTGTCACCGTCCAGAATGCAACGGGTAAAATCTTCCGCGCTCATGCCAGACAGTATGGTGAGCGCAAGCTTTGGGCCTACGCCGCTGATTTTTATCAGGTTGCGAAACATATGGCGTTCTGCCAGGGTATAAAAACCGAATAGCAGCTGCGCATCTTCACGTACCACCAGATGCGTATGCAGGATAATTGTTTCACCGCATTCCGGCAAATGATAAAACGTCGACATCGATGCCTCGACCTCGTAGCCTACGCCGTGTACATCCAGCAAAATAAAAGGCGGCTGTTTTTCCAGAATTTCGCCCTGTAGTCTTCCTATCATATTTGCTTCATCTCTCTATAATCGCCAGCGGCCGCCGCGTACCTTAGATGCAATGCCCAGTGTTTTCATCTGCCTGTGATTAGCATGGCACACGGCGATTGCGAGGCCGTCTGCTTCATCGCTTTGCGGTACAAAGTCGAGTTTCAGCAAGATCTTCATCATCTGCTGAATTTGTTCTTTATCGGCAGAGCCATTTCCAACCACTGCTTTTTTTATTGCTCGCGGGGTATATTCACCCACGTCGAGTTGCGCGTTGACGCCGGCACAGATCGCCGCACCCCTGGCCTGTCCGAGTTTAAGTGCAGAATCGACATTTTTATTAACAAAAACCTGCTCGATTCCCATCGTCTGCGGCTGCCATTGTTCAATAATGCTGCTGACTTCGGTAAAAATGTAGCCCAGCCGATCAGCCAGTTCTTCACCTTTCACTTTAATAAAACCACTGCATATATAATGATGTCGACAGCCATCCGTATCGATTACACCATAACCGGTACAGCGTGAACCGGGGTCAATGCCAATAATCCGTGTTTTTTCAGCCACCCGATGTTATCCCTGGTTGCGCAATTAAAAACATCATGATGAAGACAGCTGCTGCATAACGTCATCAGAAAAATCGGCATTGGTATGCACATCCTGGACATCATCAAGATCTTCCAGGGTATCGATCAGGCGCATAATCTTTTCCGCATCGTCCAGAGCAACATCGATCAAATTTGCTGGCTTTTCAACAACTTCAGCCTCTTCAGGTTCAAATGCAGCCGCTACCATGGCATCTTTTACCGCAATAAAGTCTTCAAAAGCGGACATCACTTCGATACTACCATCCTCATTGCTGACAACATCCTCGGCACCCGCATCCAGTGCCGCTTCCATAATCGCGTCTTCATCACTGCCCGCCGGATACAGTAGCACACCGGTGCGGGTAAACATGTAAGCAACCGAACCGTCCGTGCCTAAATTTCCACCGGCTTTGGTAAAGGCATGGCGGACTTCAGATACGGTGCGATTACGGTTATCGGTCAGGCAGTCAACCATAACAGCGGTACCCGCTGGGCCATAGCCCTCGTAGCGAATTTCTTCGTAATTGGTATCATCACCCTCACCCGTTCCCCGCTTGATTGCACGCTCGATGGTATCACGGGTCATGTTAGCAGCCAGCGCCTTGTCGACGGCAAGACGCAGACGCGGATTGACTGCGACATCACCACCACCGCCACCGCGTGCAGCCACGGTAATCTCACGAATTAGCTTGGTGAAAATTTTACCCCGCTTTTTGTCCTGGGCAGCTTTGCGGTGTTTGATATTCGCAAATTTACTGTGTCCAGCCATGATGATCTCTCTTTTTTTATCGTTATTATTATGTGTGGAACGGTGTTTGGATCAGGTGGGAGTTTATCATTGCTGAGGGGTGTGGGGTATGGGATTTGGTATTTGCGGGGTTGTACTTTATATTTCCCTTTGGCGTTAATATTTTCTTGTTGATTGTTTACTTAGGCCTTGCGGTTCTCGCACCGTGGGCGAGCTCTCTTATTGTTTACTCTCTTATTTCATTGTTGTTTAGATACTTAGCATTTACCGCTATCGCCTATTTCTCCGGTGGTTTTGCGTTTTCTATTTATTATTGGCGTTAATATTTACTGTTTTTTTCTTACTTTGGCATTGCGGTTCTCGCACCGCGGGCGAGTTACTCTTTTGCTACAGCCCAAAAGAGTAACCAGAAAAGGCCGCCGCGAACTCGATAGCCCCGGGAGAAACGTCCGGGGAACCTGAATTTGAGTGTTTCTATTCGATTGGCGTTGGTGCTTGCTTAGAGAATGAGCGCTTACTTTGGCCCGAGCCGCCCCGATGCGCCGTCCGGGCGCAGCGTGGCTAAATCCGCCGTCCATGGCGGATTTGCTCTAGGTGTTGGCAAATTCAGCTATCGAAGGCGGAAGAGTCAAGGTCAAAAACAGAGTCAACAGCACCAGCTAGAACACAACAAAAAACATGGCGCTGTGCGCCATAGTTGGAAAAGCCGTTGTTTGTTTCCTGCTTCTTCTTAATTCTTGTTTATTTTTCTTTGTTTCTTTTTAGGTTTATCTCCCCTTTGTTTGCTGACTTTGGGGGCATTGGTAGAGCAAATCCGCCATGGACGGCGGATTTAGTCATGCTGCGCCCGGACGGCGCATCGGGGCGGCTCGGGCCAAAGTAAGCAATAACCTTTAAGCAAACACCAACGCCAATAGAACAGAACCCTCAAATTCAGGTTCCCCGGATGCTTCTCTCGGGGCTATCGAGTTCGCGGCGGCCTTTTCTGGTTACTCTTTTGGTGCTGCTACAAAAGAGTAACTCGCCCGCGGTGCGAGAACCGCAATGCCAAAGTAAACAACCAACAGAAAATATTAGCGCCATAAGAAAATAAAAAACACGAAACAAAAAAGTGCGACAAAAGTCGCACTTAAAATTACAGAAAAATCTAATATAAAATCAAATAGATAAAACTACGACGCCACCATATCAGCAGGCTCACGTTCAGCTCGCCTGTCCTGCCCTGAACGCCGATCCTGAAAATCAATCGGCACCTGCCGCCGACGACGGTCATTATTCTGCATACGCCTGTCAATCAGCAATCGCAACATAATCACACCAAACATCATGCTCAATAATCCGCATATAACAGTCCCCACCAGTATTGCATCATGATCAGACTGCAACTCCGGGGTGATCAAACTGACACCATAAATAGACTCAATGAGTAATTGAGCCAGGCAGATAAGCCCGACAGAAAACAGTAACACGACGAAAAATAGTCGATAGTAGGTGAATTTTATAGGCCGCGATTTGTAAGACATAATTTAACCATTTGCTGCTGAAAAGTGACTAAAACACGTATATGAACGGACGTTTATTCACAATCTGTTCAAGCACATTTGCATTTATCGGCCGATAAAAACAAATCTATAGTGTGTAAGCAAAGAATTAATATAGTTAAAAAACAAATAGAGAAAAACGAATCAGGCGAGCTCAGCATCAAGTATTACTGTGGTTGTATCCTGGTCAAACTTACCGGTGCGTAAAAAGATAATCACCTGGCTTGCCACCGAGCCAGACATCAATATGCTCAAATGACTTTCGCGCACGACAATGGAATCGGTCGCCCCTTTGAGCCGGGTTTCTTCGACAGAAACGGTTCCGTCATGCGGCAGATCGGGACCACCGGCAACCACCAGCCCAAGCCCTATCGGAATATTGCCCGCGATGACACCGATATCGTGCCAGCTTTTCCATTTGGGCACATCACCCGTCAAACCATTAACAAAACTTTGTCCCAACATCCATCGTGTCATCGGATTGGCGCTGATGCGTTTGCCTACTGCACTGCCATTCACCGGTGATGCCAGTAAAACTATGCGGCCTTTTTTATTGAACGGAAACTGGTCAAACAGATGCATAGTAATAATACCGCCAAAACTGTGCGCCACTATATGTACAACAGGTGCGTCAATTTTTTTGATAAATTCGTTGAGTCTTAACGCGATATCAGCCGGCGGTTTGCCCCAGACATGGTAATTAAAGGCGTGGCATTCGTATCCAGATTTGGACAGACGTTGACGAAGTCTGAGCAGATCGACACCTGCCACACTCCATAATCCATGCACTAATACAACGGCTTCACGCATTGAAGTGGTTTTCGAAGTTGTTAGGGGGAGACTTCCAGCATACGATCAAGCGCCAGTTTTGCCTGTACTGCAACATCGGCGGGTACGCTGACCTGGTTGACCACGTGGCCGTCAACAAGGTTTTCCAGTACCCATGCCAGGTGCTGCGGATCGATGCGGAACATGGTAGAACACATGCACACATTCGGTGACATGAAATGAACGTTTTTACCTTCATGTTTAAACTGTTCATGTAATCGGTTGACCAGGTTTAGTTCGGTCGCTACCAGCCAGCGCGTATTCGCTTCGGCTTCTGCGATGGTATTAATTATATATTCTGTGGAGCCAATATAATCAGATTTCTGGCAGACTTCAAATGGACTTTCGGGGTGCGAAATAATTTTTGTTTCAGGATACTTGCTCTTGAAATTATCAATCTGCTCCGGCTGGAACATCTGGTGTACCGAGCAGAAGCCTTTCCATAAAATTATTTTTGCCTTCTGAATTTGCTCAACCGTTAAGCCGCCAAGCGGTTTATCATAGTCCCACACCACCATTTCATCGAGCGGAATACCCATGCTGTAGCCGGTATTCCGGCCCAGGTGCTGGTCCGGGAAAAACAGTACTTTTTCGCGCTGGTTAAAACACCATTCAAGTACATGGCGGGCATTGGTTGAAGTACACACGATGCCGCCGTGCTCACCGCAAAATCCTTTCAAATCCGCTGCAGAATTAATATAGGTCACCGGCGAAATAGTTTCGTCAGGGTCAAGTACATCAGCTAGCTCCTGCCATGCCCGCTCGACATTTTTCAGGTTCGCCATGTCTGCCATGGCACAGCCAGCCGACAAATCGGGCAAAATGGAAACCTGTTCAGGGCGAGACAGTATATCCGCCACTTCCGCCATGAAATGCACACCACAAAAAACGATATAGTCTGCTTTTGAAGCCGCCGCCTGTCGCGAAAGTTTTAGCGAATCGCCGGTAAAGTTGGCATGTTGAAAAACCTCATCGCGCTGATAATGGTGTCCTAAAATAACCAGTCGATCACCCAATGTTTCACGCGCACGCAAAATGCGCGCTTCACAATCAGCATCATCCAGCAGGGTATAGGGTTGTATCGCAGCGCTCATAGGTCAGGAAGCAGAAGCTTCAGTGGTTTCCGTCTTGCTCTCTATTGTACGCAGTTTAAGATTTAATTCACGCAATTGTTTACTCGAAACTTGCGCGGGTGCCGAGGTTAGCGGACAGGCAGCGGTTTGTGTTTTAGGGAACGCCATCACATCACGGATAGAGCTGGCGCCGGACATCAGCATTATCAAACGATCCAGACCGAAAGCAATACCCGCATGCGGTGGGCAGCCATACTTAAGCGCAGTTAACAGGAAGCCAAATTTCTCTTCGGCTTCTTCTTTGGAAATACCGAGAATATCAAACACCGCATTCTGCATATCCATTTTATAGATACGCTCAGAACCGCCGCCCAGCTCGGTACCGTTAAGCACGATATCATAGGCACGAGACAGGGCTTTGCCCGGGTCAGCCTTAAATTCTTCCACAGAATCCACCGAAGGTGCGGTAAACGGGTGGTGCAGTGATGTCCAGTTACCCTGGCTGTTCTTTTCGAACATCGGGAAGTTAACCACCCACAACGGCTCCCACTCGCCTTTAACCATGTCGTTATCAATGCCCAGTTTTACACGCAAAGCGCCAATCGACTCATTGACCACAGCGGCTTCACCGGCGCCGAAGAACAAAATATCACCGGACTGTGTATTGGTCTTGGCAATAATCCCATCCAGAACTTCATCAGGCAAAAATTTAACGATGGGTGACTGCAAACCATCACGGCCGGCAGCAACATCGTTAACCTTGATCCATGCCAGACCCCTGGCGCCATAACGGCCCACATAGTCGGTATAGTTATCAATATCTTTACGCGACAGGCTGGCACCGCCCGGTAAACGCAGCACCACGATACGGCCTTCCGGATCATTCGCCGGACCGGAAAATACTTTAAATTCAACGTCCTTCATGACATCAGCAAGATCAACCAGCTCTAGAGGAATACGCATGTCCGGTTTATCCGAACCAAAACGCAGCATGGCTTCACTGTATTCCATACGCGGGAACGGGTTTGGCAGCTCGACATCTAATGTGGCTTTAAACAGGCCGCGAATCATTTCTTCCATGATCTCCATGACCGCATTTTCATCCATAAAAGTGGTTTCAATATCCACCTGGGTAAATTCAGGCTGGCGGTCTGCGCGTAAATCCTCATCACGGAAACAGCGCACGATCTGGTAATAACGATCCATGCCAGACATCATCAGTAATTGCTTAAATAATTGCGGCGACTGCGGCAGCGCAAAGAAATTCCCCGGATAAGTACGTGAAGGCACCAGGTAATCACGCGCACCTTCGGGTGTCGCCCTGGTCAGCATCGGTGTTTCGATGTCCCAGAAATCATGCTCATCGAGGAAGTTACGCATGTAACGCGTTACCTTATTACGCAGACGAATGCGCTGCTGCATCTCATCGCGGCGCAGGTCAATATAACGGTATTGCAGACGCAGATCGTCATGCACGCCGGTATCATCGAGCTGGAACGGCGGTGTTTCGGAAGCATTCAGCACTTCCAGATCCAGGCCCAGAATTTCGATCTGACCAGACGTTAACTCAGGATTAACAGTGCCTTCAGGACGAGCACGTACACGGCCGGTAACCCGCAGGACATATTCATTACGCACGCTTTCCGCTATCTCGAAGATTTCAGCGCGGTCAGGGTCGAAAACTACCTGCACCAGGCCTTCACGATCGCGTAAATCAATAAAAATTACACCACCATGATCACGACGACGATTGACCCAGCCACACAGGGTGACTTCCTGATCCAGGAGCTCTTCGGTTACCGCTCCGCAATAATGACTACGCATGTATAAATCCAGTATATGTTAGGTGAAATGCTATGGGCTGCAAAACTCGCCAGCGGCACATATTATTCAGTTTGTTAAACGGTTGATTTTACCGCATTTAGCGCCTTGACGGCGGTTAAATTTCGCTAAATTCGCTGTAAACGGCTTATTCAGCGACAGGCTCTGCCCGGCTCAGCAAAGTTTTACTTTTTAGTCGTGCTGGTGCTACCGCCTGCTTTTTTCGTTGTCTCTGCCGGTTTTTTGCTATCTTTATTTGCCGAGGATCCTTTGGCATCACCCGCTACATTCTTTTTATTGCCCGATTTAAAATCCGTTTCATACCAGCCGCCGCCTTTCAGGCGAAACGCTGCTGCCGAAACCTTTTTATGCATGGTCTGTTTACCACAGGCAGGACATTTTTTTAGCGGCTCATCACTAATTTTCTGCAAAACTTCTTCTTCGTGCCCACACTTTGAGCACTGGTATTCATAAAATGGCATAGCTAACCTGTTCGAACACTCTCTGACTAAAAAAACATTAGCAGGCGATTATATATGCCGACAGACGGGCACTCAACACATCTTTCAATATGTTGATGTATGAAGAATAGGATAAGCTTGCGCCATGAAACCTGCAGCAAACACCAAACCCGAGATACAGGATAAAACCATACTTATTACCGGCTGCTCCAGCGGCATCGGTTATTGCGTCGCCAAAGGCTTAAAACAGCGTGGCTACCGTGTCATTACCAGTGCCCGTCGTGAAGAAAGTGTAAAACAGCTGATTAATGAAGGCTTTGAATCGGTGCAACTGGATTTAGCCGACAGCGCTTCAATACAAAATGCTTTTGAGAAAGTGATGCAGCTAAGCAGCGGCAGTCTCTATGCACTGTTCAATAACGGCGCTTTCGGCCTGCCCGGCGCGGTGGAAGACCTGAGCCGGGACAACCTGAAATTCCAGTTTGAAACCAATGTCTTCGGCTGGCTTGAACTGACTAACCTGGTCATTCCCGTCATGCGCAGGCAGGGTTTTGGCCGCATCATCCAGAACAGCTCGGTACTGGGCTTTGTCGCCATGCCATTTCGTGGCGCCTACAACGCCAGCAAATATGCCATTGAAGGTTTGAGCGATACCTTGCGCCTGGAGTTACAGGGCACAGAAATTTACATCAGCCTGATCGAGCCAGGTCCGATTAGCAGTCAATTTCGTGCCAACGCGGTAAAAGCGATGCAGCAGCATATTGATATAGAAAACAGTGTTCACCGTGACAAATATAAAGGCGTACTTGAACGGCTTAACAAAAAAGGACCGGCAGCGCCATTCACCCTGCCACCGGAAGCAGTACTAAAGCGTGTCATACACGCACTGGAAGCAAAAAATCCAAAACCGCGTTATTACGTCACCTTCCCCACCTACCTGTTTGCCAGCCTGAAAAGAGTGCTTAGCCATCGTATGCTGGATAAAATACTGGCCAAAGCCGGCGGTGAAGGCAAACGCTAATGATCTAAAACTACCCGGCAATTCTTCCAGGAAAACTTTCTGTGTGATTTACAAAACATTTGAGCGGATTACATTGCGCCAGCAAAGATGCGAACTATATTTAGTCTAATTAACTAATAAAAACGCAGTAACAGGAAGTGCCCGCTAACGACAGGACGTTGTAAATTATATGAGCAGAGACCCAATTAAACTTACCGTCGGACTCGGTTTCGCCGGTGTACTTGCCCTTATGGGGCTGATCAGTTTCATTTCGCTATCGCAGTTAAATTCGCTCACCGAACAGATGAGCACTTTGAACGAAGATACCAGTGCAAAAATTTCTGCCGCCAATACCATGCGCGACAGCATTCGTCTGCGCGGCGAAACATTGCATAGAATGTACCTCACCGATGATTACATCGAACGCGATGAATATCGTCTGCAACTATCAAAACATGGTCTAAGTCACAAACAGGCCAGAGAAAAGCTTTTCACCTATAAAATAAGTGCGCGTGAGGCAAAGTTACTCAATAAAATAATCAAGCAGACACGGTCATCTAAAAGTTTAAACGACATTGCGGCCGATAATCTTTTATCCAGTAAGTCATTAGCGGGCATAAAAAATGACCTGCGCGAGGCAGACTCTGCGCGGCAGAAAATGATGGCCTTACTCGGTGAACTGGTCGTACTGCAGGAAGATATTTCGCACGCCGTCATAGAGGACACACGAAGCTACCAACGTGGTATTGGCAGCACTATTCTGCTGCTTTCTCTGGCGGCTTTTTTCATCGCGGTTTACATAGCCCAGCTCGTTATCAGGGAAACATCAAAGAAAAATTCTGAAATACACTACCAGGCAACGCATGACGAACTCACCCGGCTGGTTAACAGGAAAGAATTTAACCTGCGTTTAAAGGAAGCTCACAGCAACGCAATCGAGAACCACGAAGAACATGCTTTATGCTTCCTCGACCTGGATAATTTCAAAACCATCAATGACAATTGCGGCCATAAGGCCGGCGATGTGCTGCTGGTTAATATAACCACACTAATCAAACATCACATCCGCAGTCATGACATCTTTGCACGACTTGGCGGCGATGAATTCGGGTTATTACTTGCAGGCTGCTCGCTGGAAAAAGCGATAGAAATTGCCGAGGGTATCGTCAGCCTTGTTAAGCACTATGAGTTTAACTGGAAAGACAAGAAATTCCACATAGGTGTAAGCATTGGCCTTGCTGTTATTAACCGAGATACAAAAAATGTTGATAGCGTTTTATCTCAGGCAGATATTGCCTGTTACGCAGCGAAAGACATGGGCAGAAACCAGGTCCACATACACGGCCTGGACAATGAAAGCGCAAAAAACAAGCACCGGGAATTAAGCTGGGTAGCTGAAATTAACAATGCGAAAACCGATGACCGCTTTTCACTTTACCTGCAGGCGATCGAAAATATTCAATGTAAAGAAACCACAACCATGTACGAGGTTTTATTAAGGCTTAACGATGATGAAGGCAGCCTGATTTCTCCAAACAACTTCATGCCGGCAGCAGAACGTTTTAGTCTAATGACAGACGTTGATTACTGGGTCATTGAACAGACGTTCAAACAACTGTCCCGCTTATATAAAACCATCGATAACTGCAAGCTTCAGTTATTTATTAATATTTCAGCAAATTCATTAAACAACAATAAGTTCTCTGACTTCGTTATCGAGCAATACAACAAGTACAAAATCGCCCACGATTCTATATGCCTGGAAATTTCAGAAATAAAAGCAATAAAAAACGTCAACCAGGCGGCTGATGTTATTTCCGCTTTGCGTAACCACAATATTAAATTTGCACTGGATGATTTTGGTGCCAGTACCTCGTCTTTTTCCTATTTGAAAAACCTTCCGGTTAACTATCTAAAAATCGATGGCAAGCTAATCAAAAACTTAACTCACAGTACCGCTGATAAAGCGATCGTCGCTGCCATAAATCAAATCGGTAAAGTAATGAATATCAAAACCATCGCTGAACACGTGGAAGACGCTTTCACATTAAATCAGCTAGAAGAGATTGGTATAGACTATGCCCAGGGCTACTATCTTGACCACCCTGAGCATATTCAATTACGCTTTAATGAAATCATTAACCAGTCAAATTTCGCAACTAAAACACAGCTACGGGATTAGCTGCCATAAACCGCCCGTAGCATAGTGTTAAACCGCCTGCTGAATCCGCTCAACTGGAACAAATTCAAGTTCAGAATTATTTGCCTTTATACTAATCGTATCACCTGGCATATATTCGCCTTTCAATATCAATTGCGCCAGAGGGTTTTCCAGGTACTGCTGGATGGCACGTTTTAATGGCCTCGCACCATACACCGGATCAAACCCGGCTTCACCCAGAACATCTATGGCCTCTTCTGAAATATCCATGGTGAAATCCTGATCATGTAATCGTGCAGCCAGCATTTGCAACTGTATCCTGGCAATATCACGAATCTGTTCCTTGGCCAATGGATGGAACACAACCGTTTCATCAACGCGGTTAATAAACTCGGGCCTGAAATTTTGCGCCACGATATCCATCACAACTTTCTTCATGCCTTCATAATCATTATCTGAAGACATCTCCTGTATCTGTTGTGAACCCAGGTTGGAAGTCATGATAATTACAGTATTTCTGAAATCAACCGTGCGTCCCTGGCTATCAGTCAGGCGACCGTCATCCAGCACCTGTAACAATATATTAAATACGTCAGGATGCGCCTTTTCAATTTCGTCCAGCAAAATAACAGAATAAGGTTTACGCCTTACAGCTTCTGTTAAATAGCCGCCTTCCTCGTAGCCGACATAACCTGGAGGCGCACCAATCAATCTTGATACCGCATGCTTTTCCATATACTCCGACATATCAATGCGAACCATGGCATCTTCAGTATCGAACATGAATTTTGCCAGCGCTTTGGTAAGTTCGGTTTTACCCACACCGGTAGGGCCGAAAAACATGAAGGAGCCATTGGGTTTGCTCGGATCAGACAGGCCTGCGCGTGAACGTCGAATAGCATTCGCAACCGAGGTTACCGCTTCCTGCTGGCCAACAACCTGGGCACCAATCTCCTCTTCCATGCGCAACAGTTTTTCCTGTTCGCCTTCGAGCATTTTTGAAACCGGTATGCCTGTCCAGCGGGCAACAATTTCTGCGACTTCATCACTACCGACTTTATTACGCAGCAATTGTGATTTATGGTCACGCGCCAGTTCGGCTTCCGCTACCTGGGAAATTTGTGACTCAAGCTCGGGGATCAAACCGTATTGCAACTCGGACATACGCGCAAGATCACCAGCACGATGCGCGGTTTCCAGTTCCAGTTTTGCTGCCTCCAGCTCTTCCTTCAGGTTTGAAGAACCCTGCACAACCAGTTTTTCTGCTATCCACTGCTCGTCATAATCACCGTATTCTTTTTCCAGGTCCGATAATTCCTGTTCAAGATTTTCCAGGCGCTGCAATGTTGCTTTATCGGTATCTTTTTTCAGTGCTTCGCGTTCAATTTTTAATTGCACGATGCGACGATCTAACCTGTCCATTACTTCCGGCTTGGAATCAATTTCCATACGAATACGGCTTGCCGCTTCATCGATCAGATCAATGGCCTTGTCCGGCAACTGGCGGTCACTGATGTAACGGTGCGATAAAGTCGCCGCCGCAACAATCGCGGGATCTGTAATTTCAACACCGTGATGAATTTCATAACGTTCTTTTAGACCGCGCAGAATGGCAACGGTATCTTCGACACTGGGCTCGTCTACCTGCACTTTCTGGAAACGGCGTTCCAGTGCCGCATCTTTTTCGATGTACTGGCGGTACTCATCTAACGTGGTTGCACCAACGCAGTGTAATTCACCGCGGGCTAATGCCGGCTTCAACATATTACCGGCGTCCATTGCGCCTTCGGCTTTACCGGCACCAACCATGGTGTGAAGTTCATCAATAAACAGTATGACCTGTCCTTCCTGATGCGATAAATCTTTTAATACTGCTTTTAAACGTTCCTCAAATTCACCACGGAATTTTGCACCGGCAATCAATGTACCCATATCCAGTGAAAGAATACGTTTGCTTTTTAAACCTTCGGGCACTTCGCCATTTAAAATGCGTTGTGCAAGGCCTTCAATAATCGCCGTTTTACCAACACCGGGTTCACCGATTAATACCGGGTTATTCTTGGTACGGCGCTGCAGCACCTGGATGGTACGGCGAATTTCTTCGTCACGGCCAATAACAGGGTCAAGTTTGCCCTGCGCTGCACGTTCGCTTAAATCGATAGTATATTTTTCAAGTGCCTGGCGGTTTTCTTCAGCGTTGGCATCAGTAACAGATTCTCCACCGCGTACTTTTTCAATCGCCTGTTCAACCTGTTTTTTATCGGCACCGGCAGATTTTAATAATTCACTAATTGCAGATTTGGTATCGACCAGCGCCAGCAAAAAAAGCTCGCTTGAAATAAACTGGTCGTTACGCTGCTGTGCCAGTTTATCGGTCTGGTTTAGTAAGCGACCCATATCACTGGATATCTGCACATCACCCTGATGCCCCTGCACCTGTGGCAGGCGATCCAGCACATCGTTAAGTTTTGCTTTCAGCGCATCAACGCTGACGCCAGTACTCGCCAGTACCTGGCCAACCGTGCTGGCATCCTGCTCCAGCAGCGCCATTAAAACGTGCGCAGCCTCAATAAATTGATTATCACGGCCAACCGCTAATGATTGTGCGTCAGACAGGGCTTCCTGAAATCGTGTTGTTAGTTTATCTGTTCTCATAGTCGTACTCTGGTTTTATGTTGTTAACGGAGCAATGACTGTCGTTACAACGTATATTAGTTTCAATTACTTAACAATATGAGGCCACAATACTTCGTTTCAAGCCCATTTATAACGCTAATCCAATTGCACGGCTAATAATTGACACATATCAAAAAAGCCGCTTATAAAGCGGCTTTTTGAAGTAATTAATGAATATATCGTTTTTTGACAGGTATTTATGACAACCAGATCAGACTCGCCATGCGGCCCGTCGTATTCTGCCTTCGATAGGAATAAAAACGTTCACTGTCGTGATAACTGCAAAAGTCGCCTCCGGCCATTTTATTAATGCCGAGAGACTGCAATTCGTTTCGCGCCAGCTGATAAATATCGCATAAATAATGCGACGCTGAGGTAGCGCTAAAGGCCGACTCATTCTCATTATTATTATCAGTAAATGCCTGGTATACCTCTTCACCCACTTCAAAGGCATCAGCCCCTATCGCCGGCCCCAGGCTAACCAGTATGTCGTCAGCGGGTGACTGCATTGACTGTACTGTTTTCGTGATGATACCGGCATGAAGACCACGCCAGCCGGCGTGCGCCACCGCTACTTCGCTGCCCGCCTTATTGCAAAAAAAAACCGGCAGGCAATCGGCGGTAAGAACGGCGCAGACAACACCTTTCGCCCGGCTGAAACTGGCGTCGGCCTGCTGTATTGAAGTGTTTTCGGCGGCATTAATAACCCGGTTACTATGCACCTGCTCCAGCCAGACCGGCTCTGCCGGTAACTGTAAATCATGTTTCAGTTTCTGCCGATTTTTTTCTACTCGCTGACGGTCATCGCCTACATGGTCAGCAAGATTAAATTCACTATAATCCCCTGTACTAAAACCACCCTTTCTTAAAGTCGTGAAGGCATGCACATTAAGTGGCATGCCCTGCTCATTACCCTGACCAGCTTCAGGCCGTGCTTCAGGCCAAATATCGGGCCAGGCTGTAGCCAGGTAGGAAAGTTCATCCATGACTTTTCAAATCTTGCTGCAGTAAGTCAATCAGGTGCTGCATATCCTCAGGCAACGGCGCTTCAAAAGATACCTCTTCACCATTTTCCGGATGCACAAAGCTGAGTTTCCAGGCATGTAAGGCCTGGCGTTTGAAAGACTGCAGGTAATTCAGTAATTCCTCGCTAGCACCGGGCGGTACCCGGTGGCGGCCGGCATAAACCGGGTCACCGACAATGGGGTGGCGTAAATAACTCATATGTACCCGTATCTGGTGTGTGCGGCCGGTTTCCAGCTGTACCTTAATATGACTGTGCTCACGAAATCGTTGCAGCAGGCGATAATGGGTAACCGCTTCACGGCCGTTTTCTCGCACTGCCATTTTGATACGGTCACGCGGGTGCCTGCCGATTGGCTGATCGACCATACCACCGCCGGTCATTACCCCAAAAACCACTGCCTGGTACTGGCGCACTACTTCGTGTTTCTGAATTTGATCCACCAGGTATTTATGTGCGCTCAGATTTCGTGCCACCACCATTAAACCGGTGGTATCTTTATCCAGCCGGTGAACAATGCCGGCACGCGGTATCTCCGCCAGTGCCGCATCAAAATGCAGCAGGGCATTTTGCATGGTGCCGGTATAATGTCCGGCAGCCGGGTGCACAACCAGACCCGCCGGTTTATTCACAACAATGATCGAATCATCCTGGTAAATAATATCCAGGGGAATATCTTCAGCCACGCAATCTTCTTCGGATTCAATGCTTTGTGCCGTCAGGGATAATTCTTCGTCCCCTGTCATTTTGGTCTTCGGCCTGCCGGTACTGCCATTAATCAGCACCTGCCCCTGTTCAATCCAGATTTTCAGGCGGCTGCGGGAATATTCGGGGAATAATTCAGCCAGCACCACATCCAGACGCTTGCCCGCGTGATCATCGTTTAATACTTTTATCACGGCGCCATTCTCAGATGCGGCATCAGGCTGAGGCTCGGCTTCTGCCCCGGAATTTGTTATCGGTGTTTCAGACATAGTTTCTCGTTTCTTCTAGCCGGGTAAACAAGCCCGGCGAACTTAGTTATAATGGTGCATTCTAACGAAATATTAGCAACTACTCTAAAATATCCGATTTAGACCCTGTAACCCCGAGGCAAGCACTTACGTGAATTCATCAATGCGACATCTTTTACCTGTACTTCTAACAACTTTTTTATTCGCCTGCGCCGGTGCAGATAAAGACGAAACAGCGGATTACACTGCCAAGGAGCTGTACGAGGAAGCACAATCGAATATTAATGCCGCTGAATTTCAAAGCGCCGTCAAACACCTGGAATCACTGGAAGCACGCTACCCGTTCGACCCCTTCGCTAAACAGGCTCAGCTGGAAATTGCCTATGCCTATTACAAGTTTGAAGAACTCGACCTGGCAAGCAGTGCCATCGACCGCTTTGCCCGGCTGCACCCGCGCGATCCGCACCTGGATTATGTGTACTACCTGAAAGGCCTGATTAATTTTAATCGCGGTCAGGGCCTGCTTGATGTCTGGTTCCCGCGCGAACCCTCACGGCATGATCCGGCGGTACTGGAGCAGGCATTTAGCGACTTTGCAACATTGGTGAAACGTTTTCCTGACAGTCCTTATGCCGGCGACGCACACCAGCGCATGATTTATTTACGCAACCAGCTGGCTGAAAAAGAAATAAACGTTGCTGAGTTTTACATCGAAAGAAAATCCTGGCTGTCCGCAGCAAAACGGGCCAAAGCGGTCATTGTTCGCTTCCCCAATACCATCTGGACAAAACGTGCACTGGACATCATGCTGCTGTCTTACCAGAAGCTGGAGCTAGCCGATCTGGCAGCCGATACACAGCGTATTATCGACTATAACGATTTCTCGGATATTTCAACCACGGTTGACCCGGAAAAATACGGTACAGCGCCGCCTTCTACTTTGTAGCGTAAAAGCATTTCACCGCGCCTCTGCATCTCTGCGGTAAAAAAGCTTCCAACACCTACCCACGACGATACCCCGACGTAATCGGGTACCGCCGGTCACGGCCAAACGCCCGCCGTGTGATGCGGATGCCCGGTGCCGACTGGCGCCGTTTATGCTCGTTACGCTGAACCAGCGTGATCACTTGCATGACATCTTCCCGGTCTATGCCTTCAGCAACAATCTCATCGATGGGCATATCCTGTTCGACGGATAATTCAAGGATGCGATCCAGCACATCGTAATCCGGCAGCGAGTCCTGATCGCATTGATCTTCTCTCAGCTCGGCGCTTGGTGGACGGGTTAATACCCGTTCGGGAATGACAGCTGAAAGACTGTTTCGATAACGGCACAATTGATACACCAGTGTTTTACAGACATCCTTTATCGGTGCAAAACCGCCGCACATATCGCCATATAAAGTCGCATAACCGACAGCCATTTCACTTTTGTTGCCGGTGGTTAACACCATGCGGCCTTTTTTATTTGAGATAGCCATTAACAGCAGGCCCCGGCAGCGCGCCTGAATATTCTCTTCCGTTGTGTCCGGCTCTGTACCTTTGAAGGCTGGTGCCAGTGTCGTTAAAAACTGGTTAAACACATCTTCAATGGCAATGACATCGTAGTCCACGCCCAGTAATTTTGCTTCCGCTTCAGCATCCTGCAAGCTCATATCAGCGGTGTAGCGTGATGGCATCATCACCGCTTCTACATTTTCAGCACCCAGTGCATCAACTGCGATGGCCAGTGTTAATGCAGAGTCAACACCGCCGGAAAGGCCGATAACAACACCGCTAAAACCATTTTGCCGGACGAAGTCACGCACCCCGGTTACCAGTGCCTTGTAGGTCGCCGCATCACCGGAAGGTGCCAGCAGCGTTTCGGTAGAAACCTCGCTCACCATGTGTACGTCTTTGCCATCAAAAAGTAATTCAAGCCGGTCCTTTTCAAACAGCTCACCGCGTGCGATTAGCTCTGCCCGCCGATTGACCACCAGTGAATCACCATCAAAAACCAGTTCATCCTGTCCGCCTGTCATATTGAGATATAACAGTGGAATGTCAAACTGCCGGGCGTGCGCTTGTAAAATAGTGACACGTTCGTCGTGCTTGTTGATATGGAACGGAGAAGCATTGATTACAATTATGGCTTCTGCACCTTGCTGTTTTGACTGAGCGACAATCGCCTGTTGCCAGACATCTTCACAAATCAACAAACCTATCTGGTGCCCTTTAACATTAATAATCGTGCACTCATCACCTGGAACAAAATAACGTACTTCATCAAATACCGAGTAATTGGGCAGTGACTGCTTATAACAGCTTCCCGCTATTTCGCCGTGACTCAGATATACCGCAGCGTTGTAAAGCGCTGCGCGCGGCCTGCTAGCTGTTGCAGACGACGAAACCGGGCACTTCAAGGGCAAACCGAAAACCACACCGGTATCACCGATTTTCTCTTTTAGACTCTGCTGAATGCGTAAACACTCGCTATTTGCCTGTCGCAGAAAGCCTTCGCGAAACAATAAATCTTCGGGTGGATAACCAACCAGTGCCAGTTCGGGGAATACAACCAGGTCTGCACCCTGTAAACTGGCCTCTACAGATCGTTCGATAATTTTATCGGCATTCGATTTAATATCGCCCACCTGAAAAACATCCTGTACCATTACGATATTGATCGGTTTCAGGGTATCTACCTGGGTATCTGCCATGATATCTTGTTGGCTCGTTTTATCAGTTTGATTCGGACTCATATTCTACTAACTACCGTTATACAGACGGCCTGCCAGAGCAGGCGAAAAGAGAGATTTTAACATGCTACGCACTCTAGTCATCGTTGTTGCCATTGTCGCCGTTATTTTAGGCTTTGCCTTCATCATAAAAAGAAGAAAACAGAAATAATTACCCCGCTATTGGCGTAGCCACCGCCTTTATCCCAGCTCGGCAATATTAAAGCTATACTCGAATGCAGTAATTAAAAAACCGGCATTCTAAATCGATATCATGAACAGTAACGCAGTACTTCAGAATACACCTGATGCCTGGTACCGGCTACGGCTGTTTAACTACTTCCGTGGTTCATTAGCGCTGCTTTTTATCACGCTGTATTTAAATGGCTGGCTGGTTCAGCTTGTCCCCAACGATTACCTCCATCCAGAACTGTTTTTAACCGTTTCGGTTATTTATATCATTAGCAGCCTGATCTTTTTTGCCGGTATCGTGCGCAGAAAACCGGGGCTGGATTCACAGATCATGTTACATACCATGGTGGATATCAGCTGTATTATCCTGTTAATGCATGCTACTGGCGGTATTCGTACCGGGCTGGGTATGCTGCTGATCATCAGCATTTCCATGACCAGTTTATTTTTGCAAAAACGGCTCGCCATTCTGTTTGCGGCCATATCAGCACTCGCGATCATTGCTGAGCAAATTTACAGCCAGCTAATCTACAGCCACTACGTACCCGCCTTCACCCAGGCCGGGCTGCTGGGTATATTAATATTTGCCTCTGCATTTCTGACTTTCTACACCGCAAAAAAACTGAAAGAATCGGAAAAAATCGCACAGGAAACCAGTGCTGAACTGGAAAGTATTGTGCAAATGAACGAACACATCATTCGCCACATGCGCACGGGCATTCTCGTTATTAAAAATAATGGCCAGATATTAATGGCTAACAATGCCGCACTGGAATTACTCGGCCATATTTCCATCGAGCCGCATACGCATTTAAAGGAAGTCTCGGCTGATTTATTTGCCCGCTTTATAGACTGGAACAACAATAACATCCAGAACCATCAGCCTATCCAGCAGACGCAGGGACTGCCCGATTTACAGCCCGGGTTCAGCCACGTTGACAGCAAACGTAATAAGGCAAATATTTATAAAGGCCGCACTCTCATTTTTATTGAAGACGCTAACCAGCTGGCACAGCGTTTCCAGCAGGTTAAGCTTGCCTCACTGGGCCGCCTTACGGCCAGTATTGCCCACGAAATTCGCAACCCGCTGGCAGCCATTAATCATGCCGGCCAGTTACTGGGTGAAACCTCGGAAGATGCAGCAGATAAAAAGCTAACCGGTATTATCAACACACAGGCCAAACGCCTGAACGGCATTGTGGAAAATGTATTACAGCTTTCCAGGCAACAGCGCGGCACACCTGAGACCATCAACCTGAACCAATGGCTACTTAAATTCAGAGAAGAGTTTGTTTCCAATCATCATTTACAGGCTTACCAGATACACATAAAAATCAATCCTCAGGACATTTCCATCCTGTTTGATTCAGGCCAGCTACACCAGGTAATGTGGAACCTTTGCTCCAATGCTATAAACCATGCAAAGATGGACGCTTCTAATGTCATGATTAATATTAAAGGCAGCATTGATCACGACAACCAGCAACCCTACATTGACATTATTGATAACGGACCCGGCATAACCGCCGAAACGCAGGCGCATATTTTTGACCCGTTTTTTACCACGAGTTCAGAAGGCACCGGCCTGGGTTTGTACATTACCAAGGAAGTAATCGAAAGCAACCGTGCTAAAATACGCCATATCGCGCCACCGACAGGCGGCACCTGTTTTAGAATTTATTTTCAGCAGACACAATGAGAATAATTAGCGATATTAAGCAGCACTGTCATCTCGAACCGACGTGAGAGATGACAGGATAATAAAGTATAATCAGGGCAACGACCTCTGCCCTACGAACAAACTATAATAATAAATCAAGGCCCACCTATGACAGCAAAAAAAGTACTCATTGTTGACGACGAGGTGGATATTTGTGAGCTCATCGAAATCACCCTGATGCGCATGGGTATCACATCGCAGTCGGCACTCAACATAACTGATGCAAAACTGCTGCTGGATACCGAGCATTTTGATTTATGCCTTACCGATATGCGCCTGCCTGATGGCAACGGCATTGACCTGGTCGAGCATGTGCAACAACACTTTAAAGAACTGCCCATTGCGGTGATTACTGCACACGGCAATATGGAATCAGCAGTCAATGCCCTGAAAGCAGGCGCCTTTGATTTCGTTTCCAAGCCGGTGGATATTCAAATATTACGCAGCCTGGTTTCCAGTGCAACCACCCTGCCGGAAAAAACCCGGAACACCAAAGATAACAAAAACAAATTAAGCATCACCGGCGAATCGCACGCGGTAAAAAGCTTATTAAAGAATATTGAAAAACTGGCACGCAACCAGGCGCCGGTATTTATTCATGGTGAGTCAGGCTCGGGTAAAGAGCGTGTCGCAAAAATGATTCACCAGCGAGGTGCGCGCAGCGACGCACCTTTTGTACCCGTCAACTGCGGCGCTATTCCTGCCGAACTCATGGAAAGCGAATTTTTCGGCCACATCAAGGGCAGCTTCACCGGCGCACACTCTGATAAAGAAGGTTTGTTTCAGGCAGCCAATGGCGGCACACTTTTTCTCGATGAGATTGCAGAACTGCCACTCAATATGCAGGTAAAGCTGTTACGTGTTATCCAGGAAAAAGCCGTGCGCGCTGTTGGTGAGTCGCAGGAAAGTCCGGTTGATGTAAGAATTCTGAGTGCCAGCCATAAAAACCTGGTAAAGCTGGTTGCCGATGGCGCCTTCCGTGAAGACCTGTATTACCGCATTAATGTAATTGAACTGACCATACCCAGCCTGCGCGAAAGAAAAGAAGACATTCCATTGTTTGTCGAACAGCTGCTTGGCAACCTGGCAGAAAAGATGGGCACTGGCGACGCAATACCTTCTATTGATGAAGAAGCCATCGCTGCTCTGCAGGACTACCACTTCCCGGGCAACGTGCGCGAACTGGAAAACATCCTGGAACGTGCCATTGCTCTGTCTGATGATAATCTCATTACCCTGCACGATTTGCACCTGAAACCCAGGGCCGCCAGCGAGACCGAAACCGTTGCCAATGGCAACCAGGTTGACCCGATGGACCTTGCCGGCCAGGAACGCCAGAGTATTATGCAGGCACTGGAACAAACCCGCTGGAATAAAACAGCCGCCGCCAAGTTGTTAGGCTTAAGCCTTAGACAGTTGCGCTACCGCTTACAGAAACTGGATATCGAATAAAGCTTCGGTACTATTCACTAGGTAACATAATCAGACAGTACACAATAGAGTGTGCCATCTTCCTTTACCCGTAGATGCCCCGGCTTTCCAAGGCGAGTCTGTTTGTTAATCATCTCTTCTATCTTATCTTTGAATCCAGCGCCACCCAGCACCAGCTCATGATTTAAAGCGTCACGGATTTTATGAATGGTATCGTTTTCCATATAACGCTGAAACAGTTCCCGGTAAACAAATTTTCTTTCATCATCCGTTTCACCTAACTGCGCATAGACCGGATGATACTCAACGATATCTCCCTCTTGCAGTTTTGCATTATGCAAATAACTCGACCATTTGTATTCAGACGGATGCTTTACCATACCTGCACGCACCGGGTTAAGCTCGATATAACACATACAACTTAGTAAAAATATTTCAGAATCAATCAAACTGGCCCGGTATCGTTCTTCCCATAATTCACCAGGAATGTTATGCGCTTCATTCATGTAGCCCCGGTAATGTTGAGCCAGCGCCTTCATCATATGAGGCACGCCGTTTTCAGCCATCGGCGTAAGCAGTAAATGCACGTGGTTCATCATCAGCACATAAGCATGTATGCGGCAATGATACTTCGCAGCGAAACGTTTTAGATCATCCAGGTAATACAGGTAGTCAGCGGTCGAGTAAAAACAGGGCTCAAGATCAATACCGCGATGAATAATATGCTGGGCGATGCCCGGAAGATTGTAGCGGGGTTGATGCAGCATGTCATACCTCCCTGTATGGATTGATGGTTAATCAATGGTAAAACAACGATACTTGTAATAATCGTTAATTTCAATAATTTCCGATAATTTAGTCACCCTGTCTTACAAAATTGTCACATACTGACACTTTCAGCCACACATCAAGGCTAAGGCCCATAGAAGCAAAAAACTTAACCTATTGATTTAAATACAGATAAACAAATATATAGATATTGGCACAATCTCTGCTATACCTATATCAGTCTTCCACGAATAAGACATAATTACTTTAAATCACAAAAAAACCTATATTTATATTTACTAATCCATCTCGGAGAGAGACATGAAAAAAATTCAACAAGGCTTCACATTAATCGAATTAATGATCGTAATTGCTATTATTGGTATTCTGGCTTCTGTAGCCTTACCTGCTTATCAGACATATACTGAACGTGCTCAGTTCTCTGAAGTTGTATTAGCTACTACACCATTTAAAAGTGCATTTGAAGTTGCCGCACAAACTGGTCGTTTAGCAATTATTGGTGATGCAGATAATGGTGCTAACGGTATCCCAGCTGCTCCAGCTGCAAGTGGTGTAGTTGCTTCTGTTACAGTAGTAGACGGTGTTATTACCGGTACTGGTACAGCTGCTGTTAACGGCGACACCATTATTTATACTCCAAACGGTATTGTTGCTCCAATTCAATGGGCACAAACAGGTACTTGTGTAACTAACGGTCTTTGCTAAAAAAACTAAAAGGCCCAATACCTCTATAGGGTATTGGGCCTTTTTTATTTCTAATATCAAATATTCAAAATATCGAAAAAGCATTATAAAGAATTAAAACACGACTTATCAGCAGGTAATTCAACATGAATAAAAACAGAGGATTCACATTAATTGAATTAATGATCGTAATTGCAATAATCGGTATTTTAGCTTCTGTCGCTTTACCAGCCTACCAGACATATACGGAAAGGGCTCGTTTTGGAGAAGTTGTTTTAGCAACTACCGTCTTTAAAGCTCCCATAGAAACAGCCATTCAAATAGGCCGAGTTACCGTTCTTACTGACGCAGACTCCGGAACAAATGGAATTCCAAATGCTGTTGGTGCCAGTGGTATCCTCACTTCAGCATCAGTAACTGATGGTGTAATTACTGCCACAGGTAATGCAACTGTAAATAACCATACTTACACACTCACTCCAACAATAACCGTACCAGTACAGTGGACCTCTGGTGGAACTTGCGTTGGTGCTGGACTGTGTTAACAGACAGGTACTCATCAGTACCTCTGATTTAGTTATAACTTTCTAAAATAAGTATTTACAGAACAATTAGATAATTACAGCTTAGAAGAACAATAGTTAACTGTGAAATCAAAAATACGAAACAGATTAATCGCCAGTTTTTTACACTTTTCAATTAGTCTGTTTGTTTTTTCAATATTTATATTAATATTATTAAATTTCTGGTACCCACAACCTTTTTTTACCGCTTCTGGCGGACTGCAGGGATTAAAGATAGTCGCTGCTGTCGACCTGGTTCTAGGTCCGGCCCTCACACTTATCGTTTTTAATCTCAGCAAACCAAAAAAAGAGCTGGTCACTGACCTGTCCATTATTGCTGTGATACAAATCGCCGCATTATTATGGGGCGTGGTTACTGTGTATAACCAGAGACCAGTCGCTGCGGTATTCTGGGAAAATGGTTTTTATACTGTTCCGGCTAATGCTGTAAATGATAAGGGAGTCACCTTAGAACAGCTAGAAAAATATGGCGCGGAAAAACCAGTATACATTTTTGCTATGCAGCCACAGTCTGATGAAGACCGAGAAAAGATGGTTGATACCATCCTTAAAGATAAGATTCCCCCATACCAGCAAGCAGATCTATTAAGACCCATTGAAGAGCACTATGCTGACATATACAAACATAGTGTGGATATTCAACAGATCATCACTTTTAATAGTGATATGAAAGACCAAATTGAGCAAATATTAGCTGAAACTAATACTTCTCTGAAAGACAACCATTATATTGCGCTGATTTCTAAATATCGTAATATCATTCTTGTTTACAATCAGGATAATAAAATTATTGGGACCGCAAACGCACCTTTCAAAGATGAAAACTAGACATTTTCATACCTGTACACGAAAAAACAGGAAAGTTAACAAAGCACTCTTGAGATAACGCCAATTTTCAGTATTTTTAATATTTTTCGTCTATTATTGGTGAGTAGTTATAAACAATAAAAAACCTTACTACATAATAATTATAAAAAATATCTGGGCAAATCAATGGCGGCAGAAATTAAATTAAACGGTTTACCAAGAAAGCTGGTTACTGACGGCTTATTGGAGGAAGAGGCCGCTATAAATGCTTTACAGGCATCGCTGAAAGAAAAAGTTTCATTTACTAATTATTTAGTTAGTAATAACCTGCTTTCAGCAAAAAAAATAGCCATGGAAGCTTCCAACGAGTTCGGCCTGCCGGTTTTCGACCTCGATGCCATTGACCTTGAATCAATTCCCAGGGATGTTGTAGACGAAAAACTTATTAAGAAGCACCACGCATTACCGCTTTTTAAACGCGGAAATCGTCTTTATATTGGCATCGCTGACCCGACCAATCTCGCGGCCATCGATGATATCAAATTCCAGGCAGGCGTTAACACAGAAGCCATCCTTGTTGAGGAAGACAAATTATCGAAAATGGTAGAAAAACTGCTGGAAGAGCAGGAAGATGCCATGGACGAGATGATGGATCAGGATCTGGAAGATCTCGACGAACTGGATTTTGCTGACCCGGATGCAGAGAAAAAAGACGATGATGCAGATTCTGGCGTCGATGATACGCCGGTTGTCCGTTTCATTAACAAGATATTACTTGATGCGATTAAAAAAGGCGCATCCGATATTCACTTTGAGCCTTATGAAAAAGCCTACCGCGTTCGCCTTCGTATAGATGGCGTTTTGCGTGAAGTTGCCAGACCGCCGGTTGCCATGAGTCCCAAGCTGTCTGCACGTATCAAGGTTATGTCACGCATGGATACCGCTGAGAAACGGGTACCGCAGGACGGTCGTATCAAGTTAAAAATCTCCAAAACCAAGGCGATCGATTTTCGTGTCAACACCTGCCCGACCTTGTTCGGCGAGAAGATAGTTTTACGTATTTTAGATCCATCCAGTGCCACACTGGGTATTGATGCTCTGGGTTATGAACCGGAGCAGAAAGAACTCTATTTGAACGCACTGGCAAACCCCTACGGTATGATCCTGGTAACAGGCCCGACCGGTAGTGGTAAAACGGTATCACTTTATACCGGCCTGAATATTCTGAACACCGTTGATACCAACATTTCAACCGCGGAAGACCCGGCTGAGATTAACCTGGAAGGCATTAACCAGGTAAATGTTAACGATAAAGTCGGCCTGACCTTTGAAGCCGCATTACGCGCCTTCCTGCGCCAGGATCCGGACATCATCATGGTTGGTGAGATTCGTGACCTGCAAACGGCTGAAATTGCCATTAAAGCGGCGCAAACCGGCCATATGGTTATGTCTACCCTGCATACCAATGACGCGCCGCTGACCCTGGCACGACTGGTTAACATGGGCGTACCGCCGTTCAATATTGCATCGGCCGTGTCATTAATTATTGCCCAGCGGCTGGCGCGCCGTCTGTGCCCAAACTGCAAGGCAGTGGTTGATATCCCGCGCGCTGCGCTGGAAGAAGAAGGTTTTACCGCAGAACAGATTGATGCCAAACCAGAAATATATAAAGCGGTTGGCTGTGACCAGTGCAGTGATGGCTTCAAAGGACGAGTCGGTATTTATCAGGTTATGCCGATTTCTGATGAGATTGGCCGGATTATTATGGATAACGGAACAGCGATTGATGTTGCAGATCAGGCTAAAAAGGATGGCATTCCAAACCTTAGAGAATCGGCAATCAAGAAAGTGATTGCCGGGCTGACCAGCCTCGAAGAAATCAATCGTGTTACCAAAGACTAGTAAACAATAGATTAAAGAAAACAACCAGGATATACACATGGCAAAGGCAAAAGCTAAAATAGTTAAAAATGCTACCTACGCGTGGGAATGCACCAATAACAAGGGTGCGACCGTCAAAGGAGAGATGACTGCCGCCAGTCCTGATGTTGTAAAAGCTGAATTGCGTAAACAGGGATTGACCCCGAAAAAAGGCAAAATCAAGAAAAAGAGCGGTTCCATTTTCGGTGAGAAAAAAACGCCTATCACCACTAAAGACATTGCTGTATTCAGTCGTCAGCTAGCCACCATGATGAAAGCTGGTGTACCCATGGTACAGGCCTTTGATATCGTCGGCCAGGGCCACTCGAATCCGAGTATGTCAAAACTGATCTTCCTGATTAAAGCCGATGTTGAAGCCGGCGGCACACTGGCACAGGCACTTAGCCAGCACCCTGAGCACTTTGATGAATTATTTGTCAGCCTGGTTGATGCGGGTGAGCAATCAGGTGCGCTGGAAACACTACTGGATAAAGTCGCTACCTATAAAGAAAAATCCGAAGCATTAAAAACAAAAATTAAAAAGGCGATGACATACCCAATCTCAGTACTGGTGGTTGCAGTTGTAGTTTCTGCCATCCTTTTGATTTTTGTGGTGCCAACCTTCGCAGAGATGTTTGCTGGATTTGGTGCGGAACTACCCGCCTTTACATTATTTGTTGTCGGACTGTCTGATTTGCTAGTTGATAATGTCTGGCTTTTTATTGGCGCTATCATAGCCGCAGTTTACTCCTTCAAACAGGCAAAGCTTCGATCAAAAGCTTTTAGAGATTCACTGGACAGGCTGTCGCTTAAGTTACCTGCCGTTGGTGCTTTAACTACCAATGCCTCAATTGCTCGCTTTGCCAGGACACTGGCAACAATGTTCGCGGCAGGCGTGCCGCTGGTTGAGGCAATGGTATCGGTTGCGGGTGCCGCAGGTAACAGCGTATATAAAGAAGCGATCCTGCAGGTCAGAGATGATATTTCTTCAGGTACAACACTACAGGCAAGCCTGGCACAAAATAAAGAGTTATTTCCTAACATGCTGATTCAGATGGTCGGTATTGGTGAGGAATCTGGTGCCCTTGATGAGATGCTGGATAAAGTCGCTGAATACTATGAAGAGGCAGTAGACGATGCTGTTGACAATCTTACAGCAATGTTAGAACCATTAATCATGTCCTTCCTCGCCGTTATCATTGGTGGCCTGGTTATCGCCATGTATCTGCCTATCTTCAAAATGGGTGAAGTTGTTTAATACAGCTTGCCCTGCACAAAGCCGCTAGCCACATGATAGATAACATCGTTATTGTTTTTGAGAACATGACACTGACGTTCCAGTCGATGCCGTGGCTGTTTTATTCTTCCGTGCTTTTTCTTGGATTATGTGTCGGCAGTTTTTTGAATGTTGTCGCCTACCGTCTGCCATTGATGATGGAGCGGGACTGGAAGCATGAATGCCATGAATTTCTGGAAATCAAACAGGCAGAGACCGAGCCAGAACTGGCATCGCTCAACCTGGCAACACCGGCATCAGCCTGCCCGAACTGTGGCCACAAAATACGTTTCTGGGAAAATATTCCTGTAATCAGTTACCTCTTTTTAAGAGGCAAGTGCTCATCCTGTAAAACATCCATATCTGCCCAGTACCCGCTGGTTGAACTGCTCACGGGTGTTACCTCGCTGGCTGCAGCCTATACCTTTGGCGTTAGCCTGCAGACACTGGCTGCCCTGCTTTTCACCTGGGTACTGATCGCGCTGACACTGATCGACCTGAAAAAACAGTTACTACCCGATAGCATTACACTTCCATTGTTATGGCTAGGCCTGTTTATCAGCTTTTTTGATTTATTCACCGATTTGAAATCCAGTGTTATCGGCGCAATGGCCGGCTACCTCATTCTCTGGTCAGTGTTCCATTTATTCAGACTGCTGACGAAAAAAGAAGGCATGGGCTATGGTGACTTCAAGCTGCTTGCCGCGCTTGGTGCATGGGCCGGTTTTAGCTACCTGCCACAGATCATCCTGCTGTCTTCCGTGGTTGGTTCTGTCGCGGGCATAACCATGCTGCTGACAGGTAAAACAGGAAAGCAGCAACCGATTCCCTTCGGCCCGTACCTGGCGGTGGCAGGCTGGATAGCGCTGTTATGGGGTGAAGCAATCAACGCGACCTATTTATCCTTTCTGTAGTACCTTAGTGCTATGTTAAAGATAGGATTAACCGGTGGCATTGGCAGTGGCAAAACCGCCGTCTCAGACCTGTTCAACAGCCTGGCGGTACCGGTCATTGATACCGATGTTATTGCCCGGGATCTTCTCAATAACAACCCGCTAATAGCCGAGGAAGTGGCCCGTACTTTTGGCAATGATATTGTTGCCGCAGACTCCAGCATCGATAGAAAAAAACTCGCCCGGCTTGTTTTCGGGGATAACGAAAAAAAACAGCAGCTAGAAAAAATTCTGCATCCCAGGATACGCGAAGAAGTTAATCGGCAGATTAACGGCTTGCAGGCATCTGAAAACCCACCCGCTTACCTGATTATTGTCATTCCTTTATTATTCGAAACGGGATTTAACGATGTTATCGATCAGTCACTGGTTGTGATTGCTGATAAAAATACCCGGGTTAACCGTATCAGGCAACGAGACAATCGAAGTCTGGACGAAATTCATTCAATTATTAACAGCCAGGTTAGCGATGAAAGAAGATTAAGTGAAGCTGACGACATTATTGAAAATAATAGTAATTTCAGTCAACTAGAGTCAATGGTTTTACATTTTCATGATAAATACAGACAATTAGCCGCTAATAATAAATAAAATTCCCGGCCCGCTAACCGCACTTAGGTAGAAAAAAAGTGTAAAATTTGGTGAACTATTACGATGCTATTACATCCTACTCTTTTCATCAACGACGAAGCACTAATGTGACTGACTATTACGTTTACGAACAGCCATTAAACGAGAAAGTACGTGCTTTTTTACGCCTTGAAAAACTCTTTCAACAATATTCCTTCCACCTGAAACATGGCTCTGACTGGAATAACCGTGTTGCTATCGATTCTATTCTTGAAATACTGGCATTTACCACCCGCAGTGATATCAAACTGGAAGCGCTTAAAGAGCTCGAACGGCAGCACTCGCGCCTTGAGCGATTATCCAAACGTCCGCAGATTGACCAGTCCCAGTTAAGCTCTGTTTTAACAAACATCCATGAGCGAATTGCTGAGCTGCAGGCAGTTAGCGGACAACTGGGCCAGGAAACTAAAAACATCGAACTGCTTGCTGCCATCGCGCAAAAAAATTCAGTACCCGGCAGTATCTGTGATTTTGATTTACCTGCACTCAGGCACTGGTTATCCATACCCAAAGAAAAACGTCAGCAACATATCGAAAAGTGGTTCCATCCTTTTAGCCACCTGGACCGTTCGGTTCAGCTGATTCTGGATGTATTACGGCACAGTACTGAAAATACGGACGAAGTCGCACAAAACGGTTTCTTCCAGAAATCGCTGGATACCAACCAGGCAATACAGTTATTGCGTGTATCGATTCCCAATGAAAGTTTATGTTACCCGGAGATTAGTGCCGGTAAACATCGTTTCTCAATCCGTTTCATGAAAAATGAAGACCCGTCATTAAGGCCGGAACAATGCCAGGATGATGTTAACTTTAAATTAAAAATGTGCGCTATATAACCGTACGCACTGACCTGTAAAAACCGGCAAATAAATAACCCGGTTTATTCCCACAGCGCACTGATTGCCGATATTCCCTGCGCACCCTGCTGCCACGCCCGCTCAATATCTTTTTCTGAAACACCGCCAAGAGCAAAAACCGGAAGCGGTACATTTTCAATTAATTCCGAGAATTTCTGCCAGCCCATGGCGTCCATATCGGGATGGCTACTGGTTTTCTGCACCGGTGACAATACTACAAAATCGGCATTAAAGCGCATTGCCTGCTTTAATTCCTCACTGTTATGACACGATGCCGAGAACAGCTGTCCGGCAACAGCTTGTGTCATGCTATTTAGCATTTTGCTGTCCGCATGAAAACCGGCATATTCTATTGCATCAAGATCGAGTGACTCGCGATAAGTATCATGCAAATTCAGCATTAACTTCGCAGCAGACCGTTTGCATGATTCCGCTGTATATTCGACCAGCAGCTTCAGATCATCCGGATTATCAACACTACCCTCTTTCAAACGCAGCTGCACCAGCTTAATGCCGCGGCCTAATGCATTGTTCAGTTTATTTTTAAAATCATCGACACTGGAGAACTTGCCCGTTATTAAATATTTATCGGGTAATTGTATGGCATTAATTATCGGTAAATTAGCTTCCGGGAACGGGTATCGGGATAGCTGTGAAACATGGACCCACTTAACATCCTGACCTTCGGCGCCTTTTGCTTCACCGCTATACGAGAGTATTTTAAAAACCTGTAATTTGACAGATTTGTCGTGGTATTGATGATTAACCGTAATCAGTGGCCTGCTGTTCTGAATTTCAAGATCAAGCTCTTCCCTGATTTCACGAACCAGAGCCTGCCCGGCTGTTTCATCCGGCTCAACTTTTCCGCCGGGAAACTCCCAGAGGCCACCCTGGTGTGCGTCATTATGTCGCAGGCTGATGCACACTTCATCTCGCTGATTTACGATAACAGCTACTGCGACGTGAACGATATCAGACATAATAAAATACCGGCTTGGAAAATTACTGAATTCTGGAACCCGGCACCAACTCTCGGAGCCTTACTGAAGGGCAATACTCAGGAGCGATACTCGGCATTAATACGAACATATTCATGCGATAAATCCGAGGTCCATATGACTGCCGATTCTTCACCACGGCCCAGCTCAACACGGATAATAATTTCTTCTTTATTCATCTCAGCCTGTCCTTTGTCTTCGCTGTAGCCCTGATCAACACCACCAGCGCGAACAATACAGACTTCACCAAGATAAATATTAACGCCACTAATATCAAGCTGCTCAATGTCAGCGCGGCCAACGGCTGCCAGAATTCGTCCCCAGTTCGGGTCACTGGCAAACAGGGCTGTTTTCACCAGGGGTGAGTGCGCAATGGTATAGGCCACATTTTTTGCTTCTGCTTTTGACTGCGATTGCTCAATGCTGACCGTGACAAATTTTGTCGCACCTTCCGCATCACGCACAATAGTCTGTGCCAGCTGCTGGCAAAGCTCATTGAGCACTTTTGTAAAAGCAGTTGCATCCGCACTGTCTGCATTAAGCTGCTCATTACCGGCTTTCCCGGTAGCAAGCAATACACAGGCGTCATTCGTAGAGGTGTCGCCATCAACCGTAATGGCATTAAAACTGTCTGCCACTGCCACCGATAAGCTTTGCTGTAAAAATTCGGCTTCAATATTGGCATCAGTCGCAATAAATGAAAGCATGGTCGCCATATTTGGACAAATCATGCCAGAGCCTTTTGCAATCCCGCTAAGCGTAATCATTTTCCCGCCGAGCGTCAGCGTTGTAGATAGCGCTTTTGCCACAGTGTCCGTCGTCATTATTCCCTGGGCAGCAGACAGCCAGTTATTTTCAGAAAGAACATCATTAAATTTATCAATGCCAGACTGTAACGCAGACATTGGCAGCTGCTCTCCAATGACACCGGTTGAAAAAGGAAGTATCTGCTGTGCTGAACACTGCAGTTTATCGGCCAGCCATTCACAGCTTTGCTCGGCATTTCGCATGCCGGTTTCGCCAGTACCGGCATTTGCATTGCCGGAGTTAATCATCAACGCACGAATTGATGAATCTGCTGACTGCTGTGATAGGTGTTTTTTTGCGAGGCTAACGGGGGCAGCACAAAATGCATTTTTGGTAAACGTCGCAGCACAGGATGCTTTTTCGTCAATGACAATAAATACCATGTCATCACGGCCATTTTTTTTAATTCCTGCAGCAACTGATGCCAGTTTAATACCTGCTACAGGCAAAAGCCCTTCAGGTTCATTTAATGCAACTGCCATTTTCTTTTCCGTCTTTTAATTATCCCGAGGCAATAAGGTCTAGCTTAATTTACCGTGACACTGTTTATATTTTTTGCCAGAACCGCAATAGCATGGATCGTTACGGCCGATCTTTTTCTGGCCGCGCTGGAATGGTTGTGCGGCATTCGCAACAGCACCCCGTCCTTCAGCACCCTGGCCTTCAGCACCAGCGTCGCCAGCTTGAGCATTTTGAATGCCTGCGGCATCGGCGTGCTGATAACTGACATTTTGAACTTCGGCGTTTTCATTGGCATCAAGCTGTTCAACCTCTTCGTTTGACTGAATTTTAACTTTCGTCAGTATGGTGACAACTTCGTATTTAATACGCTCCAGCAGCTCAGAGAACATCTCGAATGCTTCGCGTTTATATTCCTGTTTCGGATTTTTCTGTGCATAACCACGCAGGCCAATACTCTGCCGCAAATAATCCATCGCAGCCAAATGCTCTTTCCACAGTTTGTCGAGTACATTAAGCATGACATGCTTTTCGTAATTGCGCATGCCTTCAGAACCAACCAGTTGCTCCTTGGCTGCAAACTCTTCGGCTACGGTAGCCAGTATCTTTCTACGCAGGCCTGCTTCATCCAGCATATGATCCTGTTCCAGCCAATCTGCTACCGGAAGTTTAAGACCGAACTCTTCGTCCAGTGTTCTTTCCAGGCCGTCAATATCCCACTGCTCATCAAGACTGCCATGAGGTATTGAGGTATCGATGACATTATTTATCACTTCATCACGAATGACCTTGATGGTTTCAGACAGATCACTCTCTGCCATCATTTCATTTCGCTGTGCGTAAACTACCTTCCGCTGATCGTTTGCAACATCATCATACTCGAGCAACTGCTTACGAATATCATAGTTATGGCCTTCAACTTTGCGCTGGGCATTTTCAATGGCACGGTTAACCCATGGGTGTTCGATCGCTTCACCTTCTTCCATGCCCAGTTTTTTCATTAAGGCACCGACTTTGTCCGATGCAAAAATACGCATCAGGTCATCCTGCAGCGACAGGTAAAAACGGCTGGAACCGGCATCACCCTGGCGACCGGAACGGCCACGCAACTGGTTATCAATTCGGCGTGACTCGTGACGCTCACTGCCAATAACATGTAAACCACCTGCCTCTAACACTTGCTGATGGCGTTTTCCCCAGTCAGCTTTAATGCTTTCAAGTTTTTCTTCACCGGCATCTGCGTTTTGTACCAGTTCAACTTCGAGGTTACCACCGAGAACAATATCGGTACCACGGCCAGCCATGTTGGTCGCTATCGTAACCGCGCCGGGAAGGCCGGCGTTCTCAATAATATGCGCTTCATTTTCATGCTGCTTGGCATTCAACACGCTATGCTCAATTTTTGCCTTCTTCAGCAAGGCTGAAATATGCTCAGACACTTCGATCGAGGCTGTACCCACAAGCACGGGCTGCTTACGTTGCTGGCAATCTTTAATATCTTCAACAATAGCGTTAAATTTTTCATCCGGAGTCAAAAACACCTGGTCGGTTTTATCGTTGCGTGCCATTGGCCGGTTGGTCGGAATAACGACCACTTCAAGATTATAAATCTGCAGTAACTCTTCCGCTTCCGTGTCGGCAGTACCGGTCATTCCGGAAAGCTTGTCATACAGCCTGAAATAATTCTGGAAAGTAATAGAAGCCAGGGTCTGGTTTTCATTTTGGATAGGTACGCCTTCTTTGGCTTCTACCGCCTGGTGCAGGCCTTCTGACCAGCGACGTCCTTCCATGGTACGACCGGTAAATTCATCAACGATAATCACCTGCTTATCACGAACAATATAATGCACGTCTTTATCAAACAGTACAGCTGCACGCAAAGCTGCGTTTAGATAATGCACAAGGTTGATATTCGTTGCACTGTAGAGTGAGTCAGTCGCTTCAAGAATGCCTTCTTCTACCAGGATTTCTTCAACTTTCTGGTGGCCCTGCTCGGTAATATGAACACTTTTACTTTTCTCATCGACAGAAAAATCACCTTCTTCCGGCTCTTCTTTTGTCGTTAAGCGGCCTTGTTCCAGCTTTTTAACTATATCGTTGAAACGCAAATGCAGGTCACTGTTTTCACCAACAGCACCCGAAATAATCAACGGTGTTCTGGCTTCATCGATTAAAATAGAATCCACTTCGTCGACAATAGCAAAGTAAGGCACCCGCTGAACTTTCTCTTCAGCGGTAAATGCCATGTTATCGCGCAGGTAATCAAACCCGAATTCGTTATTGGTGCCGTAGGTTATGTCTGATGCATAGGCCTGTTTTTTCGCCACATGGTCCATACCAGATATACTGACACCGGTTGTCATGCCCAGGAAGTTATATAGCTTGCCCATCCATTCAGCATCACGTGCAGCGAGGTAGTCATTCACTGTAACAACATGCACACCATTACCGGGCAATGCGTTCAGATATGCTGCCAGTGTAGCTACGAGTGTTTTACCTTCACCGGTACGCATTTCGGCAATTTTACCGCTGTGCAATACCATGCCGCCGATTAGCTGGACATCGAAGTGGCGCATATTAAAAACGCGGCGTCCGGCTTCCCTTACCGTGGCAAACGCTTCCGGCAGCAACTGGTCTACGGTTTCGCCGTCATTTAGACGCTGACGAAATTCCTGCGTTTTTGCGGCAAGAGCGAGATCACTGAGAACCTGAAAATCAGCTTCTAGCGCATTTATTTGATTAACTGTTTTGCGGTGCTTTTTAACCAGGCGGTCATTCCTGCTACCCAGTACCTTTTTAACGGCATTCAAAATCATTTTAAGTATTTAACCTGTGGCTTTGTAACATGACAGCAATGACATTCCGTTCCCGGAATCTGCCCTCATAGTAATAAAAATACGGCGTATTATGCCTGAGAACCGCGGATGGGTCATATAAAATTGGATGGTATATTGTTTCAAACGGCCTTATACAGAGGCAATCTTGCTGATTTAGCTTTTTTTATTTTAATGCGACAAATTTAGACGGGTTTACCTGTCGATCGTTCTTAAGCACCTCAAAATGTACGTGAGGCCCGGTTGAGCGTCCAGTTGACCCCATTAACGATATAACCTGGCCTTTTTCGACACTATCACCCACCTCAACCAGTATTTCAGCGTTATGCCCATACCGGGTAGTGTAGCCATTACCATGGTTGACCTCGATTAGCTGGCCATAACCATAACGGTCACCTGCCCAGGTGACCACACCGCCGGCAACAGAAATTATTTTGCTGCCTTCCTTACCCGCAAAATCCATGCCCTTATGCATCGCCAGCTTACCAGTGAACGGGTCGGTACGTTTACCATAATATGACGAAGTCCAGCCCTTGACGATGGGACGGCCGCGCGGTTTGGATTCGCTTCTAAGCTGGCGATTCATGATAACTTCTTCAAGTACATCCAGCTGCTCTTCGCGACTGCTTAGCTGTTTATCAAGATTGGCAATGACATCTTCAAAATCAATATTGGTAACACCATCCGTTTCTGTTGGACCGCCATAGGAAGGGGCATTCTTAAAATTAAATTCTTTACCATCCAGTTTTGCCACTTTGACCAGTCGCTGGCCAAGGGCGTTGAGCCGTATAACATTTGCCTGCATTTTACCCAGACGCGCAGCGAGCCCATCCAGTTCAGTCTCGGCGTAAAGCCGTGCCTCGTTAATCAATACTTTCTGTTTGGAAATATCGTGCTCCAGCGCTACCAGCCCATGAACTGCAGCGTTGGTATTACCATACCAGTAACCACTACTGACCAATAAACCGGCGAAAAGGCTTATAATGGATGCGCATAACAACAGCTGGCGTCTGCCGTCGAGTTGACAGCGGATCGGTTTGCCTCTGAATTTTCCTATAAATATAATGTTCATGTATGTATATATCGGTTCCCAGGCCTATAAGTATAGACATAAAGTGAGTATAAACAAGTTGATGAATATATAGCCAGATGAAGCCACTAAACGAGCAGATAAATCCGGAATTTGTGAACCAGGCCAGAAAACTGGCGGGTTATACGCAGTTATTGCACAAAATCTTACCCATAGAGTGCAGAAAACACGTCGAAGTGGCCAATATTCGTAATCAAAACCTGATGCTTATTACTGATTCCCCTGTGTGGACGACCAAACTCCGCCAGCTCAGCCCACAGATATTGCAATTTTTACGCAGCAACCCGCTGCATACAGGCAGTACACATAGTGCATTACCAGATCCCATGATCCATCACATCCAGATCAGTACTCGCTACAATGCGGTACAAAACAATCAGACGATTGATGATCAACGGGAGTTGGACAATAAGAAAAAGAGAAAATTGCACATGAGCGACAAAACGGCTGAAGTATTATCCCAATCAGCCGACAGCATTAGCCATCCACAGCTAAAAGCATCATTATTAAGGATTGCCAGTCACGGCCAGACAACAAAAACTAAAAAGTAATCTGTATTGAATTTTATTCTTATTGAAGTTGAAGCTGGAAACGTTTAAAACGTCTGTAGCGGTTGAGCATATGAAATGGGGGAAGATGCTTTTTCATCTTCAAATGTTACTTCTTCCCAGGCGCTCTTGTCAGCACACAATGCTTTTAATAATTTATTATTGAGTGCGTGGCCGGAACGATAGCCGGAAAATGCACCAATAGAGCTATGCCCTAACAGGTAAAGGTCACCGATAGCATCCAGAATTTTATGTTTAACGAATTCGTCTTCATAACGCAGACCATCTTCATTCAACACACGGTACTCATCAACAACAATAGCATTATCGATACTACCGCCTAATGCCAGGTTATTTTTACGCAACGCTTCGATATCACTCATAAAACCGAAAGTACGTGCACGGCTGACTTCTTTCACAAAAGAGGTGGTTGAGAAATCTATTTCAGCTGTACAGGGAGCATCTTTAAACGCGGGGTGATCGAAATCAATGGCGAAACTTACTTTGAAGCCATCAAAGGGATCAAAGCGCGCCCACTTACCTTCTTCTTCAACAACCACTGACTTTTTAATTCGAACAAAACGTTTTGGCGCGTCCTGTTCAACAATTCCTGCAGACTGAATTAGAAATACAAATGGACCCGAACTGCCGTCCATAATAGGCACTTCAGCAGCACTAACATCGACATAGGCGTTATCAATACCTAAACCAGCCATGGCTGAGAGCAGGTGTTCGACAGTCGAGACACAGACGCCATCCTGTTCCAGTGTTGTGGACAATAATGTGGCACCGACATTTTGTGCATTAGCCTTAATTTCAACCGGCTCACTCAAATCAACACGGCGGAATATAACACCTGTGTCTGGCTGAGCCGGACGCAATGTCAGGTATACCTTTTCACCCGAGTGCAGACCGACGCCAGTCGCTCTAATCACATTTTTTAATGTTCTTTGCCTAATCAAAATCTCAAATCCCATGCCCAACGCCAATGTTAAAGCAGCAATTTCCTTAAAAATCGCCGTATTATCACACAATTACGGAGTAAATTGGAAGCAAGCCACTAAATATAAGGCTTGAGCTCATCGCTTCATTCCGGCTCTTTCTTACACAAAAATTCATTACTGAAAATTTAAACACAACAAAATCAGCAATTTATCTTTGTTTTTCCTGAACTTACAACTTTAATCCGCCTGCCTGCGCAGAAAAGCAGGGATATCCAGCATCTCTTCATCGTATTCACCATTAGCGGTCACCGAACGTTCACGAGTCGGTGAATTTCTAATCGCTGCAGGCTTGTCATATTCTTTATATGAAGGCTCAATTTCTGCTGGAGTTTCTTTAACAACTTTAATCTCAGCAGCTGGCTGTGCTACAGGTGCATGTGATTTACTCAAATTACCTAAACCCGTTGCAACAACAGTAACACGAATTTCTCCATCCAGTGACTCATCAATTGCTGTACCCATAACAACAGTCGCATCCTCTGATGCAAAAGCATTCACCACAGCACCAATATCCTGGAACTCACCCAGCGTCATGTTAGCACCGGTAACATTAACCAGAATACCGCGAGCACCTGACAGGTTGACATCTTCAAGTAGGGGACTGGCTATTGCAGCTTCAGCAGCCTGTTTTGCTCTGTCATCACCAATGGCGCGACCAGAACCCATCATGCCCATACCCATCTTGGACATTACAGTTCTTACGTCCGCGAAATCTACGTTTATGACACCGGGGTTGGTAATCAGTTCAGTAATACCCTGCACCGCACCGCAAAGAACATCGTTTGCACCGCTGAAGGCATTCATTAAATCGAAGTCACGTCCGTAAACATCCAGTAACTTATCATTAGGAATGGTAATTAAGGAATCAACATGTCCGCTCAACTCTTTAATGCCCTGCATCGCAATTTTCATTCGTGCAGTACCTTCAAAAGCAAACGGTTTGGTCACAACACCAACCACCAGGATACCCATTTCACGAGCGATTTGCGCAACAACGGGCGCAGCTCCGGTACCGGTTCCGCCACCCATACCGGCAGTGACAAATAACATATCAGAGTTGGCAATGGCTTCCTGAATCAGTTCGCGATCTTCGAGAGCTGCCTGTTGTCCGACATCAGGTGTAGCACCCGCACCCAGACCTTTGGTTATATTGCTGCCGATCTGCAGTGACTTGGCGCCCTCAAAACGGCCCAAAGCCTGTGCATCGGTATTTGTACAGATAAAATCAACGCCGTTGATACCGCTGTTCACCATATGCTGAACAGCATTACCACCACCGCCACCTACACCGATGACTTTAATCACCGCATCTTGTGCACCAGAATCCATCAATTCAAACATCGCCATGACCCTTCTCCTCTAATAATTTGGTTATATTTTCTAAATTTGCTTTCATTATTTTTTCAGTTTTTTTAATTTCTATTGCTGCGTACATTTTTGGTAAGAAATTCACAAGTTAAAAGTTTCCCTGGAACCAGTTTTTCATCCGCTCAAATACTCCTTTGACACCACCTTCCATCATGATATGACTGGTGCCAGTATTTCTATGCTGCTGGCCAAACAATAACAGGCCAACACCAGTCGCATAAATTGGATTGTTTACCACGTCGGATAAACCAGAAACATATTGCGGCAGACCCAGGCGTACAGGGGCATGGAATATTTCTTCGGCTAAATCAATAACCCCTTCCATCTTGGAACTGCCACCTGTTAGCACAACACCTGCTGCAATTATTTCTTCAAAACCACTGCGGCGTAATTCCGCATGTACTAAATTAAGTAATTCTTCATAGCGCGGCTCTACAACTTCAGCTAATGTCTGACGCGACAGTTTCCGCGGTGGCCGGTCACCGACACTGGGGACTTCAATTGTCTCTTCAGGATTGGCCAGCTGCCGTAAAGCACAGGCATATTTTATTTTTATATCATTGGCATACTGAGTCGGTGTACGCAGAGCAACAGCGATATCATTGGTTACCTGGTCACCGGCAATCGGTATCACCGCGGTATGGCGAATAGCGCCGTCAGAGAAAACAGCAATGTCGGTAGTGCCGCCACCAATATCAACCAGGCATACACCCAGCTCTTTTTCATCATCCGTAAGCACCGAGTAACTGGAAGCCAGCTGCTCCAGAATGATATCGTCCACATCCAGTCCACAGCGGCGTATACATTTAATAATATTCTGCGCCGCGCCAACTGCACCGGTGACCAGGTGTACTTTTGCTTCCAGGCGGACACCGGACATTCCAATTGGCTCTCTAATACCTTCCTGGTCATCAATAATGAATTCCTGCGGCAGGATATGCAGAACACGCTGATCAGCTGGGATAGCAACGGCACGGGCAGCGTCAATCACCCGGTCCAGGTCACCACTGGTGACTTCACGCTCGCGAATTGCGACGATGCCATGTGAATTCAAACTGCGAATATGGCTGCCAGCAATGCCAGCATAAACAGAATTTATTTCACAGCCAGCCATTAGTTCAGCCTCTTCGACAGCATGCTGAATCGATTGAACGGTTGATTCAATATTAACCACCACACCTTTTTTCAATCCATTCGATGGGTGCGAACCTAAACCGATGATCTCTATGTCGCCGTCTTCTGTTACTTCGCCCACAATTGCCACAACCTTGGAGGTTCCGATATCCAGACCGATTAACATATTTTTATCAGACTTTTTTGTCATTAACTCAGGCCTCACTTGTTTGAACCGGAGCATGCTCGCGGACCGATTCAAATTCATGTGAAAAATTTAAATTTTTATTATTCTTGCTGATGGCTTCGTGCTGTGACATTTGCACAGCAAAACCATTCGGGTAACGCATATCAATCTGTTTTATTCTATTCTCAAGCAACGCAGCACCTGGCAGACCAGACGCTGAAGCAAGTGCTGGCAATATCCTGATAAATCTGCGCATGCGCTTCTCGGTATCAAAACGGCCCAGTCTTACATTAATTTTTTCATTATTGCTGCCATCGTTAGCAGTAATAAGCAGTTGCCAGGCACGTCTTTCATCAAGCACTAACTGAACAACTTCGTAGTCCAATAGTGCTGTTTCTCTGTAAAGAACATTCATAAACTTCCAGACATTCTGCTGCTGACCTTCGGGGCCGTTCAAAGCCGGCAAGTTTAACGTTTTATTGATCTTTACGGGCTTAAAAATTTCACCTTTTTCACTTAAATATGCATCATCATTCCAGTAAGCAACCGGTACCTGCTCATCAACATAAACACTCAAGCTTGCCGGCCACTTTCTGCGCAGGGAAATATTTTTCACCCACGGCTTATGCATCAAAATTGAACGCACATTTGCTAGATCAACCGTAAAGTAACCGCCCGAAATATTATTCCTGACAATTGTTTCAATTTCATTTTTATCTAAAAATTTCAGCTCGCCATGAACCTGTACATTATCGACTGGCAATACTGTTGGTATTTCGATTTCACTGACGAACATTCCGCCATATGCGACAACCGCCATAATCATTAGCACTGGCAGTACTTTCATAAGCGGTTTAAGCAAAGTTGTTTTATTTTTTTTCTTCATTACTTTTTATCTGCTCAGGCACACGAATGACAGCTGGCCATAGACAGGATTTTTACAACCAGTTCCTGAAAAGAAATACCCGCCTGCTTTGCCGCCATCGGTACCAGTGAGTGCCCGGTCATTCCTGGCACAGTATTAACCTCGATAAGCCATGGCTGATTATTATGATCAACAATAAAATCCACACGCCCCCATGAACCTCCACCAACGGCATCAAACGCCTTCATTGCCAGCTCTGCAAATTTCTCCTCGATCTCTTCAGACAGCCCGCATGGACAGATATACTGGGTATCATCTGCATCGTATTTCGCGTCATAGTCATAAAACTTATGCGTGGTTTTGAGTTTAATCATCGGTAAAACCTGTTTATCCAGCATCGCAGCGGTGTATTCATCACCCTGTATCCAGCGTTCTGCAATGACCGTTCCACCGCATTCCTGTGCTTTATGCCATGCAGGCAATAGCTCTTCTTTTGTTTCGACCTTACTCATACCGATACTTGAACCTTCAAGCACCGGCTTTATAAATAATGGCAAATCCAGTGCTTCCAGTGCCCGTTTACAACTCTGCTCTGAGTCGATAACGTAATACTCTGGTGTTGGCAGCCCCATCGAAGACCAGATTTGTTTGGTTTTTAGTTTATCCATGGCAATTGCAGACGCGGTAACATCAGGACCGGTATAGGGTAGTTGCATAACTTCAAGCAGACCCTGCATGGTACCGTCTTCACCACCGCGGCCGTGCAATGCAATAAAGGCACGCTGAAAGTCACCCTTTACAAGTTCACTAACAATATTCTTCTGAACATCAACACCATGTGCATCAACGCCGTACTCCTGTAATGCTGCCAGCACAGCTTTTCCACTTAACAGTGAAATCTCACGCTCGGCCGATAGCCCGCCCATCAACACCGCAACTTTTCCAAATTGAGTGGCATCAATCGACATTACTGCCCACCTTCCGCAATCTCTTCGTTAGCCAGGGCATCATCTGCGGCCTTGCCAACAATTCTAACTTCTGTTTGTAATTGAATACCGTGCTCATCTTTTACTTTCTTTTGTATTAAATGGATCAATGACTCAATATCCGACGCCTTTGCATTTTTATCGTTAATAATAAAATTGGCGTGTTTATTCGATATAACCGCACCACCAATTCGAGTGCCTTTTAATCCGCAGCTTTCGATTAATTGTGCGGCAAAAGCGCCTTCCGGGTTTCTGAATACGCTGCCGCAACTCGCTACACCGGTTGGCTGTGTTACTGCGCGCCTGGCAAGCAACTGTTTTATATCGATAGACTTGGCTGAATCTTCCGTTTTACTTTCGGCCTTGTCAGCATGCAGCTTTTTTTTCAACTGCAGAGTTGCGCTCACGAACCACTCACCCGCCGGGCCAGAAACATGGCGATAGGAATATTCAAATTCATCCGCGCTGCGTTTTGTAATTTCACCTTTACCATTCAGGGTTTCAACAGCAACCACCAGCGGCCAGGTTTCACCACCCCACGCACCGGCATTCATTGCCAGGGCGCCACCAACCAGGCCGGGGATTCCAGCAAAAAACTCTGCGCCGGTTAAGCCATGCTTGCTGCAAAAACGCGCCAGTTTTGCACCAGCAACGCCGGCTCCAACATAAACGGTTGTTTCATCGAGCAGTTCCAGTTGAGACATTACGCCCTGGGTCGCAATAATAGTGCCATCAAAGCCACCATCACGAACCAGCATATTACTGCCAAGCCCTAACCATAAAACTTTTTCGTCCGCCGGCAGTGAAGCAATAAATGATGCCAGCACTGTTAATGAACCCGGCCTTACATAACGACGGGCGACACCACCCGCACGCCAGCTGGTATGCGCAGACATTGGCTCATTTTCGATTATCGTAATATCATCAATATTACTTGTCATGTTTACGCACCCTTGCATTACACGTTTCCACCCAGCGACTCCTTCAGCTGTGAAGCGACACGACCTATACTTCCCGCACCCATGGTTAATACCAGGTCACCATCCTGCAGGATCGATTTCAGATCAGTCGCAAGGTTTTCAACCTCCTCGATAAATATCGGGCTCACCTTGCCTCGCGCACGTATCGCAGCACATAATGCCCTGCCATCTGCACCGGCAATTGCTTCTTCTCCGGCGGAATAAACTTCAGTCAGAATCAACACATCACACTCGGCCAGCACCTGTGAAAAATCTTCAAACAGGTCTCGTGTACGGGTGTAACGGTGCGGCTGAAATATTGTAACCAGCCTTTTTTCTGGCCAGGCTTTTCTGCTGGCATCCAGCGTTGCGGCGACTTCAGTCGGATGATGTGCATAATCATCGACCAGTGTCACTACGCCATGGCCAGTATTCACTTCACCATACATATGCATACGGCGGCCAATACCTTCAAAACCTGACAACGCTTTCTGCATATCTTCAACACTAACGCCAAGCTCGTACGCCACACATATGGCGGCCAGCGCATTTAATACATTATGACGACCAGGCATATTCAATGTTATTTCTACCGCAGATTCAGCGTCAGGCAGCATTACGTCAAATACACTTTTAACTCCCTGGTAACGAATATTCGAGGCACGGACATCAGCATCATGATCAATTCCGTAACGAATGACCGGCCGCGTAATATCAGATAACAAACTGCGCGCCTGTTCATCATCAACACAAACAACGGCCAGCCCGTAAAAAGGCAGATGGTGTAAAAATTCTACGAACGCCTGTTTCAAACGGGAGAAATCACCACCATAGGTTGGCAGATGGTCGGCATCAACATTGGTGACGATAGCGATCATCGGCTGTAAATATAAAAACGATGCATCACTTTCATCCGCTTCAGCTACCAGGTATTTACCTTTGCCAAGGCGCGCGTGCGTTGCTGAACTATTCAACTTACCGCCAATAACGTATGTAGGATCAAGACCGGCTTCAGCCAGCACACTGGTTACCAGCGAGGTCGTTGTGGTTTTACCATGAGTACCGGCCACCGCTATTCCGTGACTGAAGCGCATCAGCTCGGCAAGCATTTCTGCACGTGGTACTACCGGTATAAGCTGCGATTTGGCGGCTTCAACCTCGGCATTGCTTTTATCAATAGCGGTTGAAGTCACTACCACATCCACATCAGCAACATTGTCCGCGGTATGCGCGTGGTAAACTTTTACACCGAGACTTTCCAGTCTTTCAGTAACTGCATTGCTGGCAATGTCTGAACCGCTAACCTGGTAACCCAGCGTATGCATAACATCAGCAATACCGCTCATACCCGCACCGCCGATGCCAACAAAGTGAACCTTACGAATGCGGCGCATGAAATTTTCATGGCTTTTTTCATTAGAGCGCGTCATTAAACGACACCCCCAGCAGCCATGCAGGCATCGGCAATGGTTTTTGCAGAGCCCGGTATAGCCAGTTTTCGTGCAGCTATCGCCATCTCCAGTAATTTCTCGCGGTTTGCTGATAACTCATTAATAATCTCAACCAGCCACTCAGCACTTAAATCGTTCCTGCTGCTTAACTATTGCCGCACCTGCTGCTTCAAGATAGCCGGCATTAACGGTTTGATGGTCATCTACGGCATAAGGGTACGGCACTAATACTGAGGCAATCCCTGCCGCTGCAAGTTCAAAAACGGTCATTGCGCCAGCTCGGCAAATTACCAGGTCTGCCCATTCGTAGGCCGATGGCATATCATCAATAAAGGCTTCCACTTTTGCTTCAACACCTGCGGCAGCATAACCGGCACTGGCACTATCAATATTTTTCATGCCTGTTTGATGAATAACTTCCGGCCTCTTGCCTGCTTCAATCATCGCCAGTGCCTGCGGAATAATCTCATTCAGTTTTACCGCACCCAGACTGCCGCCGATAACCAGTATGCGCAAAGCCGCCTGGCTTTGACGCTCAGCAAAACGGCTTTGCGGTTCACTGATCTCACAAATCGCCTGTCTAACCGGGTTGCCGGTTGTGGTCGCATTTTTAAATACGGCAGGAAACGCCTGCAACACAACACTGGCAAGTTTCGCCAGTACTTTATTGGTTAATCCCGGAATAGCATTTTGTTCATGGACCAGCAGTGGCTTACGCATCAACCAGGCCATCAAACCGCCCGGACCCGAAGCGAAACCGCCCATTCCCAGAACCGCACAGGGTTTTCTTTTAATTAATACCTGCGTTGCCTGCCAGCAGGCCATGATTAATCGCAGCGGTGCCAGCAGCAGGGTCATGGTATTTTTCCCACGCAGACCGGTAATACTCATCCACTCAATAGGATAACCAGCCTGTGGTACAAGACGCGATTCGATACCGGCACGCGTGCCAAGCCACACCACTGGAATACCGCGCAAACGCAGCTCATCAGCAACCGCCAGCGCCGGAAAAACATGTCCGCCGGTACCACCGGCCATAATCAATACGGGACGCACATCCATCATGATGAATGTACCCCGCTATTTTTACGCTGACGGCGGACAGCAGGTTTAGCACCCTGTCTTCTGGCCTGCCTGCTAACACCATTGGTTTCATAATAAATTCGCAGCAACAGACCAACCGCCATGCAGCTCACAATTAAACTACTGCCGCCATAACTCATTAATGGCAGAGTCAGTCCTTTGGTCGGCAACAGACCCACATTCACACCCATGTTAATAACAGCCTGCATGGACAACCAGATACCTATGCCGTAAGCCATATAGGCAGCGAAATAATTGCCGGCCGCTTCTGCCTGGGCAGCAATTTTCAGCGAACGGAAAAACAGCGCACTATATAAAAGGATAACAACGCTGACACCAACAAAACCCAGCTCTTCTGACAATACGGCAAACAGGAAGTCGGTATGGGATTCCGGTAGATAAAATAATTTCTGCACACTGCCGCCAAGACCGGTGCCAAACCAGCCGCCAGTACCGATAGCAATCAGGGATTGCGTTAACTGAAAACCACTGTCAAACGGGTCTGCCCAGGGGTTTGCAAAAGACGTCAGGCGCTGCATACGATAAGGAGATGTCACCACCAGCAACAAAGCGGCGCAGACAAACATAAATACAAATGAAATAAACTGGCTGAATCGCGCACCAGCAAGAAACGTCATACCCAGCACGGTTCCCATAATAACCACGGTGGCACCAAAATCCGGTTCCATTAATAGCAGCAGGCCGGCAAATCCAACCATCACCATCGGTTTCAGGAAACCCACTAATGAACTGCGCACGGCATCACCGTGACGTACCAGGTATCCCGCCACATAGACAACCAGGAATAATTTCACCAGTTCAGAAACCTGTAAATTAAATACGCCCATTGGCAGCCAGCGAGTACTGCCATTTACGGTTTTGCCGATACCCGGTATCAGCACCAGCACCAGCAGGAACAGGGCAAACATCAATAGCGACATGCCGGATTTTTCCCACTGCACCAGGCGAATCTTAAACACGCTTAATGCCGCCAGCAAACCAATCACAACAAAAACCAGCTGGCGTTGCAGGTAATAAAATGGATTTGAAAAATTTCTATCGGCAACACTTATGGATGAGGAGGCAACCATAATGACGCCGATAGTCAGCAGTGAAACAAACACGATGCTTAATACGGGATCCAGGTCATCCAGATTTATCTTCAGGCCAAACCAGTTAAACGGCTTATTGCCTGATGGCACCAGGGCCTGGAACCTTGAGAACATATCTGCTGTCGCACTCATTTCGATGCCACCTCAGACGATAGTTTTTCAACTTCGGCAATAAAAACGTCACCGCGATGCTCAAAGTTATCAAACATATCAAAGCTTGCACATGCCGGCGCCAGCAGGACATTATCACCAGCCTGCGCCAGAGACTTCGCTGCCATTACTGCTGACGCCATGTCGGCAGACAATTTAACCGGAACCCCTGCTGGCACCACAGCCTGTATCATCGCGGCATCCTTTCCTATCAGCACAACAGCGCGACAATGGCTCTTAATAACTTCTGTTAATTCGGAAAAATCAGCACCTTTTGACTCACCACCAGCAATTAATACATGCTTGCCTGGCAGGCCAAGCAGCGCTGCAACTGTGGCACCAACGTTTGTCGCTTTTGAATCGTTAATCCAGTTAACGTTATTTATTTCCGCTACAAACTGTGTGCGATGTGGCAACCCGGTAAACGCTTTCAGGGTATTAACCATGCTATCAAGCGCTATACCGGCAGCATGACCAAGGGCAAGTGCCGCCAATGCGTTTTGAATATTATGCGCACCCCTGATTTTCAGTTGATCAATAGAAATTAATCGTTGCTCACCAAAACACAGGTACTGATGCGAAGCATCCTGCTCATCATCAGAGCAAACACCAAACTCATTTAAACCCGGGCGTGACAGTGTAAACGCGGACCGAGCATTAGCGTTCTCTCCCTGGTAACCGGCAGCGAGCGCATCGTCTTTATTGATCACCAGCACATCAGCATTGTTATAAATAACCTGCTTGCTATTCGCGTACGCTTCCACATTTTCATAACGGTCAAGGTGATCTGCACTAATATTTAATACAACAGCAGCCTTCATTGGTAGCTTATGCAAGGTTTCCAGTTGAAAGCTTGACAGTTCCATTACGTACAGATCAATCGCATCATTCAGTGAATCAAGAACCGGCAACCCTATATTTCCGGTTGCCACAGCATTCATGCCTGCATCAGACGCCATCAATGCAAGCAGCGTGGTCACGGTTGTTTTACCATTGGAACCGGTTATTCCAACAACTGGCGCTTTCACTTCAGCAGCGAACAAATCGATGTCACCCGTTATTTCAATATTGTTTTTATTCGCTTCAACAAGCGCGGGCTCGGCCAGCGCCACGCCAGGACTAACAACGATTCGCTGTGCCTTAACAAACAGCGTTGAATCGAATTTCCCGGTATAACATTCAACATCAGCAAATTCATTTTTGAATTCTTTTAAACCGGGCGGAATATCACGGCTATCAACCACAACAACGGTTTCTCCCCGTGCACGCAAAAAACGCAGCACAGACAAGCCTGTTTTACCCAGTCCTACAACCAGGGTGTAAGCAGCTTGTTTTGAATCAACAGTCATTATGTTTAATGCACTCATATGTTTTTATCTGCGTCAAACGCCTATCGAACCTTGAGTGAAGCCAGTCCGATTAATACCAGCACTACAGTAATAATCCAGAATCGAACAATTACCCTGGGCTCCGGCCAGCCCTTTAATTCAAAATGATGATGGATCGGCGCCATTCTAAAAATGCGCTTGCCTGTCAACTTGTAAGAACCTACCTGTAAAATAACGGACACGGTTTCCATTACAAAAACACCGCCCATTATCACCAGCACAAGTTCCTGCCTGACATAGATGGCGACAACACCCAGTGCTGCACCCAGTGCCAGTGCACCGACATCGCCCATAAATACCATCGCCGGATAAGTGTTAAACCAGAGAAAGCCAAGGCCCGCACCCACCAGTGCGCCACAGAAAATAGACAATTCACCGACACCGGCAACGTATGGAATACCAAGATAATCAGAAAAATTTGCATGACCGGTCAGGTAGGAAAAAACGCCGAGTGCTCCAGCCACCATAACTGTCGGCATAATGGCGAGACCATCAAGTCCATCAGTTAAGTTAACCGCATTACTGCTACCAACGATTACCAGGTAAGACAGCACAACAAAGGCTCCACCAAGCGGCAGCATTACATCTTTTATAAAGGGAAAGATAAGCGTTGTTTCAATCGGTGTTTTCGCGTTACTGAAAATGAAAAACGCCGCCATCAAACCAAACACTGTTTGCCAGAAATATTTCGCCCTGGCAGACAAACCTTTTGAATTCCCGTAAACCAGTTTCTTGTAATCGTCGACACCGCCGATCAAACCAAAAGACAGGGTAACGCCTAACACTACCCAGACTTTTTCACTGGACAGGTCACTCCACAACAAAACACTGACAGCAATTGCGACCAGTATTAATGCACCGCCCATAGTAGGCGTACCCGCTTTCGATAAATGCGATTGCGGACCATCATCTCGCACCTGCTGACCAATTTTATAACTGGAAAGCTTGCGTATCATGTAAGGACCGATCACAAGAGATAAAACCAGTGCAGTAATGGTGCCAAGAATGGCGCGCAAAGTAATATACTGAAACACGGCAAAACCGCTTTCATATTGTTGCAGATATTCCGCTAATGTTAAAAACATTAGTTAACCCTCTTATTATTATTTTCACGGGCCAATATCCGTTCAACTACTTCTTCCATAGCCGCACTGCGTGAACCTTTAACCAGGACAACATCATCTGCTGTCAGATTATTCATTAACGATTGAACCAGGTCATTCTTATTATCGAAATAAAACCCATTTTCAGCGAAAGCCTCAACAGTATTTCGACTTAATTTTCCTGTTGCATACAACGCATCAACACCCGCGCTTTTAGCTTTTTCGCCAATCTCGGCATGCATCTTTTCTGCATTACTGCCCAGCTCAGCCATATCACCCAATACCAGAACCGTCTTACCAGGCATGTTTACCAGTACATCTATCGCCGCTGAGACAGACAGCGGATTCGCATTGTAAGTATCATCGATAACCCTGTAGCCGGCTTCAGCCACTATCGCTGTAAGCCTGCCCTGTATGTTTTCAAAGTCAGCCAGTGATGCAGCTATCGACTGTAACGGCACATTTACAGACAACGTTGCCGCAGTGGCTGCCAGTGCATTCATTATGTTATGACTACCGGGAACCTTAAGCGTCAGTTCAGCCTGAGAATCCTCATGAACAATACAATAATGATCGCCAGATAAATGCCTGGCATAAACATCTGCGCCACTTTCCTGCATCGAAAAAGTAATAACTTTTTTACCCGCGCAGTGCTGCAGCCAGAAATCACTGAAAGCATCATCTTTATTTATAACCGCCACACCATCCTCAGCTAGACCGTTATATATTTCAGCTTTTGCCCGGGCAATATTTTCAAGCGAACCAAAACCTTCAAGATGTGCAGGACCGGCATTATTAACAATTGCCACATCCGGTTTTGCCAGCGCAGTTAAATAATCAATTTCAGCAACATGATTGGCACCCATTTCAATGACCGCATAATCATGTTGCTTTCTCAGCTCCAGCAACATCAACGGCATACCAATATCATTATTGAGATTACCTTTTGTCGATAACACCGATTCATTATCCGAATGATCAACAAGAATCTTGCGACACATTTCTTTTACCGACGTCTTACCATTGCTGCCGGTTATACCGATCAACTTTGCGCTGCGATTTTGCTGCTGCCAGCTGTTGCGCCAATACGCAGCCAGCCGACCCAGGGCAATGCGGGTATCGTCAACCTGAACCTGGGGAACGTCCTGCAATTTTCCGTCAAGCTGCAGCTCGCTAACGAGCGCGCCTACTGCACCTGCACTACTGGCATCTTCAATAAATTTATGACCATCAAAACGTTCGCCCTTGATAGCAACATATAAATCACCAGCATTAATATCACGGGTATCCTTTGAAACGCCCGTCATCATCACATCGGCTCCATGCAGTGAAGCATCCAGTGCCAACGCAACTTGTGACATCATCATCACGCTACGACCCCGCGTTCTCTAGCCACCAGCATTTCTCTTGCAACACGGCGATCATCAAATGCGATATGGACATCTCCTACAATCTGGCTTGTCTCATGGCCTTTACCCGCCAACAGAACCACATCTCCCGGCTGCGCATTAGTAATTGCAATATCAATTGCCTGGCGGCGATCAAGTACTGCTTCAACATTTTCCAGCGAGCTAAAACCGGTTAATACTTCATCGATAATACTCTGCGGATCTTCATGCCGAGGGTTGTCGGTGGTAACAATTACTTTATCCGCATACTTTTCAGCGGCCTTTGCCATTAGCGGACGTTTACTGCGATCTCGATCACCGCCACAACCGAACACACACCAGATATCACCGCTAAAATGGTCACGCATTGAAGAACATACTGCTGCCAGTCCTTGTTCGGTGTGAGCATAATCAACCACAACAACAGGCTTTTCTTCTTCGGCAATAATTTCTACACGGCCATCAACAGAACGAATTGCGGCCAGGCTAGCAGCCGCTTCTTCAAATGAAACCTGGCTAATCAGCAAGGTTGACAGTACAGCCAGGGAATTTGAAATATTAAACTTGCCCAGTAGTGGTAAATCAAAAGTACCACTGCCTCTTGGTGTTGAAACAGAAAGATGGCAACCGTGTTCAAACGGTTCTATTTCTGTCGCATAAACGAAGTAATCGGCATACTCTTTGTAATCAGCAATATCATTTTTTGCGCTATAGCCCCAGACACAAACGTGATCACGCACTTCTTTTGCCAGATCTCTGCCGAACTTATCGTCAAGGTTAATCACAGCCGAACCTAAACCCGGAGTATAAAACAGACGCTTCTTGGCAGCTCCATAATTATCAACTGTGCCATGATAATCCAGGTGGTCCGCAGCCATGTTACTGAAAACCGCAGTAGTAAAAGCGACACCATTTACGCGGCCCTGATCGAGGCCGTGAGACGACACTTCCATGACCGCATGCCTTGCACCTGCCTGCTGAATTTCTGACAGGGTTTTCTGCACCATTAATGCATCTACCGTGGTCAGACCAGTTGGATGCAGGTCGTTAATAAAACCGTTGCCTAATGTACCCAGCACACCACAGTGAACATCATGAGCATCAAGACATTGTGCAAGAAAATGTGCGATCGATGTTTTGCCATCAGTTCCGGTAACACCTATGACATTTAATGACAGCGAAGGCTGCTCGTAATAACGCGAAGCAATCGGGCCAACTTTAAACTTAAGATCGTGACAATGAATGCACAATACTTTATTAGAAATGGAGTCAAGAATTTCGTTGCGATTTTCCAGATCACCATCCCACAAAACAACGCTTACACCTTTAGCAACCGCATCCTGCGCATACAGCAGGCCGTGAGTATTGTAACCCTGGTGCGCGAAAAACAAATTACCACTGCGTGCCTTGCGATTATCCTGCACCAGCGCATTCACTGTTATATTGCGACACTGCTCGATCAGCTCATCGTCAATAAAGCCTTCAAGCAAATAATCTAATGCAACTTCATTTTGCATTATCAACTCCCGCCACTGCAATCGGCGCTCCCAGAGACCGCGCACCCGCATTCATTAATTGTTTTTTAGAAATATTATCCGGTGCAACGTCCATTAAACGCATTGCGCCTGACATCACCTGACTGAAAACGGGCGCGGCAACCTGACCACCAAAATGCTCTCCGTTTCTCGGCTCATCAATCATCACTACCATGACCAGCTCTGGCTCGTCTGCCGGTACCATGCCAGCAAATATTGAAAGGTAACGATCTTCTGCATAACCACCGGCGATAAACTTATGCACCGTTCCTGTTTTACCGGCAACACTGTAATTAGCTACACTGGCTCGCGTACCCGTGCCTTTGGTAACAACCCGCTGCATCATTTTACGAACCGCCTGTGCAGTTTCAGCAGACATTACCCGTGTACCTTCGACGGATATATTCGTATCACGGTCTTCATCGTACAAAAAACTTACCGGACGCAGAACGCCATCAGCAGCAATGGCTGAATAAGCATGCGCAAGCTGCAGCGGTGTTACTGACACACCATAACCAAAAGCAAGCGACGCTCGCTCAAAATCATTATTTAATGCATTCATTGAAAGCTGACCGCCAGCCTCGCCTGGAAAACCACTTCCAGTTACCACACCAAACCCCAGCTTCTGGTACATAGACCATTGCTGTTCCGCATCCATTGCCAGCGCAATTTTACTGATACCCACGTTACTGGATTTTTCCAGTACGCCGCCAACATCAAGATCACCATAATTTTTATGGTCGCGTATGGTATTGCCTTTAACGCTCATATAGCCCGGCGCTGTTTCCACTTTATAAAACGGCTTCCAGCGGCCACTCTCCAGCGCTGCTGCAATGGTAATCGGTTTCATCGTTGAACCCGGCTCAAAAACATCAGTCACCGCACGATTTCTAGTAGCCTGCGGCTGCATCTGTTTCCTGTCATTAACGTTAAATGAAGGCTGGTTCACCATCGCCAGCACTTCACCGGTATGCACATCCAGCACTACTGCTGAACCCGCCACGGCGTTATGCTTTAACACTGCAGCTTTGAGTGTGCGGTAGGTGACATATTGCAGGCGCTTATCCAGGCTAAGCTTTATTTCCTTACCCGGCTCAACGGACTTGATACGCTCGACATCATCAATTGCACGCCCAAGCCGATCACGAATAACACGCTTCTTACCGGGCACACCTTTTAGCCATTCATTAAAGGCCAGCTCAATACCTTCCTGGCCGTTATCATCAATATCGGAAAAACCAACCACGTGCGCGGCCACCTCACCACTGGGGTAATAACGGCGATATTCATTCAATAGCGCAACACCGGGTACTTGCAGCGCCATAACATCTTCCGCAAGCTCAGGCGAAGCATGGCGCTTCAGGTAAAGGAATTCCCGACTTGAATTGCGCTTAATTTTTTCTTTCAGGCTAATAAGATCGATCGACAACAACTCAGCTACATCAACCAGGTTATTTAAATTATCTTTTGCTACCTGTGGGTTCAGCCAGATACTGTTGACTGGAGCGCTAACTGCAAACGGCTCGCCATTTCTGTCAACGATATCGCCACGATGCGCTGAAATTGCGACTGTACGCAATTGCCTGGCATCGCCCTGCTGTTCAAAAAACTCACTATGCAAAATTTGCATATCAAGTGTTTTAATTAACAGCACGGTTGTTAGTGAAACAAAAACCACACTCGCCGCCAGACGACGCCATACCATCGGCGTTTCTGCACGCCGATTTTTAGTATCGCGCTGACCGCGGCCATAGGCTTTTATTGATGGTTTCCTGGAAGATTTCACTATTTTACAAACACCACGTCGCTAGATTCCGGCATTACCATTGATAAACGTTTTCTTGCTATGCGCTCAATACGGCCATGTCCAGACCATGCGCTTTGCTCTAACTGCAACTGACTCCATTCAGTATTTAATGCATCGACTTCATACTTCAGTTGCTGCAACTCGACAAAAAGCTTGCGGCTCTGATGCTTGCTGTAAATAAGCATAATCGCCGACGACAACACCAGGCCAAATATAAGCGTAATTACAATTAAAATGCGCTGCCTTTCATTCATAACCGCCTCTCCAGCACGCGCAAGCGTGCGCTTCTCGCTCTTGGGTTCCCTTCCAGTTCCTTCTTACCTGCCGTCATCGGCTTGCCAACCAGTCGATAAGGCACCTCTATATCCGCTTCCATAACAGGTAAACCAGCTGGAATTTTCGGCCTGCTGGTCACCTTACGCATAAATCTTTTTACAATCCTGTCTTCCAGTGAATGAAAACTAATCACCGATAAACGGCCGCCTTTTGCCAGCACTGACAACGCGCCCTGCAAACCCTGCTCAATCGCCTGCAACTCTTCATTCAAATAAATTCGAATGGCCTGAAAACTTCTGGTTGCAGGATGCTTATGCTTTTCCTTAACCGGGATTGCATTTGAAATAATTTCAGCCAGATCGCCGGTTTCTGTAATTTCTCGCTGCCCTCGCACTTCCACGATGGCCGCTGTTATTCGTTTGGCAAACTTCTCCTCGCCGTATTGCTTAAGCACCCGAACCAGGTCAGCCGGCTTCACTCTTGCCAGCCACTGCCGTGCCGTTTCTCCCTGACTGGTATCCATACGCATATCCAGCGGCCCTGATCGCAGGAAACTAAAACCGCGTTCCGCATCGTCAAGCTGCGGCGATGAAACACCAAGGTCCATCAGCACGCCGTCTATTTTTCCTGTTAAACCATGACTATCGATAACATCTGCCAGCTGGTTAAAATTACAGTGCTCAATAAGCAATCGTGGTTCATCAGCAAACGCCTGCTTCGCAAAAGCAACAGCTTCTGGATCCTGATCAAACGCGATCAACCTGCCTTCTTCATTTAACTGCTGCAATATGGCACGGCTATGACCACCTCGACCAAACGTCGCATCAATATAATTACCTGATGGACTAATATTCAGTGACTCCAGCGCCTCATCCAAAAGCACTGCCTGGTGACTAAAATCGCCCATCCTTAAAGCGAGAGTTCTTCTAGAGCAGCAGGAAGTTCACCATCATCATCCTGTACTGCAGCCACCCACTCTTCCTGACTCTCGGTCCAGGTATCTTCGTCCCAAATTTCTAATTTCTTACCCTGGCCAATTATTACCGCCTTCTTGCTCAGCCCTGCAAAATCACGCAGCATGGCTGGCAATAAAATACGGCCCTGCGCATCCATTTCCAGCTCGGTGGCATGACCAATTAATAAACGTTGCAATAACCTCGCCTGTTTGTTTAAGCTAGGTAACTCAATTAATTTACTTTCAATGATTTCCCATTCAGGGAGAGGATAAACCAGCAAACAATGATCGCGATCAACAGTCACCACGAGGCGGCCGCCACAGCCTTCAAGCAAGCGCTCGCGGTAACGCGCAGGCATAGCCATTCTGCCCTTAGCGTCTACCGAAATATTGTTGATTCCACGAAAATGCATTTTTTATTATTATTGTTGCTTCCAGTTATCTCAAAAGGGATAGAGAATCGATAATCACCACAATTCCCCACTTTTCCCCACATATTGACACTATAGGTAGTCTGACCACCTTATGTCAAGCGTTTTAGCCGCTTCAAACATCAAAAAAAACGTTAGCTGACAGCTACTTAGGGTATATTTAAGAAAAACAGGGGAAACTAATAGAGGATATGCATTTTAAATCATCAGCTTGGTTATCGAAGCTAACAATTTACTTTAAGTTTGGGACGCTATTACAACCACACGGGCAGCTATTAGTAGAAAATAGCCTTTATGAGGTATAAAAAAGTTAAAAGGTAATTCGAGCGAATTGTAATAAAAAAGGGAGTCAGCCGATAAGCCGGGTTCTGTCGTGGGCAATCATTCATCTGGATGACATGTCACCATGCACCTCAAGCAACCTACCCGGGAACAGCGCGGACCACGCATTATGTTCCCCTATTTGGTCTTGCTCCGAGTGGGGTTTACCAAGCCGCAAACGGTTACCCGTTGCGCGGTGCGCTCTTACCGCACCATTTCACCCTTACCGTCATGCCAAGGCATTCAGGCGGTTTATTTTCTGCTGCACTTTCCGTAGGCTTTCACCCCCCAGGCGTTACCTGGCACTCTGTCCTATGGAGCCCGGACTTTCCTCCCCGGACCATCCTAAAATGATCTGGCGCGATTGCCTGGCCAACTCCCGGGCGGAATCTTACACTATAGCTGGTGCATTAAACTAAAAATCTTATTACCGCAGATTAGGGCAGGACGCCCGTAAGTAGAACAATGCATCGTTACATGGATGTAACTTATTAGGGTAACGCAGGACGCAGTTACCGAGGAGCGATTGTCGAGACGCGGAGGCGCAGAGTAAAAGCTTTTATGGTTTGTTATGCCGTAGGCATAACAAACCATAATGTAATATGCTTTTCTCTGCGCCTCCGCGTCTCTGCGGTCAATTTATCTCTAAACAGGGAAGTAAAACAGCTAGTTAAAACCTAATACAGCAGACTATGAACCGTTAAAGGCTGCATAGGTTTACGGAAAAGGCGGCCAAACAGGCGGTTGAGCTTGTGTGAACGGGGCAGAAAGGAAAAACAGCTTTTTTTACGACAGTCCAGCCTGGCACAGGCATGGTTTAACTGGGTATGATCGGCATCGATTTTTACACCATGTCGAATCGCATCGATAGCACGTTTACGGTTTCCCTGATGCCATTCTGCACAGGCCAGATTAAGGAAAACCTCGCCATCAAAAACCTCGTTACTGGCAGCATCACGGCACAATAACAAACCATTCACATCGCCATTCAGCACTTGTGACAGACCATAGAAAGACATCACAGCGCTATAATGCTCCACATGCTCATCAATAGAGTCCATCACCTTTTTGAAATCACGTTCAGCTGCTTTATAATCCTTATCCTTAAGCGCAACTTTTGCTCTTTGATAGGCTGAAATATCCATGGAACAATCCTCCATCATCCTCTACTCAATCAACTAGTTAGCTAAAATAAAGTTATTCAGGCCATGTCCTCAGAGAATACCTGAAACACAGTCGTTACTATCGGTTAGGCTACACCCTTAAACGATAAATTACCAGAGACAGATGTCAATATGAGCTGGCTACAAATAGCAATTAAGACAAACAGAAACCAGGCAGAAACCGCGGAAGACTGCCTGTTTGGCGCAGGTGCACAGACCGTCACATTAACCGATGCAGCCGACCAGCCGATACTGGAACCCGCGCCCAATGAGACCCCGGTATGGGACACTGTCATTGTCACCGGATTATTCAGCTTTGAAGATAATCAGCAAGCCATTCTTGATGCCATAACACCGGGATTAAACGACATTGATTTCACCATCAGCACACAAATCCTGGAAGACCAGAACTGGACCCGGGCATGGATGGATCATTTTCATGCCATGCAGTTTGGAGAACGCCTCTGGGTATGCCCGATGCACCAGGACCCTCCACAGGCAGATGCCGTTAATCTGCGACTGGATCCGGGACTGGCATTCGGTACCGGCACACACCCGACCACCGCTTTATGCCTGCGCTGGCTGGATCAACATATACAGGGCGATAACGATAACACGATTCTGGACTATGGCTGCGGTTCCGGGATACTGGCTATTGCTGCCTGCCTGCTGGGCACCGCACATGCTGATGCAGTTGATATTGACCCGCAGGCATTGACCGCCACCCACGATAACGCCAGGACCAACCAGGTAGAAGATAAAATAACAACTTTTCTACCCGAAGACTACGAAAAACGGCATGCAAATACACAGTACCAGACGGTGGTAGCCAATATACTTAGCGGCCCGCTCGCCGAGCTGGCGCCGATGCTGGCAGCACATACCCGTCCCGGTGGCGATATCGCCTTATCTGGAATTTTACGAGAACAGGCTGACACCGTTCTGGATACCTACAGGGAATTTTTTACTATGGACGAAGCTGTTTTTGACGAGGACTGGGTGTTATTGCACGGCACTAAAAAATAACACCATTAATTGCGAAGGCACTGTGCCAGTGCGCTATTAATTAAGGCAATTGCAGAAATAGCGTCTGCACGCTATTTCTGGCCGTCATTAATAACCAGGCAAAAGCTAACGCTACTCGCGGAATGCCCTGATCATCTCTTCAGCCTCCGCCTCGAACGACGCGAAGTCAGCGCGATTTTGTTCTGTCATCGCCGCCTCATCCACACGGAAACCTGAGAAACTGATCACACGATCCGGCTGCATCATGAACTGTCGTCTATATTCAACAAACTCACGATTCATTTGCTGGCGGTACTGCTTAAACTCGTTATTCACGGCCTGTTTTGCCTGCTGCTGTTCATGTTTGAACTGCTCAAACTCATTTAGCATTCGCTGCTTGTGAATTTCAAAAGCAGGGCCGGTCGATATTATTTCCAGCAAGCCCTCTTTCAACGCCACAGATTCACCATGGCGATCAGCATTCTCTGCTATGACAAATGTCGTACCACGGACGCCAATAGTTGCCGCCCGTGTTTTAATATGGCGAGGTTCGCCAAAAACTTTTTTAAAGGTGAAATAAACCTTACCGCCAAGGTATGAAAACCAGCTGGTCTTTTCAACTCTTAACCGGCTTTTTTCATCAAGTACAGATAAAGCACCATCATTGTACTGTACTACCACGCGCGCACCTGGCCTGGTCACAATGGTATCCATTTCATTTAATGGCTCATCGACATTTTTAATGACACGCGTTTCGCCACGTGCATTAACCACTTCAACATCACCATTAAATTTTAAAACCTTGCCGCGAAACCCCGTTGCATCTGCCTGCAATGAAAACGATTGCAAAGAAACAAACAGGCAAACGAATAAAGATACAATGTTTTTATAAATCATAATTTTTCCATACAAGCCAACGGCTTGAAAACAATCAAACTATTGAAACCAAACCCCTGATTTTTAACTCCATGGATGGAGTGTATACTGAAAATTGTCCGGAACAATTTCAGTGCATCTCCATGGATGGAGTGTATACTGAAAATTGTCCGGAACAATTTCAGTGCATCTCCAGTCATGGAGCTTATACCAGGAATCGTCCTGAACGATTCTCTTACGCTTTTCATTCGCTTCGCTATTGCTCCAGCTCTTCCCATCGGGTGTAACACTGCGACAACCCCGTTTCTGCCAGCTGAAGCCTGTCCTGTATTTTTTTTATCTCTTCTTTTTCCTGCTTATAAAAGGTATCAGCGGCCATCAGGTTTTGCAGGGACTCTACCTCTAATTCAAACTGCTCAATCTGCACAGGTAAGGCATCAAGTTCTCGCTGGTCTTTATAACTTAATTTCTTTGGCCTGGCATTTTTTTCCTGAGCCACAGTTTGAGATGCTTCTTTTTTACCAGCAACTGTATTATTTATAGCACTGCCTGACGATTTTTCACTTAAGGCCCTGTATTCAAGCCAGTCATCGTAACCGCCCACGTATTCGTTCACCTGAGCATCGCCTTCAAAAACCAGGGTGCTGGTAACGACGTTATTAACAAATTCACGGTCATGACTGACCACTAACACGGTACCTTTATACTCCATGACCAGTTCTTCTAGCAATTCAAGCGTTTCAATATCAAGGTCATTAGTCGGCTCGTCAAGCACCAGTATATTTGATGGCTTGGAAAACAGTCTTGCCAGCAATAGACGGTTGCGCTCACCGCCGGATAACATGCTTACCGGTGAACGCGCTCGTTCGGGGGCAAACAGAAAGTCCTGCAAATAACCAATAACATGCTTACGGCTGCCATTAATTTCAACGAACTCTCTGCCTTGCGACAGGTTATCGATTACACTGGCATTATCATCCAGCTGCGCGCGAAACTGGTCGAAATAGGCAACTTCCTGCTTTGTCCCCGTGTTAATAGTGCCTGTGGTCGGTTTTAAATCACCCAGCAAGAGACGTAACAGGGTTGTCTTACCCGCACCATTCGGCCCGATAATACCAATCTTGTCACCACGCAAGATTGTAGTATTCAAACCAGTAATAATCGGCTTGCCATCATAATCAAAGCTGACATTTTCAGCTTCCGCCACCAGCTTGCCTGAACGGTCTGCCGAAGCGGCATTCATCGCCACCTTACCCACCTGGTTACGTCGCTGGGTCCGCTCAGCACGCATTTTTTCCAGCGCACGCACCCTGCCCTCATTACGCGTACGTCGCGCCTTAATTCCCTGCCTTATCCAGACTTCTTCCTGCGCCAGTTTTTTATCAAAATGCGCGTTTGAAACTTCTTCAGCATGCAATGCTTCAGCTTTACGCCGCAGGTAAGTATCATAATCACCGGGATAACTGCTTAGATTACCGCGATCAAGCTCAATAATTCGGGTCGACAGTTTTCGCATAAAGGCACGGTCATGGGTAATGAACATCAGTGCGCCTTTATAATTCAGCAACTGCTCTTCAAGCCACTGAATAGCTGTTAGATCAAGATGGTTAGTCGGCTCATCAAGTAACAGAATATCCGGCTTGATAACCAGTGCTTTTGCCAGCAATACACGCCGTTTCATACCACCAGACAGTGAAGAGAAGTCTTCATCACCATCGAGCTGCATACGGCTTAGCACTTCCTCAACCTGCTGATTCAACTGCCAGGCATTATGCATATCGACCTGGTTCTGCGCCCGCTCCAGCTCCGCTATGGTCTGATCGTTGTGATTCTCTGTAAAGTCATGCAGGGCATGGTGATAATCCTGCAAATATTTGGCATTATCACCCAGCCCCATCGCCACAACATCAAAAATACTGCCCGTCAGATCCCCTCGGGGCTCCTGATCCAGCACCGCAATTTTTATACTTTGCCGGTACTCGATATCACCACTTTCCGGCTTCACTTCACCAGACAGCACTTTTAACAGGGTTGATTTTCCAGTGCCGTTACGGCCCAGCAAACAAAGACGTTCACCACTATCGACTGCAAGACTAATATTTTCCAGAATCGCAGGCCCGCCGAAGCTTACCTGGATGTTTCGTATACGTATTAAAGACATCAGGGAATTTTACAGTAAAGACGCTACCATTCCCATGAAGTTAATGCGGGGAACAATGATTATTACCCGTATTCAACATTTATAAATCAATTGCCCACCTATTGCCCACAAAAAAACCGGCGCAGAGCGCCGGTTTAACAGATGAGAGTCTTACTTCGCTTCCGGGTTACTATCTTGTTAGTAACACCAAAACACAAACTATTACTTAAGCTGCTTTACGTCTTGCTATACCAACCAGACCTAATAAACCACTACCAAATAACCATGCTGCAGCAGGGACTGGGACTGGTGACATTTCGATACGTAAATCCAGAGCCAATTTTGGTCTATCATCTTCAATTACAGCACCACCAGCTAATCCAGTAGTCAGCACCCCATAAAGACATTGTCGTAAACCATCCAAATGAGTTTGGCGGCAGGAGTAGCCGTATTACAACAAGGAAGGATTATGTTATCAAACATTATTGTTGTGTCATACAGTAATGCAGTATCAGGATTTGAAAAATCTGCTTCCAGTATAAATGGATTGTCCACTAATACTCCAATTGTCAGTACCGGGGTATTGACAGTGTTACTGTGCCACCGACATTTAATGTAAGTACCAAATTGAATGCACCACTGACATCATCGTAAGAACCCGTACCAACTAATCCGGTAAAGTTTGCCAGCTCACTACCAGTCATAGCATTATTATCATTATCCTTGGTGGCAGCAGTATGCCCACCATCACCCGCATAGTGAAATCCAGAATAACCAAAACCATTATCAACGCCAGACAAAACCGCATCAATGTTATACAAAGTAGCTGATGCTGTTGAGCTTATTGCCGCCAGCGCCAGTCCTGTTACTATTTTCTTCATTTCATATCTCCTGAATTTTTTTCTATATTTTTTATGCTGAACTAAAATCTTACATTTATTTTTGTTAATACAATGTTACATATTTGTAAAATATGATTAGGTGGTAAAATTAATGCACGTATCGTGCCACTTAACCACAGCCACACCTTGATTACTTATATTACAAACACTTAACCTTTCTAGCTCAACCAGACTTCTCTTCGACCAAAGCCTACCCAGGAAGAAGTGTAATAAAACACGACACAACATCACTGGTTAACGGGTATTACTACACAATCCATGTGTATTCACCGTAACAATCTGTCAACGATTGCGACAACAATACCACCAGCACTGGCGATACACCAGCAGAAAAGATGAATATCATCATGCTTTTCAATAAATTAGAAAAAAACTGGCTAACAAATAGATCAATTCAAAACTGGAAACTATCCCGACAATTCACTGTGAACCCGTTCACATCAATCGATAACCGGTGCCAGCCAGCGCTGAATAACCGCCAGATCCTCGCCTTTGCGTTGTGCATAATCAATCACCTGGTCTGCCTGAATCTTTCCGGTACCAAAGTATTTCGACTCCGGGTGTGAGAAGTAGAAGCCTGAGACAGCCGCCGTCGGCAGCATAGCAAAGCTTTCTGTAATACTAATGCCGGCATTCTTATCCGGCTCAATCAGCGACCATAAGGTGGCCTTTTCAGTATGATCCGGGCACGCCGGGTAGCCCGGGGCAGGACGAATACCCTGGTATTTCTCAGCAATTAACTCCGCATTACTCAACTTCTCTTCCGCGGCATAAGCCCAGAATTCTTTTCGCACGCGCTCATGCATGCATTCCGCAAACGCCTCGGCCAGTCGATCAGCCAGTGCTTTTAGCAGAATACTGTTGTAGTCATCGTGATCGGCTTCAAAGCGTTTTACGTGTTCATCAATCCCAATCCCCGTTGTCACCGCAAACGCACCAATGTAGTCTTTTTTGCCAGACTCTTTTGGCGCAACAAAATCAGAGAGACATCCGTTTGGCCGATCAGCGGGTTTTTCCATCTGCTGCCGCAGATGATGCAGCACCGCTTTGACTTCGGCGCGATCATCACTTTCGTATACTTCGATATCATCGCCGACGCTATTAGCCGGGAAGAAACCGATAACAGCACGCGCCTGCAGCCACTTTTCATCGACAATCTGTTTCAGCATTTTCTGAGCATCATTAAACAGTGCCGTGGCTTCTTCACCAACAACTTCATCGCTTAATATTTTCGGGTATTTGCCCGCCAGCTCCCAGGCGTGGAAAAACGGCGTCCAGTCAATATAAGGACTTAACTCTTCTAATGAGTAGTCATCAAACGTTTTCAGGCCAAGGAAGGTTGGCTCAGGCGGCGTATAGTTTGCCCAGTCGCCTTTAAACGCATTGTCACGTGCCTGTTGCAGGGTGAAGTTTTTACGCTTCGATGTGCGCTTCGCACGCTGTACACGCATGGTTTCGTATTCATCTTTCAAGTCCTTCATATACGCTGTATTACGATCTTCACTTAGCAGCTCACCGGCAACACCAACCGCGCGCGAGGCATCCGGCACATAAACCACGGCATTCGTATATTGCGGGTCAATTTTCACCGCGGTATGTATGCGTGAGGTTGTTGCACCGCCTATCATCAATGGCACGGTCATATTCAGCCGCTGCATTTCAGATGCCATGTGCACCATTTCATCGAGAGACGGCGTAATCAAACCGGACAGCCCGATAATATCGACATTATTTTTCTCTGCTTCAGCCAGAATAGTTTCCGCCGACACCATAACGCCAAGGTCAATCACCTCGTAGTTATTGCATTGCAGCACCACACCAACGATGTTTTTGCCGATGTCATGCACGTCGCCTTTCACGGTAGCCATCAGGATTTTACCGTTAGTCTGTATCTCGCCTTCTTTCTCCGCCTCCAGGAATGGCATTAAAAACGCCACGGCTTTTTTCATCACACGCGCGGATTTCACTACCTGCGGTAAAAACATTTTGCCTTCACCAAACAGATCACCGACGATGTTCATGCCGTCCATTAAAGGGCCTTCAATGACATGCAACGGACGCTCCGCCTGCAGCCTTGCCTCTTCGGTGTCCTCATCGATGAAGTCAGTAATACCTTTAACCAGGGCGTGCGCCAGGCGCTCCTTGACCGGTTTTTCACGCCAGCTTAAATCCTGCTTGCTTTCGGCGGCCTTGCCATCACCCACATAATTGGGCGCAATCTCCAGCAGGCGGTCGGTTGCTTCAGGGCTTCTATTTTGTATAACATCTTCAACCGCTTCGCGCAGCTCATCTGGCAGGTCATCATAAACAGCAAGCTGTGCGGCATTAACGATACCCATGTCCATACCCGCTTTAATGGCGTGGTATAAAAACACCGAGTGAATCGCTTCACGTACCGGGTTATTGCCGCGAAATGAAAAAGAGACATTCGAAACACCACCGGAAATCATGGCGTGTGGCAGGGTTTGCTTGATAGCACGTGTTGCCTCGATAAAATCAACAGCATAATTGTTATGCTCTTCAATACCGGTTGCTACCGCAAAAATATTCGGATCGAAAATAATATCTTCCGGCGGGAAACCAACAACTTCTGTCAGCACCTTATAAGAGCGGGTACAAATTTCGACTTTTCGCTCAAAAGTGTCAGCCTGCCCGTCTTCATCAAACGCCATAACAATCACGGCCGCGCCGTACTGGCGAACCAGGCGCGCATACTTGATGAAGCTTTCTTCACCTTCCTTCAGCGAGATGGAATTAACCACGGACTTGCCCTGCACGCACTGCAGCCCGGCTTCAATGATGTCCCACTTGGAGGAATCGATCATCACGGGCACGCGTGAAATATCTGGCTCGGCGGCAATCATATTGAGGAATTTGACCATTGCCTCTTTCGATTCCAGCATGCCTTCATCCATGTTGATATCGATAATCTGTGCGCCATTCTCCACCTGGTGCATGGCAACGCTCATGGCTTGTTCGTAATTCTCTTCGATAATCAGGCGTTTGAATAAGGCCGAACCGGTAACATTGTTTCGTTCCCCAACATTAACAAATAATGCATCCGCACCAATATTGAAAGGCTCCAGGCCCGAAAGACGGCACTCCACCGGCAACTCGGGAACGACGCGCGGTTTTTTATCCGCCACAATATTGGCAAAAGCACGAATATGATCCGGTGTGGTACCGCAGCAGCCGCCAACGATATTCAGAAAACCGCTATCTGCCCATTCGGCAATGGCTACCGCCATTTCATCAGCTTCCAGGTCATAACCGCCCATCTCGTTTGGCAGACCGGCATTGGGATGCGCCGAGGTATAAACTTCAGCGATGCGTGACATTTCCTGCACATACTGGCGCAGATCCTTGGGCCCCAGCGCACAGTTCAAACCTATTGAAATAGGATCGGCGTGGCGCAATGAATTATAAAAGGCTTCGGTCAACTGCCCGGTAAGCGTACGTCCGGACTGGTCGGTGATCGTGCCCGAAATCATGATCGGCAGCTCGATAGCATCTTCGGCAAACACCTGCTTAACCGCAAAAATGGCCGCTTTCGCATTCAGCGTGTCAAAGATGGTTTCAATTAAAATGATATCAGCGCCGCCTTCAATCAGGCCGCGGGTCGATTCTGCGTAAGCCGCAGACAGTTCTGCAAAGGTAATATTACGGAAACTGGGGTCATTTACATCCGGTGATATCGAGCAGGTACGGTTAGTCGGGCCGAGCACACCGGCAACATAACGCGGCTTATCTTCACTGCCGACTTTATCTGCTGCCTGGCGTGCCAGCCGGGTGGCAGCGACATTAATCTCATAGCTGAGATCTTCCATATCGTAGTCAGCCATGGCAACACGAGTAGAATTAAAGGTGTTGGTTTCGAGAATATCGGCACCGGCGTTCAGATAGTCTTCATGAATGCCCCGGATAATATCGGGCTGCGTTAGCGCCAGTAAATCATTATTGCCTTTCAGGTCACTCGGCCAGTCTGCAAAACGCTCTCCGCGATAAGCGGCTTCATCAAGCTTATGACGCTGAATCATGGTGCCCATTGCACCATCGAGCAGCAAAATGCGCTGTTTTAATGACTCATGAAGATGTTTAATGCGTTGTTCTCTGGAAATTGTCATGCTATAAAATACGTTTTGTGAAGTAGGGAATAAAAAATAGCTGGCGATTGTACCATTTATTGCTGTTTTACAGCTATCAACAGCAACCTGACGATTAACCGCACCCGGGCCTTATCGTAAACCATGAATTCACGACACTTGCAGCTCTATATCACCGCAGAATCGCCCTGCAGCTATTACAGCGACAGGATGAGCTGCAACCTGGTACCCGATCCACAGCTAAACATGAACATGCCGATTTACAACCAGCTGATACAGCACGGTTTTCGTCGCAGCGGCGCGCATTGTTATCGTCCACACTGCAACGATTGCAACGCCTGCGTAGCCTGCCGCCTGGCGGTTGCAGACTTTAGCGCCAGCCGTTCACAAAAGCGCTGCCTGAAAAACAATGAGGATCTGCAGGTCACCGAAGTAACGGCTGAATTCAGTGAAGAATATTTTCAGTTATACAGCCGCTACCTGAATGCCAGGCACACCGATGGCTCCATGGCCCACCCGGTAGAAGATGATTTCAGTCAGTTTCTGTATTGCAACTGGAGTGATACCCGGTTTCTGGAATGCCGGCTGCAGGGAAAGCTGGTCGCTGTTGCTGTCATTGATATTGTTAGTGATGGACTCTCCGCAGTGTACAGCTTTTACGACCCCGAGATGAATGACCGTAGCCTGGGCACTTACTGCATACTGAAACAAATCGAATACTCAAAACAGCAGGGGCTAGATTACGTATACCTTGGCTACTGGATAAAAAACCACGACAAGATGCACTACAAATGCAACTTTAGACCCTTACAGTTATACCTGGATGAACAATGGCAGACGCAGCATGAAAAACAGGCCGCTAACAACGGTGATGAATAAACGGAGACTCAGCGCGTTTTTTACCCGACGGCCTTGTGCTATTATCAAGCAATGACAACACAAGAAACAATTACCAGAAAACTCAGCGAAGCTTTTTCACCCGAGCACCTTGAGGTGGTGAATGAAAGCTTCATGCACAACGTACCGGAAGGATCAGAATCACACTTTAAAATTGTTATCGTGTGTGACGATTTCAACGACAAAATGCTGATCGCAAGGCATCGCCTGGTCAACAAGGTGCTGCAGGATGAACTCAGCAAAGAACAGTCAGAAGGCGGCATTCACGCGCTCGCACTCCACACCATGACAATGGAAGAATGGTTTAAAAAAGGCAACGCGCCGCAGTCACCCGAATGCATGGGCGGCGGCAAGTAGTACAGCTAACAACAATAGACGATAAATTAATTTAACCTCAGAGGCGGACTTTTATATGATCGATATCCCACCAATCATATTGAATTTCATTTACGTCATTGTTGGCGGTTTGTTAACAGTGGCTTTCATGAAACTAAGCTGTAGTGTATTTAACCGAATGGTTAACTTTAATATCAGCGATGAGCTTGGCAAAGGCAACATCGCCGTTGGCCTCATGGTCATGGGCATCTTTATCGGCCTGGGCATATCTCTTGGACTGGTTATCGGCCTGGGTCTTAGTTAAACAGGCCCCCTGTTTAACGACAGCCATACTGTTGTAACCACCAATTTCATGCTCTACAGAAATCTCACGCTAGCATTACTGCTGTTCGCCATCACTGGCACGCAGAACACTATTGCCGCGCCTGATGAACACCCGGTCCATTCCAGCCGCTGGACAGACGAGTACGACCGGTATTTCAAAAAATACAGTAAACGCTATTTTGGGCCATTGTTTGACTGGCACTGGTTTAAAGCCCAGGCAATAGCTGAATCGACGCTGAATCACGATGCCGAAAGCCACGTTGGCGCACGCGGCCTGATGCAAATTATGCCAGGTACATTTGAGGATATAAGCAAACAAAATCCGCAGTTCACCAGGGTCGAATCACCCCACTGGAATATTGCAGCAGGTATTTATTACGACCGCACGCTGTACAGAAAAATCAAGAATGCGCCGGCACAGGACAAGCTCTACATGACCTTTGCCAGTTATAACGCGGGTTACGGCCGTATTCTTAATGCCTCCAAACGGGTTGGCAACAAGGAGAAAGACTGGAACGAAATGAAAAAATACCTGCCGAAAGAAACCCGCGGTTACGTCAGGCGTATTCGCAAGTTAATGGGTGAAAGTGAAAGCTAATAAACTTTAGCCATAGAACAAAACTGCCCCGCAGCTGTCACAATCCACATTGCAGAATATTATCAAGCTGGTCCGTCATTCAAGCTACCTGATATTCTCATTCAATAACGAACTATTATTCACCGTAAACCGCAAGAGTAACCACTGTCGAGCAATGTCTTCTCTCAGCAATTTTATTTTACTAAGCTGCCTGATAACCACGCTGCTAATTTCCGATACGCCGAATGTCACCGCAAAAACGCAATCAACCGTCAGCCATGTCATAACCGGTTATAGCGCACTAAAATTATTGCTTGAAGACGAACAGCACCTGACAACAATCAGGCGCACGAAGATGGTTATTACTTTTTCCAGCATTAGTGATCAGTCAATAAAACTCATCGATAAAATAGCTGACCACTCAGAGCAGAACCTGGTACAGCTTGAACAGCTCTCACAGGAAAAACCTTCATTCAGCTTTAAACAGCTTGCCGAAGATTCCATTGCCATTGCCACACTCGACTCATTGCGCATGGCTACCGCAAAAGAATTTTTATTTAATAATGATCACTTTGAAAAAGATCTGCTCGTCAGCCAGTTAAAGGTGCTGCGCGTAATCAGCCACCTGGCAATACAGCTTGGTGAAAAAGAAATCAGTGTCAAACGAAAAAAATGGCTAACCAGGCTTGCCGAACAATATGAACGCTATTACCAGCAGGTAAATGCACGAATACTGATCAGCGGTGCTTCCTAGGATTTAAAGCAGGAACGCAGTATCGGGCATACAGCTGTAGACAGTTTCCTGTCGTCTTTATCACCCCGGGCATCAACTACAAAACCTGCAGACAGCCGGATTCTTTTACTTTCAGTATCTGATTTCGCTGCTTCGCTTTACTCTTTTATTTCTGTATCGTTTTTTTCAAGCAGCGGATTATAAACCCAGAAAGTCTGGTTCAATTTTTTCTGGCCTTCGCCTTTATCTTCAAGCAACGCAACCTGGCTCCATTTTCCCTGGGCATACATCTCCAGTATTTCCTGCCCCTTGATCAATCGGGTGACAATTTCATCTTCAACAGTCGGGCCTTTTCTTGCGTTCAGTTTATTTGCCTTGACCTTACGCTTAACGCCAAAAAGATGCGCATGCTTATTAATAATTTCATTCATACGGTCACGAATTGCAGCATCATTTCTTAACATCATTGACTGCAAAATGCTTATCGCATCTTCATGGCCATCTTCAACTGCAAGCAAATAATAATCGATAGCTTTATCTGCATCTTTAGGAACGTCGCCCTCACCTAAACTGTATAACATGCCTATTGAAAAACTTGAATCAGCGTGCCCCTGCTGTGATGCCTTGTTCCACCATTCGAGTGCAATACTGTCATTAACACGCAGACCGTATCCATTGAGGTACATCCAGCCGATATTATATTGCGCATCAGCATCACCGGATTCTGCCAGCGGCCGCATAATGCAGTAAGCTTCTGCAAAATCACCCGAGCGCATTGCTTCTACCGCATGCTCAATATCTCCAGCAGAAACATCGAATGATAAAACTAACAGTAAGGTGAAGAAACAGTTTAAGTCGCACGCTTATTCGCTCACAGCTTTTTTATTTCTAAGCAATTTTATTAGCAGCAGGATTACCCAGATACTGTGCCAGAAAAGGTCAAATATATCGATTGGTTTTGTTAACTCTCCCTGCATTAACATGCGGGATTTTTCCACTATATGCGGCTCAGGCGTGAATGGTGCCAACAACATAAACACTGCCATAACGGCCAACGGTAAAACAGGTATCTGATCGAAAAACTTCAGCATATCATGCCTCTTTAAAATAGTTTTCAAGATAGTCATCAAGGCTGATGCTATCTTCACTTTCTATCTGTTTTTGCTTTTGCAGTGAATCCTTCGCCATTTTTTCGAATTTTGCAACTTTCTCTGCCGACAAAGGATGGCTTTCATAATATTTATTATGATGCTTCGACATGCGCTGTGCATGATGAAAAAAACCTTCGTCATGGTTTTTCATATCGGCCAGCATACGCGCGGACGGTGTTAATTCCGGATCAAAAATACTCGCGATTTGTGACTTAACACTGGAAAAATAGTTTTCACTATAATTCGCCTGATCCAGTAGACTGGCAACGGATTTCATCTCGTTACAGAGCTCACTGCCCCAGTCATGCAGGCTGATTTTTTCATCGCCATGCGCCTCATTATCACGGCGTAATTCCAGACCAGGCTTTCTGCCGTTATGCGCGACCAGCACAAGGTTTTCATCGATTGTTTCAATTTCACTTTTGCTAAGCCTGGGGCTTGGCTGCAACAGACAAAAAAGCATCAACACTTCAAGAAAGTATAATTGCTCTGAATTAATACCATGCGGATCAAACGCATTAACATCAAGCGAACGCAGCTCAATATAAGCAATGCCTCTTTTCTTTAATGCGGTCGATGGTTTTTCATCACCCTGTACAATCTGCTTGGGCCTGACCGAACTGTAGTATTCATTTTCAATCTGCAGAATATTGGCATTTAGCTGGCGATATTCGCCGTCTACTTTAACGCCTATTTCTTCATAAACCGGGCACGGCGTGTTAATCGCACACTTCATGCTTTCGATATAAGCGTCCAGCGAATCATAGCAGGCCTTTATACCAGCCGTGTCTTCCTGGTTGTTCTGGTAACCAATATCACCCAGGCGTAAAGACGTTGCATACGGCTCGTAATAAGTATTGCTGTTAAAATCCTGCAGCATGGTTCGCTGGCCATTTAAAAATGATTTACAAATGGCAGGTGATGCGCCAAACAGGTACGGCACCAGCCAGCCAAAACGCAGCAAGTTACGCACTACCCCCATATACTGATCTGAAATGAAGTCCTGCAGTTCATCACTGTTATTCAACTGCTGCTGATAAATCTGCCAGAACTGCTCAGAATAAGAATAATTAAAATGCACGCCGGCAATCGCCTGCATGGCACGGCCATAACGCAAACCCAGTCCGCGGCGATATATCGTTTTCATCTGCGCGGCATTTGAGGAGCCATACCTGGCCAGTGGAATATCGGTTTCCCCGGCGACGACACAGGGCATACTGGTTGCCCAGAGAATTTCATTATCGAGGTTTCGATAAACAAAGCTTTGAATATCATCCAGCGACTGGATCACTTCAGTCACCGAATCGCAGGGCGGTGTCACCAGTTCAGTCAGTGCTTCAGAAAAGTCCGTGGTGATTTGTGGATGCGTCAGCGCTGAACCCCAGGCAACCGGGTGCGGTGTTTGCGAGACACCGCCATCCGGCGAAACCCGCAGACTTTCCTTTTCCAGCCCAATTTTTGATGTTGATAATGCTTCTTCTATAGAAGAATCAGCAAGCGTAGCGACACGTTGTTGTAGTAACTGATACAAAGGATTTTTTCATTTAGCTAAATAAGATTTTGATTATACTACCTGCGGATAAGTTTGAAGCCCTAACTTTCAAGTTATTAGCCACTAATTACTGGCCGCTATCAACGACAAGCTGCAATCCTTAACAAAGTATTACTTTGCGACAACACGATAGCGCGGCTTTTCAGCTTGCGCCTGCTGTTGCTCAGCACCACCGTGAAGCGGAGCAGATTGAGGCACTATTCGGTACTCGAATCGACAACCCATTGCGTTGGCGGCTTTTTCCATCATTTTCAGCGTCACCGCACCCCGGCCTTCGTCTTTCTCCAGTACCGACACCCTGGCGGCGCTGACGTTTAAGCGATCCGCCAGCTGGAAGCCTTTTAAACCCTGTTTAATTCGCATACGGCGAATCCAGTTCATTTCATTCATTACGCACCTTTTATTAATATATACATTAATAATTAATGTATATATTAATAAAATTAAAAATGCAATAAAAAACCCAATATATTCATCAGGCTTTTTTGGTAACTCAACTATAAGATGTTTAACCACAGAGACACTGAGACACAGAGGTTTAAATAATTAAAGTCTTTCTCCGAGCCTCTGTGTCTCTGTGTGGTTCAAGGCTTTTAACTAATCCAGCACATGAGAAACCAGGCCGTCTGCCAGCTTGGGCTCAAACCAGGTTGATTTAGGCGGCATCACTTCGCCCGCATCCGCTACCGCCATCAGCGCTTCCATGCTGGTTGGGAAGAATGAGAAGGCAATTGCCATTTCACCACTGTTGACGCGCTTTTCGAGCTCACCCAGGCCGCGGATACCGCCGACAAAATCAATGCGGTTATCGGTACGCTGATCAGAGATTCCCAGTAACGGCTCAATCAGGTTATCAGCAAGCAAACTAACATCAAGCGACGCCACAGGGTCGTTTGGCACCAGTTCAGTACTAATGTTCAGGCGATACCACTGGCCATCGAGGTACATACCAAACTCAGTTGCCTTACCCGGTTTAACCGCCTCAGATTCTTCAGTCACAGTAAAAGACGCTTTCACTTTATCCAGTAGCTCGTCTTTGCTCAAGCCATTTAAATCGGTGATCACACGGTTGTAATCCAGAATATTCATCTGGTTGTGCGGGTATATCACCGAGAGGAAATAATCACAGCTCTGCTCACCATCGCCATTGCCCAGTTCGTGGCTTTTCGCTATCCGTGAAGCAGAGGCCGAACGATGGTGGCCATCGGCGATATAAACAGCATTCATGGCATCAAAACCGGCGCTGATTTTATCGATAGTAGCGTCATCATCAATAATCCAGAAAGTGTGCTGTACGCCATCATCGGCAGTAACATCAACCAGCGGTGTTTTTTTCGTGGTTTCTTCCAGAATCGCATCCATATCCGCCTGTGACCGATAGGCCAGTAAAACCGGGCCGGTCTGCGCATTCAACGCCTCGATCTGGCGGACACGGTCATCTTCTTTCGCCGGACGGGTATATTCATGTTTACGAACACGGTTGATGTCGTAATCCGCTACTGACGCTACGGCCACCAGGCCTACCTGGGAATGGCCATCCATAATCAGGCGGTAGACGTAATAACAGGGCTTTTCTTCACGAATCAGTATGCCTTCTGCCATCTGTTTCTGCAGGTTTTCAGCCGACTTGGCATAAACTGACGGATCGTAAGGATCGGTACCTTCCGGCAGGTCAATCTCAGCCTTGGAAATGTGCAGGAAGCTCCACGGACGACCGACAACACGTTCACGCGCTTCGGCAGAATTTAATACATCATAAGGCGGTGCCACGACTTCTTCGGCACGTTCGGGTACAGGGCGCAATCCAGCAAATGGTTTGATTAATGGCATATCGGTCTCATCCAGTTCTAGCATGTAAATTTATCTTGGCGCGAATTATACATGCCCTGCCATTGCAACGCAGGGAAAATCGCATTTCGATCACCTAACATTTTACAAAGATGTAACATTTACCCCCTGAGCTTACCGTTAACATGATTCCCTCTGGCGTATTAGTGCCGCCGAAAAACTACTCATGAGGGAAGAATCAATGAATCAACACACCACTAAAAGTCAGCGCCTGCTGACAACCGTATTGTCAATAGTTGTCGCCATGATGTTCAGCTTTACCGCCGATGCGGCTTCGTGCAAGGGAAAGCCACAATCATCCTGTTCAGCCGATAGCAGCTGCAGCTGGGTAACCGGATACAAACGTAAGGACGGCGTACAGGTATCCGGGCATTGTCGTGCTGCATCAGGCAAAGCAAGCTCAGAAAAATCACAGAAAAAATCCAGCAACAAAAAGACTGACACTAAAGCCAAAAAAGATAAAAGCAGCAAAGATAAAAAAGCCATCAATAAAAAAGTCAAGAAAGATAAGAAAACAACTACAAACAAGAAAGTCAAAAAAGATAAAAAAGCCAAGAAGGATAAAAAAACAAAAAAGGACAAAACTAAAGCCAAAGATAAAAGTAAAAAGTAAATCTTTTACTTTGTCATCTCGACCAACGGGTAGAGATCTTTTACAGCTAATAGTTTAAAAGATCTCTACCCTTTGGTCGAGATGACATACATTTGCTAACACTGGATGGTGGCACACACTAAAATCAAATATTGCCGCCCTACAGGCATCAACTCTTATCACAACGAGCACCCAGCCTCGTTAACAAACCCACAGCAAGCCGTTTTATCGATAGAATACAGTGTAACGACGGACAACCTTTCTTAACCCGACACTGAAAAACTACCATGCCAGATAATACCCAGATTACCATCGCCGGTTGCGGCCATATCGGCAAACTGCTGGCAGTGCAGTTGCTGAAGAAAAAAATAGTGGTAACAGGCTTCGTTAGCAGCGAATCCAGCCTGGCTGAATGCAACAACAAAAATATAAACGGTGAAATAATTAACCTGGATAAACCGCTGCCAGACATCGACCTGTCAGCTCAGCGCGTTATCTACCTGGCACCGCCACCGCGCAGTGGAAAAATCGATACCCGTATAACAAATTTTCTAAAGGCTATCGAAAAACATCCGCCAGAAAGATTTGTACTGATCAGTACCACCGGCGTTTATGGTGACTGCAATGGTGCATGGGTTAGCGAAACAACACCAGTAAAACCGAATGCCGAGCGCGCATTTCGCCGTGCCGATGCCGAGCAGCAGGCACAGCAATTTTGTCAGCGCCTGAACATTCCATTAATCATTCTGCGTGTACCTGGCATCTATGGTCCCGGAAAAATTCCGCTGGCTCGTATTAAAAGCGGACAGCCCATCGTCAATAAAGAAGACTCACCTTTCACCAATCGAATTCATGCCGATGACCTGGTGAATATTTGTGAACATGCATTACTGAACACCGACATCAGCGGCATCTACAACGTAAGCGATGGCCACCCCGGTACCATGTACGAATACTTTACCGGTGTTGCAACTGCGATGAACCTGGCCGCACCACCTGCGATCTCTTTAGCCGAAGCACAAAGCCAGTTGTCCGAAGGCATGCTGTCTTACATGGCAGAATCCAGACGCATCGATAATAAAAAACTATTGAGAGACTTTGCTATCACCCTGCAATACCCGAATTTACAGGCAGGACTAAAACACATAAGTGTTCTTGATTAAAACCATATCGCGCAATAATATTTCACGCTTTGTCATCGACATCAAAAGACTATAAAATTTGAAAACAGGCATTTACGCGAACACGCTCGGGGAATTCGCGAAAACCTGTCGGGGTGTAGCGCAGCCTGGTAGCGCGCTTCGTTCGGGACGAAGAGGTCGGAGGTTCAATTCCTCTCACCCCGACCATGTACCAGACATCTACCATCATATTGCGTTTCAGGTCGAATAACCCCGGGCCATGTTAGTTCAGGCCAGGGTAAACTATTCGGGTATTTCTACCCTGACCATAAATACAGAAATCAATAAGGTCGGTAGCCGTAAGGACCATAACCGTAATCGTAGGGGCCATAACCGCCATAACCATAACCAGGACCATAACCAGAACCTGGGCCATAAGGATCATAACCACCATAACCACCATAGGGACCATAACCGCCATAGCCATATCCCGGACCATAAGGTCCATAACCACCATAACGATAATAATCATCGTCATCATCGAATATATCTTCCATTTCTTCCATCCAGTAGCGAGGATCCCACTCATCATATGGATTCCAGTCACCATCCCATCTATCATTTCCAAACCAGGCAAAACTGCTTGTTGAAGCCAACAATAAACCAGCTGCAATAAATAATCGTATAAGATTTTTCATTATCTACTCCATCGTAAAGTTCATATCGCCATATAATTTTATGACAGGATATTTTCAGTTTTATTGACCTGAATCAAAACTAGTGTTTGATACGTTCCAGGTATTAACTACGGTATACAGGCGCAAGCCGAATTCGATTTAAAACCATACGATGATACTATTGTTACTCTTAGGCCCAATATTTTTATTACAATAGCGACTTTCAAACATCAAACATAAGGTGAACAATGGACATTGGCATAATCGGCATAGGTCTGATGGGACACGCATTCGTGGAACGTTTTCTGTCACAGGGATATACCGTCAGGGTTTATAACCGCAACCCGGCCAGCATCAAAGACCTTGCCGACAAAAACGTAATCATCTGCGCCTCTGCGGATGAGCTGGTTAGCCAGTCAAGTACTATTATTCTTATGCTCAGTGATGCCAGGGCGATTAATGAACTATTACAGCTTGATAGACAAAAAAGTCTGCTGGGAAAAACAATAGTACAGATGGCGACTATTTCACCAACACAGTCAAAAGAAATTGGCAAAGCCATAACATCAATCAACGGAAACTACCTGGAAGCCCCGGTACTCGGCAGCATCCCCGAAGCGAAGACAGGCACGCTGATTATTATGGCCGGTGGCCAGAAAAATGTATTCGATAATGCGCTACCTGTGCTACATGTACTAGGCACCGCGCCCCGCTACATCGGTGAGACCGGTTCAGCCGCCGCACTTAAATTATCGATGAACCAGTTGATTGCTTCGCTAACCGCAGGCTTTTCCCTGAGCCTGGGTTACGCCATGAAAAACGGTGTCGATACAGACCTGTTTATGGATACCGTCCGTGAAAGTGCGCTCTATGCAAAGACCTACGACAAGAAGTTGCAGAAATACCTGGACAGAGATTTCGGCACCGCCAACTTCACAACCCGACACCTGCTGAAAGACATCCGCCTGTTTATCGATGATGCCAAAGCCAACGGATTAAAGACCGATGCGCTGGAAGGCATTGAAAGAATAACCAGTCAAACAGTTGAGGAAGGCATGGATGTTATGGACTACTCATCGATTTTCCAGACGATCTGCCCGGACAGCAAGACCTGAGAAGTAAACCGAAAACCCTTAATTGCATAATTCAAAAAAGCTCATACTGGTCCTGAAAGATTGATTCCATTGAACTATCAAAAGCAACCAGTATGGTATCGGCGATCGGCGTTAACTGTTTTTCAAAATAATGCTGGTAATTTATTGCCGAGGTATGGCACTCGAGTGTTTCCGGCCCGTTGACTGTAATAACATATTCGATCCAGCCTTTGCCTTGATAACGCGACGGTGCATTTTTTTCTGCAAAAATCTTCTCTGCTTTTATTGCCGCCTGCGCATGTGGTGGAATGTTCTTCTGGTAATCACTGAGTTTTTGCCTGAGCCTTTTTCTGTACACCAGCCTGTCATCAAACTTTCCGGCATTAAGCGCGTTTACCGTTAACCGAATATAGTCTTCATACGGCTGGTTATTAAAAACGCGCTGATACAGCTGCTGCTGAAATTCACGCGCCATCTCTGTCCAGTCGGTCCTGACTGTCTCAAGGCCTTTGTAAATAAGACGCTGTTTACCAGAGGCGTCTATGACAAGCCCGGCATAGCGTTTTTTACTGCCCTTCTCTGAGCCACGGATGGTCGGCATAAAAAATTTACTGAAATGCGTTTCATATTCCATTTCAAGACGCGATTCGATAGCGAAAGCATCAGCCAGATATTCTTTCCAGTAGTTATTGATCATAGCGACCAGCCGATTGCCCACGATATCTGCGCTCGTGTTGTCAACTGCCTGATTCAGCGAAACGAAAACCGAATCGGTATCGCCATAGATAACAGAATAACCTTCGTCCTCAATTAAATTCACCGTATGCTGAATTAATTCATGGCTGCGTTTAGTAATAGAACTGGTTAAACGTGAATCATGTACGCGGCAGCCGGGCGTACCGAGCACACCGTAAAATGAATTCATGATAATTTTTATCGCCTGTGACAGGGCCTTGTTTTTATCCTGCTTGGCTTTATCCCTTGCCTGCCACAACTCTTCAATAATATCCGGCAAGATATATTCCGTTTTGGAAAATCGGGCACCATCAAATCCCGGGATAGTGTCATCTTCCGGTTCCTGCAATGCGGCTATGCGCGCATAAGGATCAACATTGAAGGTGCGGATAATGCTCGGGTACAGGCTTTTATAATCAAGCACAAGCACACTGCCGTGCATTCCGGGCTGTGAGTTCATGACATAACCGCCCGGCGCGCTCAGCTCTCCTTTATAGTCACCAATATTTGGCGCGACATAGCCTTTACGGTGCAGTCGCGGTAAATATAAATTATCAAAGGCAGCAACCGAGCCGCCGATGCGATCCATTTCCAGACCGGTGAGGCGTGCACGTTCAATGGCAAAATCAACCAGGTCAGTTTTTACAAAAATATCCCACACCAGCTGGCAGTCTTCAAGGTTATAAGCAGCCAGTGATTCTTTATCCTCCTTAAACTGGCGCCTGATTTCTTTGGCCTTGAACAGAGGATCATGAATTGCGTCTGTAACTTTGCCTCCTTTAAACTGGCCATTGTGAATCAGTTTCCCCCGACCGAGTAATTCGCTGCCCACCGACTCCAGTGAAAAGCTCGCGAAGGAATAAGTCGCGCTTTTTAATGTATCGATTCCATCCAGCACCACGCGGCCTGGTATAACAAGAAAATATCGCTCCGATTCACCCTGTGCTCTGCGCCACACTATGCTCGAATTTTCACGCCCCATAGTGAAGTTTATTTTTAACTGATCACATTTTTTCTGCAAAAAACGAAAATCGAAATTAATCACATTCCAGCCAATGAACACATCCGGATCGGTCAGCTGCACCCATTCTAAAAAGCGTTTTATCAGCGCAGCCTCATCGGGCAGATATTCAATGCTGCTCTCTTCAGCCACTGCCTCATCCCTGTTTTCATCAAGCGCAGTAACATTCTCCCCTATCATTAATACCCGTTTGTGCTCTTTGGTTACAAAGGCAATGGAAAAAAGATCATCGGTAGAATAGTCTGTTTCAATATCAAACGACATCAGTTTAAATTCAGGCTGATAGTCGTCAGGGGTTATTCGCGGATTAACAAGCACTGTCGCCTGCTTACTCGCTAATTCATCAACATGAATAGAAACCGGTCCGGTCAAAAAGCGTTCGGTCAAATAACGCTCTGCTGCGCGCACATCCGCTTCAAGGCAGCGGATATCATTTTGCTGAAGAACATCTCTGCCGCGATAAAACTGCTGCTGGGATTTAAAATAGACACCGGCCATAGCCTCGTTTTCGAAGTTTTTTAATTCCAGTGGTTTTATTTCAGCTGCTGGAAACCGTGTCAGGAATTCTGCTGCCAGCGGCATATCCGCCTGTCGAATGAAAAAGACAGCCTGCTGTCCATTGACAACAACTTTAAGCGAGCCGGCTTCGCTCTGAAACCAGAACACGAGCTGAACACCGGTGCTGGTATCGACGGATTGACGAGTCAGTAGAAAAGCTTTAATCAACGGATTGCATGCATAGAATTTTTAGGGGGGTGGTTTTCCAGCATTTTGAGTTCCCGGATTCACTTCAGAGTTACCGGGTAATTAATAGACTTATCTTTTATCACTTCTACCCGGTTTATCTTTAGCTGGAACTTACTTATATTTTTCACTCAGTATTTTGAATTTAGTCATAAGGTCATCACAGACCTGTTTAGGTGCCTCACATTCGCTTACCACCTCAAATCCCTTTTTACTTATATCCTTGTCAAGAATTGTTTTCTTGAACATGGCGGGAGAAACATTATTTATATCCGGCGCAAAGAACCAGTAAACGCGATCACCATTTTCTATTTTGGAGACAACCGTCCAGCCGTCTTCATGCGTGGTAGTTGACGATGCAACTTTTGACAGGTTCCCAAAGGTACGGGAGGCATTTGTGGAGCCCGTAGTACCATCCGTTCCGACACAGGCAACGAGAAAAAAGACCAGGAAAAACGCTGTAACAAAATTCAAATAGTTCGTACTAGTCATGAAGCCCCCTGGTTTACCCGCTCTCATTCTAACCGAAAATGCTAACCCAGATCAGACCACATTCATATAAATCGTTCGAATCTTAGCCCCAAATTTATTTGTCTAATTTATGTTATTTTTTTGTTGTAATTCACAAAAATTTTGCTAAATTCACGCTGAGAATTAACAGGTAAATACTATGAGCGCAAAAGATATCTGGTACGGTGTTATCGATGCTGGCGAAAAGACCAGCCCCGTGGTTCGCGATGCCACACTGGACGCCAGTCAGGGCAAAGTCTGGCTATACAACCACCAGCGAAATCAGTTTATCGAATACGCCAAAGCCATCGTGGAACCCAAGTTACGCGAACTGAACACAGAAGATATTCCTGAAAAAGAACTCAAAAAAGCCTTCAAGGCTGCACGCAAGGTATTCTCATCTTCACGCATGAGCAGCACATGGTCCGAGATAAAAAAAGCGGCTCCGGGTATGAGGAAAAAAGAAGTAGAGGATGACCTTGATATTGATATATCGGATGATGCGGATATAGAAGTATTCAGTGACTTTGACGATTAATAAAGGCATTAACGGTGCAGCAGTACATGCTAGCCGGTAGCAGCATCGGCTACCTGGTACCAGATTACGTCATCAGTACTGCCAACAACCTCGTAAGCAGTGACAAGCACACGCAACATTACACAGTCGGGTGATGCCAGAAAGTCTCTCAAGTTACTATGCTTCTCCAGAAACGCCCGTTCAACTACCGTGTGGTCACAATCCGGCACATCAGATGCCATACCATGCGCAGTTAAAACTAGACTCCGATGTCCAGCTGAAGCCGACGCTATATGACTGTCTATCAACATGGCGACACGACCATCCTTTTGCACATTACGATACTTCAGTGTATTGCGATAGGTCGCTACGATGAGGTAGCGGAGCCCATCATAGGGCATGAAGGCCATCAGGCTGGCATGCGGTTGACCATCATACTGAGTAGCCAGAATCGCAAAATGACTCGTTTTAAGGACACGCTGGATTTCTTTCTCAGCCTCCGTGCGTTGCGCTAACGGCAAAGTGATGATGCCCATAATTCAACCTCAGAATAATATAATCTAAAACCTTCTTCACGATATAAACCTGAAAGCGGCTTAAAAAGGATTAGCAGCAGACCGCCATTAAATAATCATTAATCGTTCGCGGAACACAAAATGCTATATAGCATCGTATCATGCAGACATTCAGCCTGCAATTGCGGTGAAATCCGCTGCTATCAAAGGGCTAAGCCCGTTTGCTCCTGTAAAAACAATAACATCGGCCAGTATTACGAATGGTACGGTCCTTTTACCTCGAACGTAACCCCGCTAGCTGAAGAGCCGGTTACCCCTCGTTGAGAACTGAAATATAAACGTTCTCCATCGGGTGAGAATGCCGGGCCTGTCATTTCAGAAGCATCGTGCCCGACTAACTGAACTAACGGAATTAAATCATTGTTATGAGTAAGCGCCACAATCTGTAAATCACCACCGTCTTCACCCACGACAAGTTCACCATCCTGTGAAAGAGTAATATTGTCTACTCCCGTCAAAATTGGATTCGCGTGAGTAGCAGCATCATAGACAACAGCAATCTGATTAGTCTCGGTATTATATGACCATAGCCGGTTATCACCTTTTGTTGCAAACGAAACAATGCCATTATAAAAAACTATTCCTTCACCACCGTTAAACTCTGTCGCAGAGCTAACTTGATAACGTGTAGCCTGAGTAGAAGCGTCTGGATCAGGAACGGATAGCCAGCTAACACTGGATGATGACGAATTAACAACAGCAACTTCCAGGCTGCCACTGGATAAGTCCGGGTACCCCTGAAGATTTAGCGAAGCAGGTACAAACCGGTAAAAACACCCATCAGGTTTATCCTCAGTCAGGTAAAGAATATTAGTCTGCGTATCAATTGTTACCGCTTCATGAGCAAAACGACCAAGCGCCGGCAGTGGCATAGAATTGAGTTGCCCATAGGGGTCACATTCCCAAACGATGCCATCATCCGTTTCTTCACAGGAAAGCCAGGTTCCCCAGGGCGTAGCACCGCCGGCACAGTTTTTATTAGTATTACTCAGTATTGAATAAGCCTGAATTATATTGCCTGACTGATCGAACTCAATAGCACCGGCACCGCCAAGACTGTTAGCCATTTCACTATTAGAAACATATATCCAGCCACCCTGCTGCGTTGCAAAGGTCGCACCACCATCCGGTGCATCATGCCAGGCATAAGAGGACCCGCTATAAGGTCTTAAGCCAGATTGTGCAATAACCCGAGATGCAAAACCCTGTGGCAGCATCAGTCCATTCTCGTCAGGCGGTAACAATGGACCGATGTCTTTTATTAAACTGCTTTCAGTTAACTTACTCGAATTATTATTGTTGCTACAGCTAACTAATGCTCCAGCCGACAGTCCTGTAAGAGCAGCCAGAGCCGTGCGAAGAAACGATCTACGTGTATGCATGTTTATAACAACCTTACTAAAGTAATTGACCGTTCGCTCAGTCTAGTTACTAATTAAAGACAAAGCCAGTAGGTGAATGAGTTTTCATTTATCACAACCTCCCTCACTTCAAATTCATCAGCCATAAAGACTTACTCCTTATCTGCCCACTCACGAATTTTACGTTTCATTTTTTTCTCTACTTTTTCACTGATTTCATCCCAGTCTTCGCCGCCTTTACCCTCTTCATCTTGCGACCACTCTTTTAATTTACGCATCACTTTTTTTTCTACTTTCTCGCCTATTTCCTGCCACTCTTTATCATGTTTTTTTTCGGCTGAAGATTTACAGGACAGGTGAGAACCTCCGCCCCAGACACAAATCACGCCGAGCAGGAAACCAAAATCGTACCAACCGCCAGTATTGTTTATTTCATACACAAAAACGTCGCTATTAAATAGATGAATTACCAGGCTTATAAGTGAAATAACACCGTGCCAGAGTCCGTACCAGAAACCGGCCGGACTTTCGACTGTGAATTGTGCGTCACCTGCTGCACAGGAAGACAGCAGGAGAACAGAGGGAATCAAAAAAAGAAAAGTGAGTGATTGATAATTATATGGTTTCATCGACAACTCCAGCTAAGTGTTAATTAACCCGTTCAGGCTATGCAGAAACAACTTTTTTCTTTAACCAGGTAAGCGTGGTCTGAACCCCTCCCTGATATCGCCACCACCATGCGAACATATATGAATCAATATCCATTATCATATCGCCATGACACAAATAATAACACTGCACTTTTATGAAGAACTTAACGATTTCCTGCCACAGGACAAACGCAGCACAGATTTTAACGTCGAGTTTAAAAAAGTCAGGTCAGTCAAAGATCTCATCGAATCCATCGGCATACCTCACACCGAGATCGACCTTATCATTATTGATGAATGCCATGACAACAGACGGTCGGTCGATTTCGACTACCAGGTGCAGGCAGGTGATCACATAAGTGTTTACCCGGTATCAAATTCACCGCAGGAGGATAGGATAAAAACGCTGGCAGAACTTCAGCATTGCCAGCCTCAGCCCCTGGCAGAAATCAGATTTGTGCTTGATGTACACCTGGGTAAACTCGCAGCGTATTTGCGCATGCTGGGTTTCGATACGCTGTATAAAAATGACTGTGATGACCCAACGCTTGCAGAAATTTCAGCCAGGGAACTACGCATACTGCTCACCTGTGACCGATTATTGTTAATGCGCAAGCAAATAATCTACGGTTATTTCGTGCGCAATAGACAGCCACAGCAGCAATTACTGGAAATAGTATCTCGCTTTGACCTGGTTAAAAATATAAAACCATTCACCCGCTGCATGCATTGCAACGGAAAAACTGCAGCAGTGGATAAGCAGGCAATAGAAACAAAGTTATTAGACAAAACCAAAAAATACTACAATGAATTTTTTCAATGTCACTCATGCAGGAAAATATACTGGAAAGGAAGCCATTACCAGAAGATGCAGGCCTTGATCAATCAAGTTATAGTCAAAAAGGAGCGTAAGTGAAGTACGCCTTTCTTCAGCCTTTGAATATTCTGCAATTGTTTGACGGATGTCATGGCTTATGCATTTACTTTAAGGTTAACTTAACCCCAGATGCTCGGGTGCCGGTTTTGACCTTTTGTATATGACGCTAAACCTGTTATTTAGTGACCCGCGTCGCTCTATTTATATTAATCATTACATTTAACATTAAACAGGAGTAATTCATGAAAAATCAAGCACATAGTAAAGGTCGTCGTAGCATCCTGAAAGGACTTATTAGTATTCCCGTACTGGCTATCACGGGTCTCAGCTCTACTTCCTATGCAGCCATGGTCTCAGCTGATGACCCTACTGCCAAGGCACTGGCGTACACCGATAAAAGCACGATGAAGGGACAAAACTGTGCCAACTGTAGCCTTTACCAGGGTGGTACCGCAGCCGCTGGTGCATGCGCTATATTCCCGGGTAAAGAAGTAGCCGCAGCAGGCTGGTGTAAATCCTGGGTTGCCAAGATGTAACTGCTGAGTATTCGTTAAACATAACAAGCTGCAGTGACGGGAACTGATTTTTCGCATCGCTAAATTAGTTTCATCGTCGCTGTAGCTTGAGTATGTAAAAAACGAAGGTGTTGTTTTAAATTCTTACCTACACTTAATACCCCCTTTTTATTTCCCTTTAATTACGTCAACTAATTACATCAACAGGAAAATAAACCCGACCAGGTGGAAGGTTTCATCTGACCCCACTTATTTACTTATTAAAAACCGTACAGTCCAGGCAGCAGCCAGCTGAGTGTTAACCACATAATGAGAGTGAGTGGCAAACCGACACGTACAAAGTCAGTAAAGGTGTAATTGCCGGCATTCATCACCAGCAAGTTGGTTTTATAAGCCATCGGTGTCGCGTAACTCATGTTGGCGCCGAACAGCACCGCCAGCACAAAGGCTTCAGCCGGCAGGTTGAGAGCATTGGCAATAGAAATAGCAACCGGCGTACCGATCACAGCGGCTGCATTATTCGAAACAATATTCGTTAGTACCGCCATCAGCAGGATCAGACCGGAAAGAATTATACGCGGCGACATACCATCGGTGAGCACAAGATACAGCTGAGCCAGGTAATCGGTCGCTCCTGTCCGGGTCAGCGCCAGGCCGAGAGCAAGACTCACTACCACGATCATAATCACAGCGCTGCTTAATGCATAGCCGACATCACGCCAGGCAAGCACACCGAACAGCAGCATAAATAACGCTCCGGCAACTGCACTGATAGCAATCGGCAGCAGACCGAAAGCCGCACTCAAAATGATCAGCGACATGATCACTATTGCCAGCGGCGCCTTTTTGGTAGACGGCACATCAGCCGTAGCATCGAGCACCAGCACATCACACTCGCGCTTCACTTCAGCCAGATGATCGCGAGTGCCCTGCACCAGCAGGATGTCACCGACCTGCAGGCGAATATCACCGATATCTTCACGTAGCGCCTGCTTTCTTCTGCCGGCCTTATGCAGCGCCAGCGTGACCAGCTGACAGCGGGCGGCAAAGCGGGACTGGTTCAGGGTGCGATTGATCAGCGCGGAACCCTGTACGATGATTATTTCTGCAGTCTGCTGATCGCTGTTTTGCAGCGGGTGTTCATCGTCGACTTGAGTTTCACCCGAAAACAACCGGGCACCCAGCACCTGTTCAAACTCTTTTAACTGTGCAGGCGTATCTTCCAGGTACAGTTGATCACCTTGCTGAATGATGACATCGGGTAGCGGCGCTAACTCACGTGCACCGCGAACGATGCGCTGGACATTCATGTTATTTCCAGTTTTTTCGAGCAGCTCACTGATCGCACGCCCATCGGCAAAACTGTCGGCAGAAACTCTCAGGTTAGCAGAGAAAATTCTCGGTGATGTGTCTGCCATAACCGCCTCTCGCTCAGGCAGTATCCGCGGTGCGATAAGCCAGAGATAAAGGATACCAACGCTGCCGGCAATCATAGCCGGCACAAAGAAATCAAACATTTCAAACCGGCGTACACCAAGTTCAGCGGCCACGCTTACCACCAGCAGATTGGTCGAAGTGCCGATGGTTGTAGCCATGCCACCCACCAGCGTTGCCAGGCCCATCGGCATCAGTATCGAAGATGCCCTGGAACCGGTACGGATGGAAACACTGATCAGTATCGGCAACAGCAGCACCACCACAGGGGTATTATTAAGAAAAGCACTCAACAGGCCGGCGACCACCAGGGTGAGCAACAAGCTCAGCTGCGGACTATGCGACCAGGCCCCCGCCAGTGTACGGCCGACAGGTTCCAGCGCACCGGTTCTCACCAGGCCATGGCCCACGATCATCAGGCTGCACACAGCAACCAGGGCTTCGTGCCCGAAGCCGGTAAAAAACTCGATAGAGTGCAGCGTCTCCCCGTCATATTGATAGGGGAATATTTCAAAGCCGACCGTCAATAGTACCAGCACTATCAGGCTGGACGTCTCCAGCGGAATTTTCTCACGGGTAAACAGAAACAGCGCTACGACTGTTAACGCAAGTACAGCAAGAGCATGTTGATCGGGCAAGGGCGGCATGCCCTATTGTTACATTTATAACCAGGGTTTGGGAACATCAAGCGATGCACCAGAGCAAAGAATATCAGCAATAAATAGTCTCTGGTTCTTTATAGCTGATTTATCTACCGGATTGCTGGCAGTTTGAAACTATTAGGCGCAGCTCAACTTTTGCGCCAGATAATTGCACTCAATAGTTGAGCTACACAGGGTGTAGTGGTGTTAGGCGTAGCACCGCCCCTTAAGTCTCGCTATGAACGCTTTTTTCCAGCTCTTTTTCCAGCTGCTGGCTGACGGCTTTTGGTGATGACGAGTACCTGCCAACCAGGTCGTAGGCGACCGGTACAATGAACAGGGTAAACAGTGTAGCGGCAACAACGCCGAACAGGATCACGACACCGATAACAAAACGCGTTTCCGTGCCGGCGCCGGTTGAAATCAGCAGCGGTACAGAGCCGGCTGCAGTCGTAATACCGGTCATAACAATCGGACGGAAACGGGTATCGGCCGCTTCGATCAGGGCTTCGTGGAATTCACGGCCCTGGTCGCGCAACTGGTTAGCAAATTCGACAATCAATATGCCGTTTTTCGCCGACAGTCCGACCAGCATGATAAGTCCAATCTGGCTGTACAGGTTAAGCGTCTGACCGGTGAGATACAGACCCAGCAATGCGCCAGTCATCGCCAGCGGCACGGTAAGCATGATGATAAAGGGATGGATCCAGCTCTCAAACTGTGCTGCCAGCACCAGGAACACTACCATGATGCCGAGCATGAAAATAAACAGCAGCGATTCGCCAGCAAACTTGTAATCTCGCGACTGCCCCTTGTAGTCAATAATCACCTGCCCCGGCAAATATTCCTCGACCAGTCCTTCGAGGTGTATCAATGCCTCGCCCAGTGAGTAACCTTCCGCCAGGTTAGCTTCCAGTGTAATACTGCGAACGCGGTTGTAACGGTTGAGCTTGATCGAGTCAGCGAACTCTTCCAGCTGAACCAGGTTGGATAATGGAATGAGTTGCCCTGTACGTTCCGAGCGCACATAAATATTCTGTATGTCACTGGGCGTGCGCTGCGCATTGCGTTCGCCTTCAAGCAAAATGTAATATTCCTGGCCTTCATCAATATAGGTGGTCACCCGGCGCGAGCCCAGCATGGTCTCCAGGGTGCGGCCGATATTGCTCACGGTAACCCCGAGATCAGCGGCACGATCATAATCGATCACCACCTGCATCTGCGGCTTGGTTTCCTTGTAGTCCCAGTCCAGTCCGATCAGGCCGGGGTTATCCTGCTTCAGCCGGTCCAGCAGTATGTCGCGCCATTCGGCCAGTTGCTCATAGGTACCGCCGCCGATAACAAACTGCACCGGTTTCTGGATGCGTGCACCGAAACCCTGTCGCATCACCGGGAACGCCTTAACACCGGGAAGGTCGCCGAGTCTTGCGCGCACATCAGCCATAATCTCCCAGGCGGAGCGGCGCTTGTCCCAGTCATTGAGCACCAATATCATAATGCCGGTATTAAAAATAGCGACATTACCGAAACTGCGCGGCGCCCTTACCAGCAGGCGTGTTATCTCACCCGACTCCACCAGCGGCATCAGCCTGCTTTCTGCCTCATCCATGTATTTTTTGATGTATTTATAGGAAGCGCCTTCCGGGCCGTTAACCATCACATAAAAAGCGCCGCGGTCTTCTTTCGGCGTGTACTCATCAGGAATGTTTGTCAACAGCCATGAAGACGAAGCAGCGACTAGAACAAACACCAGCACGATGATCCACTTGTGCTTCAGCGCAGCGGCAAGTACGGCATGGTAACCGCGCTGCAATTTGCGAAATCCGGCATCGACAAATTTTGTCACCGCATTGTCCTTGCCGCTGGGATGCAATACTTTTGATGCCAGCATTGGCGACAAAGACAGCGCGACAAAACTGGAAAAAGCCACCGCCGCCGCCATGGTAATGGCAAACTCGGAGAACAGGCGGCCGACATCACCCTGCAGGAAAGCGATGGGTACAAACACCGATACCAGCACCAGGCTGGTTGCGACCACCGCAAAGGCCACCTGGCGGCTGCCGCGATAAGCGGCCACCAGCCGGGACTCACCGTATTTATCCATACGCCGGTGAATGTTTTCCAGCACCACGATGGCATCGTCCACCACCAGGCCGATGGCCAGCACAAGCGCCAGCAGCGTCAGCATATTAATCGAGTAATCCAGTGCCATCAGCACCAGCGAACTGGCGATCAATGAAATAGGAACGGTTACCGCCGGCACCAGCGTCGCGCGCAGGCTGCCGAGAAACAGGTAAATAACCAGGATAACCAGGACAATAGCGATAGCCAGCGTTTTATAGACTTCACTGATGGCACCTTCGATAAACACCGAGCTGTCAAAACTCTGGTCGATTTTCATGCCCGCGGGCAAGGTCGGATTCAGGCGCAGCATTTCAGCCTTGGCGGCACGCGCCACTTCCAGTGTGTTGGCCGTGGACTGTTTGATAATACCGATACCGACCATGGGAATGCCATTACCGCGAAAGAACAGCCGGTCCTCTTCTGCCGTGCGTTCAACACGGGCAATATCGCCCAGGCGAGTCAGGTGAGCATCATCGCCCTTGCTCACCACCAACCGTGAAAATTCGTCGGCGGTACGAAACTGGCGTTTGATGCGCACGGTAAACTGACGCTCATCGGAGTCGATACTGCCGGCCGGCAGTTCGACATTTTCGGTACGCAGCGCGTTCTCGACATCGGCAACCGTCAGCTCGCGCGCAGCCAGCCGGTTACGGTCAAGCCAGATGCGCATGGCGTAAGACTGTTTACCACCGATGCGCACACGGGCGACGCCATCGAGCACCGAAAAACGATCCAGCAGGTAACGTTCGGCATAGTCCGTTAATCCCGGCACGGTGAGCCGGTCACTGGACAGGTTAAGCCACATAATGACATCGTCGTCACTGCTGGCTTTCTGAATATCGGGTGGCTCCGCTTCTACCGGCAAATTATCGAGCACGCCTGATACCCGGTCACGGATATCATTGGCAGCAGCGTCGATATCACGATCGACATCAAATTCAACGGATATGTTTGAACTGCCGTCTTCACTGCTGGACTCGATAAAACGCATGCCTTCGATACCGGCAATACGGTCTTCTATGATACGGGTAATACGGCTTTCAACGACATCCGCTGAGGCACCCGGGTAGACCGTTTCGATGGAGACAACGGGCGGATCAATATTAGGAAATTCGCGCAAAGGCAGGCGATCAAAAGCGAGCAGACCGAAAGCGATGAGCAATATGGATAATACGGCTGCCAGCACCGGGCGCCTGACCGAGACATCAGAAAGTATCAAGGAACTGTACCTTTAGGCTTGTTAGTTGTAGAGCTGGTCGCTTTCGTTTTCTGTTTTTTTATGATGCTGCTGATATCAACACTGCCATCATCGACGGCCATCACATCGAGCATATCACCCGGCTGTACCTTGCTATTGCCGTGGGTAACAATCTGCTCGTCAGCACTCAGGCCATCGAGTATCTCGACATAACCGGGCAGGCGCAGGCCGATTTTTACCTGCCTTTTCTCCACCGTGTCCTTGCCGTCTTTGTCAACGCGCACCATCACGTACTGCCTGTCGGCCAGCGGCAACAGCGCGGCTTCCGGAATCACCAGCGCCTGCCGGGTGTTAAGCAAAAGATCAACCTGCATCAGGATACCGGGCAGAATGCTGCCATCGGGGTTGGGCAGCAGGGCACGCACCTGGATGGAACGGGTAACCGGGTCAATGCGACTATTGATGCTTTTCACTTCGCCCGAGTATTCTATATTGCCCAGTGCTGCCGCCTGCGCCTTTATCTTCATGCCCGGTTTCAACTCGGTGAGAAATACCGAGGGTACGCTGAAATCAAGTTTAATCTCCCGAGTATCATCGAGAGTAGCAATCAGGTCGCCAGTTTCAACCAGTGCGCCGGCACTGATATTGCGCAGGCCGACAGTACCGTCAAACGGGGCACGGATAACGCGGTCACTGATGCGGGTTTTAATAACATTGATACTGGCTTCTGCCTGCTCCAGTTCGAGACGGGTACGGTCTATTTCATCCGGTGATGTCAGCTGTCGTTCTTCTAACTGCCGCAGGCGTTCAAGCGCAAGTTTACGTTCGCCTCGCACCGCCTGCGCCCGTATGAGATCTGCCTGTTCTTCAGCCTGACTAAGCACCACGAGCTTGTCCCCCGCCTTAACCTGCTGGCCATCATCAAAATGGATCTGTGTTACTTTTTCAGTAATGCTGGCAGTGATGTTGACAGACTCGGTAGCACGCGCGGTGCCCAGTGCTTCTATCCGGTCAGAGATCTGCTTCATCACCACCGGTGCCACGATGACATGCTTTGCTCCCTTGGGCGCTGGCGCTGCAGTCGCTGCTGTATTAGCAACGAGTAAAAATGCCAGTGTTAGCAGACAGGTAAGGAATCTATAACTGTTGGAATGACAAACGCCCTGATTTTTGACCATCGGTATCTCTGCTGAAATCACTATTGAAGTTTCGCTGAATCCTACACTCTGGACTCAGGCTAAACAATACTACGAACTGCACTAATATTGCTATATAAAGTGTAGGCTCTTTAACTGCGATAAATCAGGGACAGATCAGATCTGCCATTGTTCCTGATATTAGTAAAAACCGTGCTCAGACCCCCTTTACTACCAGGATAAAGGGGGAGTAATAAATAGTTACGTCGCCTGTTGCTTTTTTATTTATTCTCGTTTTTCCTGACTTCAGTTAAAGCTGAGGAAATCAATGCCGTAGGTACCGATACAATAGCCAGGCCGATTATTAATATAAAAAATGTAAACATTCGTCCTATGGTTGTTATCGGGTATGAATCACCGAAGCCGACGGTTGTTAGTGTAACGATAGCCCACCAGATACCATCAAAAATCGAAGAAAATTTCTCAGGTTGCGCTTCATTTTCACAAAAGTATATGCCTACTCCGGTTATATAAAGAGTAATAAAAGCGACCGCGCCAAAAACAATCAAGTCACGTTTAACCAGTGCGAATGCTTTTCTGTATCTGTCCAGTGACTTACCGTACCTGAATAATTTAAATAATCGCAATAGTCGAAACATACGCAGAACTTTAAATCCTCTCGCATCTGCACCGGTAAATAAAAATATATAAAAAGGTAATATTGAAACAAGATCGATTAGCCCGTAAAAAGAAAAAATGAATTTTACTGATTTTGTGCTTAGTGCAATTCTTGCGATATATTCGATAGTAAATATCGTGATGGTGACTACTTCGATGCAATATAAAGAAAAATAATATAACTCACTTCTATTGGGTACAGTTTCTAATGTAAATGCTGCTATCGAAATAATAATAAGCGACTGTACGAGCAGCATAAAATAACGGCCATGAGGAGTTTTCGGGTCATCAACCATTTCTCTAAAAAAATCGATTCTACTTTTCATAACATATGCTCATATAGTTTATGATCAGGTATAAACAGTAAAACATGGCCTTATTGCTGTTATTTGTTATTTTATTAGCCTTTAAAAAAACAAATTGATACTCAGAAACAATATACCGACCAGGCCCATTATGGAATGTGCAGTGACCGCGGCCATCGCAGGTGGTTTGCCCTCTTCATGCAAGGCAAAGACCATGGCGCCACCCAGGATAGCGGCGAACAATAAAAGTGCAGCGACATTATTAAGCTTGTCTATCGGGCCGGTGAATATCTCTATGAGCAATACGACGAAACCGGACAGCGCCAGACCTGCATGCATGAGGCCAAGACCGGGCGAGCGCTTGCGCTTATGCAGACCAAGGTAGACCAGGTAAAAGCCGATCGCTGCGGCAGAGATAAGAAGGAAAAATGATACGAGTAACAGATTCATTAACAGGTATGCTCAGAGATTAGTGGTCATGAGAGATAACGCCATTTAGTCAATAACTCCCCTTTGTTGCCTACATCGACGCAGCTAGTACAACTCAACGGATTACAGGTAATAGAACAATGCAAAAGCTATTATCGAGCAGCAGTTGCCGACAACCGACCCCATTAATTTCCTGAATCCAGCGGAGATGGTAGATAGCCTCTACAATAACATAAAGCAATATTTAGCATCACTGATCAGAGTAAAAACCAGAGATTTATAATACTTATGCAAAATAATTTTTATCCGCTCCCCCGTTTTATAACAACTTACATCACTTATGAACGCTTGCTTCATCAAGCAGATTCTGACTAATATAAGCCATGTTGAAATATCTGCCGGGCATTCTGATCATTCAAATCGCCACTGGGGCTATGACGCTTGCGGTTATAAAATCCGGTGACCATGAGCTTTGGCTGGCAGTGTTATTACTTGCTTTAATCATTTGCCTGGTCACCGCCTTCTGGTTTGCCTCCATCGCCAGCCATGCTAAAAAAGATGCTCTGGCGAACGCGAAAGATGAATTTTACAAAGAGCGGGAAAAATTGCGAGTTAACGCTGAACGCCAAAAGACCAGTCTTATACGCAAAAGTCATGAAGAAATCCGCAAAGAAACCAATCGTGTACACGCCAGGTCCAGTTTCAAACTGGGTGCGAGTTTTATTGGCATTGTTGCCGCTGGCTCACTGATGATCTTCAGCCAGCTTATTACACTGGGTTTGCTGACGCTGGCAGTCGGAGGTGGTGCGCTGGGTGGTTATCTCATGCGCGTTCGGCAGGAAGTCGTATCGCGACAAAAAGAGGCTTTAAGCCTTAACACTGAAAGAAAACCTGTTAGTGAGGTTAAGCCCGTTAATAGTGATTCCAGCTAAACTAACTTCCAGGATAATATCGACAACACCCCGGGTAAATTATTTTTTTAACGCTACAGGTTCTGGGGATTTGTCAGACGAAGGTTCGTTTGACATGCTACTGACAGCCGCTTTTTTAAGTTTCTTATCCGGCTCTCGGCCTTTATGTTTTATTTCAACGAAGAAAAGGCTTACCTGAAGTATATCTGTCGCCGGATTGCAGACAGCTCTGCATCTTTCTCAAATGAAACGGTTCCCAGCGGTCCATTCTGTGCGACACCCAGTTTAACCAGTAATGGCTCATACTCGGGTGTCGAATAACTCTCACTATATTTTTCAAACAACGGAACAAACAGATTGCCGCCACTCAGTTCATCAAGTTTGCTGACGATCTGTTGAGCAGACATCAAGCGCGATTCACAGCAATTTCGCAACTTTTTCAATACGCCATCGAGTGTTTTTCCCTGCTTCCTCAGCTCGATGTCGGCGCTCAGCCAGTACAGTACACCGCTCCAGTGTACGCGCATATATTGCCGGGTTTCACGGAGACTGTCGCTTACCTGTGTCAGGTTAACATGTCGCCAACGCTGTTCTTCGCTGCCGCGCTTGAAACCTGCAACCAGCCTGCTCCACATCTCGGTCTCATCGAACTGACCGTTGCGCGCCTGAATTATATTCTGGTAGTAGGTCGCCAGGCCTTCTGACAACCAGATGTTGCCATGACCCCTGTATGGTAGCAGCAGGTGGCTGAGTTCGTGAAAGGCGGTCCAGTCATCGATGAGTGATTCATATCCAAGCTCGGGATTTATGACTAATACCACATTTGTCGGCGAGCCGCGTTCTACATGCCCCCAGGGTACCGGACTATGGCGACTGGCACTTCGCTCGATACTTATTCGATAGTCGTCTTTCGGCAATTCGCCGTAGACGGTCAATAATGCATCGGTTACCTGTTTCAGCCACTGCTGCGTCATCTTGCGTTCTACTGTAGTAAAAGATGAGTGGTAATGGATGGAGATAACCTGGTCTTCATGCACTATCTCGCTATACTGCTGTGATGACATCAGTGCCATTGGCTGCAGCAGTATAAGGCTCAGCACAAAGCGATACAGCAGGTTGACCGATGGCTTGTTCATGACGATTTATGACAGGCAGCTAAGCGCATTGTTCACCATTAAGGCTAAACAGACTAAATGGGACAGGTCCATTTAAAAACTAACAGGATCTGTCTCCTTTCATTTAATCAAAGCGAACAAAGGAAATATATAGTGACCAATTCAAACGATTGGTTAAAAAAATAACCCCACCGTTCATTTAAATAAAAAGTCATGCTGGTATTAACAAGCAACTAAGCCTGATCAAGTATAGAAAGTTTCACCTGACCCCAGTTATTCAACATTAAAAAGAATCGGTGTTTTTGCTGTTTTTAGAATATCAAGCCTGCCGCTTATCGTAGATGACGTCCACCATCCATAGGCAGTACCCGGCCGGTGACATAATGACTTTGCAGCAGGTAATCGATCGCGTGCTGGAATTCATCGAGGCCGGCCTCGCACTGCATGAGACTCTTATCAAGAGCTTTGCGTCGATACGCTTCATCATCATCAGGGTTGAACATTACCAGGGCCGGTGCCAGGCTATTGACCTTGATCCTGGGTGCCAGTTTCGCTGCAAAGGATTGCGTCAGGTTGTCCTGCGCTGCTTTACTCGCAGCGTAGGCGATATGTTTTTTGCTGCCCCGACTGCTGACATAATCTCCGACATGAATGATATCTGCGTGACCGGCCTCGCTTGCCTCGAGTAGAGGTTCCAGTGCCAGATTGATCTGGTAGGGGGCGCTGACATGGACCTGCATCATGCGTCGCATGATCTCAGCACCAGGCAGTTCTGCTTTATCAGCTAACCAGTCAGAGGCATTGTGTATGATCGCGCGCAGACTGCTATGGTTGCGCAGGACATCCTCAATCAATGCATCGGTTTGCGCATCATCATCAAAGTCACACTGATACAATTCTGCACCTTTCTGCTCCAGCTCAGTCACGCTGGAGCGAGTCGTGCGATAAGTACCGATAACGGGTATGCCGCGATCGAGAAAAGTATGCGCCAGATGTAGCCCGACCCGTTTGCCGACTCCGGTGATCAACAGAGGTTCTTTACTCATGGATTGAGGAACTCGGCACGGGTATGGATATTTTCCTTAAAACAGCCACCTAGTGCGGTTGTGCTGGTCTGTGAGTTGCTATCCTGAACACCACGGGATTTGACGCAGTAATGAGTAGCATCGATACTGACCGCAACATCATCTGTTTTCAGCAGCGCCTGCAGTGCCACCAGTATCTGGCGTGTCAGGCGTTCCTGTACCTGCGGTCGTCGCCCAAAGAACCGTACCACTCGATTGATCTTGGACAAACCAATGATTTTGTCTTTTGGAATGTATGCAACCTTGGCGACACCATCGATGGTGACAAAGTGATGTTCGCAGGTACTGGTCAGATCGATGTCGCGAACCTTGACCATTTCGTTGGCACCCATCTTGTTATCGATGACTGAAAGCTTAGGAAACTCACTATAATCGAGCCCGGAGAAGATTTCATGAACATACATCTTGGCGATGCGATGCGGAGTTTCCGCCAGACTATCATCAGACAGGTCCAGGCCAAGCGTGCTGACCACATCTGACATCAATTCCTTGATGCGCTGATATTTCTCTTCAGGATTCAACCCGGTATCAAGCATCGGTGTTTCCAGTCCCTGTTGAATCAGTGTATTGCGGACCAGGATAGCGTCTTCAGATAGTGCCGTATGTTCAGGCTGGGTTTTATTCAAGTACACGGGGTTTGGGTTCATGAGGCTTTCTCCAGGTAATGAAGGTTGGTGGCTTTGTCCGCGTTATAATCCAGGGTCAGGGAAACGGAATCAGCAAAACGCAGTGCATGCGGTTTGTCCACCGTAACCTCGGCTTGCCTGACACTTGGGTGTTCATGGCTGATTGCCAGGATGTCAGCGACCA
>CAVQDO010000022.1:0-5771 GCA_963711255.1 uncultured Gammaproteobacteria bacterium | reverse complement strand
TGGTCAGGCATGCTGGCAGTGTGCTGATTGATATTCCTATTGGATTACTCGATACAGGAACCAGTGAACGCCAGTGCGACAAGGATGGCAGGAAGTTACTCAGACCAAAACGTTGTTCCAGCGTATTTCCTGCACCTGCGAGACAGACACTGCAGGCCAGCAGCTATGAACAGGCACAGCTGATCAACCGTAATGCAAATGGCAGAGGCCTGAGCCAGCAAAGCTGGAACATCGTAACGAAAATACGTGAAATTGATGATCTGCTGTTATCACAGACATCATTTCAGGGTGTGGTTCGTGAGTGCCATCCAGAGCTTTGCTTCTGGGCGCTGAATGATAAACAGGCCATGCAATACAACAAGAAGAAAGTACAGGGAAAACAGGAGCGCTTATGCATACTGGAAAAGTACTTTGCATCATGTCATCAACTGTTTGAGCAGGCATGTTCACAGTTCCTTCGCCGCCAGGTTGCAGATGATGACATCATCGATGCAATGGTCTGTGCGATAACGGCAAAGCATGGTTATAATAATTACTCTACGGTTCCCGCGTTGCCGGAGCAGGATGCGCATGGCCTGGCAATGGAAATGGTTTACTGGCTGCCGCGATAAAAGACAAAGCTGAAAATGAATGGTTAACCCGGCTATTTCATAGGAACGCTAATATTTTAACTTAATATTAAGATTACACTGCTGTCCCGTTAACTTTGATGAGTTGTCTACCGGCCCTACACTAACTGGATGAGGCTATATTTATACTATCCGAGACATGAAATGGGACCCGTTGCCTGAGACCGTATGCCGCATGGATGCGGTATCCGAGCGTACATGGAGGTATTTACAGCGTGTCTCAGGCAACGGGTCCCATTTCATACCTCTACCAGTTAACGGGACAGCAGTGTTAAGATTATATTAAATAATATTGGTATATTAGCAAAGTACACTTTGTACCCAGGATCAGTTGAATGAGAAAACCTGTCCCTTTTAATTTAACAGGTTGAGGTAAGCATGACGACACTCGGGCATGTGGTGTTCTACGTACGTGATCTGCCAACGTCAGTCACGTTTTATACTGATATCGTTGGCCTTGATCTAAAAGGTTTAATATTTAATAACCGTGCTGCCTTACTGAGCGGTGGCAGCACACATCACGAGTTGCTTCTTATCCAGGTCGGTAGCGCTGATGGACCATTGCAGGGCAAACGCATTGGCCTTTACCATGTCGGCTGGCATATCGGTGACAGCCTGGCTACCCTGAAAGCACTCTACGAAAAACTTCGCGCGATGGATTATCCTGTTGCTGGTTTATCTGACCATACTATCAGTCAGAGTATCTACCTGAGAGACCCGGATGGTAACGAGCTGGAGCTCTATGTCGATGACCCGGATTATGACTGGAAGAACGATGATAGCTGGATGGAAGCACCGGTTAAACCGCTGGATCTGGGTTAGGATGTGCAAACCGTGATCCAGTTGATTAAAGCTGATTACGCCATCTTGCTCGCTTCCCGATAAGAAACCATGCGCTGAAGTCTCTCGTCCCACAGTGATGAACTAAAACAGTTTCTGATGTCGCGAAGCGACAATGTCGTTGTTATCGGTGACTGAAGTTCGGGTATGGCGGCCATCGCTTCTGGCAGGCGATAAAACGGGATACGCACGTTGAGATGATGGATGTGGTGAAAACCGATATTGCCGGTGAACCATTGCATGATTCTGTTGAGCTTCATATAACTTGACGACTCGAGTGCGGCCCGGTAATACGACCATGCTTCGGGCGTGATGATGATCATGCGTTTAAAACTGTGCTGGGCGAAAAACAGGTAACTGCCGAGTGCTGATGCGATAAACATTGGCAGTAATACAACATAAAAGACCACATCAAAACCCCCAAATACCCACAGGACAGTAATCAAACTACCATGTGCAAGCAGTGCCAGGGCGGAATCCCAGTAATATTTTGGATCACGCAGCAACGGTAATATACAGATACTGAAACCAAAGATAGTGATATAGCCAAACAGGACGACCAGCGGATGCCGCTGAAAGCGATAAGATGCGCGCTCGCTGGATGAGGCTTCACGCCACATCTGCGTGGTGATTACCGGGAAGGCGCCAACACTCGCCAGGCTAATTTTACCGACGTGGCCATGATGATAATTGTGGCTCTTTTTCCAGGAACGTGGCGGTGTCAGCGCAAACCCGGCATATAGTCGAAACAGCAGCCAGGCGAGGCGCGACCGGCTCAAAATCGAACCGTGCATGTAATCGTGATAAGTAATAAAAGTGCGTACCATTAAAAATGCGGCAAAAATTGACAGCATGGCCCGCACCTGCCACCAGGGCACCATGCCAGCGCCGACGAGTGCAGTAATCAGCAGGGTAAAGGTCACAGCAACGTGCCACCAGCTCTGCGAAACCACTTCGACTGCATAGGGTGCGGTTGCTTTTATCAGTTGCTGACCAATACGTATGCCGGCACTGTGTTCTGTGGTTTTCTGGTCCTGTGAAAGACTTTCTTGGTTCATGACATTACTATCTATGCAGCTACACATAATTGCGGAAATTGTCGTGTGTTACGCTAACAATCCCCTTTATTACTAAAATAAAATATCATAAACAAACAAGGGAGATTTTGACGCAACTCAAAATAACTGGATAAAACAGGGCGAGTTATAAAGGGAGGGGAAATACTTATCTCTCTGAAAATAATAAGTTGTAAATTAAAGGGGCGTTGACAAATGGGAACTCCTCACGCTTTAATATTTATTAGTCTTTATAATTAACGAAAACAGCAGGTTATTCTATAATTTCCGCTATTATCAAATTACCCAATGACTGACCTTGCTTATTTTATATGGAAGTTTTATTTGTAATTATCCCGCTGGCTGTTTTAATTGGTTCGGTACTAGGCTTTGTCTCGTTTTTAAAGATTAAAGATTTAGTATTACGGCTACATAATGTTGAACGCAAGCTTGATGGTATTATGCAGCAGGCAGATGCGTCTTCTATAACCAGTGATCAGGAAAAAAAATTCACTTCACCTGTGGCAGAAATAACAGCCGAAACACTGCCAGCAAAACAAGCCAGGTCTGACTGGCTTAATGAACCCGTTGAGCAGGATCAATCGGCTATAACGTACCCGGCAGAGGATGCGACAGAGCACATGCCTGTTGCAGCAGCCAGGCCTGCTATCGACTGGGTGGCATTATTTCAGCAGTACTGGATGGCTCTTCTCGGCGGTATCTGCCTGGTATTCGCCGGTATCTTTCTGGTGCGTTATTCGATCGAAAACGGCATCCTCGGGCCAACAGCTCGTATCGTTTTAGGCCTGCTGTTTGGTGCCGGTTTGATCGTTGCGGGTGAAAAGCTAAGGCGCATTGGTCGGCTCGAAGCCGGTGTGCATGCCGTTTTTGTGGCCTCGGGCTCGCTGGTTATTTATAGTGCCTTGCTGGTCAGTTTTCATCTGTATCAACTTATCTCAGCACAGACCGCCTTTGCCAGTATGGCATTGATGTCTGCATTGTCTATGCTGCTGGCACTGAAACACGGTCCGCTGATGGCGGCTATGGGTTTACTGGGTGCGTACCTGGTGCCGATACTTGTCAGTACGGGTAGCAATAATATCGAAGCGGCTTTGTTATACAGCTTTATCGTCACCTGTTCTTCGTTCTGGTTACAACGTTATATATACCGCAGCTGGCTCTGGTGGGGGACATGGCTGGGTGCAGTCGGCTGGTTTGTCCTGTCGCTTGATCTGCCTGAGGTGGCACAGGGCGTGCGTGCTTTGTATCTGGCAGCGCTTGCCTATGCCGGTGTTGCGTTCACATTCGCGGGGCTGAAACTAAAAGAAATTGACATCGAATCGTTTACCGGCAGAGATGTTATCAAGCAGGTTATGGCTGTGTTTGTGGTGTTGTCAGTTTCGTTGATGTTGCTGCTTCAGGTTGAAGTGCTGAATGAATTAAGTTACCCGGCCATTGTGCTGTTACCGGTCGTAGCGGCGTTAGTTGCCAGAAACAATCTTCCCGTGTTGCGGCTGTTACCACTTTTTACTTTATTGCCCATCATTGTCGATCTGTTTTCGATGAATGTCAGCTTCTTTGACTGGAAGTTGACTATCACACCAATGGTTAAGGTGCTACAACCTTCTTACATCATTTTGCTTGTGCTTGTGACTGCGGCTTATGCGGTAATTGGTGGCAAAGAATTTGTTAATAGTCGCCACCGGGGTTACTGGTCATCTTTTATATTGTTTATGCCGCTGGTCGCCATCGTACTGGCTTATCTGCGGATATCGGGTATGCAGGATGGTTTATCGTGGGCATTGCCAACGTTCCTGATAGCGGGCGTTTATGCTTTTTTACTGACCGTATGGTGTACCCGACATCAGGAGCAGGTGGTGGAAGTAGAAGCGGCTCTGGCCATTGCCGCTCAATCGGCATTTGCCGTTGCCTGTTTCTTTGCCTTTTCCGAAGTGACGCTGACATTGATCCTGGCTGTGCAACTGATCGGGCTTGCCTATATAGACCGCAAGATACAGGTGGCAGTATTGCCGGTCATTATGAAAGTGATGCTAATGCTGGTGATCGTGCGTTTAACATTCAATCCCTGGGTGGCGCTGTATGAAGTCAGCAGCCTAACTTTGTTGCTGACCTATGCGGGTTGCCTGGCTTCATGTGTCGTCGCTTCAAGAGAAGTGCGTGGCAGGCCTGAGCTGGTAGTGTGGCTACACAGTGCATCTGCACACCTGCTGGTACTCACTTTAGCGGTGTTTACCCGTTACCTGTTATACGGCGGCGATATCTTTGCTAAACAATTTAATATAACAGAAGCCTCAGTCTATGTTTGTTCGTGGGCGGCGGTTGGCATTATCTACGAGTGGAAGTCTAATTCTCTGCAAAGTTTCAAAGCCTGGTATCGTGGTTTGGCGATGTTGCATATTGCTGCAGCAGCTGGCTTGTTTGTTATTTATAACCTGTATCTGCATAACCCATTGTGGAGTAGTGAAAGAATTGGCAGTACGCCAATCTTTAATTTACTGCTGATTGCTTATGGTTTGCCAGTTGTGCTGGCGGCAATTGTCTATAAACGCATTGCAGGTTTGAAAAGGGTAGCTGGCGTTATCTGTGTACTTGCTCTCTACATGTTTGTAACGCTTGAAATAAGGCAGCTATGGAATGATGGCTTAAGGCTGAATATGCCGATTAAAGAAGGTGAACTTTATACTTACTCATTAGTCTGGCTGTTACTGTCAGTGGCTATTCTGATATATGGTGCATATAGAAATAGCAGTGATGCAAAAAGAGCAGGTATTATTGCGTTACTGGTGGTCATTGCAAAAGCATTTTTATGGGATATGCGAGACCTCGACGGATTATGGCGTGTGGTATCGTTTTTGGGCCTGGGGCTCTCGCTATTAGGGATCGCTTATTTATTTAATAAAATTAATGCTGTACAGGTTAAGCCTGACAGCTAAAACTCGAGATAAATAAACGTGGTCTGTCCGAAATGGCACTAAGTTAAGAGTGCGTAGCATGGTCTTTCAGTAACCTGGCGACATTGATTGCTGTCTCGTTAGCCGCAAGGGATGTGAATCGGACACAGCTGGCAACGACCATCACCCGCAGGGACGCGGGTGTTGAGCCACCATGGAGGGTTTCACGGCGTGTCGTTGCCAGCTGTGCCCGGTTCATGTCCCGGATTCATGCAAATATGGCTTAACTTAGTGCCATTCTGGTCTGTCCGCGTTTAAAATTTCGCTCATATGCA